>NZ_JBIAUC010000004.1:0-560957 GCF_042892355.1 Streptomyces sp. NPDC001796 | reverse complement strand
ATCGGCGCAGCCGACGCGGAACGCAGCGCAGCGGAGTGCAGCGCCCTTGACTCGGCCCGCGGAAGCACGACCCTGACAAAGAAGCGAGCGGCCCAACAGCCACTCCCCAACTCCCGAGGGGCCTCAGGCAACCCCCGAGCACCCCCGGCGAGGCAGGTCAGATGCCCGCCGCCTCCGACAGGTCGCGCTTGATCGACGCGAGCAGCTCGGTCGCCCTGGCCCGGGCCGCCGGGAGGTCGGCATGCGCCGCCACCGGGACCACGACCTCCAGGTAGCACTTGAGCTTGGGCTCCGTACCGCTGGGGCGGACGATCACACGGGCCCCTTCGAGCGTGTAGCGCAGGCCGTCCGTGGGCGGGAGCGTGTCCGTGCCCTGGGTGAGGTCCTCCGACTTCGTGATGGGGAGGCCCGCGAGTGCCGTCGGAGGCTGCTCGCGCAGGCGGCGCATCGCGGCGGCGATGAGCGACAGGTCCTGGACGCGGACCGAGAGCTGGTCGGTGGCGTGCAGCCCGTGCTCGACGGCGAGGTCGTCGAGGAGGTCCAGCAGCGTGCGGCCCTCGGCCTTCAGCTGCGAGGCGAGCTCCGTGATCAGGAGCGCCGCGGTGATGCCGTCCTTGTCGCGTACGCCGTCCGGGTCCACGCAGTAGCCGAGCGCCTCCTCATAGCCGTAGCGCAGGCCCTCGACACGGGCGATCCACTTGAAGCCGGTGAGGGTCTCCTCGTACGGCAGGCCCGCCTTCTCGGCGATGCGGCCGAGGAGCGAGGAGGACACGATCGACTCCGCGAAGGTGCCGGAGGCTCCGCGCGAGACCAGGTGGGCCGCCAGCAGGGCGCCGACCTCGTCGCCGCGGAGCATGCGCCAGTCGGTGCCGTCCTTGACCGCGGCTGCGCAGCGGTCGGCGTCCGGGTCGTTGGCGATGACCAGGTCGGGGTCCGTCTCGCGGGCCTTGGCGAAGGCGAGGTCCATGGCGCCGGGCTCTTCCGGGTTGGGGAAGGCGACGGTCGGGAAGTCCGGGTCGGGGTCGGCCTGCTCGGCGACGAGGACGGGCTCGGGGAAGCCGGCCCGGGCGAAGGCCGCGAGGAGGACGTCCTTGCCGACGCCGTGCATCGCCGTGTAGACGGTGCGGGCGATGCGCGGGGAGTCCGCGGCGAGGACGGCGTCCGTGCGGGCGAGGTAGGCCTCGAGGACGCTGTCGTCCAGGGTGGCCCAGCCGGCGTCCGGGCGGGGGACATCGGTCAGTGTCGTGATCGCGTCGATCTCGGCCGCGATCCCGGCGTCCGCCGGGGGCACGATCTGGGAACCGTCGCCGAGGTAGACCTTGTAGCCGTTGTCCCGTGGCGGATTGTGGCTGGCGGTGACCTCCACGCCCGCGACCGCGCCGAGGTGCCGGATGGCGAAAGCGAGGACGGGGGTGGGCAGGGGGCGGGGAAGGAGTGCCGCGCGCAGACCCGCGCCCGTCATGACGGCCGCGGTGTCCCGTGCGAAGTCGGCGGACTTGTGGCGGGCGTCGTAGCCGATGACGACGAGGCCGTCGCTGTGACCCTTGGCCTTCAGATATGCGGCGAGGCCCGCGGCGGCGCGGATGACCACCGAGCGGTTCATGCGCATCGGGCCGGCGCCGAGTTCGCCGCGCAGGCCGGCGGTGCCGAACTGGAGGGTGCCGCTGAAGCGCGCGGCGAGCTCGGCGTGGTCCTCGGCGTCGATGAGCTTGGCGAGTTCGTCACGGGTGTCCGCGTCGGGGTCCTCGGCCAGCCACGCCTTGGCCCGTGCGATGAGTTCGTCGTGCACGTCGGGTCAACCTCTCGTTGTGTGGTGGATGGCGTTGCGCATGTCGGGGCGGACGGGTGCGGCGCGCACCGCTTTTCCCGTCCAGTGCAGCACGGCGGCCGGGCAGGTGTGGGAGCCGGGTGCGACGGCACGTCGGCCGGTGCCTCTCGGACCAGGCCGGCGACAACGGCCCGTCCGGCGCTTGCGGACGAGGGCCGGAGGCCGACCCGGGGGCCTGCCCGGGGGTCTGGGGGCGGAGCCCCCAGAGGGAGGGCACCCCGTGCGGCGGTGCCCTACAGCCGTTCCAGCACCTGGGCGAGCAGCGCGCCCATCCGCGTGGCGGAGTCGCGGCCCGCCTGCAGGACCTCCTCGTGGTTCAGCGGCTCGCCCGTCATACCGGCGGCGAGGTTCGTGACCAGGGAGATGCCCAGGACCTCGGCGCCCGCCTCGCGCGCGGCGATCGCCTCGAGGACCGTCGACATGCCGACCAGGTCCGCACCGATGGTGCGGGCCATGCGGATCTCCGCCGGGGTCTCGTAGTGCGGGCCGGTGAACTGCGCGTAGACGCCCTCCTCGAGGGTGGGGTCGATCTCCTTGCACAGGGTGCGCAGGCGCGGGGAGTACAGGTCGGTGAGGTCGACGAAGTTGGCGCCGACGATCGGGGAGGTCGCGGTCAGGTTGATGTGGTCGCTGATCAGGACCGGCTGGCCCGGGCGCATCGTCTCGCGCAGGCCGCCGCAGCCGTTGGTCAGCACGACGGTCTTGGCGCCGGCGGCGACGGCGGTGCGAACGCCGTGCGCGACGGCGGCGACGCCGCGGCCCTCGTAGTAGTGCGTGCGGCCGAGGAAGACCAGGGCGCGCTTGTCGCCGATCCGGTACGAGCGGATCTCGCCGCCGTGGCCCTCGACGGCCGGCGGCGGGAAGCCGGGCAGCTCGGTGACGTGGTGCTCGGCGGCCGGTGCGCCGAGGGCGTCGACGGCCGGAGCCCAGCCGGAGCCCATCACGAGGGCGACGTCGTGGGTCTCGGCACCCGTCAGCTCGCGCAGGCGCGCGGCGGCGGCGTCGGCGGCGGCGTAGGGGTCGCCCTGGAGGTCGTCCGGAAGAAGAGATGCGTTCACGCGCATGAGGGTAGCCGGTCTTTGCCTACGCGCGTAGATGACGGAGGTCACGGCAATGCGATCGTTGTCTTGCCGTTTCCGGCGAATGGGAGGAAACCGCGATGAAAGGGTTCAGCAGGGCCGCTTGCGCAGTTCCATCACATAGTCGTGCGGCGCCCCCGCGGACTCCGCCGCGTCCGCGATCTCGCCCAGGTAGCGGGCCGAGGGGAGACCGCCCTCGTAGGCGTTGAGGACGTACGCCCATGCCGTCTCCTCGCCGTCCAGCGTGTGGACACGGACGCTGCGCAGTCGGCGGTAGACGTCGAGACCCACGCCCTCCCAGCGGTCCATCGACTCCTCGTCCATCGGCGCGATGTCGTACAGCGCGACGAAGACCTGCGACAGCGGGTCCTCCACGATCGTCGCGAGGGCGCCCTCCCACCCCATGTGCTCGCCCCCGAAAGTCAGCCGCCAGCCGTTCAGCCAGCCCGTGGCGCGCAGCGGCGAATGGGGAGCGCGGCGGGTCATCAGCCGCGCGTCGAGGTTGCCGGCGTACGCGGCGTAGAGCGACATGGACTCGAGGGTACGGCAGCGCCTCGGGCGCCTCTGCCGTAACAGAAGCATCACCGGCCGCCCCCACGGGGAGCTCCGCCCGAAGGGTGCGGGACAATGGAGTACGTGACTCGGATCGTGATCATCGGTGGCGGACCCGGCGGATACGAAGCGGCGCTGGTGGCCGCACAACTCGGTGCGGAGGTGACCGTCGTCGACTGTGATGGTCTGGGCGGGGCGTCGGTGCTCACCGACTGCGTGCCGTCCAAGACACTCATCGCGACGGCCGAGGTGATGACCACCTTCGACTCGTCGTACGAAGAGCTCGGAATCATCGTCGCCGACGACACGCCGCCCCTGGAGCAGGCCGCTCGGGTGGTCGGGGTCGACCTCGGCAAGGTCAACCGACGGGTCAAGCGGCTCGCGCTCGCCCAGTCCCACGACATCACCGCCTCCGTCACGCGCGCCGGCGCCCGGGTCATGCGCGGCCGCGGTCGGCTGGAGGGCATGCAGGCCCTGGACGGCTCCCGCAAGGTCGTCGTGCGCGCCGCGGACGGCGGCGAGGAGACGCTCACCGCCGACGCCGTGCTCATCGCCACCGGCGGTCACCCGCGCGAGCTTCCCGACGCCCAGCCCGACGGCGAGCGGATCCTGAACTGGACCCAGGTCTACGACCTCGACGAGCTGCCCGAGGAGCTGATCGTCGTGGGGTCCGGTGTCACCGGTGCCGAGTTCGCCGGCGCCTACCAGGCACTCGGGTCCAAGGTCACCCTCGTCTCCTCGCGCGACCATGTGCTGCCGGGCGAGGACCCCGACGCCGCCGCCGTCCTCGAGGAGGTCTTCCGGCGCCGCGGCATGAACGTCATGGCCCGCTCCCGTGCGCAGTCCGCCAAGCGCGTGGGCGACCGGGTCGAGGTCACTCTCGCCGACGGCCGAGTGATCACCGGCTCGCACTGCCTGATGGCCGTCGGCGCCATACCCAACAGCAGCGGGATGGGCCTGGAGGAGGCCGGGGTCAAGCTGCGCGAGTCCGGGCACATCTGGACGGACAAGGTCTCCCGGACGACGGCTCCGGGCGTGTACGCGGCCGGCGACGTGACCGGTGTCTTCGCGCTGGCGTCCGTGGCCGCGATGCAGGGACGCATCGCCATGTACCACTTCCTGGGCGACGCGGTGGCCCCGCTCAACCTGAAGACCGTCTCCTCGAACGTCTTCACGGACCCTGAGATCGCCACCGTCGGTTACACGCAGGCGGACGTGGACGCGGGCAAGATCGACGCGCGGGTCGTCAAGCTGCCGCTGCTGCGTAACCCGCGCGCGAAGATGCAGGGCATCCGCGACGGCTTCGTGAAGATCTTCTGCCGCCCGGGCACGGGGATCGTCGTCGGCGGTGTCGTGGTCGCGCCGCGCGCCTCGGAACTGATCCATCCCATCTCGATCGCGGTCGACAACAATCTGACGGTCGAACAGATCGCGAACGCGTTCACCGTTTACCCGTCCCTGTCGGGCTCGATCGCCGAGGTGGCGCGGCAGCTGCACACCCGGAAGATATCGGGCGAAGGCTGACGGCCCGGACGCCCGCTTTCCGGCCGACCCCGCAGGTCAGGCGGCTGGTCATGGCGAGCAGCCGGCGATGCGCACGGCAGGGGTGGCCCGGATGGGCATGGATCGGGCGCCTATACCACTTTCCGCCCCGCCGTGCGAACAACTTCTGTTATTCGGCGCAAACTGCTGAAAGCAGACGGTCGTTGGGGTTACTGTCAGTTTCGTGTTCGCTGCAGAACGTCGTCAACTGATCCTCGAAATGGTGCGGGCCAACGGGGCAGTGTCGCTCCGTGAGCTCGCCCGCGTCGTCCAGACCTCCGAAGTGACCGTACGGCGGGACGTGCGCGCACTGGAGGCCGAAGGACTCCTCGACCGCAGGCACGGCGGTGCGGTCCTGCCGGGCGGGTTCACCCGGGAGTCCGGCTTCCCGCAGAAGTCCCACCTCGCGACCGCCGAGAAGACGGCCATCGCCGACCTCGCCGCGAGCCTCGTCGAAGAGGGCGAGGCCATCGTCGTCGGAGCGGGTACGACCACGCAGGAGCTGGCCCGCCGGCTCGCGCGGGTGCCCGGGCTGACCGTCGTCACCAACTCGCTCCTGGTCGCCCAGGCGCTGGCGCACGCCAACCGTGTCGAGGTGGTCATGACCGGTGGCACCCTGCGTGGCTCGAACTACGCCCTGGTCGGCAGCGGCGCGGAACAGTCCCTGCAGGGGCTCAGGGTCTCCAAGGCATTCCTGTCCGGGAGCGGGCTCACCGCCGAGCGTGGGCTGTCCACGTCGAACATGCTGTCCGCGTCCGTGGACCGGGCGCTGGTCCAGGCGGCGGCCGAGGTGGTCGTGCTCGCCGACCACAGCAAGCTGGGCACGGACACGATGTTCCAGACAGTGCCGACGGACGTCATTACCCGACTGGTGACGGACGAGCCCCCGACGCACGACGACCGCGCGGCTACGGAACTGCAGGCACTGGCCGACCAGGGTGTGCAGATCGCGGTCGCCGGTGCCTCGGCCGCGGACCCGGTCCCGGCGAGCGGCCGGCAACGGCGGGACGTGTCCCTCCCCGGGCCCCGCCGCAGCCAGGCCCCCGGCCCACAACTCCGCAGCGCCACGGCCCTCGGCGAGCACCCCGCGGGGGAGCGAGCACGGGTGGCGGACCTGCGCCGCCGCTGACACACCGGCGCAGGCGTTCGGCACGCCGGGGCCGCGATCCGGGTGGCCGACGTCGAACGGCGCCTGTCCGGCCCCACTCCTCGTCCGTCGGACGACTCGGCCCGCGGACAGCCGTCACGAAAGGCAGGCGCCCGGCGGGTCGGGTCTCCCGTCCGCCGGGCGTTGTGCCGTCCGTGTCGGTCGGACGGTGCCGTCAGGTGCCGTCAGTCCTTGATCTCGCAGATCGCGGCACCGGAGGTGATGGAGGCGCCGACCTCGGCGCTCAGGCCCTTGATGGTGCCCGCCTTGTGCGCGTTCAGCGGCTGCTCCATCTTCATGGCCTCCAGGACGACGACCAGGTCGCCCTCCTTGACCTCCTGGCCCTCCTCGACCGCGACCTTCACGATCGTGCCCTGCATCGGCGAGGCGAGGGTGTCACCCGAGGCCACCGGCCCCGACTTGCGGGCCGCGCGCCGCTTCGGCTTCGCGCCGGCCGCCAGGCCCGTGCGGGCCAGGGACATGCCCAGGGATGCCGGGAGCGAGACCTCAAGGCGCTTGCCGCCGACCTCGACGACGACCGTCTCGCGGCCCGGCTCCTCCTCGGCCTCCGCCTCGCCGGGGGCGGTGAAGGGCTTGATGTCGTTGACGAACTCGGTCTCGATCCAGCGGGTGTGGACCGTGAACGGGCCGTCCTGCCCGTGCACCTCCGGGGCGAACGCCGGGTCGGTGACCACCTTGCGGTGGAACGGGATCGCCGTGGCCATGCCCTCGACCTGGAACTCCTGAAGCGCGCGGGCGGCCCGCTGAAGGGCCTCCTTGCGGGTGCGGCCGGTCACGATGAGCTTGGCCAGCAGCGAGTCCCACGCCGGGCCGATGACCGATCCCGACTCCACGCCGGCGTCCAGGCGCACGCCGGGGCCGGACGGCGGGGCGAACGTCGTCACGGTGCCGGGGGCGGGCAGGAAGTTGCGGCCGGGGTCCTCGCCGTTGATACGGAACTCGAAGGAGTGGCCGCGCAGTTCGGGGTCGCCGTAGCCGAGCGGCTCGCCGTCGGCGATGCGGAACATCTCGCGGACCAGGTCGATCCCGGCGACCTCCTCGGTGACCGGGTGCTCGACCTGCAGACGGGTGTTGACCTCCAGGAAGGAGATGGTGCCGTCCTGGCCGACCAGGAACTCGCAGGTGCCCGCGCCCTCGTAGCCGGCCTCCTTCAGGATGGCCTTCGAGGCGCGGTACAGCTCGGCGACCTGCTCCTCGTTCAGGAACGGCGCCGGGGCCTCCTCGACCAGCTTCTGGTGCCGGCGCTGCAGCGAGCAGTCACGGGTGGAGACGACGACCACGTTGCCGTGCTTGTCGGCCAGGCACTGGGTCTCCACGTGCCGCGGCCGGTCCAGGTAGCGCTCGACGAAGCACTCGCCGCGGCCGAAGGCGGCCACCGCCTCGCGCACCGCCGACTCGTACAGCTCGGGGACCTCTTCCAGGGTCCGGGCGACCTTCAGGCCGCGTCCGCCACCGCCGAAGGCGGCCTTGATGGCGATCGGCAGCCCGTGCTCCTCGGCGAAGGCGACGACCTCCTCCGCCCCGGAGACGGGGTCGGGGGTGCCGGCGACCAGGGGGGCGCCGGCGCGCTGGGCGATGTGGCGGGCGGCGACCTTGTCGCCCAGATCGCGGATGGCCTGCGGCGGCGGGCCGATCCAGATCAGCCCGGCGTCGAGCACCGCCTGGGCGAAGTCCGCGTTCTCGGAGAGGAAGCCGTAGCCGGGGTGGACGGCGTCCGCACCGGAGTCCTTGGCCGCCTGCAGGACCTTGTCGATGTCCAGGTAGCTGGTGGCC
The DNA here is from genome assembly GCF_042892355.1 of Streptomyces sp. NPDC001796. Classification (NCBI taxonomy): domain Bacteria; kingdom Bacillati; phylum Actinomycetota; class Actinomycetes; order Kitasatosporales; family Streptomycetaceae; genus Streptomyces; species Streptomyces sp. NPDC001796. Next base: position 553,015 of record NZ_JBIAUC010000004.1, on the reverse strand, counting down.
GGGGTGTCACCGCCCAGGGCGAACGCCTCGTCCGCGGCGCGGACGTGCACGGCGTCCCGGTCCGGATCGGCGTACACGGCCACGCTGGCGATCCCGGCGTCCCGGCAGGCCCGGGCGACGCGGACAGCGATTTCGCCACGGTTGGCGATCAACACCTTGCGCACGTTGGCTCCCTCTCCTTGAAACAAGCCGAGTTTAGGGACTGCCGACACGACGTTTCGACCCATCCCCAGTGGTGAGCTTGCCCACACGGAGCGTGAAACGAGGCTCACTCAACCTGCGAAGTCCCTTGTCGCACCGCCGCACATGGGAATCCACCGGAAAACCCTAGCCCTCCGACGTGGCCAAGGTCTCTATGAAGTAGTCCCGCCGCCCGTCGTGTTTCTTTGTGGAGTCCCTACTAATGGCCCAACGAATCTTTGCTCCTGCCGGACCTCTTGTCCGAAGGTTTACCCGTTAGTAGCGTTCGCGATGCTGAAGGAAACCAGAGGGCACTCGAAGGTGGGTGGAGGCCGGTGGTCCGCAGACCGGTGGCATGGGTCGTGGCGATCGTCCTCTTCGTGGAGGCGTTCGGTGTCGCGCTGCTGAACTGGTTCCTCGGAGTGGTCGTCGACCGGCAGAACATGTCCATGGCCGGCGTGGATCCGCACGCGATGTCCGTGTCGTCGAAGGCGGCCGGTGTCGTCTTCGGGCTCTACTTCGTGGTGTGCGGGCTGGCCGCCCTCCTGGTCGCCGTGCGCGACCGCGCCCCGTCCGGTATCTGGCGCATCCTGCTGATCAGCGCAGCGGTGGTGCACGGCCTGCTCGGGGCGTTCGTGGTGGGCCTGGTCGGCTGGGGCGCGTTCGGGTTCATGATGGTGGTGCTCGGGCTGATCGTGCTCACCCTGATGACGTACGACCGCTCGGGGGGCGCGGCGGCCGGTGCGCCGCCCGCCGGCGGCGACCCGGAGGACGGGGACGGGGCCGCGCTGCAGGGCCCGGAGCCCTCCGAGTCCCCGGAGCGGGCCGCGCCTCTGGAGGACGGCGGTCCCGCGCCCGTCACCCCCTGAACACGGCCGGGCCCCGTCGTGGCGACAGAGCCCGGGCCGGCCCCGCTCACTGCTCCCGCGGTGCCCACAACTCCGTGATGCCCACGCCCAGTTCGGCCAGCAGTCGACGGATCAGGGGCAGCGAGATGCCGATGACGTTGCCGTGGTCGCCGTCGATGCCGTCGATGAAGGGCGCCGAGCGGCCGTCGAGCGTGAACGCTCCGGCGACGTGGAGAGGCTCGCCGGAGGCCACGTAGGCCGCGATCTCCTCGTCCGTCGGCTCACCGAAGTGGACCACGGTGGACGCGGTCGCGGACGCGTACCGCCCGCTGACCGTGTCGTAGACGCAGTGGCCGGTCTGGAGCGTGCCCGCCCGGCCGCGCATCGACTTCCAGCGGGCCGTCGCCTCCTCGGCGTCCGCGGGTTTGCCGAGGGCCTCGCCGTCCAGGTCGAGCACGGAGTCGCAGCCGATCACCAGGGCACCCTTGACCTCGGGCTTCGCGGCCACGACGGAGGCCTTGGCCTCGGCCAGCGCGAGCGCGAGTTCGGCGGGGGTCGGGGCGGTGACGGCGTCCTCGTCGACCCCGCTGACGATCACCTCGGGGTCGAGCCCGGCCTGTCGGAGCAGTCCGAGCCGGGCGGGGGACTGGGAGGCGAGAACGAGACGGCGGCGCGGCTGATCGGTCATGCGCTCAGCGTATAGGCGGCCCTCATCTGGTGCCGATGATGATCATCGCCAGCACCATGGCCAGCGCCATGAGGACCCCCAGCCGCCTCAACATCTCCTGCGTCTCGCGGAGTTCCTCGGGCGGCTCGTTCTCGGGGTCGGACCACAGCATGCCTTCCATCGTCCGGCGGCCGGCCGCGGCGGCGCCTGAGTACCCGTACTCAACTTGTGGCGCCGCCGGCCGGGCCGTCCGACTGGCCGAGGGGCCGCGGGTCAGCCGGGCCAGTAGGTCCGGGCCCAGGCCGTCGGGCCCGGCTGGGGGACGCGGTGCGCGGCGACCCGGGCGGGGTCGGCCCAGGAGTCCCGCTGCGTCGCGCCGGACGGCGTGGCGGCCGCCGCCGCGGCGCGGACGCGGACCACCGCCAGGGCGGCGGCCAGCTCCTCCGGGGTCGGATTGCCCCGTATGACCTTGATGTTCATGACGGCTCCCAAGAGTCCCGGGGGTTACAGAGGGATGTTGCCGTGCTTCTTCGGGGGAAGGGATTCCCGCTTCGTGCGCAGCTGACGCAGGCCGCGGACGATGTGGCGGCGGGTGTCCGACGGCATGACCACCGCGTCGATGTAGCCGCGCTCGGCCGCGACGTACGGGTTGAGGAGCGTGTCCTCGTACTCCTGGATAAGCCGTGCCCGGGTCGCCTCCGGGTCTTCGGCCTCGCCGATCGTTCGACGGTGCAGGATGTTGACGGCGCCCTGCGCGCCCATGACGGCGATCTGGGCGGTCGGCCAGGCGAGGTTGAGGTCGGCGCCCAGGTGCTTGGAGCCCATGACGTCGTAGGCCCCGCCGAACGCCTTCCGGGTGATCACGGTGATCAGCGGGACGGTGGCCTCGGCGTAGGCGAAGATCAGCTTGGCGCCGCGGCGGATGATGCCCTCGTGCTCCTGGCCGACGCCGGGCAGGAAGCCGGGCACGTCGACGAAGGTGATGACCGGGACGTTGAAGGCGTCGCACGTCCGCACGAAACGGGCGGCCTTCTCGCTGGCGTCGATGTCCAGGCAGCCGGCGAACTGCATCGGCTGGTTGGCGACGATGCCCACCGGGCGGCCCTCGACCCGGCCGAAGCCGGTGAGGATGTTCGGCGCGAACAGCGGCTGCGTCTCGAAGAACTCGCCGTCGTCCAGGACGTGCTCGACCACCGTGTGCATGTCGTACGGCTGGTTCGCGCTGTCCGGCACCAGCGTGTCCAGCTCGCGGTCCTCCTCGGTGACGGTGAGGTCCGCCTCCTCCGGGAAGGCCGGGGGTTCGCTGAGGTTGTTCGACGGCAGGTACGACAGCAGCTGCTTGACGTACTCGATCGCGTCCTTCTCGTCCCCGGCCATGTGGTGGGCCACGCCGGAGGTGGAGTTGTGGGTGCGGGCGCCGCCCAGCTCCTCGAAGCCGACGTCCTCGCCGGTGACCGTCTTGATGACGTCCGGGCCGGTGATGAACATGTGCGAGGTCTGGTCGACCATGACCGTGAAGTCGGTGATGGCCGGCGAGTAGACGGCACCGCCCGCGCACGGACCCACGACGAGCGAGATCTGCGGGATGACACCGGAGGCGTGCGTGTTGCGCCGGAAGATCTCCCCGTACGCGCCGAGCGAGGCGACGCCTTCCTGGATCCGGGCGCCACCGGAGTCGTTGATGCCGATGACCGGACAGCCGGTCTTCAGGGCGAAGTCCATCACCTTGACGATCTTCTGCCCGTAGACCTCGCCCAGCGCCCCGCCGAAGACCGTGAAGTCCTGGGAGAACACGGCGACCGGGCGGCCGTCCACGGTCCCGTACCCGGTGACGACACCGTCTCCGTACGGCCGGTTCTTCTCCAGCCCGAAGTTGGTGGAGCGGTGCCGGGCGAACTCGTCCAGCTCGACGAACGAGTCCTCGTCGAGCAGCAGTTCGATGCGCTCACGGGCCGTCAGCTTGCCCTTGGCGTGCTGTTTCTCGACCGCGCGCTCCGAGCCGGCGTGTGTCGCCTCCTGCACGCGGCGCTGCAGGTCCGCGAGCTTCCCCGCGGTGGTGTGAATGTCGATCTCTTCCGGCTCGGACATCGGGATGCGGCTCCCTGCCTGCTCAAGTGGGGACGTGAGGGTGAGGTGCTACCTGTACGTGCTGTAAGTGCTCAGAAGAAGGGACGGTTACTCATCCGTAGCGTAGTGGCGCGCCTACCGATCGGCAGTGCGGCGTTTACCACACCTAGGGTGGCTTGCATGATGCCGCGAGATTCCTCTGACGCGAACGACAGGTCGAACGGTGCCGCCGGTGGTGGCAGCCGCTGGTCCGACCTGGACCGCCCGCCCCTGAACACTGCCGCGCTGCGCCGGGGACTGGTGCGCGAGGGCGGGCTGTGGACCGGGGTCGACGTGGTGCAGCGCACCGGGTCCACCAACACCGACCTGGTCGCCCGCGCCGCGGCCGGGCAGGCCGCCGAGGGCGCCGTCCTGGTCGCCGAGGAGCAGAACGCCGGGCGCGGGCGGCTGGACCGGGTCTGGACGGCTCCGCCCCGCTCCGGGCTGTTCTTCTCCGTCCTGCTCAACCCGGCCGAGGTGCCCGTGGCCCGGTGGGGCTGGCTGCCGCTGCTGGCCGGAGTCGCCGTCGCGACCGGACTCGCGCAGGCGGCCGGCGTCGACACGGCGCTCAAGTGGCCCAACGACGTGCTGGTCACCGTGGGCGAGGAGGAGCGCAAGACCGGTGGCATCCTCGCGGAGCGGGCCGGGAACGAGGGGGTCGTCATCGGCATCGGCATCAACGTCACCCTGCGCCAGGAGGAGTTGCCGGTGCCCACGGCGGGCTCCCTGGCCCTGGCGGGCGCCCGCACCACCGACCGCGACCCGCTGCTGCGTGCGGTGCTGCGCTCCCTGGAGGACTGGTACCGCCGCTGGCGCGCCGCGGACGGCGACCCGGCCGCGAGCGGTCTGCAGGAGACGTACGCGGCGGGCAGCGCGACCCTGGGCCGCCTGGTCCGCGCGGAGCTCCCGGGCGACCGGTCGATCACGGGGGAGGCGGTGGCGATCGACGGAGACGGGCGTCTCGTACTGGCGACGGAGGACGGGGTGCAGGAGCCGGTGGGCGCCGGGGATGTCGTGCACCTGCGGCCTGCGTGAGCATCAACCGGCCCGTCCGGTGGTCGCCCCTGCTCGAAGAGCTTGGGGGAGCTGACGAAGGTCCGGGGGCGGAGCCCCGGCGGCACCGCGGCAACGGGTGCCGTACCGGCGCCGGGTGCCCACTGAGCCCGCTGAGGAGTGAGCTACCGCACACCTGCCGTAGAGTTGACCGCGGTCGATACCTGACCGCGGCAGATCGGAAGGGCAGCACGCGTGACCGTCGACGACACGGGCTCGGGCACGGGCGTACACCCCGCCCCCGACGGTGAACCGGGGCGCGACGCACACGCCGAGTCCGAGGAGAACCCCCTCGCGCTCCGCCTCGAGCAGCTCATCCTGGGGGCCGAGCGCCGTTACACCCCCTTCCAGGCGGCCCGCAGCGCGGGCGTCTCGATGGAACTGGCGTCCCGCTTCTGGCGGGCCATGGGCTTCGCCGACATAGGCCAGGCCAGGGCCCTGACCGAGGCCGACGTCCTCGCCCTGCGGCGCCTGGCCGGACTCGTCGAGGCGGGACTGCTCAGCGAGGCCATGGCCGTACAGGTGGCCCGCTCCACCGGGCAGACCACCGCACGCCTGGCCGAGTGGCAGATCGACTCCTTCCTGGAGGGCCTGACCGAGCCGCCCGAGCCCGGCATGACCCGCACCGAGGTGACGTACCCGCTGATCGAGCTGCTCCTGCCGGAACTCGAGGAGTTCCTCGTCTACGTCTGGCGGCGCCAGCTCGCCGCCGCCACCGGCCGGGTGGTGCAGGCCGCGGACGACGAGGAGATGGTCGACCGCCGCCTCGCCGTCGGCTTCGCCGACCTGGTCGGCTTCACCCGCCTGACGCGCCGCATGGAGGAGGAGGAGCTCGGCGAACTCGTCGAGGCGTTCGAGACCACCGCGGCCGATCTGGTCGCCGCGCACGGCGGCCGGCTCATCAAGACGCTCGGCGACGAGGTGCTGTACGCGGCGGACGACGCCGGTATCGCCGCGGAGATCGCCCTGCGCCTGATCGAGACCATGGCGAACGACGAGACCATGCCGGAGCTGCGGGTCGGCATCGCCTTCGGCACGGTCACCACGCGGATGGGCGATGTCTTCGGTACGACGGTGAACCTGGCCAGCCGGCTCACCTCGATAGCGCCCCGCGACGCCGTCCTGGTGGACCACGACTTCGCGGAGGAGCTGATCCGCACGGCAGAGGCCCCCGCCTCCGAGACGGAGGCCGCGGAGGCCGCGGCCGCCGCCGAGAAGGAGGGCAAGGAGCCGCCCACCTACCGCTTCGCGCTCCAGCCGATGTGGCAGCGGCCGGTGCGCGGCCTCGGTGTGATCGAGCCGTGGCTGCTGACCCGGCGGGACGGGCCGGCGTAGGCGCTGCTTCCGTCCTGGCGGTCGGTGCGCTCACAGGCCGTGGACGCACAGCCCCACGATCGGCACGCACAGTCCCGGGGGGTTCGAGGGGGCCGGTGCCGACGGCGCGGGTGCCCGAGTGGTCGCGGTGGGCGACGGCGCGGACGGCGGCGCGGCCGTCGTCGTGACCGGGGGCCCGGGTGTTCGTGAACGCGAAGCCGTGGGGGTCGAGGGTGCCTCCGGGATGCCGGTCGCGGGGTCCGTGACGCGCGGGGCCGGCGTGGCCGGACGCCCGGACGGGCTCGCGTCGCCCGACACGGCCGGCACCGCGCCGGCCCTTTCCTTCAGGGCTGTCGTCGAGGGTCCCGCGGCCCCCTTGGACGGCACGCCCCCTGCCGTCGCCGTGGTGTGGCCGGCGCCGATCCGGGGCTCGGCCTCCGCGGTGCCGCCCCCGCCCGTCACCGACTCGGGCGCCAGGCGTACGAGACTCAGGGCTCCGGCGGCGAGCGCGAACCCGCCTACGGCGAGCGCCAGGCGACGGTGGCGCGGCTTGCGGTGCCGGCCCACCGGGCGGCCCCAGAGGGGGCCGGAGCCGTTGTGCACCGTCGTCGTCGCGTCGTCGGTGGCCGTGTCCGTCATGCCCGTCCCTCCCCGGTCGCCCGCACTCCCCCCAAGTGCTGGTGCGGTGCGCAGATTATGTGGAGATGGGCTGGGGGTGATGCGGAGGTGGCTCGAATTCACCCGAACGGGGACAGGGGTCGGTCAATGGCCCACACCCACCGAAGGTGCGCGGCGGCTTTCGCGGGGCCGCCCCGGCTGCGATGATCGGGGCGTCGTGTAGTTAACCCGCGTTAACCGGGAGGGTGTCATGGCGGAGCAGGGGGACGAGCGGCGGTTCGGCGAGCACGTCGTCGTACGGCGGCACGGGTATGTCGCGGAGCTGGCGCTGGACCGGCCCAAGGCGATGAACGCGGTGTCCACGGACATGGCCCGCTCGATCGCGGACGCGTGCGCGCACCTCGCCGCCGACCGGGACGCCCGGGTGACGGTGGTGACGTCGACGCACGAGCGGGCGTTCTGCGTGGGCGCGGACCTGAAGGAGCGCAACTCCTTCACGGACGCCGACCTGATGCGCCAGCGCCCCCTCGCCCGCGCCGCCTACACCGGCGTCCTGGAGCTTCCGATGCCCACGATCGCCGCCGTGCACGGATTCGCGCTGGGCGGCGGCTTCGAGCTGGCGCTGTCCTGCGACCTGATCGTGGCGGACGCGACGGCGGTGGTGGGGCTGCCCGAGGTGTCCGTCGGGGTCATCCCCGGCGGCGGCGGTACGCAGCTGCTGCCCCGCCGGGTGGGCGCCGCGCGCGCCGCGGAGCTGATCTTCACGGCCCGGCGCCTGGAGGCGGCCGAGGCGCGGGAGCTGGGCCTGGTCGACGATCTCGTACCGGAGGGCCGGGACCGTGACGAGGCGCTCGACCTCGCCGCCCGGATCGCCGCGAACTCCCCGGTCGGCCTGCGCGCCGCGAAGCGTGCCCTGCGGCTCGGCCACGGTCTTGACCTGCGCACCGGCCTGGAGGTCGAGGACGCGGCATGGCGCTCGGTGGCGTTCTCCGGCGACCGCGCGGAAGGCGTGTCCGCCTTCAATGAGAAGCGCACGCCGCAGTGGCCGGGGGAGTAGCGCGTCTCGCCATGGCCGGCGAGTGCTGCGGCCCGCGGTCGCCGGCGAGTGTTGCGGCCCGCGGGGCGGGACGCGCGTAGCCGCAGGGCTCCGGTCTTCCCTCGCACCTGATCGCCGCACCGATGTCTCACTTGCCGCTGATCGTCCCTAGCCTGGAGTCGTGGCTGAGGACAGTCGGCTGAGGGCCGTGGTGGCGCTGGCGCAGGGCATGGCGGCGGCGCACACTCCGCACGAGGCCTGGCGGGCCGCCGCGCTGGGCGCGTGCCGGGCGCTCGCCGGGAACTTCGCCGCGCTGTCGGTGTGGGAGCGGGAGGCCGGACGGCTGCGGGTCCTCGTCAACGTGGGGAAGCGCGCGCCCGAGGAGGAGGAGTTCCCCGAGCACGAGGCCTACCCCGTGCACCAGTTCCCGGAGATCACCGAGTTCCTGCACGAGCGCTGGGCGGGCGGCGGCGGTCCGAGCGCCTGGGTGGAGACCGCCGAGGGGCCGGCCGCGGGCCACGCCGGATACTGCCATCAGCGGGTCGCGGCGCTGCGCCGGCGCGGCCGGGGCTGCTGTGTCGTGGCGCCCGTGGTGCTGCACGGCCGCGCCTGGGGCGAGCTGTATGTGGCGCGCGCGGCCGGTGAGCCCGCTTTCGACGGCGACGACGCCGACTTCGCCACCGTCCTCGCCTCCGTCGTGGCCGCCGGCATCGCGCAGACCGAGCGCCTGGAGGAGGCCCGCAGGCTCGCGTTCACCGACGCCCTCACCGGCCTCGCCAACCGCCGTGCCGTCGACGTGCGTCTGGAGGAGGCGATCGAACAGCACCGGGCCGACGGGGTCGTGGTCTCGCTCGTCGTCTGTGACGTCAACGGGCTCAAGCGGGTCAACGACACACAGGGACATGCCGTGGGCGACCGGCTGCTGGAACGTTTCGGGTCGGTGCTGTCGCTGTGCGGCGCCATGCTGCCGGGTGCGCTGGTCGCCCGGCTCGGCGGTGACGAGTTCTGCCTGCTGGCGGTGGGCCCGCCGGCCGACGAGGTGGTGCGGGCCGCCGACGAGGTGTGCCGCCGGGCCGCCGAACTGGAGATCGGCGACGGTGTCGCCTGCGGGGTCGCCTCCACCCAGGACCCGATCGGCCCGGTCCGCTCGGCCCGCTGGCTGTTCCGGCTCGCCGACGCGGCCCAGTACCGGGCGAAGGCCCTGCACGCCGCGAAGCCCGTGGTCGCGGGCCGCGAAGGACCGGACGACCCCGTGGTGCGCCTGGCCGACGAGCCGCCGCCCGCCGGGGAGCGCCGCAGGTTCCGTGGGCGGCACTGAGCCGTCACCGCGTCGGCATCGGGGTCGGCGTCGGGGTCGCACGGGGTCGGTAAGGGGTGAACCGCCACCCCACTGGTGACATCTTCGAATTCACTGCGTACGCTCCTGAATATGGATATGCACACTGTGGTGGTGGGGACGTCCGGGGTGACCGCGTCCGACGTTCTCGCCGTGGCGCGCGCGGACGCCCGGATCGAGCTCTCCGAGGAAGCCCTGACGGCCCTGGCGGCGGCCCGCGGGATCGTGGACGCGCTGGCCGCGAAGCCGGACCCCGTCTACGGGGTCAGCACCGGCTTCGGCGCGCTGGCGACCCGGCACATCAGCCAGGAGCTGCGCACCCAGCTGCAACGCAACATCGTCCGCTCGCACGCGGCGGGCATGGGCCCCCGGGTGGAGCGCGAGGTCGTGCGCGCGCTGATGTTCCTGCGGCTGAAGACGGTCTGCTCGGGACACACCGGCGTGCGCCCAGAGGTCGCGCAGACCATGGCCGACCTCCTCAACGCCGGGATCACCCCGGTCGTGCACGAGTACGGCTCGCTCGGCTGCTCCGGCGACCTGGCCCCGCTGTCCCACTGTGCGCTGACCCTCATGGGCGAGGGCGAGGCCGAGGGTCCCGACGGCGTCGTACGCCCCGCCGCCGAACTCCTCGCCGAGCACGGCATCGCCCCCGTCGAGCTGCGCGAGAAGGAGGGCCTCGCGCTCCTGAACGGCACCGACGGCATGCTCGGCATGCTGCTCATGGCCCTCGCCGACCTGGACACCCTGTACAAGTCGGCCGACATCACCGCCGCGCTCTCCCTGGAGGCGCTGCTCGGCACGGACAAGGTCCTCGCGCCGGAGCTGCACGCCATCCGCCCGCACCCCGGGCAGGGCGCGTCGGCCGCCAACATGCTGGCCGTGCTGAAGGACTCGGGTCTCACGGGCCACCACCAGGACGACGCGCCGCGCGTGCAGGACGCCTACTCGGTGCGCTGCGCCCCGCAGGTCGCGGGCGCCGGACGGGACACGCTGGCCCATGCCCGCCTGGTCGCCGAGCGCGAGCTGGCCTCGGCCGTCGACAACCCGGTGGTCCTGCCCGACGGGCGTGTCGAGTCCAACGGCAACTTCCACGGCGCGCCGGTGGCGTACGTGCTGGACTTCCTGGCGATCGCCGCGGCGGACCTGGCGTCCATCGCGGAACGCCGCACCGACCGGCTGCTGGACAAGAACCGCTCGCACGGCCTGCCGCCGTTCCTCGCGGACGACGCGGGCGTCGACTCCGGCCTGATGATCGCCCAGTACACGCAGGCGGCCCTGGTCAGCGAGATGAAGCGGCTCGCCGTACCGGCCTCCGCGGACTCGATCCCGTCCTCGGCGATGCAGGAGGACCACGTGTCCATGGGCTGGTCGGCCGCCCGCAAGCTGCGCACGGCGGTGGACAACCTGACCCGTGTCCTCGCGATCGAGCTGTACGCGGCGACCCGCGCCATCGAACTGCGCGAGGGCCTGACCCCGGCCCCCGCCAGCCAGGCGGCGATCACCGCTCTGCGCAAGGCGGGCGCCGAGGGTCCCGGCCCGGACCGGTTCCTGGCCCCGGACCTCGCGGCGGCGGACGCGTTCCTGCGCGACGGCCGCCTGCTCGCGGCGGTCGAGTCGGTCACGGGACCGCTGGCCTGAGCACCGGCAGCGGGGCCGCCCAAGGGGTGGCCCCGCTGCGGGGCGCCTGCCGGAGAAGACCTGACCACCTCGTCCGACGCGACGCGCCGTCACTCGGCGCGCAGCACGTGGGCGACGGCCTGCCGGGCCCCGGCAGGCGCCCTACCTGGACGCCGCCCGGGTCCCGCCACCGCCGACCGACACACCATCCGCTTGCGCTGCCCGCCGGCCCGCCACCGCCGTGCCGCGGCGGCACCCGCCGGCAGCCCCTCGCCTAATCCGCTGCCCGCCGGCCCACCGTGCTCTCCCGGACCACCAGCCGGTGCGGCGCCCGGATCTCGAGCCCCGGTACGGGCGTCGAGCTGCCGATCCGTTTCAGCAGTCGCTCCACCGCCGTCTCCGCGATCATCTTCTTGTCCGGCGAGATCGTGGTGACGGTCGGGTTGGAGTAGCGGCCGTCCTCGATGTCGTCGTAGCCGACGATCGCGACGTCCTCCGGCACGCGCAGCCCGCGCGCGGCCAGCGTGTGCATCGCGCCCAGCGCCACCAGGTCGCTGTAGCAGAACACCGCGTCCGGCGGCTCCTCGAGGTCGAGCAGGTGTGCCATCGCCGAAGCGCCGTCGGAGCGGTTGAAGCGCGGGGTGGAGATGATCAGCTCCTCCCGTACGGGGATCCCGGCGCGCTCGTGGGCAAGCCGGAAGCCTCGGGTGCGCAGCTGGGCCGCCTCGCCGGTGCGGTAGGGCTGGTCGCCGATCGCCGCGACACGCCGCCGGCCGAGGTCGAGCAGGTGCTCGGTGGCCTCGCGGGAGGCGGTGACGTCGTCGATGCCGACGTGGTCGAAGCCGCCGTCGCTGACCCGCTCGCCGAGCACCACCAGCGGAAGACTCGGGTCGCGGACGGCCAGGTCGGACTGGGCGAGGCCGAGCGGGCTGAAGATGACCCCGTCGAACAGCAGTTGCTGGGAGCCGCGGCTGAGGAACAGCCTCTCGTGCTCCGCGTCGCCGTCGGTCTGGTCGATCAGGACGTTGTAACCCTGTACCCGGGCCGCGCGGATGATGCCCTGCAGCAGTTCGGCGAAGTACGGCGTGTCGAGGTACGGCACGACCACCGCGATCTGGCCCGAGCGCCCGGCGGCGAGGTTGCGGGCCAGCACGTTCGGCCGGTAGCCGAGTTCGTCCACGGCCTGCTGGACGCGGGCGCGGGTGGCCTCGGAGACCGGTGCGTAGCCGTTCACCACGTTGGACACGGTGCGGCTGGAGACGCCCGCGCGGGCCGCGACGTCGCGCAGGTCACGCCTGTTCCCATATCTCACCTTCGTCCGGTGCAGCCGGGTTCGAGCCGGTTGAAGTTTCCGCTGCGTCACCTCTTGCAGCGCGGCAAGGTGTGGATTAACACTTCTGCAGCGCTGCAAACGCGTAGCAGAGACGGTCTGCACCGAATCCCCGCACAGCATCCCGAACACTCGCCATCGACCTGACCTGACCTGAGGATCGAATGCCGTTCGGCATATCGAACCTCCTCCTCCCTCCTCCTCCCTCCTCCTCCCTCCTCCCCCACACCCCGGCACCCCCCGCACCCTCCTCTCCCCGGCCTCAGCCTCCGCTCCCCAGGCACCTCACTCAGGAGAATGCGCATGTCCACCAGCAGACAGCATCCGACAGGCGGCTCCCGCCGCGTGGCCCGCCGGCAGCCCCGCCTCCTCCGCCGGGCGTTCGTGACGGCGTCCGCCGCCCTCGCCGGCGTGCTCGTCGCGGCCTGCGGTTCCGGCGGCTCGGGCGGGCGGTCTGTGGCGTGCGGCCCCGCTGCCGCGGTGGACGGCGGGCGGCAACGCCCAGGGCGACTGGGGCGGTTCCACCTTCGCGGTAACCGACCAGACCAAGAACCCCAAGCAGGCCGCCGAGGTCGCCCGGGAGTTGTTCGGCACCTCCGAGGCCGCCTGGAAGATCGGCATCGGCCAGGCGTACCTGTTCCCGCTCGCCACCCCGATCCTGAACGGCTCGTACTTCCAGGACCAACCTCCAGCAGCTGTTCACGTACGACGACGGCGAGTACCTGCGCTGGCTCGGCAACACCGCGATCTACGCGGGCGTCAGCGGAGTGGGCGCCACCGCCGTGGCGCCCCTCGCGGGCTACGCCTTCGCCAAGTACCGCTTCCCGGGCCGGAACCTGCTCTTCTCGAGCCTGCTCGGCGCCATCATGGTGCCCGCGACCGCGCTGGCCATCCCGACCTATCTGCTGCTGAGCAAGGTGGAGCTGACCAACACGATGTGGGCGGTCATCCTGCCCTCGCTGCTCAACCCGTTCGGCGTCTACCTGGTGCGGGTGTACGTGCAGGAGTCGCTGCCCGACGAGCTGCTGGAGGCCGCCCGCGTCGACGGCGCGGGGGAAATCCGCGTCCTGCTGTCGGTGGCCCTGCCGACGCTGAGGCCCGCCCTGGTCACCGTGCTGCTGTTCTCCATGGTCGGTACCTGGAACAACTTCTTCCTGCCGCTGGTGATGCTCAACAACGACAGGCTGTTCCCGCTGACCGTCGGCCTTACGTCCTGGTACCAGGGGGCGATGGTGCAGAGCGGCGCCAACGCGCTGTTCAGCCTGCTCGTCGTCGGCTCACTGGTGGCGATCCTGCCGCTGGTCATCGCCTTCCTGCTGCTGCAGCGGTACTGGCGCGGCGGTCTGACCGTCGGAAGCCTCAAGTGATCCCTGCCCGACCTCCTTTCCCGGCCATCCCGCGCACACCCCGGAGCGACCTTCCATGCTGCACGCTTCCCTGACCGTCGACCCCGCCTTCCGCGTCGCCGACGTGAACCCCCGTACCTTCGGCTCGTTCGTGGAGCACATGGGCCGCTGTGTGTACACCGGCATCTTCGAGCCCGGCCATCCGCAGGCCGACGAGGACGGGCTGCGCCGCGACGTCCTCGCCCTGGTGCGCGAACTCGGTGTGACCGCCGTGCGCTACCCCGGCGGCAACTTCGTCTCCGGGTTCCGCTGGGAGGACAGCGTCGGCCCGGCGGCCGAGCGTCCCACCCGCCTCGACCTGGCCTGGCACAGCACGGAGACAAACGCGTTCGGGCTGCACGAGTTCCACCGCTGGACCGAGAAGGCCGGGGTCGAGCCGATGATGGCCGTCAACCTCGGCACCCGCGGGGTCCAGGAGGCGCTGGACCTGCTGGAGTACTGCAACCACCGGGAAGGCACGGCGCTGTCCGACCGGCGGCGGGCCAACGGCGCCAAGGAGCCGTTCGGCATCCGGATGTGGTGCCTCGGCAACGAGATGGACGGGCCCTGGCAGACCGGGCACAAGACCGCCGCGGAGTACGGCCGGCTGGCCGCCGAGACCGCGCGCGCCATGCGGATGATCGACCCCGGGCTCGAACTGGTGGCCTGCGGCAGCTCCAGCTCCTCGATGCCGACCTTCGGCTCCTGGGAGGCGACCGTTCTGGAGCACGCCTACGACCAGGTCGACTACATCTCCTGTCACGCCTACTACGAGGAACTGGACGGCGACCTCGGCAGCTTCCTCGCCTCCTCGGTGGACATGGACCGCTTCGTCGAGGCGGTGGTGGCCACGGCGGACCACGTACGGGCCAAGCAGCGCAAGAAGAAGCGGATCAATCTCTCCTTCGACGAGTGGAACGTCTGGTACCTGTCCCGTTTCGAGAACCAGGAGAAGCCCACCGACTGGCCGGTGGCGCCGCGGGTCATCGAGGACGAGTACAACGTCGCCGACGCGGTCGTGGTCGGCGGCCTGCTGATCAGCCTGCTCCGGCACAGCGACCGCGTCACGGCCGCCTGCCTCGCCCAGCTCGTCAACGTCATCGCGCCCATCCGCAGCGAACCCGGCGGTCCCAGCTGGCGGCAGACGACGTTCCACCCGTTCGCCCAGGCGGCGCGGTACGCCCGGGGCACGGTGCTGCGGGTGGAGCCGGTCGCGCCCGTGTACGAGACGGCACGGTTCGGTGAGGTTCCCGTCCTCGACGCCGTCGCCACCCATGTGTCCGAGGCGGAGGGCGCCGACGAACTCACGGTCCTCGCGGTCAACCGGCACCAGACCGAGGACGTGGAACTCGCCGTGGACCTGCGGGCCTTCCCCGGATACGCGCCGGTGGAGCACTCCGTCCTCGCCGACCCGGACCTGCGCGCGACCAACACCCGGCACGACCCCGAGAGGGTCCGGCCGCGCGGCGTGGACACCGGCGCGGTCACCGACGGCCGTCTCACCGTGAGCCTGCAGCCCGTCTCCTGGAACGTCATCCGGCTGCGTCCGACCGCCGGCTGACCCACCGCCGGCTGACCCGCCACCGGCCCCCCGCCGTCACCGCCCAGTCCTCGGTGGCGGCGGGGCCTTGTGCACCAAGGGGCCGCGGGGCTGTCAGTACGCCTCGGTGCGCTCCCGGCGGATCGAGTACGTCACGAAACCCGCTCCCAGGCCCAGGAACAGCGTCCCCCCGATGACGTACGGCGTCGTGTCCACGCTGCCGGTGTCGGCCAGTTGCGTGTGGGCCGTCGCGCCGGTCGCGTCGATCGCGCCCGTGGTCGTCCGGTCGGTGGTCGTCGAGGTCGCGATCCGCGGACTCTCCGGTGTGCTCTGGGTCGCGTTCGCGGACGGCACGAACCACAGGGCACCCAGCAGGGTCCCCGCGGCGGTGGCGGTCAGCAACGTCCGGCGGGTGGTGGACGACGATCGACGTGCGGCGGACACGAAATTCCGATCCCCCTGGGGCGCTTATGAATTGGCCGTGTGGAGCGATGCTAGTGAAAGGCGCGGGTCGTGGGAAAGTCGCGAGCTCTCCGGGCCGTACGCTGCGCGCCATGAGCACTTCTGAGACATCACGGTATGTCCGCCTTCGCGTGGAACTGGTCGTCGAGATCGACGATGCCGACGCCGTCGCCAAGGCCGCCCTGCGCCGGATCGCGGACGACCCGGACATGCCCGAGAGTGAGCGCGCCTACACCGAGAGCGCGGTGACGGAGGACGCGGCCGAGGCCGTCGCGTATCTCGTCGAGCCGTCCGTCCTGTTGGGCGAGGTACCCGGCGTCGAACTCGCCCAGGCCTCCTGGAGCAGCGAGATCGTCGACTACGACCCCGATTCGCCGGACTGGGCGCTCGGCGAGGATGATGAGCCGGGGGGAGACGAGGACGACGAGGGGGTCCGACTCGGCTGACATGTCTTGGGAAAATGGTGACCCCGGGCGGCAACCGGCGCCCGGGGCACCGTCGTCTCAAAAGGCGTTCCCCGGTGTCCCGCATGGCACCGGGACTCATCGGGCACCCGTCGGGCCGGCGTGGTGTGTCCCACACCGGCCACGGATGTGGAACCGGGCGAACCGGTCGTAGCGTTGAGGGTTCTTACGGGGGACTCAACGGGGTTATGGGGATTCGGCAACCATGGAGAAGCGTGTGATGACGGACAGTAAGCGGCGCAAGGGCCTGATGGCCGCGTCCGCACTGCTCGGCGGGGTGCTGGTGCTCTCCGCGTGTAGCGGAGGCAGCTCGGCGGCGAGTGGGGGCGGGGACAACAAGGACTCGCAGGCCTCGGTCGACGAGGCGGCCGCCAAGAAGACCTCCGAGGCACAGATCAAGATCACGCCGGCGGACGGTTCCGACAACGCCTCCATCAACAACGCCGCCAAGGTGACGGTCGCCAAGGGCACGCTCACCGAGGTCAGCATGACCACCGCGTCCGGCACCCCGGTCGCCGGACAGATCTCCGCCGACAAGACCAGCTGGGCGCCGACCACCCAGCTCGAGCGGGCCACGACGTACAAGATCGCCGTGACGGCCAAGGACTCCGCGGGCCGCGACGCCCATGAGAACGCCTCCTTCACGACCGTCGCCCCGGCGCACTCCTTCATAGGCAACTTCACGCCGGACAACGGCGCCACCGTCGGCGTGGGCATGCCCGTCTCGATCAACTTCGACAAGGCGATCACCAACAAGGCCGCCGTGCAGAAGGGGATCACCGTCACCTCCAGCAGCGGGCAGGAGGTCGTCGGCCACTGGTTCGGCGCCAACCGGCTCGACTTCCGTCCCGAGCAGTACTGGAAGGAGGGCTCCACCGTCACGATGAAGCTGAACCTCGACGGCGTCGAGGGCGCGAGCGGCATATACGGCGTGCAGCAGAAGACGGTCACCTTCAAGATCGGCCGCAACCAGGTCTCGTACGTCGATGCGAAGACCAAGCAGATGAAGGTGACGCAGGACGGCACGGTCATCAAGACCATACCGATCTCCGCGGGCGCGCCGGATCACACGACCTACGAGGGTCAGATGGTGATCTCGGAGAAGTTCACCCAGACCCGGATGAACGGCGCGACGGTCGGCTTCACCGACTCCGACGGCAAGGGCGAGTACGACATCAAGGACGTGCCGCACGCCATGCGCCTGACCACGTCTGGCACCTTCATACACGGCAACTACTGGGGTGCCCCGTCCGTCTTCGGCAACGTCAACACCAGCCACGGCTGTGTCGGCCTGCAGGACAAGAAGGGCGCGAACGACCCGAGCACGCCGGCCGCCTGGTTCTACAACCACTCGCTGATCGGTGACGTGGTGGTCGTTCAGAACACCGGCGACAAGACGGTCGCCCCGGACAACGGCCTCAACGGCTGGAACCTGAGCTGGGCCCAGTGGAAGGCGGGTTCGGCCGTCTGACGCCCGATCCGATGCCTCCCTGCGCGATGCCGCCGGCCGCCCTCGCGGGCAGCCGGCGGCATCGTCGTGTTCACGGGATGCCAGGCGGGCGCGCTTCTCATCGTTCTCTTATGTCCGGTTTACGGGTTCATCAGGGTGCCTCCCTAGTTTGCGGCCATGTTCTTCACCTACCTGAGGCGCGAACTGCGCCGCCGGAGAAAGGCGGCCCTCGTCGTCGCCTCCGGGCTCGCGTTGGGCATCGCACTTGTGATCGTGGTCAACTCCGTGTCCTCGGGGATGGGGAAGGCGCAGGACAAGGTGCTGCAGTCGCTGTACGGCCTCGGCACCGACATGACCGTCACCAAGGCGGCCGACCCCACCTCCGGCAGCTCGCAGCGGCCGCGCTTCAACTTCGACGCGAGCGGCAGCGACTCCAAGGAGACCCAGAGCAGCGACCGCGTCACGGTGCAGGGCTTCCAGACGCTGGCGAGCAGCACGGTCACCAAGGTCGGGACGCAGAAGGGGGTTTCGGACGCCGCCGGCGGGCTGAGCCTGCGGGTCATCAAGATCAGCGGGCAGTTCACGCGGGGTCAGTTCCAGCAGGACCAGAACAGCGGCGAGCAGGGCGGACGCGGCGGCTTCGGCGGCGGGCAGCCGCAGGGCCGGGTGGAGGGCGGCGGCGCCGCCTTCGACGTCAACAACTACTCCGTCTACGGCACCGACGTCACCAAGCCCGCCCTCGGCCCGCTGACCTCCTCCCAGATCACCAGTGGTCGCACCTTCAAGACGTCGGACACGAACGCCAAGGTCGCCGTCGTCGACTCGGCCTACGCCAAGGAGAACAACCTCAAGGTCGGCGGCACGGTCACCATCAAGAGCGTCAAGTTCCAGATCATCGGCATCGCCACGGCCGACAGCGGTGACTCGGCGGCCAACCTGTACATCCCGCTGCAGCAGGCCCAGACGCTCGCCGACGCGAAGAACAAGGTCACCACGATCTACGTCAAGGCGACCGACTCGCAGCAGATCGCCGGTGTGAAGAAGGCCATCCAGACGAACGTCTCGGGGACCACGGTCACCACCTCCGCCGACCTGGCGAGCACCGTCTCCGGTTCGCTGTCCACCGCCTCCAGCCTGGCCGGCAGCGTCGGCAAGTGGCTGTCCATCGTGGTGCTGGTGGCCGCGTTCCTGGTCGCCGGCCTGCTCACCTCCTCCGCCGTCTCCCGCCGCGTGCGCGAGTTCGGCACGCTCAAGGCGCTCGGCTGGAAGTCGGGCCGGGTGACCCGGCAGGTGGTCGGCGAAGCCGTCGTCAACGGCCTGGTCGGCGGCGCCCTCGGCATCGCGCTCGGCCTGGCGGGCGCGTACGCCGTCACCGCGATCAGCCCCACGCTTCAGGCGCAACTCGGCGGGGGCAGTGGCGGCGGTGGCTTCGGCGGCGGTCCCGGTGGCGGCGGCTTCGGCGGTCCGGGTCGGCAGGCCGCGCGGACCCTTCAGGTCGCGCTCACCGCGCCGGTCAGCCTCACCACCATCGCCCTCGCGGTCGCCCTCGCCGTGGCCGGCGGTCTGATCGCCGGCGCCTTCGGCGGCTGGCGCGCCTCCCGCCTGCGCCCGGCGGACGCCCTGCGCCGCGTCGAATAGCCCCGCCCCGCACCCCTTCCGCATCCCAGGAGTTGCACCCATGTACGAACTCAGAGGCGTCACCAAGCGCTACACGCGGGGCAAGGAGACGATCAACGCCCTGGACGGCGTCGACCTCACCATCGGCGACGGCGACCGGCTCGTCATCCAGGGCCCCACCGGCGGCGGCAAGTCCACCCTGCTGCAGATGCTCGGCGGACTCGACAAGCCGACCTCCGGCCAGGTCGAACTGGACGGCGTCGACCTGGCCAGGCTCTCCGAGGCCCGGCTCACCAAGGTGCGCAGCGAGAACATCGGCTTCGTCTTCCAGTCCTTCAACCTCATCCCCACGCTCACCGCGCAGGAGAACGTCGAGACCGCCCTGGTCCCGCTCGGGGTGAGGCCGGGGGAGCGGCGCGAACGGGCCGCCGAGGCACTGAACTCCGTGGGACTCGGGGAGCGGCTCGGGCATCTGCCGGGCGAGATGTCGGGCGGCCAGCAGCAGCGCGTCGCGATCGCCCGCGCGCTGGTGAAGCAGCCGAAGGTGCTGCTCGCCGACGAACCCACCGGAAACCTCGACGAGTCGATGCGCGACGAGATCATGGACGTGCTCGAACGCATGTGGAAGGAGCACGGACTGACGTTCATCATGGTCACCCACGACTCGTCGATCGCGAAGAAGGCCCCGCGGCTCGCGACCATCCGCAAGGGCAAAATCACCGTCACGGAGAACGCCGCCCCGTAGGCCGTTCGGTGGGCCGCCTCGTAGGCCGTTCCGTAGGCCGTTCGGCAGGACGTTCCGCAGGCCGTTCGGTGGGGCGTCGCATGGACGCCCAGTCGTTGGAAGTCGTTGCGGCCCCCGTATTGAGGCGTTGATCACCCCCCGGCATACTGCGTGATCCGGGGGGATGACGTGCGCATGTACGAGACCACCCCCGGCCGGGTGAACGGGGATTCGCCCGGCACCTCATCTCCAGGGGGAGTCTTGCGCAGACAAGTGAAAAGAGCATGCGCGGCGACCGTCGCAACGGCCGCCGCCGTGGCGTTGGCGGCGGGCATGACCAGCCCGGCGTCGGCGAAGCCCGCCCCCGCGGCACACGGCGCCGCCGGCGGCCTGACGGCCCAGCACCGGATCACTCTCATCACCGGTGACCGCGTCGTCGTCGACGCCAAGGGCCGAGTCGTGGGCCTGGAGCGGGCGAAGGGCCGGGGGAACGTTCCGGTCCAGGTCCGCAAGGCCGCCGGACACACCTATGCGGTGCCGGCCGACGCGGCCGCTCTGATCGCCGAGGGGAAGATCGACCGGCGTCTGTTCGACGTCACCGAGCTCAACTCGTCGCGGACCCGGGCGGACCAGAAGAACGGCCTGAAGGTCATCGTCGGCTACAAGGGCGCCGCCCGTACCGCGAAGGCCGACGTCCGCGAGGCGGGCACGCTCCGCCGGAGCCTCACGTCCCTGAACGCCGACGCGGTCCTCACCCCCCAGCGGGACGCGGCCGAGCTGTGGAAGGCCGTCACCGACGGCGACGCCACCGCCTCCGGCATCGAGCACGTCTGGCTCGACGGCGTCCGCAAGGCGAGCCTCGACAAGTCCGTGCCGCAGATCGGCGCCCCGACGGCCTGGGCCGCGGGCTACACCGGCAAGGGCGTCAAGGTCGCCGTGCTCGACACGGGCGTCTACGCCGACCACCCCGACCTCAAGGGCCAGGTGATCGAGGCCAAGAACTTCTCCACCTCCGCCACCACCGCCGACAAGGTCGGCCACGGCACACACGTGGCGTCCATCGTGGCCGGCACCGGCGCGAAGTCGCACGGCAAGTACAAGGGCGTCGCGCCCGGCGCCAGGATCCTCAGCGGCAAGGTCCTCGACGACGACGGGTACGGCGACGACTCCGGCATCCTCGCGGGCATGGAGTGGGCCGCCCGGCAGGGCGCCGACATCGTCAACCTCAGCCTGGGCGGCGCCGACACGCCCGACATCGACCCGCTCGAGGCCGAGGTGAACAAGCTCTCCGAGCAGAAGGGCATCCTGTTCGCCATCGCCGCGGGCAACGAGGGCGAGGGCGGCGAGAAGACCGTCGGCTCCCCGGGCAGCGCGGCCGACGCGCTCACCGTCGGCGCGGTCGACGACAAGGACAGGCTGGCGGACTTCTCCAGCCGTGGCCCCGGCCTCGACGGTGCCATCAAGCCCGATGTGACCGCGCCCGGCGTGGACATCGCCGCCGCCGCGGCCCCGGGCAGCCTCATAGACCAGGAGGTCGGCGAGAACCCGGCCGGCTACCTGACCATATCGGGTACGTCGATGGCGACCCCGCACGTCGCGGGCGCCGCCGCCATCCTCAAGCAGGAGCACCCCGACTGGACGTTCGCCGAGCTGAAGTCGGCGCTGACGGGGTCCGCGAAGGGCGGCAAGTACACCCCGTTCCAGCAGGGTTCGGGCCGCATCGCCGTGGACAGGGCGATCAGGCAGACGGTGCTCGCCGAACCGTCGTCCCTGAGTTTCGGCATCGCGCAGTGGCCGCACACCGACGACACGCCGGTCACCAAGCAGCTGACGTACCGCAACACCGGCAAGAGCGCCGTCACCCTGTCGCTGTCGCTGACGGCCACCAACCCCAAGGGCCAGGCCGCTCCTTCGGGCTTCTTCACGCTGGGCGCGAAGACGGTCACCGTCCCCGCGGGCGGCACGGCGTCGGTCCCGGTCGCCGTGAACAGCAAGCTGGGCGGCACCGTCGACGGCGCGTACTCGGCGTATGTGACGGCGACGGGCGGCGGCCAGAGCGTGCGCACGGCCGCGTCCGTGGAGCGCGAGGTGGAGTCGTACGACGTCACGCTGAAGTACGTGGACCGTGACGGACAGACGCCCGTCCACCTCAGCGACCTGGTCGCGGCCTCGGGCGCCGACGCGGGCAAGGAGTACTTCTCCCAGAGCTCCGCGACGACCGTGAAGATCCGCGTGCCCAAGGGCACGTACCTGCTGGACTCCCTCTCCGTGAAGGACCCGACCTCGATCGAGGGCGGCGTCGACTGGCTGGTCCAGCCCAAGGCGAGCGTCACCGGGGACACCGCCATCACCCTGGACCTGAACAGGACCAGGTCCGCCGACATCACGGTCCCGGACGCGTCGGCCAAGCCGCGGTCCGCGACGGTGTCGTACGTCTACGACCCGGCGGGCACCGGCCTGGCCCTGTCCGCTCCGTCGTTCGCGGACATCCGCCTGGCGCAGGTCGGCCCGGCAGTCCCCTCCGGCCTCTCCCAGTCCTGGTTCGGCCAGTGGACCAAGGGCGGCACGGCCGAGTACGACGTGTTCACCGGCTCCGCGGTCAAGCAGCTCGAGGGCGCGCACGTGCGCCACTACACGGCGAACGAACTGGCCACGCTGAAGCTGAACCTCGGCGCCGCGAGCAGCGGCAAGACCGGCGCCGTCGGCGCCTACGCCGAGACACCGACCGACAGCGGCTTCAACGTCCCCGTCGAGCAGAACCTGCGCGGCACGCGCACGTTCTACGTGTCCACGGGTGACAGGGCGCAGTGGACGTTCGACTTCTCGCAGTACGGCGGCAAGAAGGACGCGGAGGGCTTCCCGGTCTCGGAGGCGTACTACACGCTGGGCGACCCGCAGATCCTCACCGGCGGCAGGACCTACACCAGGACCCTCAACACCGCGGTCTTCGGGCCGGTGATCAACTCCGACTACGGCCTCTTCCGGACCGACAACGAGATCTACGGATACCTGCCGCTGTTCGCGGACGGGCAGGGGCACGCCGGATCCTCCGAGTTCATGTCGGTGAAGACGACGCTGTACCGGGGCGGCACCAAGGTCGGTTCGAACGACGATCCGCTGTTCGGCGTGAAGCCCTTCGAGGTTCCCTCCGCCGAGGCCACGTACACGCTGAGGACCTCGGTCATCCGCAGTGTGAAGGTCGCGGCGGCGTCCACCCGCATCGACGCGAGCTGGACGTTCAAGTCCAGGAAGGTGGACAGCGCCCAGCTGCCCGCATCGACCGTCCGCTTCGGCGCGACCACCGGCCTGGACAGCCGCGTCGAGGCCGGCAAGAAGGTCACGATCCCGGTCACCGTCCAGGGCGCGGCCGCGGGACGCAACCTCCAGTCGCTCTCGGTCTGGGTGTCGTACGACTACGGCAGGACCTGGACCAGGCTGACGGTCAAGAACGGCAGGATCACCTACAAGAACCCGGCCAAGGGCCAGGGCCTGTCGTTCCACGCCAAGATCGCCGACAAGAAGGGCAACAAGTCGACGATCTCCATCTACAACGCGGTCTACGCCAAGTGAGCCGATAGACAGCGGGCAGATGGCGGACGGCCCACCGGAAGCGATGCCTCCGGTGGGCCGTCCGTTGTGCGGCGCGCTCCTGGCCTGTGTCCGTCCGATGTGCGGCGCGCTCGTGCCTGTGACTGTCCGTCGTGCGACGCGCTCGTGCCTGTGGCCGTCCGATGTGCGGCGCGCTCCTGGCCTGTGGCTGTCAGGCGTGCGGCGCGGTCGTGCCCGCGCGGGTGGCGTCGGTGCCCCAGCTCGCCAGCAGCCGCAGCGCCTCCGCCGACGCCGACCCCGGCTGGGCGTGGTACGTCACCAGCGCCAGTTCACCGTCGTCCGGCACCCGGAACGACTCGAACTGCAGCGCGAGGTCGCCCACCAGCGGATGCCGCAACCGCTTCAGCCCGTGGCTCTTCTCCTTGACGTCGTGCGTCGCCCACAGCCGCCGGAAGTCCTCGCTCTTCACCGACAGCTCCCCGACCAGCGCCGACAGCCGCGGATCGTCCGGGTGACACCCCGCCTCGTAGCGCAGCTGGCACACGATGTCGATGGCCTTCTGCTCCCAGTCCACGAACAGGTCCTGGTACTCGGGCTTGAGGAACGTCATCCGCGCCCAGTTCCGCTCCTGCGGCGGCAGCTGAGCCCAGTCGCCGAAGACGGCCGCGGCCATCCGGTTCCACGTCAGGATGTCCGCACGGCGCCCCACGATGTACGCCGGGACCCCGTCGAAGGAGTCCAGCAGCTGCATGAGCGACGCCCGCACCTGCTGCGTCCTGGCCGCCGGCTTCTTCTTGTGCGCCTTCGGCTTGGCCAGATGTGTCAGATGCGCGTGCTCGGCGTCGGTCAGCCGCAGCGCGCGGGCGATCGCGTCGAGCACCTCCGCGGACACGTTCCGTCCGTTGCCCTGTTCCAGGCGTGTGTAGTACGCCACGGACACGCCTGCCAGCTGCGCCAGCTCCTCGCGCCTGAGCCCGGGCACCCTGCGGTGGCGGCCGAAGTCCGGCAGCCCCACGTCCTCCGGCTTCAGCCGGGCCCGGCGGGTGCGCAGGAACTCGCTGAGCTCGGCGCGCCGGTCCAGGGCCTGACCGGCTGCCGCGGCGGGCTCGGGCACGGAGTCGAGCTGTTCGTCCATGCGTCCAGTATTCACGGTCGTACGAGGCGGAGCCTGATTCCGCCAGTGGTAGGAACGCTGGTCGTAGGCAGAAGCGTGGTCTGGGTGACTCGGCTGCCGCCGGGCAGGCTGGACGCCGTGCCCGGTGGAAGGCAGCCGGGCGCGCAACCCCTTAGGAGAAACTCCGCATGACCACCGTTGCCGCATACGCTGCACCCGCCGCGAAGGCCCCGCTCGAGCGCACCACCATCGAGCGCCGCGAGGTCCGCGAGTTCGACGTCCTGATCGACATCAAGTTCGCCGGTATCTGCCACTCGGACATCCACCAGGCCCGCGAGGGCTGGGGCGAGGCGATCTTCCCGATGGTTCCCGGCCACGAGATCGCGGGCGTGGTCTCCGAGGTCGGCCCCGGCGTGACCAAGTTCAAGGTCGGCGACCGCGTGGGCGTCGGCTGCATGGTCGACTCCTGCCGCGAGTGCGAGAACTGCCTGCGCGGCGAGGAGCAGTACTGCCTCAAGGGCATGGTCGGCACGTACAACGCCATCGGCAAGGACGGTGAGCCCACCTACGGCGGCTACTCCGAGAAGATCGTCGTGGACGAGAACTACGTCGTCCGCATCCCGGACGGTCTCTCCCTCGATGTGGCCGCCCCGCTGCTGTGCGCGGGCATCACCACGTACTCGCCGCTCGCCCACTGGAACGCGGGCCCCGGCAAGAAGGTCGCCGTCGTCGGCCTCGGCGGCCTCGGCCACATGGCCGTCAAGATCGCGCACGCGATGGGCGCCGAGGTGACCGTGCTCTCGCAGTCCCTGCGCAAGAAGGACGACGGGCTGAAGCTGGGCGCCGACCACTACTACGCCACCAGCGACCCGAAGACCTTCGAGGAGCTGCAGGGCTCCTTCGACCTGATCGTCTCGACCGTCTCGGCGCCGATGGACTTCGGCGCGCTGCTGTCGCTGCTGAAGGTCGACGGCGCGCTGGTGAACGTGGGCGCCCCCGAGGAGCCGATCTCCCTCAACCTGTTCTCGGTGATCGGCGGCCGGAAGACCCTCGCGGGCTCCATGATCGGCGGCATCCGCGAGACCCAGGAGATGCTGGACTTCTGCGCGGCGCACGGCATCGGCGCCGAGATCGAGCTGATCAGCGCCTCCGAGATCAACGAGGCGTACGAGCGGGTGCTGAGCAGCGACGTCCGGTACCGGTTCGTGATCGACACGGCCACCATCTGAGGATCCCCCGACAGCACCACTTGAGGCGGCCCTTGTGGCCGCCTCATGTGCGTTGTCGGTCGAAGGTCGCAGCGGCGTGGGCCCGAAGACCGATGTGCCGCCCCCTCCCGCTCTCCTAGCCTGGGAAGTGGTTCCGGCAACCGGGGGACAGGAGGCCCGACCATGTCCGTGGAGCTCAACCACACGATCGTCGCCGCACACGACAAGGAGGCGTCCGCCCGTTTCCTCGCCGATCTGCTCGGGCTCGAGGTGGCGCCGCCGTTCGGCCCGTTCACCCCGGTGGAGATCCCCAACGGTGTGACGCTGGACTACATGGAGACCACCGGCTCGATCACCCCGCAGCACTACGCGTTCCTGGTCTCCGAGGACGACTTCGACGTGATCTTCGCCCGTATCCGGGGCAGGGGCCTGAGGTACTGGGCGGACCCGTACCACCACCGCCCCGGCGAGATCAACCACAACGACGGCGGCCGGGGCGCCTACTTCGACGACCCGAACGGTCACAACATGGAGATCCTGACGAGGCCGTACGGGAGCGGCGGGGACTGAGGTTCATCCGGTTGGACGTGCCGACCCGCGGCCGCGGCCGAACTCCGGTCCCGGCCGCGCCGGCCTGGGACTGCGGGGCGTGGCGCGCGTCGAACGCCCCGCCGAACCGGTCCCCGCACACCGTCGGTTGACATGGTTGTCGGATTGCGATCGAGAGTGCGCCACCTTAGCTTCAGGGCGTCGGAATCTCCCGACAAAGTCCGCATAGGTTCTCTATGTCGGCTTTCACCCCTGGTGCCATCGAACGGAGCATTCATGTCGGTGATGACCGGTACCCAGCCCCTGCAGCAGTTCGGCCAGCAGTTCGGACAGCAGTTCGGCCAGCAGCCGATCGCGCAGGTCGTCCAGCAGGCCATCCAGCAGGCCTGTCAGCAGGCGAGTCAGCAGATCGCGCAGCGCATGCAGCAGACGCTGCAGCAGATCCAGCAGGTCCAGCAGCAGCTTCAGCAGCAGGGCATGGCCCACCAGGCGCACCCGTACCTGGCCATCGCGCTGCACACGACGCTGCGCCAGGGCGTGCGGCACGCGGTCGAGCAGTCCGTGCAGCAGGCGCTGCCGATCGCGATCCTGACGCTGGTCCAGCAGAGCCAGCAGGGCATGCAGGGCCAGCAGGGCATGCAGCCGTGGGGCCCCGGCGGGGCGGGCGGCCAGCAGTTCGGCCAGCCCTACCAGCAGCAGTACCAGCAGCCCGGCTTCGGCTTCGGCCAGATGCCCTTCGGTATCGGCTGACGTCCGGCGGCGCGCGGTGCGGTGTGCCCAGGAGTGGTTCCCGGGCACACCGCATCACTGTGGAAGCGCGGCCGCCCGTCACCGGATCAGGAGCACACGAACGACGCAGGCGTGGTGAAGGTGGACGCAATGGTCAAGGAAAGACCCGGAAACAACCGGGAGAGCGGGTCCGAGGGAGCGGGTGTCGGCGGGACGGGACCCGAGGGCAAAGAGACGGGGCCGCACAGGAAGGGCGGCCCGTCACCGATCACGGTGCAGCCGCGCCGGGCCCGGTACATGGTGACACCCCTGCCGCAGAGTCTCCTCCCCCAGGGAGTCGCCGAACTCGGCATGGACGCGCTGTGCGACCGGCTGGAACGTATGCCCGAGGTCACGGTGACCCGCAGACTCCGGTCGCCGGAGAAGCTGAAGTCGGCCGGAGTGCAGCCCTCCTGCCCCGAGATCGTGGTCGTCGAGGCGGCCGAGGCCCAGGTACCGGCCATGCGTTCGCTGCATGTGCACATCGAACCGGATCTGCCGCTGTCCGGGACCGGACCCGCCGCCGCGCCGACCGCCGGTGTGCTGCCGCTGCGGGATCCGGGGCTGGTCATGCCGCTGGAGGAGCCCACGGAGATCACGCTGCGCGTGTGCGGCCCGGACGGCGAGCCGCTGGCGGGCGCGGGGGTGTTCCTCATCGGGGCGACCTGGCCCAGCCAGGGCATCACCGCGGCCGACGGTACGGTCATCCTCACCCTGGCGACCGAGACCGCGGAGACCGTCCAGTCCCTCTACGTCCGCCCCGCCGGCGGTTACGCCGACCGCTGGATCCACCGGCCCGACCTGTCGGCGACGCAGGAGAACCTGGTCACCCTCACCCCGCTGGCCCAGGTGTACCCGGAGCTGGAGCAGCGGCAGCAGTACGGCTGGGGTCAGCAGGCCATGCGGCTGGACCGGCTGCCGCCCACGTTCCGCGCCTTCGGCGTCCGGGTCGCGGTCATCGGTTCGGGCGTCAGCGCCGACCACCCCGATCTGCGGCAACGCGTGCGCTCCGGTGTCGATCTCGTGCGTGGCACCGAGAGCGGCTGGGCCCACGACACTCTGGGCACCGGCACCCACGCGGCGGGCATCATCGCCGGCGCGGACACCGGCAAGGGGATCATCGGCATCGCCGTCGACGCCGAGATCGAGGTCTGCCAGGTGCTGCCCGGTGGGCACTTCAGCGACCTGATCGCCGCTCTGGACCACTGCATCGAGCGCGAGGTCGACGTCGCCCATCTCGCGGTGGCCGCGCCGTACCCTTCGGCACTGGTCTCCCGCAAACTCGCCGACGCCTACGCGGCGGGCATCGCCTGCGTCGCACCCGCCGGCGACACCGGCGGACCGGTCGGCTTCCCGGGCTCGCTGCCCACCGTGTTCACCGTCGGCGCGCTGGGAGTCTTCGGTTCGTACCCGCAGGACACCTCCCAAGCCACCCACGTCGGGCCGCAGTTGACACCCGAAGGGCTGTTCGCCGCACCGTTCAGCTGCTACGGCCCCGGCGTGGACGCGGCCGCCCCCGGCGTGGCGGTCCTGTCGTGCGCCCCGCGCGGCGGCTACACGGCCCTGGACGGCACCGGCACCGCCTCGGCCCATGTCGCCGGCCTCGCCGCCCTCGTTCTCGCCCACCACGAGGACTTCCACGGCCAGTTGCTGCCGCGCGGCGCCGGGCGGGTGCAGCACCTGTTCGAGATCATCGCCGGGAGCTGCCGCCAACTGGCCGCGCCCGGAACGCTGGAGGCCACCCGCGTCGGACGCGGCCTGCCCGACGCCCTGGTGGCCCTCGGCCTGGCCCCCGGAGTGCAACTCGCTCCCGCCCTGTCGCCGTACGCCCCGTCCATGGCGGGATGACGACGCACACACGGATCGGCACCCGCTCGTTCGGGGCGGGTGCCGATCCGTGTGGCGTTCGCGCGGAGTCGTGGGTCAGCCGCCGCCGGCCGGCTCCTTGCCGGGGGCCGCGTGCCGGGGGCGGTACTTGCACGACACCTGGCCGACGAGCTCCCGGAAGCACACCAGTGCGGTGATCGGCGGAATCCCGACGATCACCATCGAGAGCACGGAGTACGAGGAGTGGCTGATGCACAGGGCCACTGCCGTCGCGGAGGCGATCAGGATGACGCACCAGGACCGCCGGGCGGTGCGGTGCTGGAAGGCCGCCCGCAGGATGGACAGCGCGGCCACGAACCACGGTCCGTACACCGTCAGCGGCCACCACTGGGCGAGCGGCGCGGGCAGGACGGTGGCGGCGATTTCGCGCAGCTGGTTGTAGGAGTAGGCGGTGGACCAGCCCAGCATCGCCACCGCGCACGCGGCGATCGTGGCGACCAGGAGCGTGACGGGGCTGAGTCGCTGACCGCCGTCGAGGATGTGGGAAGCGGGCCGGTGGCGCCGCCGGTCGATCCGGTGGCGGTGCTGGCCGTCCAGCGAGGGCGGAGCGGGGTCCACAGCCGACACGGTGGAGAGCATCTGGGCCAGCTCTTCGTCGGGATCCCAGCCGTTCGGCGCGATGTCCGGGCCGGGGGCGCTCCACACGGGATGCGTCTCGAGGGGATCGACATGATAGGAGTGCTGGCCGAGCACATCATGATCGGATCTCAGGGCGAACTGAATGTCGTAGAGGCTTGGCTCGCCTTGAAGCCTGTCCATTCTCGAAGTTCCTCCGAGCTCTGTATCAGGATGCTCCGTCCAGAGCGCGCAGGTATTCGCTCTCCATGTCGCTGATCTTCTTGAGGAAGTCTTCAAGAAGGTCCGAACAGCCCTTGAGGCGCACGTCACCGCCGGCCGGCTCGTGCCAGCCGGCGCCACTTCCGACGGGGATCTGATCTTCCGGTTCGTTCCAAGTCACGATCACCTAACGAGCGCAACGGGGTGCCCAGCTATCCGGCATTTGGGGGAATAAATCGACGCAGAATCGTTTTTGCAATCAGATGACAGTACCTGGTCGGCGTATTTCTCACTATCCGTGCAGCAGCATTTCATTGAATATGATTTCACGGTGTGTGAGGTGTCGGGGAGAGCCGTCCCGGGAAGGTGCCGCCAGCGCTGTTGTCCCGGGCCCCTCTCTCAGGGCACCGGTCGGTGACGATGGCTTCTCTGAGGCTCTCGA
This sequence comes from Streptomyces sp. NPDC001796, assembly GCF_042892355.1. Taxonomy (NCBI): domain Bacteria; kingdom Bacillati; phylum Actinomycetota; class Actinomycetes; order Kitasatosporales; family Streptomycetaceae; genus Streptomyces; species Streptomyces sp. NPDC001796. Next base: position 522,974 of record NZ_JBIAUC010000004.1, on the reverse strand, counting down.
CGATGGCGAGCAACTCGGACCGTTCCTGCTGCGGTACCTCGATCTTGTCGAGCGTCCGGTTGAAGTCGTCGATGAAGGCCGCCCACCGGTCCCGGTGTTCAGCATGTCGCGATGGGAGTCCTCCATCGGGCGCCCCGTGTACCGCTGCGGCCCCCCGGTCGCCTCGCCCACCATCTCCGTCACCAGGTACTTGAACCCGGGCGGCAATACGCGGTGGTGCACGCCCGCTCCTTGGGCAGGAGTCGCTGTGGAGCGCGCGGATCCTGCGTTGCGAGCGTGCGGGATCGGCCGTCGACCCGGCTCAGTGCGGCAGCGTCGCCGGGCTCCCTCCGTTCGCCTCGTACCCGGCCACCGCCAGCGCCCGGTACACCGCGTAGTCCGCGGCCGGGTCGGCGGTCAGGGTCCAGGGCAGCGCGCCCACGTGGCCGTCGACGTGGACCAGCTGGGCCATCGCCTCCGCCCAGCGCTCGCTGCGGACCAGGAAGAACACCAGCAGATGGCGGACGTGCGCCAGCATCGGGTCGTCGGGGCGGGCCGAGTGCACCGCGTGCAGCGCGCCGTGGACGGCCTTGGTCACGACCTCGCTCTGGTAGAAGCTGCGGACCAGGTTCACCTCGGGAAGGTGCTCGAAGACCGCGAACAGGGGCATGGCCGCGAGAAGCGAGCCCTGCGGGGCGCGGGCCGCGGCCGCCTCCGCGAAGGAGTACGCCAGCTCACGCGAGCCGTGCCACTTCTCGCACCAGTAGTGCAGCGCCGCCAGGTGCGCCCCCATGTGGGTGGGCGCCCGGTCGAGGATCTTCAGCCACAGCTGCTCGAACTCCGGCTGAGGGTAGGCGAGGCCGCGGGCCACGGACAGTTCGATGATGTAGGGGACCGGGTCGCCGGGGGCCAGCAGCGCCGCCTCCCCGCACGCCGACCTGGCCTCCTCCATGATGATCCGGAACTCTTCCGTCCCCGGCGTCGACGTGCGCCACGCCTGCTGCACCAGGAACTCCGCGTGCACGGCCGCGCCCCCCGCGTCCTTGGGCGCCTCGGCCCGCCACACCCGCAGCCACTGTCCGCCCGGCGTCTCGCTCACCCCGCCGGGCCGCTGCTGCAGCTCCAGGGACGCGGCGCCCGCGAAGGCCTGCACGCGCTGCCAGCGGGTCTCGCCCTCCGCCTCCGTGCCGGCCAGGAGCTGGGCGGCCGCGTGGTAGTCCTGTGTGCGCTGCACCACGTCCAGGACGTCCAGCAGGTCCTCGTCGGCGCCGGGCATGCGGACGTCCAGCTCCTCCTGGCGCACGAACCCGTAGTTCGCCGGGTCCGCGGCGTCCGGGTCGCCCGGCGAGACCTGCTGAATGCCCGCTCGCCGGCGCATGAGGACGGGGAGCAGGACCATGCTGAACAGGGCCAGTGCCATCAGGACCCAGAGAATCACCATGGCCCAAGCGAACCAGACCGGTCCGACACTTGGCCATCCTGGTCGCCGCGCCTGTGGAAAACCCCGCCGCCCGGGCCCTTCCCGGTGCGGCGGCCCCCGTTTTCGGCTGCGGACGGCCCCGTTCCCCGCTGTGACGGCCCCGTTCCGGGGCCCCCGGCCTCGCGATCCCGCGTCCCGGCCGCGGGCGCACTACCCTCGGAACCCATGAGCGACAGGCACATCAGTCAGCATTTCGAGACCCTCGCGATTCACGCGGGGAACACCGCCGACCCCCTCACGGGCGCGGTCGTCCCGCCGATCTACCAGGTCTCCACCTACAAGCAGGACGGCGTCGGCGGGCTCCGCGGCGGCTACGAGTACAGCCGCAGCGCCAACCCCACCCGCACCGCCCTGGAGGAGAACCTCGCCGCCCTCGAGGGCGGCCGACGAGGCCTCGCGTTCGCGTCCGGGCTGGCGGCCGAGGACTGCCTGCTGCGTACGCTGCTCGCCCCCGGCGACCACGTGGTGATCCCGAACGACGCGTACGGCGGTACGTTCCGCCTGTTCGCCAAGGTCGTCTCCCGGTGGGGTGTGGAGTGGTCGGTGGCCGACACCAGCGACCCGGCCGCCGTGCGGGCCGCCCTCACCCCGAGGACGAAGGTCGTGTGGGTGGAGACCCCCTCCAACCCGCTGCTCGGCATCACCGACATCGCCGCCGTCGCTCAGGTCGCCCGTGACGCGGGCGCCCGGCTCGTCGTCGACAACACGTTCGCGACCCCCTACCTCCAGCAGCCGCTCGCGCTCGGCGCGGACGTCGTCGTGCACTCCCTGACCAAGTACATGGGCGGCCACTCGGACGTCGTCGGTGGGGCGCTGATCGTGAACGACCAGGAGCTGAGCGAGCAGCTGGCCTACCACCAGAACGCGATGGGCGCGGTCGCCGGCCCGTTCGACTCCTGGCTGGTGCTGCGCGGCACGAAGACGCTCGCCGTGCGCATGGACCGGCACAGCGAGAACGCCACGAGGGTCGCCGACATGCTCAGCGGACACCCGCGCGTGAAGCGCGTGCTGTACCCGGGCCTGCCTGAGCACCCCGGTCACGAGGTCGCGGCCAAGCAGATGAAGGCGTTCGGCGGCATGGTGTCGTTCCGGGTGGAGGGCGGCGAGGAGGCGGCCGTCGAGGTCTGCAACCGTGCCCAGGTGTTCACCCTCGGCGAGTCGCTCGGCGGTGTCGAGTCCCTGATCGAGCACCCGGGGCGCATGACGCACGCGTCCGCGGCCGGCTCGGCCCTCGAGGTCCCCGCCGACCTGGTCCGTCTCTCCGTGGGCATCGAGAACGTCGACGACCTCCTGGAGGACCTGAAGCAGGCCCTCGGCTGAGGCACCGCCTCACCCTCGGCCTCACCAGTCGCTGATCGGTGGAGTCGTCGTCGACGGCGGCTCCACCCAGGGGCGGGCGACCGACGCCCACACGGTGAAGGCGAGCACCGCGGCCACCAGGGCCAGCCACAGCACACGGAGGGCCACCGTGCGGCGGCGCAGCAGGCGGCTGCCGCGCCGTACCACGTCCCCGTACAGGTCCGGCGGCACCGGAGGCGGTGTCCGCTCCAGCATCCGGCGCACGGTCGCCTCCCGTTCGGACACGTTCACCGGGCACCTCCTTGGGCGTACGGCCCGGGCAGGGCGGTCCCGCGGGGCGCGGCGGGCCGGGGGCCGCGCACGTCCGCGTACGGCGCGGTCACGACGGCGCCACCTTCGGTGCCGCGGTCACGACGGCGCCACCTTCGGTGCCTGCATCGCTGGTGCCGTCCTCGCCGGGGGATGCAGCAGTGTCGCCATCGCCCGGGCGCAGATGGCCCGAACGCGCTCGGCGGGCAGGCCGAGCAGCGCGGCCGTCTGTTCCTCGGCGACCCCCTCGTACATCCTCAGGACGAGGATCAGCCGTTCCTGGGGCGACAGGTTCACCAGCGGGCTGCCCGGTGCCGGCCGGTGCCGGCCGAGCGCCCCGTACCGGTGCCACGCCTCGCGCGCGAAGCGGGTGGCCAGATGCTGGCGTGCCCGGGCGTAGGGGTCCTCGCCGCGCAGCCGGTCCCAGGAGGCGTACGTCTGGGCGAGGGCCAGCGTCAGCAGGCGCCGGGCCCGCGGGTTGTCGTCGGGGGCCTCCGCGGTGAGCAGGGTCGCGGCGTGCAGCAGCCGCCCGGCGGCGCCCGCGACGAACGCCTGGAACTCCCTGGCCCGGCGGGCGCCGTGGGACGCATGCCGTTCTCGCACCGCGCCTCCCGCCTGTGGGTGACCGTGAGGGGGCGGGACCCGTCGCGTACGTACGGCGTCGAGGGCGTGCGGCACACCGGACGGCGTACCGGCGACAGGGACCCGCTCTCATGGGAGACCGGCGGCGCCCCCCGGGTCAAGAGCCTTGGAGCACCCGCACGCGCGTGTGTCGGCGTCACGGCGTACGCGTGCGTGGCTCAGGACGCCGGCTGGGACTCCGGTCCCGCGACCCCCTGCGTGCCCTGCCGGGCGGAGAGCGCGACATTGAAGCGGGTCAGGAGCGAGGTGAACGTCTCGCGCTCCTCCGGCGCCCAGTCGTGCGTCAGTTCGGCCATGAGTTGGCGCCTGGAGGAACGTACCTCCTCGAGCCGGGAGAGCCCGCGGGGGGAGAGCTGGAGCACCACCGCGCGTCCGTCCTCCGGGTGCGAGGTGCGCTTGACGAGACCGGTGTCGACCAGCGGGGCGACCTGCCGGGTGACCGTCGAGGAGTCGATGCCCATGCTGGCGGCGAGCGCCTTGACGCCCATGGGGCCCTCCTTGTCCAGGCGGTTGAGCAGCAGGTACGCGGCACGGTCCATGGAGTTGCGCACCTGCCCCACCCCGCCGAGCCGCGTCTGCTCGGCACGGCGCGCGAACACCGCGACCTCGTGCTGCAGCGTGTCCAGAAGACCGGTCTCACCGACAGTGCTCATGTCGGTCATGTCCATAGACATCTCAGGTGTTGTGGGCATCGCCGGGGGCTCACTTCGTGCGTGGGGAGCTGGGTTGGGGGACAGGGTACGCGGCCGGGGCGCAGGACGTACCAGGGCTGTGCAAACCCGTTCCGAGCCTTGGTCACACCCGCTGTGGACGGGCGTGAACTGCGAGACTTGTGGTCATGAACTACAGCACGGCCGACTCCTTGCCGACGGTGACGCCGGACGACGTCCGGGGCGCCCAGAAGATGCTCTCGGGCGTCGCACGTGTCACCGCCATGGAGGGCAGCAGGCACCTGTCCCAGCTGGTCGGCGCCCCGGTGCACCTGAAGTGCGAGAACCTCCAGCGGACCGGGTCGTTCAAGCTGCGGGGCGCGTACGTGCGCATCGCGGGGCTGCTGCCCGAGGAGCGGGCCGCGGGGGTCGTCGCCGCGAGCGCGGGCAACCATGCGCAGGGCGTGGCCCTCGCCTCCGCGCTGCTCGGTGTGCGCTCCACGGTGTTCATGCCGAAGGGCGCCCCGCTGCCGAAGATCAGCGCGACCCGGGAATACGGCGCGGACGTACGGCTGCACGGCCAGGTGGTGGACGAGACGCTGGCCGCCGCGCAGGAGTACGCGGCGGAGACGGGCGCGGTGTTCATCCACCCGTTCGACCACCCGGACATCATCGCGGGCCAGGGCACGGTGGGCCTGGAGATCCTGGAGCAGTGCCCCGATGTGCGCACGATCGTCGTCGGCACCGGCGGCGGCGGGCTCATCGCGGGTATCGCGACCGTGGTGAAGGCGCTGCGGCCGGACGTACGGGTGGTGGGCGTGCAGGCGGAGGGCGCGGCCGCGTACCCGCCCTCGCTCGCGGCCGGGCGGCCGGTGTCGGTCGAGAGCGCGGCGACCATGGCCGACGGCATCAGGGTGGGGCGGCCCGGTGACGTGCCGTTCAGTATCGTCCGCGATCTGGTCGACGAGGTCCGTACGGTGTCCGAGGACGCGCTGTCCGCCGCGGTGCTGCTGTGCATGGAGCGGGCCAAGCTGGTCGTCGAGCCGGCCGGCGCGAGCCCCGTGGCGGCGCTGCTGAGCGATCCCGGCGCCTTCGAGGGCCGGGTGGTCGCGGTGCTGTCCGGCGGCAACGTCGACCCGGTGCTGCTGCAGCGCATCCTGCGGCACGGCATGGCCGCGCAGGGCCGTTACCTGGCCGTACGGCTGCGGCTGACCGACCGCCCGGGCGCCCTGGCCACGCTCCTCGGGGTGCTCTCGCTGGTGGACGCCAACGTCCTCGACGTGAGCCATGTGCGAACCGACCCCCGGCTCGGGCTCACGGAGGCGGAGGTCGAGCTGCACCTGGAGACCAAGGGCCCGGAGCACTGCGCGGAGGTCGGGCACGCGCTGCGGAAGGCGGGCTACACCGTCATCGGCTGAGGCGGGCCGGCCCCTCATCGGCTGGGGCGGGCCGGCCCCTCATCGGCTGGGGCCGGAGGCGTGTCCGTGGCGTGTCGGGAACGGTCGGCGAAAATCCGTTGAGAGACGCGATACATCGCGTTATGGTGTGTGTCGCATCACCTGGTGCCTCGTCACTTTGTGACGGGTCTCGCCCTCATCGTGTTTTGCGCGTACTTTGCCATACCCCTGTCCCCGGCGGCTCGCCGTTTTTCCGACGACGTGGAGAACTGATATGCCAGGCGCCATCCATGCCGAAGGCCTGGTGAAGACCTTCGGCGACGTAAGAGCTCTGGACGGCGTCGACCTCGACGTCCCTCAGGGCACCGTGCTCGGCCTCCTCGGGCCCAACGGCGCGGGCAAGACCACCACGGTCCGCTGCCTGACCACCCTGCTGCGCCCCGACAGCGGCAGGGCGCTCGTCGCGGGCATCGACGTGCTCAAGGACCCGGACGCGGTGCGCCGCTCGGTGGGCCTGTCCGGGCAGTTCGCCGCGGTCGACGAATACCTGACCGGCCGCGAGAACCTCCAGATGGTGGGCCGGCTCTACCAGATGCGCGGCAAGGCGGCGAAGCAGCGCGCGACCGAGCTGCTGGAGCAGTTCCACCTCACGGACGCCGCCGACCGCCCCACCAAGACCTACTCCGGCGGTATGCGCCGCCGTCTCGACCTCGCCGCCGCCCTGGTGGTCCGGCCGCCCGTGATGTTCATGGACGAGCCGACGACCGGCCTCGACCCGCGCAACCGCCAGCAGTTGTGGGAGGTCATCAAACAGCTCGTCTCCGACGGCACGACGCTGCTGCTGACCACTCAGTACCTCGAAGAGGCCGACCACCTGGCACACGACATCGCCGTCGTCGACCACGGCCGCGTCATCGCCCGCGGCACCTCCGACCAGCTCAAGGCCCGCACGGGCGGTGAGCGCGTCGAGGTCGTGGTGCACGAGCGCGAGCACATCGCGACCGCCGCGGAGGTGCTGAGCCGCTTCGGCAAGGGCGACGCCACGGTCGAGGAGCACACCCGCAAACTGACGGTCCCGGTCACCGGCGGCGCCAAGCTGCTGGCCGAGATCATCCGAGAGCTGGACAGCCGCGGCATCGAGATGGACGACGTGGGGCTGCGCCGACCCACCCTCGACGACGTCTTCCTGTCCCTGACCGGCCACGCCGCCGAGGAGAAACCCGAGGAGAACGGCGCGGCCGAGGACCCCAAGGCCCGCAAGCGCACCAAGGAGACCGCCAAGTGAGTGCCGGAACCGACGCCGTGCCCGTCGCGGTGCCCGCCAACCCCGTCGTCCAGTCCGTCCGCGACTCACTGGTCGTCGCCCAGCGGAACTTGATTCGCATGGGCCGGATTCCCGAGATGCTCATTTTCGGGCTGATCCAGCCGATCATGTTCGTGGTGCTGTTCACCTATGTGTTCGGCGGCTCGATCCAGGTCGGATCGTCCAGCACCACCCAGGCCTACCGCGAGTTCCTGATGGCCGGCATCTTCGCCCAGACCGTGACGTTCGCGACGGCGGGCGCGGGCGCGGGCATCGCCGACGACATGCACAAGGGCCTCATCGACCGCTTCCGCTCCCTGCCGATGGCACGGGGTGCGGTGCTGACCGGCCGCACCATCGCCGACCTGGTGCAGACGGCGCTCACCCTCGTCGTCCTGGCGGTCGTCGCCCTGATCGTCGGCTGGCGCACGCACGAGAACCTCGGCAAGGTGCTCGCCGGATTCGGCCTGCTCCTGCTGCTCGGTTACGCGTTCTCATGGATCGGCGCGCTCATCGGCCTGTCCGTGCGCACGCCTGAAGCGGCGACCTCCGGCGGCCTGATCTGGCTGTTCCCGCTGACCTTCATCTCGAACGCGTTCGTGGACGCCAACCAGATGCCGTCGTTCCTGCGGCACATCGCGGAGTGGAACCCGTTCAGCGCGACCGTGCAGGCGTGCCGCGAAATGTTCGGCAACCTTCCCCCGGGCTTCCGTACGCCCGACGCCTGGCCCATGCAGCACCCCGTGTGGGCCTCGCTGATCTGGTCGGTCGTGATCATCCTGGTCTTCCGCACCCTCGCGGTCCGCAAGTACCGCTCGGCGACGGCATGACGACCTCGGTGGCCTCCGGCGCTCGGCCGGAGGCCACCGGTCCCCTGCTCCCGGCGAGACAGAGGCCCCGGACGCGACGAGGCCCCCGGACACGACGAGGCCCCGGGGCGCGCCCGAAGCGCCCAGGGGCCGCGAAGTGTCGGGAGAAGCCTCAGCCCTGGTAGGGCTCGGCCTTCAGGATCCGCACCATGGCCTTCTTGCCGTTCGGCAGCTCGTACTCGGCGTCCTCGCCGACCTTCTTGCCGTTCACGCCCGTGCCCAGCGGGGACTGCGGCGAGTAGGTCTCGATGTCCGCGCTCGCGTACTCGCGCGAGGCCAGCAGGAAGGTCAGGGTGTCGTCCTCGTCACCGTCGAAGGCGATCGTGACGACCATGCCCGGTGCCACCACGCCCTCGGCCGCCGGAGCCTCGCCGACCTTGGCGTTCTCCAGGAGCTGGGTCAGCTGGCGCACACGGAGCTCCTGCTTGCCCTGCTCCTCCTTGGCCGCGTGGTACCCGCCGTTCTCACGCAGGTCGCCCTCCTCGCGCGCGGCCGCGATCTTGGCGGCGATCTCCGTGCGCGCAGGACCAGAAAGGTACTCCAGCTCGGCCTTGAGCTGGTTGTACGCCTCCTGGGTCAGCCAGGTGACGTTCTCGCTGGTCTGGGTCACAGGTGCTCCTCGTCGGTACTTGGAATACAAAGCATCGCCCTACCGAGAAGCATGTTCCTCCACGGGTGGGCGAAACCACGAGCCTAACAATTCACCGGCGAAAGGGGGAGGACATAAGCCATCAGAATTACGTCAGCGCAGGTCACAGGCCCCAACACGGGTGACGTCAGTCGGCGTGACAGCCCAGCAGCTCCGCCGTCGTCCCCGGCGCGGTGGTGCGCAGCGTGACGACCTTGTCGATCTGCGTGGCGTGCCCGCCGAACCGGAAGTCGGCCCGGCCCACCTCGGTGCCGTCCGCCGCCTGGGACCGCAGGGTGCAGTAGCCGGTGGCGTCGGCGTCCTTGCGTACCTCCAGGTGGGCCTTGACCGTGTCCCGCGAGGCCTCGAACGTGATGACCTGCCCGCTGATCTTGCTCTGGCCGACATAGTGGTACGCGAACCAGCCGACGAGCACGAGCAGCGCCGCTCCCAGCACACTGCCGACGATCTTGAGCGTGCGGTCGGCGCGCTCGTCCGAGGAGCGCCCGTAGCGGTCCTCGGGCAGCCGCGTGCTCACCGTGGTCATGATCGTCCTCTCGGCCGGGGGCCGGGACGGATGTCCCGAAAAGGACGTCCGGGGACCGGGCCCGGAATTTTTCGCCCCCCGATTCGGTCACTATAGAAGCCGCCCATCGCGCCGCATCACACCGGGCGCCGACTTGCCGAGTGACCGAGGATCGAGTCTTGACTGACCAACTGCGACTGATGGCCGTGCACGCCCACCCCGACGACGAGTCGAGCAAGGGCGCGGCCACCATGGCGAAGTACGTGGCCGAGGGGGTGGACGTGCTCGTGGTGACCTGCACGGGCGGGGAGCGCGGCTCCATCCTCAACCCGAAGCTGCAGGGCGACAAGTACATCGAGGAGCACATCCACGAGGTACGCAAGAAGGAGATGGACGAGGCCCGCGAGATCCTCGGCGTCAAGCAGGAGTGGCTCGGCTTCGTCGACTCGGGTCTGCCCGAGGGCGACCCGCTGCCCCCGCTGCCGGAGGGCTGCTTCGCCCTGGAGGACGTCGACAAGGCGGCCGGCGAGCTGGTGAGGAAGATCCGCTCCTTCCGTCCCCAGGTGATCACCACCTACGACGAGAACGGTGGCTACCCGCACCCCGACCACATCATGACGCACAAGATCTCGATGGTGGCGTTCGAGGGCGCGGCGGACACCGAGAAGTACCCGGAGGCGGAGTTCGGCCCCGCGTGGCAGCCGCTGAAGCTGTACTACAACCAGGGTTTCAACCGGCCCCGGACCGAGGCCCTGCACAAGGCGATGCTCGAGCGCGGGCTTGAGTCGCCCTACGGGGAGTGGCTGAAGCGGTGGGACGAGTTCAACCGCGCCGAGCGCACCCTGACCACCCACGTCCCGTGCGCCGACTTCTTCGAGATCCGCGACAAGGCGCTGATCGCGCACCGCACGCAGATCGACCCCGACGGCGGCTGGTTCCGGGTCCCGCTGGAGCTGCAGAAGTCGGTCTGGCCGACGGAGGAGTACGAGCTGGCGAAGTCCCTCGTGGACACCTCGCTCCCGGAGGACGACCTCTTTGCAGGCGTCCGCCGGCCCTGAGGGACAATGCCTGACATGAGCGCAAGCGTGAGCCTGGCTGTGACGCACCTGGTGCCGCTGGCCGACGTCGACGAGAACAAGGTCACCCCCGGTGTCCTCGGCTTCATCGTCTTCGCGGTGATGGCACTGGCCGTGTGGGGACTGATGAAGTCCATGAACAAGCACATGGGCAAGGTGTCCTTCGAGGAGGACGCCGACGACTCGAGCGAGGAGGCCGGGAAGAAGGGCCCGGGCCCGGCGACGGCCAAGGGCACGCCCAAGGCTCAGCAAGGCTGACGGCTTCCCGCTCGCCCCCGGCTCCTCTCTCCTCCGGATGAGCTCGCACGCCGCGGTGCCGTGAACGGTTCCGGCCGATTCGGCACCGCCGGGCGACATTGCCGAGGTGGCCGGGAAGCGCCCACACACGCGAGGACGCCCGCGATGGGCGCGCCCGGTCAAACCGCTGTTCTCCGCGGTGCCCGACGCACGTGGGAGAGTGGAACGGTGAACCGACTGGCCCATGAGACGTCCCCGTATCTGCTTCAGCACGCCGACAACCCCGTCGACTGGTGGCCCTGGTCGGACGAGGCCTTCGACGAGGCCCGTGAACGGGGTGTGCCGGTGCTGCTCAGCGTCGGTTACTCCAGTTGCCACTGGTGTCATGTCATGGCTCACGAGTCCTTCGAGGACGACGCGACAGCCGCCTACATGAACGAGCACTTCGTCAGCGTCAAGGTCGACCGCGAAGAGCGCCCCGACGTCGACGCCGTCTACATGGAGGCCGTCCAGGCCGCGACCGGGCACGGCGGCTGGCCCATGACCGTCTTCCTCACCCCCGACGCCGAGCCCTTCTACTTCGGCACCTACTTCCCGCCCACCCCCCGCCACGGCATGCCGTCCTTCCGGCAGGTCCTCGAAGGCGTCCAGCAGGCCTGGGCCGATCGCCGGGACGAGGTGGCCGAGGTCGCCGGGAAGATCACTCGGGATCTCGCCCAGCGCGAGATCAGCTACGGCGACACCCGGGCGCCCGGCGAGGAGGAACTCGCCCAGGCGCTCCTCGGTCTCACCCGTGAGTACGACGCGCAGCGGGGCGGCTTCGGCGGCGCGCCCAAGTTCCCGCCGTCCATGGTGATCGAGTTCCTGCTGCGCCACCACGCCCGCACCGGCTCCGAGGGCGCCCTGCAGATGGCGCAGGACACCTGTGAGCGCATGGCCCGAGGCGGCATCTACGACCAGCTCGGCGGCGGCTTCGCCCGCTACTCCGTCGACCGGGACTGGGTGGTGCCGCACTTCGAGAAGATGCTCTACGACAACGCCCTGCTGTGCCGGGTCTACGCGCACCTGTGGCGAGCCACCGGCTCGGACCTCGCCCGCCGGGTCGCCCTGGAGACCGCCGACTTCATGGTGCGGGAACTGCGCACCGCAGAAGGCGGGTTCGCCTCCGCCCTCGACGCCGACAGTGACGACGGCGAGGGCCGGCACGTCGAGGGCGCGTACTACGTGTGGACGCCGCAGCAGCTCAGCGAGGCGCTCGGGGACGACGACGCCGAACTCGCCGCGCGGTACTTCGGGGTGACCGAGGAGGGGACCTTCGAGCACGGCTCCTCCGTCCTGCAACTCCCCCAGCAGGAAGGCGTGTTCGACGCCCAGCGGATCGAGTCGATCCGGCGCCGCCTCTTCGGGAAGCGGGCCGAGCGCCCCGCCCCGGGCCGTGACGACAAGGTGGTCGCCGCCTGGAACGGCCTCGCGATCGCCGCGCTCGCCGAGACCGGCGCGTACTTCGACCGCCCCGACCTCGTGGACGCCGCGCTCGGCGCCGCCGACCTGCTCGTACGGCTGCACCTGGACGAGCACGCCCGTCTGGCCCGTACGTCGAAGGACGGCCGGGTGGGCGCGAACGCGGGCGTGCTGGAGGACTACGCGGACGTGGCCGAGGGCTTCCTGGCGCTTGCCTCCGTCACCGGTGAGGGTGTGTGGCTGGAGTTCGCCGGGTTCCTGCTCGATCACGTGCTCACGCGGTTCACCGATGACAGCGGCACGCTCTACGACACCGCCGCGGACGCCGAGAAGCTCATCCGCCGCCCCCAGGACCCCACCGACAACGCCACCCCGTCGGGCTGGACCGCCGCCGCGGGGGCGCTGTTGTCGTACGCCGCCCAGACCGGTTCGGAGCCCCACCGTGCCGCCGCCGAGCGGGCGTTGGGTGTCGTCAAGGCGCTGGGGCCGCGGGTGCCGCGCTTCATCGGGTGGGGGCTCGCGGTCGCCGAGGCGCTCCTCGACGGGCCGCGTGAGGTCGCGATCGTCGGCCCGGCGCTCGACGACCCCGCCACCAGGGCCCTGCACCGCACGGCACTTCTGGGCACGGCACCCGGCGCGGTCGTGGCCATCGGTACCCCGGAGAGTGATGAGCTGCCGCTCCTGGTCGACCGGATTCTGGTCGATGACGAACCGACCGCGTACGTCTGCCGCAACTTCACGTGTGATGCCCCGACCACCGATCCGGAACGGCTCCGCACGGCGCTGAGCGGCTGAAAACGCTCATGGCTCGGGCGGCGCCCTCCGCCTCCGCGTTCGCCCCGGTGGCCGCCGTGTGCCGACCGCCGTCAGCCCGGGCTCGACCCCTGCGCGAGGGCGCGCTCCACGATTGCCTCCAGCTGGTCGTGGTGCGCGCCCTTCCAGTACGCGCGGCCGCAGTCGAGGCAGCGGGCGAAGACGTCGTACGTCCGGCGCGTGCCGTGTTCGAGCTGATCGGCGACCTCGTCCTTGGTGGCGTCGCGGAGCAGGCCGTTGCAGGCCGTACAGCGTGTCCAGGGCCGCAGCTCGGGCGCGAACCGGTCGAGCACGTCGCGGAGTTGCTCTTCGGGCCGGGTGCTGTAGACGAAGGCGCCCGCCCACAGCTCGCGGCGGCGCAGCAGCCCCCGGTCACGGCTGAGCATCACCCGGCGCTCGGCGGCGGACCGGGCCGCGAGCGCCGCGTCCCCGATGTCCGTGGACTCGTACGCCGCGTCCACGCCGAGCAGCCGCAGCCGGCGGGCCAGGGTGCCGAGGTGGACGTCGAGGAGGAAGCGGAGCGGAGCGCCGGGCACCCGCTGGGGCCGCTCGACCGGGCGCACCTCGATGGTCTCCCCGGCGGCCGGCACGTGGGACGCGGCCACGGCGTGGCCGTCCACGACGAGCGCCCCGACCTCGGTCAGCGGCACACCGAGCGACTCGACGACATGACCGAGCGTGGACGCCCCGTCGGTGACGACCTGCGTGGGACCCCCGCGCCGCGCGTGCGGAACGAAGAGCCCCAGCTCGGGGGCGAACTCGATGTGGATCTCGGGTCCGTTCACCTGGTCAGGATGGCACGCGGGCCGCTCAGGAGCCTTGGGGTTTTTGCTCGAGTCCGTGTTCCATGACGCCCAGCGCCCGGTCCATCAGGTCACGGAGCTCGCCCTCGAAGCCGTTCTCCGCCCAGTACATGGAGACCTCCATCATGCCGCCGATGAGGGCCATGGCGCTGACGCGCACTTCAAGGCTTTCCGGGTCGCGTCCGGTGCGCTCCCCGAGGGCCTGGCGGAGCAGGCGCCCGGTCCCCGACATGCTCTCGAAGTACCGGGAGCGGACGGCGGGGACCTGGACCCCGAGGTGCGCCCGCAGCCGGAGCACCTCGGGATCCTCCTGCTCGCTCAGGTCGAGGACCCTGCCCATCACGTGCCGGACGGAGTCCATCCACGGCTCGTCCTCGGGGCGTGCGCGCAGCTCCTCCAGCAGCAGCGGGTCGTACTCGTCCGTGAGGACGATGTCCTCCTTGGTCGGGAAGTAACGGAAGACGGTGGACGGCGACACCTCGGCCCGGTCGGCGATCTGCTCGATCGTCGTGGCGTCGTACCCCTGCTCTCTGATCAGCGCGTACGTCGCGGCACGGATCGCTTCACGGGTCTTGATCTTCTTCCTCTCCCGCAGTCCGAGTCGGGGATGGTCGGCGGGGGAGTAGGGGGAACGTGCGGCCGTCATGCGGGTCATTGTCCGGCATCGGCCTGGGAGGTGACCATCTCGGAGGCCTCACGCGGCTCGTTCCGTGCGGCGGCCGCGCCCGGCAGGAACACCGCGGCCGGCAACGCCGAGGCGAGGGCCGCGGGCCCGCACACCGGCAGGACCAGGCTCATGCCGGGGACGCATGAGCCGCTCCGTCGTGCATGACAGTAACCGCGAAGTGACAGTAGCTCTCAAAATGAAGCTGCAGTCAGGAACAGCCTCTCCGGGCGCACAAAAAGGGAGGGCCACGGCTGACAAGCCGTGGCCATGGGGAGTGCTGAGATGACGGTCGTCCCCGTCACCGTCGGCCGGAGCCGGGCCCTTCGCCGACGGGAACCGGGCCGGTTCAGGCGGTCCCGGGCCGTTCGCCTTCCTGGGTCCGAGCGGCGGACGTGCCGTAATCCACGTCCCACACCCAGACCCCGCCGACCAGGGTGCCGTCCCGGCCCAGGAGCTGCTTCAGGGTCTCGTACAGGGGCGCGGCGTTGAACCCCGGCGCAAGCACGACGACGCCCGCCTTCCAGTACGTCAGGTCCTCCTCGGCTTCGGCCTTCTGCTGCGGGCCGATCTCCGGGACCCTCCCGCTCGCGTACACGGTCCCGAGCAGCCTGTAGGTGGGACGGGGTTCAGGGTTGTAGTTACCGATGTGTTCGGGGCCGTTGGGCGCCATGAAGTAACCGCCCGGCATGGTGAAGGCCATGCGGGTCGCGGACTGCCAGTGCTGCGACTCGGTGGTGTACGAGTGGGCGAGCGGTACGGGGACGAGGGTCTGGCCCTCGCCGACGTACCGGCGCCATGTCCCGTGGGCGATGAAGTCCGGCACGGGCGGCCGGGCGTTTGTGGGGTACGGGGTGGGCACGATCGGCAGCAGGGCCGCGGCGACGGCGGCGAGCCCCCACACCTTCAGCCGGAGGTCGGGCGTGGCCGCGAGGCGGTCCACAGCCAGCGCCACGAGAACGCCCAGCGCGGGTGCGCAGACCATGCCGAACCGGCTCTCGATGACCGACCCGAACAGAGGCAGGTCGAAGATCAGCCGCCATGGTCCGGGCAGGACGACGTGGGTGCCGGGGATCTGGATGCGTGTCCCCATGGAGAGCACTGCCCCACCGATCGCGGTGCACACCAGTGCCTTGACCAACGGCCGCCGCCACAGGCGGACGGCGATCGCGAGGGCGAGGGCGGCGAGCGGCCACCCGTAGAAGGCGTTCTGTTCCATGCGGTTCACAGCGAACCGGTCTGCGATCGCATGGTCGCCGGCCAGCGACCGTCCGGAGAACTCCAGGAAGGACAGCGGGCTGTTGACGACGGGGCCGTGCGGCACGTCCCTGTAGCTGCCCGGTCCGAAGAACTGGAAGTACAACGATCCTGCGACCAGCGTCAGGCACACGGTGAGCGCGATGGGGAGGCCCTTTCGGAGGTGCTTCACGGCGTTCCGCGCGCGACCGCGGTCCGCGAGGGCGTACGCGGCGGCGAACAGCAGCATCCCCACCGCGGCGAGCAGCAGCGCCTCCTCGCCGATGAAGATCTGGTAGGCCGTGAACAGGCCGAGCAGCACTCCGTTCCGCACCACCCGGTCACCCCGGCACAGACAGAGCGCCCGATCGACGATCAGCGGGATCAAGAAGGGCATGAAGTTGGGGTGCGCGTTGCCGTGACTGATCATCGGCGGGGCGAAGGCGGCGAGTGCCGCACCGACCGCCGCTGCGGGACGGCTGCGCACCGCCCACCGGCGCAGCACCCAGTACCACGTGATGCCCGTCGCCGCGAGGCCGCACGTCAGCAGGAGTGCGTAGGTCATGGTCGGCCCGAACGCCAGCGTGATCGGTGCGAGCGGCACGGTGAGACCGAGCATGACGGTGTTGGCCATCAGGTTCACCCCGTCGGGGAACCCCTGGACGGTGGTGAAGAACGGGTTGTGGAGGTGCGCGACGTTCTCGGCGGTGATCGCGATGAACCACTCGGCCTGGTTCTGGTCCGGTCCCGAGTCGGTCAGGTACTGGTGGTCCAGGTCGCCCCACAGGTTCATGTAGAGGAGTGGGGTGACGAGCAGGAAGAACACGGAGACGGCGATGTCGAAGGGCCGGACGGCGCGGGTGATCGGCCCGGCGATGCGCCGGAACCGGCCCGGTGGCCGTTGCCCGGGGATGGTGGCGGGTTCGGCGGTCACCACCGAGGTCTGGTCCGGCTGTTGGTCGACGGTGGTCATCTGCGCCCGCCTCCGAGTCGTTCCACCCTGGTATGGGCGTGTTCGCCCCCTACGTCTGGCGTCGGACACCCTAGAGGGCGACCCGTCCCGGACGTGCGAAGCGCGCCGTGGCGGTTACATTGTGTGACGCGTCCTGGCCGCGCTGTCCGGCCCTGCGCCGGCTTGGCGCGACGGGCTGGTCAGCTTTGAGCGGCCCGTGGTGGACGGGCGTGGGACGCGGTCTCCAAGGCGGCGGAGGCCGGGAAGCGAGCGCCGAAGAAGGACCGCCGGAGCTACCGCACGGTAACTCCGGCAGTGTCCGGCTACGTGTGCTGGTACGCCACCAGCGAGATGCACACGTAGTGCACGACGAACGCGGCGAGCGTGAAGGAGTGGAAGACCTCGTGGAAGCCGAACCACCGTGGTGAAGGGTTCGGCCGCTTGATGCCGTAGATGACGCCGCCCGCGCTGTAGAGCAGCCCGCCCACGACGATGAGCACCAGCACCGCGATCCCGCCCGCCCGCATGAAGTCCGGGAGGAAGAAGACCGCCGCCCATCCCATCGCGATGTAGCAGGGCGTGTAGAGCCAGCGTGGCGCGCCGACCCAGAAGACCCGGAAGGCTATGCCTGCCGCCGCGGCGCCCCAGATCCCCCACAGCAGCCACTGCCCCTTCGTGCCCGGCAGGAGCAGCAGGGTCAGCGGGGTGTAGGTGCCTGCGATGATCAGGAAGATGTTCGCGTGGTCGAGCCGGCGCAGCACGCCGTCCATGCGCGGGCTCCAGTTGCCGCGGTGGTAGAGCGCGCTCACGCCGAAGAGCAGGCAGGCGGTCAGCACGTAGATCCCGCAGGCGATTCTGCCGCGCGTGGAGTTCGCCAGGGCCGTGAGGACGAGGCCCGCGACGAGTACGGCCGGGAACATCCCCAGGTGCAGCCAGCCGCGGAGCTTCGGCTTCACCGGGTGGGGCAAGGAGAGCGCTACGGGGCCGCGGCCGGCTGCCGGCGAGTCCGTGGGCGCGTCGGGGACGGACGCAGTCATGCGCGGCATGGTACCTACGGAACCGTAAGTTGTGGATCAGAGTGCGACCGATATCACCCGGCCCGTCCGAACTGTGCGGGTACGGCCACCGCGCAAAAAATCCTTCTGTCGAACTCTACGTGCACGCAAAGAAACGCGGCGACATGTGGCGATCCCCACTCCGCTCAGGTGTGACGTCCTCTGGACAGATGCGCAATCTCGTCGGATGATCAAATGAGTGCGGTCGGCACCGGATGAGCGGCTACGAAGCATCCGGGTCGCAGCCCCCACGGGGCAATCAACACAAAATCCCTCATCTAGGAGCGATCGTGGCGCGCGACATCGCGGCTCCCTCAACCGTCCCCACCCAGCACAAGGACCTGATCTCGTGGGTCAACGAGATCGCCGAACTGACGCAGCCGGACAGCGTGGTCTGGTG
Organism: Streptomyces sp. NPDC001796; assembly: GCF_042892355.1. Taxonomy (NCBI): domain Bacteria; kingdom Bacillati; phylum Actinomycetota; class Actinomycetes; order Kitasatosporales; family Streptomycetaceae; genus Streptomyces; species Streptomyces sp. NPDC001796. The sequence goes on along the minus strand of NZ_JBIAUC010000004.1, from coordinate 505,195 downwards.
TGACGGATCCGAGGCCGAATACGAGCGCTTGTGCGATGAGCTCGTCCGCAAGGGCACCTTCAAGAAGCTCGACCCGATCAAGCGCCCGAACTCGTACTACGCCGCCTCCGACCCGACGGATGTGGCCCGGGTCGAGGACCGGACGTTCATCTGCTCCGAGAAGGAGGAGGACGCGGGTCCGACGAACCACTGGAAGGCGCCCGCGGAGATGCGGGAGATCTTCCAGGGTCAGAGGGGCCTGTTCCGCGGCTCCATGCGCGGCCGGACGATGTACGTCGTGCCCTTCTGCATGGGCCCGCTCGGCTCGCCGCTCTCGGCGATAGGCGTGGAGATCACGGACTCCGCGTACGTCGCGGTCTCCATGCGCACCATGACGCGCATGGGCCAGGCGGTCCTCGACGAGCTCGGCACCGAGGGATTCTTCGTCAAGGCCGTCCACTCCCTGGGCGCCCCGCTGGAGCCCGGCCAGGAGGACGTGCCCTGGCCCTGCAACTCGACCAAGTACATCTCGCACTTCCCGGAGTCCCGCGAGATCTGGTCGTACGGCTCCGGCTACGGCGGCAACGCGCTGCTGGGCAAGAAGTGCTACGCGCTGCGTATCGCCTCGGTCATGGCGCGTGACGAGGGCTGGCTGGCCGAGCACATGCTGATCCTCAAGCTGACCCCGCCGCAGGGCGAGTCCAAGTACGTCGCCGCGGCCTTCCCGAGCGCCTGCGGCAAGACGAACCTCGCCATGCTGGAGCCGACGATCTCCGGCTGGACGGTCGAGACGATCGGCGACGACATCGCGTGGATGCGGTTCGGCGAGGACGGCCGCCTGTACGCGATCAACCCCGAGGCCGGTTTCTTCGGCGTCGCGCCCGGCACCGGTGAGCACACCAACGCCAACGCGATGAAGACGCTGTGGGGCAACGCCGTCTTCACCAACGTCGCCCTCACCGACGACAACGACATCTGGTGGGAGGGCATGACCGAGAAGGCGCCCGCCCACCTGACCGACTGGAAGGGCAACGACTGGACGCCCGGATCCGAGACCCCGGCCGCCCACCCCAACGCCCGCTTCACGGTCCCGGCCTCGCAGTGCCCGATCATCGCGCCGGAGTGGGAGGACCCGAAGGGCGTGCCGATCTCGGCGATCCTCTTCGGCGGCCGCCGCGCCACCGCCGTTCCGCTGGTGACGGAGTCCTTCGACTGGAACCACGGCGTCTTCCTCGGCGCGAACGTCGCCTCGGAGAAGACCGCCGCGGCCGAGGGCAAGGTCGGCGAGCTGCGCCGCGACCCCTTCGCGATGCTCCCCTTCTGCGGCTACAACATGGGCGACTACATGGCCCACTGGATCGAGGTCGCCAAGGACAAGGACCAGTCCAAGCTGCCGAAGATCTACTACGTCAACTGGTTCCGCAAGAACGACGAGGGCAAGTTCGTCTGGCCGGGCTTCGGCGAGAACAGCCGCGTCCTGAAGTGGATCGTGGAGCGCCTGGAGGGCAGGGCCGAGGGCGTCGAGACCCCGATCGGCATCCTGCCGGCCAAGGGAGCCCTGGACACCGACGGCCTCGAACTTTCCGAGTCCGACCTGGAGTTCCTGCTCACGGTCGACAAGGACGTGTGGCGCGAGGAGGCGGCCCTGGTCCCCGAGCACCTCAACACCTTCGGCGACCACACCCCGAAGGAACTGTGGGACGAGTACCGCGCCCTGGTGGAGCGCCTGGGCTGAGGCCCCCGTACAACTCCGCGGCCGGTCGGACTTGCCCTGACCTGCGACGTCGTCAAGACCGGCCGCGGTGACAGCACCGTCGTCCAATGGGCCGGGGCCCGCACCGTACAACGGGGTACGGAGCGGGCCCCGGCCCATGTGGCGGTTCCATGAGGCTGTGGCCGGCGATTCAGTCCCTGAGGAAACCCTTGCCCGTCTTCAGGCCCTTCAAGGAGAGATCCGCGCCGTTCCGTGGCGCGCCCGACACCGACCCGTGAGGCGGCTTGTGGGAGCGGAGCGCGGCGGTCGGCGTGGGCGGGAACGGGGCACAAACGAGGTTCGGGTTCGTCCCGGTGCACGTGGTGATGTGAGCGAAACCTGCGGTGTCCACCCCCTTGATGTAGAAGGTGTTGTCGTCCGGTGAGGAAGTCGTTCCCGGGTCGACGGCTACCCCGAGGGCGCAGAGGTTCGGCGGCGTATCGCCCACGATGATGAAGCCGCCGGGCCCCTCGGGGGTGCCGGGCGGCCCTGCAGAGGCGAACACCCTCCCACCGAAGATGACGGCGTCGTACTCCGTACCATCCGTGATGACGGAGTCCCACTCGATGCACGGCCCGGTGGCTCCCGTAGCTCCCGTGGCTCCCGTAGCTCCCGTAGTTCCCGTAGCTCCCGTGGCTCCGGTGGCTCCGGTGGCTCCGGTGGTTCCCGTGGCTCCCTTGGCTCCGGTGGTTCCCGTGGCTCCGGTGGCTCCCTTGGCTCCCGTGGCACCGGTCGGGCCCGTCTTGCCTTTTTCCTTGCACCGGCCGTCCTCACCTACCGCACCTACCGCGAGGTGAGTGCCGTCGGCCTTCTTGCCGTCCCTGCAGTCGTCGCCGCCGATCTTGCCCGTCGGCGGACCCGCCAGTGCGGGGGTGGCGAAGCTCAGCATCACGAGGGCGAGTGTCGCCATCGTGGCGCCAGCGAGCCTTCGGCCCCGCTGCGGAAGCGGGCCAAGGCCGGTTGATGGGGTCCTGTTTTCAGGACTCATGAATTGCTCCTTGTGGAACGAATGGAGTGACCTCCAGAGGCGCATTCGAACCTCATCGGAATCTTTGGGCTGATCGGATGTCAAATATGGAAGGCACACGGAATGATCGCCGGATTGGTCGAGAGGAGCGGTCTGATTGGTCGAAGCTCTATACGCATGTGTGCCGTGCCCTGGACGATTCGGGCACGGCACACTTCGGTGGGATCCACGACCAGACAGGGGCCGCTAATGGTTCTGTGAGAGCCCTTCTTGACGGCCGATGGGTCCACGCCCGGCGCCAGGCCGCTGGACTCGGCCCAGGCCTGCAAATCGAACGGATGCCGTGTCGTCGTTCCCCAACTGACAACCCAGCGGCCCGCCACAGGGGCGTTTACAACATGACGTCATACGAACGCGGCGAACAGAGGCCGGGGTCCGCTCCGTACAACGGCGTACGGTGCGGCCCCGGCCTCATGCATGGACGCCGGCCGACTCCGGTCGGCCGCCTGCAGGCCGTCGTTGCTATGGGGTCCCGAGCTCGAAGATCGCGAATCCGGCGAACCAACCGGAGGCGAGAGCGCAGGTGCCGAGCACAGTCACCAACGCGGGTCGGCGGAGCCTGCTCAGGGCGATGGCGAGCGGGATGAGCAACGGAAAGGCGGGCAGCAGGAAGCGCGAGACGTTGGAGAAGATCTGCTGGTTGCCGACGAGGACCGCCACGGTGGCCAGGGTGTGGACCATCAGGACGGCGGGTGGGCGCAGTCGCACCAACAGGACGATCAGGACCGGCAGTGCCAGGATGATCAACGCGGCCAGGAGGTCCGGGACGGGAGCGGCGAACACGTAGTCGTCGTGCCCGAGCATGATGTTCCGCATGGTGACGACAGTGAACCGGCCACCGTCGAAGAAGTGCAGCCAGGCGCCGCGCTGGAGCTTGAAGTAGCCGCCCCAGTCGCCCATCCGCCAGCCGACCCACCCCACGTACCCCAACAGCCCCAGCGGCGCCAGCGTCATCGCGATGAGGGGGCGCGCGACTTGGTCCCTGTCCCGGAAGAGTGCTACGAGTGCCGCCAGGCCCACTGCTGCGATCAGGGTCACCGAGGTCGGCCGGCTGAGCCCGGCCGTCAGGGCGAGTACCCCGGCAGTGATCCATCGCCCGGTCATCACCGCGTAACAGCACCACGCGGCGAGCGCGACGAAGGTGGAGTCCGAGTAGACCGCCCACTCCGCGCCGGATCCCGGCATGACCGCCCAGAGGCCGGCCGCGATCACACCGGCCCGAACCCCGCCGAGCCGCTCCGCCACGGCGAAGACACCGGCTGCGGCCAACAGCGAAGCAACCACCGCGACCAGCATTCCGGCACCGTACAGGCCGAGGCCGGTGATCTCGGAGACCAGGCGCATCAGGCCCGGGTAGAGCGGGAAGAAGGCGGCCGAGTTCTCGTGGAATGTGTACCAGGGGGAATTGGTGATCGGCACCAGCTGTGGGTCGTACCCGAACTGTGCGATCTGTTGGTACCACCCACCGTCGAAGGAACCGGGTACGTCCCAGGGGTGGGCGCCCCCGCCCAGGTGCGGAGACTTCGTGAGGTAGTAGCCGGAGTAGTCGAGCAGCCACATGAAGACCGCGAAGCCGGCCATTTTCAATACCGCGTAGCATCCGACGGCCGGCCCATAGCGCCGTACCAGCCTGCGTGATCGCTCTTGCAGGGGCGGCGGGCCGGCTGGAAGTGTGCTGTCGCGCTGTGCGGATTGGGCAGGGATAACGGTCGGCATCGCGCTCATCGGTTGGACTCATTCCGCCGTTGTGGACGATCGTTCGCGAACCTATACACCGGTGCAGGTCAGGGGTACGCAGACACGCCACGCCGGTGTGTTGCCGGGCCCTGAACACCCACAACCGCAGCAGTGCGAAGCGAACCACTGCGACGGCGGCACGAACCACGATCAGGGCGTCGGCCCGCACGTGCGGCGTGTCCGGCAGGCGCCGGTGCGCCAGGGCGATGACTCCGTCGCCGAGGGCGAGCCTGTGAAACAGGCCAGTCCGCCTTGAAGTTGATGCGGCGCAGCGCACATGTCCCGGCCCGGACGGGCGACTTCCGCAGCGAGGTGCCCTCGAGGCGCAAGGCATCGCCTGGCGAGCCGCGACGCGGGCTGGGCCCGTGCGGTGCCCGGCCCTGCCAGGGCACGGAATCCAACTGCCGCTGACCTGCAAGGAGATCAGGAGATTCGGGTACCACCGCACGGGCTGGACATCAGGCGGCCGACGCCGCTACGAGGTGCGTACCAACAGAGCCACTGCCAGACCGCTGGGACGCTCGACCCCGGATACCGTGTAGTGGGCGCGCAGAGCCGCCGACTGGTACGGGGTCAGCGCGTTCAGCGGATCCGTCTCGTTCCCCCTCACCACCAACCAGATCCGCTTCTCGCCCCGCAGGCATCGGGCCGGCTGCGGGCACTCGGTCGCCGCCAGATCGTTGCGCCGGGTGGGCGATTCGGCGAGGAACACGTCGCGCAGCTCCAGGTCGCGAGGGAGGTAGTAGCGGACGCCCAGCGAGATGGCTTCCTCTTCTCTCCTGGGGTATGCGACCGCGTCGCCGGGAGCGTAGTACTTCTGAATGGTCTGCGCGGCGGCCGCGAAGTCGGGGCCGCCCGACCAGTAGTGCCCGAGCTGCTCCCGCATTGACTCCTGTTCCGATGCCGTGAGCAGAGCGAAGGCCGCGAAGGCCGCCGTGAGCATCAGCCGGGACCGTGCCGCGGCGGCGAGTCCGGCCCCGGCGAGAACCGCGAACGCCGGCAGAGTGAACAGCATGTACCGGAAGTAGAAGAACGAGATCTCCCCGTGGGAGCGGGCCCAGATGAGGAGGACGGGCGCCACGGCCGACACGGCGCAGAAGAGGACGGCGTCGCGGCGCTCCCGGCACGCGACCATGGCCAGCAGAATCATCGTCCCCGCGCACGGGCCGGTGTAGAACAGCTGCGGCCAGATGTCGACCAGGCTCCAGGCCGTCGGCTTGGCGATCCACCAGATCTGCCGGACGGTCTGTGCCCTGCCCAGCACCACCACCGGGCTCAGCGCGACCAGAGCGGCCAGGACCGCGAGCCAGAAGCTCCGCCACGCCCGACGCTCGCGTCGGCCCCGCAGAGCCATGAGAACCAGGTGCCCGGTCAGACACGTCAGCGCGAGCAGATGGAACAGTCCCACGGTCACCAAGCCGAGGGCGTAACCCGCCCACCGCCACGAGCTGCCCGGGCGGTCCAGAGCCCGCAGCAGCAGCAGTGCGGTCAGGGCCACGGCCAGCATCACCAGGCCGTAGGGGCGGGCCTCATGAGCGAACCGGCTCACCGCCGGAACGAGGGCGAACAACAGGCCGCCGGCCACTCCGGCGCGGCGGCTGAACAGGCGGTGCCCGATCAGTGCCACACAAGCGGCAGCGCCGGCCATGGCCAATGCGGAGGGCATCCGCAAAGACGCGGCCGAGTCCCCGAAGAGGACTCTCCATCCGTGCAGGATCAGGTAGTAGGTGCTCAGTACTCCGTCCACGTGCTGGACTGTGGCCAGCACCTGGCCGATGCTGCGGCCGGACATGTCCCAGCTGGTCAACTCGTCGCGACCGAGCAGCGGTTCGCCGATCCGGTAGGTGGCCACGACCAGGGTGACCACCGAAGGCCACAGCCATAGGCCGACCGATGTCAGCCACCGTTCGTGGTCGGTTTCGGGGGCGGGAACACCGCGAGTGTCCTGGGCGGCGGGAGGAGAGAGTAGTGCCATGCCCCACCCGTAGTGGCACGGCGGAACGGGGCGCAGCCACGACCCGCCGGTTACCGCCCGCTTTCCCCTGTTCGGCCCCGGGTGACGTACGTTGTCACGGACAACGGCGCACGATCCTCCGGAACGGTCGTGGGTTCCGGAGGAACCGGGCTGAGCCCCACAGGTGGTTCAGCTCTTCCCCTGGCGCACGAGCAAGGTGACGGTCATCCCCGTCACGGGCGTGCTCATGGCCGCTCGGTACCGAGTCCGCAGAGCGCTCGCCTGCTCCGAGTTGATGCCGTCGAAGGGGTCCGCGCCGACGCCCTGGGTCAGCAGCCAGATGCGCTGCTCGCCTCTGAGGCACAGGTCCGGGACAGCGCACTGGACCGCGTACAGATCGTTGATGGCAGTGGGGGTCTTGGCCAGGAACACGTCGCGCATCTTCAGGTCGCGGGGCAGGTAGTACTGGATCCCGCTGTCGAGCTTCCAGGTGTCCTGGCGGTCGTAGACGACGGCGTCGCCGGGCTGGTGGTCCTTCGCGACCAGGTCTGCCGCGGCGGCGTAGTCCAGGGGGACGGGGGCGTTGTGCTCGAACGGCTCCCTCATGCGCTTCTGGTCGGGCAGCGTGAGGACGGCCAGTGCCACGAGGAGCGCTGCGGTTGCCTTCCGGGAGTGAAGGGTCGCGGCGAGGCCGGCGCCGGCGAGGAGTGCCCAGGCCGGGAGGGTGAAGAGGAGGTACACATGACGGAAGTAGGAGATGTCTCCGTGGGAGACCAGCCAGACGAGGACGGACGGTAGAACGGCCCAGGCGGCACACAGGAGCGCTGAGGACTTGCGGGGCGGGCGGGCCAGGCACGCGAGGGCGATCAGCGCTCCGCAGCCCAGGCCGGATGCGAAGACTTCAGGCCAGATGGTGGAGAGCGCCCATACATCGGGCTTCGGGACCCAGTACAGCTGACGGTGGGCCTGGGAACGGCCGAACAGGGCGAGCGGGGTGACGCAGGCGGCAACGGCCAGGAGGGCCAGGGCGGACTTCCACCACACGGAGCGGTTCTGTCGTGTGTGTGCCGCGAGCACGCAGGCGTGGGCCAGTACGACGGACAGTGCGACGAGGTGGAGAAAACCGACGCCCGTCAGCGTGAGCGCGTAGGCGGCCCAACGCCACGGACTGCGGGGGTTGTCCAGAGCCCGGAGGACGAGGAGTGTCGCGAGGGTGACCATGAGGATCACCAGCGCATAACTGCGCGCCTCCTGCCCGTAGCGGGCCACCGCGGGGACGAGGGCGAAAATAATTCCGGCGAGAATTCCGGCGCGGCGCCCGAAGAGCCGGTCTCCGATCAGGCTCGTGATCGAGGCGGCTCCGGCCATGGCAAGCACCGAGGGAAGTCGCATGGAAATGACGGAATCACCGAAGAGACTCACCCACATGTGCATCAGCAGGTAATAGGTGCCGTGCACGGCGTCGACGTTCTGGAGAGTGGCGAGGATCTGGCCGGTGTCGCGGTTCACCACGTCCCAGGTGACCAGTTCGTCGCGGCTCAGCAGAGAGCCGGTGAGGCCATAGCTGCTCAGGCCGAGGGTGAGGACGCACGGCCACCACCACGGCCCCGTTCTGCGTCTTGTGGGTTGGGCCGTCTCGGTGCTCTGGATTTCTTCGCGTGGCTGGGGAAGCGGCGCGGCGATTACCATGTGGATCTCCCATGGTCTGTTGCAGGACCTGCCCCGTTATATATACGGCGGGGCAGCCGGAACGGCGGACGGGTCGAGCGATCACCTGAATGGCAGTCATGTGCGGTGCACGTCTTCTGCGGAGGTGCCCGCGGCTCAGTGAAGTAGCCGAATGATCTCTTTATCGGAGAAGAGGGGGCATCGAGGGGACGACCCCACCTTCCAATGTGCGTTCCTCGGGGCGGACCGCGAATCGCTGGAATCACCGGGCTTGGTGAATTCAGTGACGAACGAAATGTGTACGTGCCCACGGGGTGGAGGCATCCGTGAGGAGGGTGTGGAGCACGTAGGAGATTCTGCGTACCGGGAGTGCCGGGCCATCCGTCGCGGGGGCCTCGGAGGACTTGCCGATGTGAGGAGTCCGGACAATTTCCCGCAGAAGAAAGGAAGTTGAGCCTCATTGGTCCGTCGACGTGCATGACTGCGTGCGATGCCGGGGGCCGCACGGGTGATCTTCGTGTGGGACACGGGTCCGATCACTAATCATTCATTCGTCGAGGGTGAGGATGACTCCGTCCGTAGCCGCAGGCGCTGTGACACTCATGCGGAGGAAAATCAAGTGCCCGCGCTTGAGGTGTGGTCAATCCACGTTCGAGGAAGGTTCTCTGGTGAGCCGTAGAACGATCCGAAGTTCACGCGCGAAGACCGCCACGTTGGTGTCGGTCGGCGCGCTTGCCGTCGCGCTCAATGTCGCCCCAAGCGCGACGGCCATCGCCGACGCGATCCATAGGTCCGGCGCCGACAGCGCTGCGGCGCACAATCCGAACGGCGCCGTGAGTGCCCTCGGCGGCGACCGCGATCACGACCGCGGACAGAAGGGCGACCGCGGGCCGAGGGGCGACAGGGGCGAGAAGGGCGAGAAGGGCGAGAAGGGCGAGAAGGGCGAGAAGGGCAAGAAGGGTGCCACGGGCGCCACCGGTCCTACTGGTCCTGCGGGTGCCACCGGTGCGACCGGTGCCACTGGCCAGGCGGGGAAGACCGGTGCCACCGGTGCTACGGGCGCTACCGGTGCGACTGGTGCCACAGGTGAGAACGGTGCTACCGGTGCTACTGGCGCCACTGGTGCCACCGGAGCTACCGGTGCGACTGGTGCCACTGGAGCTACCGGTGCGACTGGTGCGACTGGTGCGACTGGTGGCACTGGAGCTACTGGTGCGACTGGTGGCACTGGTGCGACCGGTGCGACTGGCGGCACCGGTGCAACCGGTGCGACTGGTGGCACTGGAGCTACCGGTGCGACTGGAGGCACAGGAGCTACCGGTGAGAAGGGGGCGACTGGAGGCACAGGAGCTACCGGTGAGAAGGGTGCTACCGGCGCCACGGGTGGCCATGACGACACTTACATCCTGGTGTCCGCCCCGATCGCCGACGACCCTCTCAACCCCGGTGCTCCCGACACGGGGAGCGTCAATTGCGTCGGGAACGACGTCGCCCTCGGTGGCGGAGCCGTCTCAACGCCCGGCGCCGCCATTGATGTAAGCCGCCCCATCGGTGTGGTAGGCAGCCCAGCCACCGGTTGGACGGTCACCAGGGAGGGATCGGGGCCGCCGTTCACTGTCTGGGTGGTCTGCGGCGCGGTTCCGGGTCCGTAACGGGCCGCTTGCTTCACGCGGGAATGAGCGACGATGCTCCGAGGCTTGGGCCTTGGGGCATCGTTCGCGTTCTGCCCGCTCCGGCGGCCTCAACTGAACCTGCCTGTGCGGAATTGCGGACAGTGGCGTGAACGGCTCTCGGAGAAGGTTGCGCGGCAGGTGCCTGCGGGCCTTGGAGGCGAGCCGGACGATGTGGAAGTGGTCGATCACAACGGCGGTGTGCAGCGTCGGCGGCCCCGGCGGGCCTGGTCGACGCGGGCCTCGACCTCGGGCAGCGGCGCGGTGGGCGCCCCGCAGCGGGCAGCGCGGAACCTGGCCATCGCAGTCGGCCAGGGCAGGCGCGGAGCACGGCCGAGCCCTTCCTGCGGGAGGAAAGGACCCCGCAGGAAGGGCTCGGCCGTCTCGTCGGCCGTGCGAGATGCACCCGGTGAGTGCCCCTCGGTGAGCCGTTCCGCCGGCTGGACGGACATACCACCGGGATCACGCAAGGCCGGGACCCCACACCGCACTCGGGGCGGACGTCATTCGTTGTCCTCTGTGGGGCTCGACGTCGGCGAGTGGCTTGCGGAATCCCGGTACGCTTTCGGTACTTGAGGACGGAACGAGGGATCGGCCGCGACGGCGCGACGGAACGCATCCTTGGCCTCCTTGTCACGGCCCTTCGCCGCCAGGATCTGCCCGATCTGCATGTTGAGCATGGCCGCCTTCGGCTCCGCGGCTACGGCACGCTTCAAAAGTTCCACGGCCCGGTCGGGATCGCTCGACTTCAGCATCATCGCCTCGGTGTAGAGAGCCGACATGAATGACGGATCAATCTTCAGCGCCTTGTCGTATGCCGTGCGGGCGCCAAATGTGTTGCCGCTCGTCTGCGCGACGACGCCGAGGCCGTACCACGCGAACTTGTTGTCGGGGTCCAGGTCCAGTACGCGCTTGTAGCTTCGGGTGGCAGCCTCGGAGTCGTGCTGTTGCTGCTGTTTGAGGGCGGTCTGCAAGAGCCGGCCCGTTTCCCGGGCCTTCTGGGTCGCCGACATGGATTTGGAGTCCGGGAGCTCGGCCGAATCGGACTGAATCGCCCAGAAGGTCACGCCGGTGGCGACCGCCGCAGCTCCGGCCAGCCCTGCCCACAATCTCGTACGTTTCACTTTGTCACATCTCGTGGAATAGTGAGGGGCGGATGGGTGTGGCTGATCTCGGGTCGCCGGCGCAGAACAGAACGTGACGGCGCCGACGGTACCGGAGTCCGAACCACCGTCATTTCCGCCGACGTTACGAGGCCGTCCCGAAGACGCCGCCATTCGGCAGGCACTTGGGGCACCAGACCACCCGAATGTACGCACCGGGTCTGTGGTTCGCCGAAACGTCCGGCCGCCACCTGCGCTTGCCCGTAAGGCTGCGACCACGGTCCCTCGGATCGAATGCAAAACGCTGCTTCGGTCCCGCCTCTTTGCTTCGATTCGAGCGGCTGGATACCGTCACATATCGGTCATTCGCTGCCGCTGAGTTGGATGGGACAACGTGAAGCCAACGATCTGTCTGAACATGATCGTCAAGGACGAGGCTCCGGTGATCCGACGCTGTCTCGAATCCGTAAGGCCCTTGATCGATACTTGGGTCATTGTGGACACGGGCTCGACGGACGGTACTCAGGACGTCATTCGCGACGTCTACAGTGATCTGCCCGGTGAACTGTACGAACGGCCGTGGAAGGGGTATGACGGAAGCCGCACCGAGGCGATCCAACTCGCCCGCAGCAGCGCCGACTACCTCCTTTTCATCGACGCCGACGACGTGATGGAGACGCAACCCGGCTTCGTCATGCCGGAACTGGCCCTCGACGCCTACCGGATCGCCATCCATCACGGGCCTCTTGTCCATTGGCGCACCGCCCTGGTCTCCACGCGGCTGCCGTGGCGGTACGTCGGCGTCCTGCATGAGTACCTCGAGTGCGACACACGGTTCTCCCAAGGGACTCTCGAAGGCATCAACATGCTCATCGTGGGTGGCGGGGGTCGCCTCAGGGGTGAGGGCCTGCGTAAGAAGTACCTACGCGATGCGGAGATCCTTCAGGAAGGTCTGGTCAAGGAGCCGGACAACGCCCGTTACGTCTTCTATCTCGCCCAGAGCTGGCGCGACGCCGGTGAGCCGGAGAAGGCCCTCGCGGCTTATGACCGCCGGGCTTCCATGGGTGGCTGGGGCGAAGAGGCCTACTGCGCCGGCCTCTACGCCGCACGGCTCGCGGAAGAGCTTCAGCGGCCGCTCCTTGAGGTGATGCACCGTTACCTTCGCGCGCACGAGAGCCGTCCCACACGCGTCGAAGCCCTTGGCGACCTGGCGCGCCTGGCTCGGCTCAACGGTCCGCGATGGGACGTTGCGTACAAGTCCGCGCGACGGGCGGTGGCGCTCCCGCGTCCCAACGACATCCTGTTCGTCGAGCTCGCCTGGTACGACTGGCGCGCGCTCGACGAACTCGCGGTCTCCGCCTTCTGGGTCGGGCAGTACGAGGAGTCGAAGAGGTGCTGCGAACGTCTGCTCAAAGGCGGGAAGCTGCCTGCCGAGCATCGTGAGCGTGTGGTGGAGAACCTCGAGTTCGCTCGGCGCAAGCTGGGCTCGAAAGTGCTCACACCGTAGTGCAATGGCGCCCGGTCCGCGCGTCATGGTCGTCCACGCGGACCGGGGCCGTCGAGGGGAGCCGTCGTGCGGCTCGGAGGGTCAGCCCGCGGTGATCGGTTCGCGCGGGTCGGTCAGTGCGGCGCTGTGCGCGTCCATGCGTTCCGCCGACAGGATCGCCGCCGCCGTGTCCGCGCGGGACGCGGCCACCACCAGGGCGCGGCCCGCCAGCGTGTGGGCGCGGCGGTGCAGTGCCGTGATGCGCGGCTCCGACCCGCGGGGGGCGGTCGTCGCGCGCACGGGTGCCATGCCGCCGCGCAACCGCGTCACCTGCCCGGCGAGCCGCTCCGCGGCCGCATCCAGGTCGGCGGAGGGCGCCAGTGCCCGCAACTCGTCCGTCACCGTGAGCAGCGCCGCCAGATGGCCCGCGAGCTGGATGTCCAGCTCCTCCTCGCGCGAACGGTGCGGGAAGTCGGTGTCGGCGGCGCCGGCCATCGTGTGGACCGACTTGGTGCGGATCGGTTCGTACATGGGACGGCCTCCTGTGCTCTGACAGGAAGCCATCTTAGCTTAGAAAGCGTCTAAAGTTGGCCGGATCGCAGAATGTGGTCGGTCGAATGTGGTCGGCCGCAAAATGTGGTCGGTGCTCGCGCACCCGGGCGTCACGGCTGGCTGTAGCCGTCCAGGAAGTTCCCGATGCGGGTGATCGCCGAAGTCAGGTCCGCCACCGTCGGCAGGGTCACCACCCGGAAGTGGTCAGGCTCGGTCCAGTTGAAGCCCGTTCCCTGGACGACCATGATCTTCTCGCGGCGCAGCAGGTCCAGGACCATCTGCCGGTCGTCCTTGATCTTGAAGACCTTCGGGTCGAGTCGGGGGAAGAGGTAGAGCGCGCCCTTCGGCTTCACGCACGTCACGCCCGGGATCTGGGTCAGCAGGTCGTACGCCGCGTCCCGTTGCTCCTTGAGCCGTCCGCCCGGCAGTACCAGGTCGTTGATCGTCTGCCGGCCGCTGAGCGCCGCCACCACCCCGTGCTGGCCCGGCATGTTCGCGCACAGGCGCATGTTCGCCAGGATCGTCAGGCCCTCGATGTACGACTCCGCGTGCGCCCGGGGGCCCGAGATCGACATCCAGCCCACCCGGTACCCGGCCACCCGGTACGCCTTCGACATGCCGTTGAAGGTGAGGGTCAGCAGGTCCGGGGCCACCGCGGCGGTGGGGATGTGCCGCGCGCCGTCGTAGAGGATCTTGTCGTAGATCTCGTCGGAGCAGACGAGAAGGTTGTGGCGGCGGGCGATGTCCGTCAGGCCCCGGATGACCGTCTCGTCGTACACCGCGCCCGTCGGGTTGTTCGGGTTGATGATGACGATCGCCTTGGTGCGGTCGGTGACCTTCCGCTCCACGTCCGCGAGGTCGGGCATCCAGTCGGACTGCTCGTCGCAGCGGTAGTGGACGGCCGTGCCGCCCGACAGGGACACCGCCGCGGTCCACAGGGGATAGTCGGGTGCCGGCACGAGTACCTCGTCGCCGTCGTCCAGCAGGCCCTGCATGGCCATCACGATCAGCTCGGAGACGCCGTTGCCGATGAAGACGTGCTCGACGTCCGTCTCGACGCCGAGGGTCTGGTTGTGCATCACGACCGCACGGCGCGCGGCCAGCAGGCCCTTGGCGTCGCCGTAGCCGTGCGCCGTCGAGACGTTGCGGAGGATGTCCTCGAGGATCTCGGGCGGGCAGTCGAAGCCGAAGGCGGCCGGATTGCCGGTGTTGAGCTTGAGGATGCGGTGACCCGCCGCCTCCAGCCGCATCGCCTCCTCGAGAACCGGACCCCGGATCTCGTAGCAGACGTTGGCGAGCTTCGTGGACTGGATCACCTGCATGTCCGCGAGCTTACGGCCGCGTAACGCCGCACGCGGCGTGTTTTCCACCACGTGAGACGGAGGGGATCGGCCGGTTGTCACCGCGACTGCACCACAAAACCCTCTCGCCTCTACAATGCGCCCACATGTCATGGCAGCATCACCCCGGTGACGGCGCGTACGGCCCGGATGACGGGGCATACGGGTCGAACGCCGCGAACGGCGCAGCGGCCGGGTACCCCGCCGGAGAGTCACATCCGGACGGTGGCGAGGGTCCGAATCAGCCGAACGTGTATCACCCGTATGTCGTAGCAGAGCCGGATTACGAGGGTTACGCCGATCCGGCGGCCGCCCATGGCTGGCAGAACGCCTACGACGAGACGTGCGAGCTGCCTGTGACCCCCGGTGGCGTCAGTGATCCCGGGGCCGTCGGGGGGACCCGCGCTTCGCGGCGCCGGGCCCGGACTCCGTCGCGCTCGCCTCTGCCTCGCCGTGCGGCTCTCGCCGTGGGCGCGCTCGGTGCCGTGGGCGTCGCCGTCGCACTCGCCGGCGGCTTCGGCTCCGGTTCCTCCGGCGCACCCGCTGACGCCGGGCAGTCGGCCCGGCCGAAGGCGGCACCGTCCGCGCCGCCCCCGGAGGCGACCGCCGCCTCCTCCTCCGCCACCGCCGGGCCGTCCCGCACCGCCGCATCCGTGGCCGCCGTCACCAAGGCGTCCGCCTCGCCCGGCGCCTCACGGGGCTCCGCCCCGGTGCCGGCGGCCTCCGAGGGGCCCACGACCGCCGTGCCCACCGTCGGGGCGTCCTCCGCCTCTCCCACCGTCACCGCGAGCGCCACCGCGCCGGGCGGCTACGGCGGCAAGCCCGGCCGTGGGCGGGGGGCCACCAAGGGGCCGAAGTAGGAGCAGCCGCCCGGGGATCGCGGCCGAAAACCGCTCCTTGTCCCCGCACGCCCCTCCATTCACAATGCGCATGACAAATCAGGGACGGCCGGAAGACCTCCGGCCGTCCACGTCATCGCACCTCATCGAGAGGGGACCCCCCACATGAGAAAGCCTCTCGCCGCCGCGCTCCTCGCTCTGGCCCTGGCCGGAGCCGGCGCGGCACCGGCGGTCGCGGCACCCGTGTCCGCCGGGACGGCGACGGTCACGGCCACCCCGGCGGCAACCTCCCCGGCCGCCGGAACGGCGACGAAGGACAGGACGGCCACGATCCAGGCCGTCGACTTCGCCGGCACCGTCTCGCTCAGCAACTGCTCCGGCTCCGTCATCCGCTTCCCGAACTCCGCGGACGGCGACCCCGCGCTCGTCCTGACCAACGGCCACTGCCTGGAGACCGGATTCCCCGGGCCCGGCGAGGTCATCGTCGACCAGGCCTCCAGCCGCTCCTTCGGCCTGCTCAACTCGTCCGGCACCAGGATCGCGACGCTGCGCGCGAGCAAGGTCGCGTACTCGACGATGACCGACACGGACGTCACGATCTACCAGCTCACCCGCACCTACGCGCAGATCAGGAGCTCCTACGGCATCAGCCCCCTCACTGTCGCCGACACCCACCCCGTCGCCGGCACCGCCATCAAGGTCGTGTCCGGTTACTGGAAGCGCATCTACAGCTGCAACATCGACGGGTTCGTGTACCGCCTGAAGGAGGGCGACTGGGCCTGGAAGGACTCGGTCCGTTACACCTCCGCCTGCAACACGATCGGCGGCACCTCCGGGTCGCCCGTCGTCGACAACGCCACCGGCAAGGTCGTCGCCGTCAACAACACCGGCAACGAGGACGGCGAGCGCTGCACGGAGAACAACCCCTGCGAGGTCGACGCGAGCGGCAACGTCACCGTCCGCCAGGGCATCAACTACGCCGAGGAGACCTACCAGATCCCGGCCTGCTTCGGCGCCGGCAACAAGCTGAACCTGAACGCGAGCGGCTGCGTCCTGCCCAAGCCGTAGGAGGGCCGGTGCGGCGGGCGGTCGAAGGTCACACGCGAGTCCTGCGGCCGCCCGCCCTGCATGCCGGTACGTCCGCCCGGTCGCCCTCGCTCCCGTGGCGGTCGGTCAGTTCTGTGCGAACAGCTCCTCCGCGTGGGCGACCGTGATTGCCCGGTCGAACCATGTGCTGAGGGTGTCGAGGTCGGTGCAGGTGGCGATGCGCGCGCGGGCGGCTTCGGGGATGTCGATGCCGCGGAGGTCGAGGATGCGGAGGATGTCCTCGGCCTTGCCCTCGGCCTTGCCCTCGGCCTTGCCCTCGGCCCTGCCCTCCGCCTTACCCTCGGCCTTGCCCTTCAGGCGCGTCTCCTCGATGAGGGTTCCGCTGCCGGGGAAGCGGCTGGTGCGGGTGGTCATCAGTTGCCTCCAGAGTTCGCGGGTCTGGGCGTCGCCCAGGCCGATCTCGGTGTATTCGGCCCAGTCCGCTGCGGTCTCGCCTCCGGTGTTGGCGAGCGCGGTCGCCAGCGCGTCCAGTATCGCAGGGAGGGCGGGATCCTTGGCGTGGGTGAGCGCGGAGAAGACGGAGACGGGGAGGTCTCGCGCCGCCTCGTCCGGGTCGGTGATCGCGGGCAGGTTGTCGGGGCCCAGGACCAGCGGGAAGACCGCGATGCTGGTGTGGGTCGGCGGGCCGATGCGGATGGGTTCCGCTGCCCAGGACGCGGTGGTCTTGTCCTGGCACACGACGAGCAGGATCGGCGGCACCTCGTACTTGGCGTACAGGTGGGCCAGGTAGTACGTCCAGCTGTTGAGCTTGTCCGGGTCGCGTCTGCCCTGCGACTCCACGGCGAGCAGGTAGCTTCCGTCGTGGGCCGTGTCGATGCGAACCAGGGTGTCCACACGGCGTTCCAGCGGCTTGATCTCCGTGAGGTCCGTGTCCAGGAGTTGGATCGCCGTGGGTTCGGGGAAAGCGATGCCGGCCTTCGGAAGGGCCCGGGTGAACAGGCCGGGGTCCTCCCTGAAGATCTGGTGCAACGCCTCGTGTGCTGAGCTGACCATGTGACGCAACGTAGTGAGGTTGTTGCGTTGCGGTGCCCGAACGTGAGGCGTTCAGCCGTTCGGGTGACTTTGCCAGCGGTTTATGCCGGCGATGGCTGTCGTGGTGTCTGGGGCCGCACGGGGCATGTCGGTCTGCGAGCCGGCGTGCACCGGCCAATCCGTGAAGGAAGCCCGGCGCGGGCGGCAGCGGTCATACCGGGTTCCTGCGGACCGACCGCCCCGCCAGTACGTCCGTCCGCCGGCCGTCCTCGATCACGAAACGGCCGTCGATCAGGACGTACGGGATGCCCGTCGGCAGCGTGCGCGGTTGCTCGAAGGTGGAGCCCGCCGCGACCGTGGCCGGGTCGAAGAGCACCAGGTCGGCGCGGTGTCCCTCGCGCACCAGACCCCGGTCCGGCAGGCGGAGGCGGGCCGCCGGGCGGCCGGTCAGATGCGCCACGCACTCCTCCAGGGACAGCACCCCCAAGTCGCGTACATACCGGCCCAGATACTCGGGGAAGGTCCCGTAGGCACGCGGGTGCGGCTTGTCGCCCTGGAGGATGCCGTCCGAGCCGCCGGTGTGGACGCGGTGCCGCATGATCGCCCGCACGTTCTCCTCGTGGCCCACGTGCTGGAGGATCGTCGAGCCGAGGCGGTCCTCGGTCAGCAGGCGGCGGGCGAGGGTCCACGGGCTCTCGCCGCGCCGGTCCGCCGACTCCTGGACGGTCCTGCCGACGTACGAGGCGAGCGCCGGGTCGCTCACGCCCGAGATCTCGATGGTGTCCCACTCGACGGGCACGCCGTGGCAGCCGTCCGCGCCGACGACCTCCATGTGGTGGCGGATCCGCTCGGCCGTCGTGTCGTCGGTGAGCCGCTTGAGGATCTCCGCCGGGCCGCCCTCGCTCGCCCAGCTCGGCAGCAGCGCCGCCAGCGTCGTGGAGCCGGGGGTGTAGGGATAGGTGTCCAGCGTGATGTCGGCGCCGGCCGCCAGCGCCTCGTCGAGCAGGGACAGCAGCTCGGGGGCGCGGCCCTTGTTCACGCCGAAGTTCATCGTGGCGTGGGCGAGGTGGAGGGGGCAGCCGGCCTCCCGGGCAAGGCCCACCATCTCCTCGTACGCCTCCAGGGCGCCCGCCCCGTAACTGCGGTGGTGCGGGCAGTAGTAGCCGCCGTAGGAGGCCACCACCCGGCACAGTTCCGTGAGTTCGGCGTCTTTCGCGTACATGCCGGGTGTGTAGGTGAGCCCGGACGACATGCCGACCGCGCCCTGTTCCATGCCCTCCGCGACCAGCCGCCGCATCCGGTCCAGTTCCTCGGGCGTCGCCTCCCGGTCCTCCCAGCCGACGGCCAGCATCCGCACCGTGCCCTGCGGGATCAGATAGGCCGCGTTGACCGCGATGCCCTCGTCCAGGCGGTCCAGGTACTCGCCCACCGAACGCCAGGTGAAGTCGATGTCGTCGCCGTACCCGTTCCAGCCGGTGATGGCGCGGCACACCTCTTCGAGCGTGCGGTCGTCGACCGGGGCGTACGACAACCCGTCCTGGCCGATGACCTCCAGCGTCACGCCCTGCGCGGCCTTGGCGCTGTGGTCGGGGTCGCGCAGCAGGGCGAGATCGCTGTGCGCGTGCATGTCGATGAAACCGGGGGAGAGCACCAGGCCCTCGGCGTCCAGCTCCCGTACGGCCCGGGGGCGTTGGCAGCCCGCCTGGGCGGCCTCCTTGACGATCGAGGCGATCCTGCCGTCCTTGATCGCCACATCGGCGCGGTAGGAGGGGTCGCCGGTGCCGTCGACGACGTCGGCGTCCCGGATGACGAGATCGGCGAGGTCGGTGAAATCCACGGGGTCCATACCGTCCACGGGGCCTCCTGGAAGAACGTGCGATGTGGTCGGCCTGGGAGAACGTGCGATGCAGTCGGCCTAGAAGAACGTGCGGACGTAGTCGACGACCGTGCCGTCCGCCTCCACCACCGGGATCAGCTGCCACTTGTCGAACGACGTGCACGGGTGCGACAGGCCGAGGCCGATCCAGTCGCCGACCTGGACGTCCGCCTCGGGCGTGGTGCGCAGCCAGGCGTGCTGGTCGGACAGGGCGGTCACCGAGACGCCGGTGGCCGGCCGCTCCTCGCCGTCCCGGCGCACCACCTGGGCGAAGGGCAGGTCCAGGTCGTAGGCCGCGTCCCGCTTGCCCGCGTTGACGAAGGCCTGCTGGGGGGAGGGCCGCGACACCACCTGCGCCCACAGCCGGAACGCCGGCTCCAGCGCGCCCTCCTCCGGGATCCGGGTGAACGGGGTGATCCTGCGGTAGTGGCCGTGGTCGTGCGAGACGTACGCGCCCGAGCGCAGCAACTTCAGGACGGTCGCGGAGAGTTCGGGGATCTCCGCGAAGACGTCCGCGACCGCGTCGAACCAGGCGCTGCCGCCCGCGCTCACCACGATCTCGTCGCATCCGGCGAAGCGCCCGGCCATGTCGAGGTCGACGGCCAGCGCGACCAGCCGGCGCAGCCACGCGCGCACCCGGTCGGGGTCCGGCTGCGGCACCTCGCCCTCGTACCCGGCGACTCCCACCAGGCGCAGCGTCGTGGTGGCGGCCACCGCGTCCGCGACCGCCGCGCACTCCGCCTCCGTCCGCACGCCGGTGCGGGCGCCCTCGCCGGCGGCCAGTTCCACGACCACGTCCACCGGGCGGGTGGTTCCGGTCAGTGCCGCGTCCATGAGTTCGACGCCGCGTACCGAGTCGACGTAACAGATGAACCGGAAGTCGGCGTCCGCGGCGAGTCGGTCGGCGACCCAGCGCAGGGCCGCGGGGTCCACCAGTTCGTTGGCGAGGAACACCCGCTGGATGCCGAACTCCCGTGCCACACGCACCTGGTGGGCGACCGCGAGCGTGATGCCCCACGCGCCGTGCTCGATCTGGCGGTGGAAGAGCTGAGGCGCCATCGACGTCTTGCCGTGCGGGGCGAAGGCGAGGCCGTGACGGGCCGCGTACGCCTCCATGAGGGAGAGGTTGTGCTCCAGGCGCTCCGCGGAGAGGGCCAGCACGGGTGTCGTGAATCCGCCGGTGAACAGATTGCGGCGCTGGGCGGCCAGCTCGCCGACGGTCAGTCCCTCGGCGTCCGGAGGGAGGCCCTTGAAGCGGTGGTCGACGCGTTCATCGGCCAGGCGGGCGAGCGCCTCGATGCCCATGGAGCCTCCTGATCTGGGGCGTTGCAGTATTTGCAACGACCATTGCGTGTATCGCTTACGGCTGTCTAACATCTCGGCCGACGCGGGGTCAACGGACGCCGACCGAACCCGCACCGCACAGAGGAGCTACGACCATCGTGACCACCGACGGATCCGGCAAGGCCCCCGACGTCGTGGACGTCGTCGCGCTCGGCGAGTCCATGGTCACGTTCCTGCCCACGGTGCCGGGGCGGCTCGCCGACGTTCCGTCCTTCGAGCGAGCCATCGGCGGCGCCGAGTCCAACGTGGCCTGCGTGCTCGCGGCCGCCGGGCACTCCGCGCGCTGGGTGAGCCGGGTCGGCGCGGACGGCTTCGGCGACCACCTCGTGGAGACGATCGGGGCGTACGGCGTCGACGTGTCGTTCGTACGGCGGGACACGGCGCGGCCCACCGGCGTCTACTTCCGCACGGCCGGGGACCGGGCCACCGACGCCCACGAGGTGGCGTACTACCGGGCCGGCTCGGCGGCTTCCGCGATGACCGTGGACACCGTCGACCTGGACGCCGTGCGCGCCGGCCGCGTGCTGCACCTGTCCGGGATCACGGCCGCGCTGTCCGGGCCCTGCCTGGACCTGCTGCGCGAGCTGACCGCGCCCCGCCCCGGCCGACCGCTGGTCTCCTTCGACGTCAACCACCGTCCCAGGCTGTGGCGCGACGCGGAGGGAGCACGGGTGCTGCTGGAACTGGCGCGTGGCGCGGACATCGTGTTCGTGGGGGACGACGAGGCACGTGAGGCGTGGGGACTGCACGGCGCCCGGGCCGTCCGGGAGGCGCTGCCCGAACCGGAGATCGTCGTCGTCAAGCAGGGCCGGGGCGGGGCGACGGCGCTCGACAAGGACACCGACGGCATGTGTGAGGACGCCACGGGCACTGCCACCTTCGTACGCGCCCTGCACGTCGACGTGGTGGCCGCCGTCGGCGCCGGGGACGCCTTCGCCGCCGGATTCCTCTCCGCCACCCTGCGCGGGCTGCCCGTCCGGGACCGGCTCCGCCACGGCCATCTGATGGCCGCCGCCGCGCTCACCGTCCCAGGAGACCTCGCCACGCCCCCCGCCCGCGACCACGCCGACCGCCTGGCCGCCCTCGACGACACCGCGTGGGGGACACTTCGACTCGGCCCCGGCTGGACCGAAGCCGCACCGCGGGCCGAGGAGGAGGTACCCACGCCATGAGCCAGACCGTCGACCGGGCGCTGAGCATCCTGCCGCTGCTCGCCGAGGGACCCGCCGATCTCGGGCAGGTCGCCGACCGGCTCGGGGTGCACAAGTCCACCGCGCTCCGCCTGTTGCGCACCCTCGACGAGCACGGCCTGGTCTACCGCCAGTCCGACCAGCGCTACCGCCTCGGCGCCCGTCTCTTCGCCCTCGCCCAGGAGGCGATGGAGAACCTCGACATCCGCGAGATCGCCCACCCCCACCTCGTCCGCCTCAACGAGGAGTGCGGTCACACCGTGCACCTCGCCGTCTACGAGGAGAACGAGGTGCTCTACATCGACAAGGTGGACAGCCGCTACCCGGTCCGCATGTACTCCCGGATCGGCAAGCCCGTCGCCATCACCGTCGCGGCCGTGGCCAAGCTCCTCCTCGCCGACCTGCCCGACGCCGAGCGCCGCGCCCTCGCGGAGAAGCTCGACTACCCCCCCTACACGGCCCGTTCCACCCCCAACGCCGCGGCGTTCCTGCGCGAGTTGGAGCAGGTGCGCGAACAGGGCTGGGCGACCGACCTCGGCGGCCACGAGGAGTCCATCAACTGCGTCGCCGCCCCCATCCGCGGCGCCGACGGACGGGTGGTCGCCGCCATGTCGGTGTCCGCGCCGAACGTCGTCGTCACCGCCGAGGAACTCCTCACCCTGCTCCCGCAGGTGCGCCGTACCGCGGACGCGATCAGCGGCGAGTACTCCGGCAGAACACCAGTAAGGGACCCCGAATGACGGACAAGATCGCCCTCACCCCGAAGACCCACACCACCCCGCCCGCGAAGTTCTCGCACGGTGTGAAGAAGGGGAACATCCTCCAGGTCGCCGGCCAGGTCGGCTTCCTGCCCGCCGAGGAGGGCAAGCCGCCCACGCCCGCGGGCCCCACCCTGCGCGAGCAGACCCTCCAGACCCTCGCCAACGTCAAGGCGATCCTCGAGGAGGGCGGCGCCGGCTGGGACGACGTGGTGATGATCCGCGTGTATCTCACGGACGTCGACCACTTCGCGGAGATGAACGAGATCTACAACGCCTACTTCGAGGACCAGGGCCTCACCCAGCCGCCCGCCGCCCGGACCACCGTCTACGTGGGCCTCCCGGTCGGCCTGCTGATCGAGATCGACGCGCTGGCCGTCCTCGGCTGACGCCCCGTCCCTCCCCCTCACTCCCGCACTCCGTACGCCGTCACGGCGCGGCGCCCACCACTCACCCCCTGGGGCGCCGCGCCGCGATCGCCCCTGCCCCGAACCCCCATGGACTTACGAGAAGCAAGAGGCCCCCTGTCATGCCCATGTCCTTCTGCTCGCTCGCGGCCTCCCCCACGCCACCGCCCCCACCCCACACCGGAGGCCTGCTCGCCCTCGTCCACGGCACCGCCGGCCTGCTCACCGTCGCGGCGCTCGGCATCGCACTGCTGCTCGTCCTGATCATCAAGGTGAGACTCCAGCCCTTCGTGGCGCTGCTCGCGGTCTCCATAGCCGTCGGCCTCGGCGCCGGCCTGTCGGTCACCGAACTCTTCGGCACGGTCCAGCGCTCCGACGCCGTCTCCCTCATCGAGTCCGGCATGGGCGGCACCCTCGGCCATGTCGCCATCATCATCGGGCTCGGCACGATGCTCGGTGCGGTCCTCGAGGTCTCCGGCGGCGCCGAGGTGCTGGCGTCCAGGCTGCTGGGCCTGTTCGGCGAGCGGCGCGCTCCGCTGGCCATGGGCCTGACCGGCCTGATCTTCGGCATCCCGGTCTTCTTCGACGTCGGCATCTTCGTCCTCGCGCCGATCGTGTACGCGGCGGCGAAGCGGGGCGGCAAGTCGATCCTGCTCTACTGCCTGCCGCTGCTCGCCGGCCTGTCCATGACCCACGCGTTCCTGCCGCCGCACCCGGGCCCGGTCGCCGCCGCCGGCCTGCTCAAGGTCGACCTCGGCATGGTCATCCTGATGGGCGTCGTCTGCGGCATCCCGGCCGTGCTGGCGGCGTGGGCGTGGTCCGCGTGGATCGGCAGGCGGATCTTCGTCCCGGTGCCCCAGGACATGGTCGAGGCGGCCGAGGAGGCCAAGGCGGCGCTCGAGCAGGAGCAGCGGGCGTCCGGGGTGACGCCGCCGGAGAAGCCGGTGCCGCTCTCGATCGTCTTCACGATCATCGGTACACCCCTGGTCCTGATCCTCCTGGCCACCTTCTCCTCGATCGCCTTCGACCCCTCGACCGGCCGCTCGGTCATCGAGTTCTTCGGCCACCCCTTCGTGGCGCTGACCATCGCGCTGCTGCTGGCGTACTACCTGCTGGGCATCCGCCGTGGCTGGTCCCGCAAGTCGCTGGAGACGGTCTCCACCGCCTCGCTCAAGCCGGTCGGCAACATCCTGCTGGTGGTCGGCGCGGGCGGGGTCTTCGGCGCGGTCCTCAAGGGCAGCGGGGTCGCGCAGGCGCTCTCCGACACCTTCCACGACGTGGGCCTGCCGGTGATCGTGCTGGCGTACCTGATCTCCCTGGTCCTGCGCGTGGCCCAGGGCTCGGCGACGGTCGCGATCGTCACGACGGCGGGCATCGTCGCCCCGCTGCTGACGGGGGGACACCACTCGCAGGCGTTCACGGCGTTGGTCATCATGGCCATCTCGGCCGGCTCGATCTTCGCCTCGCACGTCAACGACGGCGGCTTCTGGATGGTCGCCAAGTACTTCGGGATCAGCGAGCGGGACACGCTGCGGACGTGGACCGTGCTGGAGAGCGTGCTGTCGGTGGCCGGGTTCGCGGTGGCGGCGGTGGTGAGCGTCTTCGTCTAGCCGTCCGGTGACGAACGACGTCGAGGGCCGGACGCAAGACACCCAAGACGTAGGACATCGGGCTGGATTCGTATAACGATGCAGGGGCTGGCTGTGTCCGGCACAGGATCTTCGACCATACTGCCCGCTGTGGAGCAGCGCATTGGTTCGAGCAGCCAGCCCCTGGACGGCGCCGGGGTCGACCCGGCCTTCATCCCCGGGCTCACCTCACCCGTGTCCGTGGACCAGAAGGACTCCGTCGAATCGGACGACTCCGTGGAGCCGGAGGACTCCGTAGGGCCGGAGGACTCCGTAGGGCCGGAGGACGTGGTTCCGGAAAAGGAGGCCACCGCCGGGGAACCGGAGCAGGAGGCCGCCGTCGAGGAGGCCCCCGCGGAGGGCCGAGAGGTCCCCGACGGCCCGGTGTTCGAGGCCGCGGACCGCCGTGCCCGGATCGTCGCCGACCGCAGCGGTGTACGGCTTCGCCTGGACGACCAGGAGTGCGAGTTCCGCTGGGACGAGATCGGCGCCGTGGAGACGGAGACCGCACGCTTCGGGAAGCGGTTCACGGTGACCGTGCACACCCCGGAACGCCGCTGGTACCCCATCGAGATCGAGGCCGACTCCCGCGCTCGTTTCGAGGAGTGGGAGACCCGGCTCGACGAGGTGCTGGACGAGTACTTCGAGGACGGCGAGGAGGAATCCGCCGCCCCCGAGAAGGACGACGACTGACCGTGGGATACGGCTCTCCCGGATACGGCTCTCCCGGATACGGCTCTCCCGGATACGGCTCTCCCGGATACGGCTCTCCCGGTTACGGCTCTCCCGGATACGGCCCTCCCGGGCACGGCCACCCGTCGCCGCCGACCGGACCACCGGGCTTCGGTCCGCCGCCACCGGCCAGCACCCCGTATCCGCCGTACTCTCCCCCGGCACCTCAGATACCGCCTGGGCAGATACCACCTGGACCGGACTTCCTTGCCGCCGACCGTCACAACTCGGTGGTGGTGGACGCGTCGGGGGTCGCCTTCGAGATGCGCGGTCTGACGGCGGACTTCCCGTGGCCGGTGGTCCGCAGCGTCCACTACCGCCCCGGCCCCGACGAGAAGGTGCTGATGGTGGCGGTCGTGCACCTCGACGGCCGGGTGTTCGAGTGCGTCGTGGACGCGAAGCGCCGGGAGAGGCTGCAGGAGTGGTTCGCCGAACTGGCGGCGGTACTCGGGCACTATCGCCCGATGGGCTGACTCACAGCAGGCGGCCCGCTCACTCCGTGAGCACGCCGACCGCCGTCCACGCCTGGAGCACCGCGTCGCGCTCCTTCGTCCCGTAAGCCTGGGCGGCGGCGGTGGTCAGCCCGGCGAACGACGCGAAGTCGGCGTCGGGGGCGAGCGTGCCGCTGGTGAGCACGTCGTACCAGACGTGGCCGGCATGCTCCCAGGCGTAGCCGCCGAGCTGCGTCGCGGCGAGATAGAAGGCGTGGTTGGGGATGCCCGAGTTGATGTGCACGCCGCCGTTGTCCGCGAACGTCTCGACGTAGTCGTCCATGTGGGCGGGCTGCGGATCCTTGCCGAGCTCGTCGTCGTCGTACGCGGTACCCGGCGCCTTCATCGAGCGCAGGGCGACCCCCTGCACCCCGGGGCGCAGCAGCTCCTCGCCGATCAGCCAGTTGGCCTCCTCGGTGCTCTGGCCCTTGGCGTACTGCTCGACCAGGGAACCGAAGACATCGGATATGTGCTCGTTCAGGGCTCCGGACTGGCCGAAGTACTGAAGGTTGGCGGTGTACTGGGTGACGCCGTGGGTGAGTTCATGGCCGATGACGTCGGGGGCCTGGGTGAAGTCGCCGAAGATGCGCCCGTCCCCGTCGCCGAAGACCATCTGCTCGCCGTCCCAGAAGGCGTTGTCGTAGTTGTTCCGGAAGTGGACGCTGGCGTCCAGCGGCAGGCCGTCCCCGTCGACGGAGCAGCGGGACAGCGTCTGCAGATAGAAGTCGAAGGTGGCGCCGAGGCCGTCGTAGGCGTGGTTCACGGAGGTGTCCGGCGTGTCCACGTCGCCTTCGCAGCGTACGCGTCTGCCGGGCAGCTCCTGCCGGTGCTGTGCGTCACAGACGATCCGCTCGGGATGGTCGGCGGCGCGTATCGGCGGCGCGACGGTCGGGCCGATCTCCGTCGTCAGTCTCCGGTGCACCCGTTGCGCCGCATCCAGCGCGAGGGTGCGGCGTGCGGGCTCGTGCACGGCCGGATTCTCCGACCGGGCGAGCTGGTCGAGCAGATGCGGGGGCACGATGGCACAAACGTGATGCGTCATGGGATGCGCTCCGATCGATACGGAGACTTGGTGCGGGTTCGGGCTCCCCGAAGCCCGGGTGACGGCGAGTCAGGAACCTTTCCGCTCGCGCCCCGGGCACAGGTCGAGCGGGGAGCACAGCAGGACGGCCTGATAGGGGTCTCCCCCTGACCCCGCACTCTGCTCGTGAGGCACGAACCGCCATTGCCAGGGCTTGATGTGCCGGGTCCTGGCCGCCTTTTCCACGTGCGTCTGCAGCGCGCGGGTCGTCGGGGTCGTTGGTCTCCACCAGGACCTCGTCCGGGGCGAGCGGGAAGTGGTCGTGGTTCCAGTATCAGCCGCTGACCGTGTACCTGCAATTCCGGCGGCTGCGGGCCGAAGTAGTGGGCGATCCGGCAGCAGCAGCCAGTCGTACTACGGTGGCGGTCCCTCATCTGTGTTGCTGCGGGCTGGGCCCTGGTCATTGTCGCGCGCCCCATCGCCGCGGGACGGCGCTGGTCCGTACTGGCGCAGCTGGGAGAGCATTTCTGTACGGCCCAGTCGGTTCGCCCTGTTGCTGTCCGTCTACCAACTGCGGGGTCTGTCCGGACAGATCACCTGGCTTCTTGCCCAGATCGGGGCTGCCGTGGCGATCTGGCATCAGCTGGCCCCCGGCTGATTCACGAAGATGCGTCAAGCATGTCGAGGAACGCCAGCGTCGCCGGGCTCGGGTTGAAGTCGCTCCAGACCAGGTGCTCGACCCGCACCGGACCGTCGGTGACCGGAACGGTGATCACGTCCGGCAGATCACGGGTGAACGCCGTGGGCAGGAGGGCGACCGCGAGGCCCTGTCGGACGATGCGCGTCATCAGGTCCGCGGCGGTGACCTCGAAGGCGACCTCACGGACGAGGCCGGCGGCGGTGAAGGCCTGGTCGCTCTGAGCGCGTCCAGGGGTGCCGGCGGGAAAGTCGGCGAAGGTCTCCTCGGCCAACCGTGCCAGGCCGACCTCGCCGGCGGTCGCGAGCGGGTGCGCGGTGCCGACGACGGCTACGAGACGGTCGCGGGCCAGCTCCCGCGCCCGCACGCCGAGCGGGCGGTCGGTCTCGGGCAACCCCAGGAAGGCGACGTCGAGCCCGCCTTCGCGCACCTCGGCCGCGAGTTCGTCGCTCGAGCCGACGCGCAGCGCGATCCGTACCCGTGGATGCTCGTCGCGGAACCGGTGCAACGCGGCCGGGACATCGACCGCGGCGACCGTCGGGATCACTCCGACGGCCAGACGGCCGCGTACCTCTCCCACCGCTGCCGCGGCGTCCACGCCCGCCCGCTCGGCCGCCTCCAGGCACTGCCGGGCGGCGGGCAGAAAAGCCTCCCCTGCCGCGGTGAGCCGCACCCGGCGGCTGGTGCGCGCGAACAGCCTGAGGCCCAGTTCGCGCTCCAGGTTCGCGATCCGGTGGCTGAGCGCCGACTGGACGACGAAGCACCGCTCGGCGGCCCGCGTGAAGCTGCCGGTCTCGGCCACCGCGAGGACGTACCGCATCTGCTGCAGATCCACGCATCGATCTTCCGTACAGATGGATGCCATGACAAGCATGTGTTGGATTCATCGACGGAGGAGGGCCGACAGTGATGAGGTGACTACGACAAGCGTGAACACGGCCGCCGCGGCTGCGGCCCCTGCCGCCCCAGCCGGTCGGACGGCCGCGACGCTCGCCACGGCGCTCGCGCCGGCGGTGTGGGGCACGACGTACAGCGTCACGGCCGAGTTGCTGCCCGAGGGGCATCCGCTGTTCGCCGGGCTCATGCGGGCGCTGCCCGCCGGGCTGCTCGTCCTGGCCCTGACCCGCACCCTGCCGCGCGGCGTGTGGTGGGGCAGGGCGGGGGTGCTCGGTGCGCTCAACATCGGCCTGTTCTTCCCGTTGCTGTTCCTCGCCGCCGAGCGGCTCCCGGGTGGTGTCGCGGCCACCCTGGGCGCGGCCCAGCCGATCGTCGTCGCCCTCCTCGCCGTGCCCGTTCTGCGGGAGCGTCCTTCCGTGTGGCGTCTGGCCTGGGGCGTCGTCGGCGTGCTCGGCGTCGGACTCGTCGTCATCGGGCCGAAGGCCGCGCTGGACCCGCTCGGCATCGCCGCCGGGCTGGCCGGCGCGGGGGCCATGGCGCTCGGTGTCACCCTCACCAAACGCTGGGGACGCCCCGCGGGCGTGGGGGCCATGACGTTCGCGGGCTGGCAGCTCACCGCGGGCGGCGTCGTGCTGCTTCCCGCCGCGCTGCTCACCGAGGGCGTCCCGGACCGGATCGGCGCTCCGGCGGTGGCCGGCTACCTGTGGCTCGGGCTCGTCGGCGGTCTGCTCGCCTACACCCTGTGGTTCCGCGGCATAGGCACCCTGCCCGTCACCGCGACCGCCCTGCTCGGGCTGCTCTCCCCGCTCGTCGCCGCCGCCCTCGGCGTGCTCCTGCTCCGCGAGTCGTTCACCGGACCCCAGCTGATCGGATTCGTCCTGGCCCTGGCCGCGCTGCTCGCCGGGCAGATCTCTCCGTCTCGGACGCGACTCGGCCGGTGACCGTCTCCGCGACACGGGAGGAGAGCCGTCCGGACCCCGGGCTTGCATAATCATGCGAGAGTGTGCATACACTTAGCCTCGTGTCCAAGGTGCTGACTTCCCTGCCTGTCGGTGAACGAGTCGGGATCGCCTTCTCCGGCGGTCTCGACACCTCTGTCGCGGTCGCGTGGATGCGCGAGAAGGGCGCCGTTCCCTGCGCCTACACCGCCGACCTCGGCCAGTACGACGAGCCCGACATCGCCTCCGTGCCCGGGCGTGCCACGGCCTACGGTGCCGAGGTCGCGCGGATCGTGGACTGCCGGGCCGCGCTCGTGGAGGAGGGGTTCGCGGCCCTGGCGTGCGGCGCCTTCCACATCCGCTCCGGCGGCCGCGTCTACTTCAACACCACCCCGCTCGGCCGGGCCGTCACGGGCACCCTGCTGGTGCGCGCGATGCTCGAGGACGACGTCCAGATCTGGGGCGACGGCTCCACCTTCAAGGGCAACGACATCGAGCGGTTCTATCGCTACGGTCTGCTCGCCAACCCCTCGCTGCGCATCTACAAGCCCTGGCTGGACGCCGACTTCGTCAGCGAGCTCGGCGGCCGGCAGGAGATGTCCGAGTGGCTGCTGGAGCGCGACCTGCCCTACCGGCACAGCGCCGAGAAGGCGTACTCGACCGATGCCAACATCTGGGGCGCGACCCACGAGGCGAAGTCCCTGGAGCACCTCGACACCGGCATCGAGATCGTGCAGCCGATCATGGGCGTGCGGTTCTGGGACCCGGAGGTCGAGGTGGCCCCCGAGGACGTCACCATCGGCTTCGAGCGCGGCCGGCCGGTCACCATCAACGGCAAGGAGTTCGCCTCCCCGGTGGACCTGGTCCTCGAGGCCAACGCGATCGGCGGCCGGCACGGCCTGGGCATGTGCGACCAGATCGAGAACCGGATCATCGAGGCCAAGAGCCGGGGCATCTACGAGGCGCCGGGCATGGCGCTGCTGTACGCGGCGTACGAGCGCCTGGTCAACGCCATCCACAACGAGGACACGCTGGCCAGCTACCACACCGAAGGCCGCCGCCTCGGCCGGCTGCTGTACGAGGGCCGCTGGCTGGACCCGCAGGCGCTGATGCTGCGCGAGTCGCTGCAGCGCTGGGTGGGGACGGCGGTCACCGGAGAGGTGACGCTGCGGCTGCGGCGCGGCGAGGACTACTCCATCCTCGACACGACCGGACCGGCATTCAGCTACCACCCGGACAAGCTCTCCATGGAGCGGACCGAGGACTCCGCCTTCGGCCCGGTCGACCGTATCGGCCAGCTCACGATGCGCAACCTCGACATCGCCGACTCCCGCGCCAAGCTGGAGCAGTACGCCCGGCTCGGCATGGTCGGCGGCAGCCCGGACCCGGCGCTGATCGGCGCCGCGCAGGCGGCCTCGACCGGTCTGATCGGTGCGATGCCCGAGGGCGGCGCGGAGACGATCGCCTCCCGTGGAGAGGGCACCGCCGACGAGGCCGAACTGCTCGACCACGCCGCGATCGAGTCGGGTACCGACTGAGAGCCCTGAACGCGTCCCGTCCTTGAGCGCACGGCCCGCCACCTCCACCGGAGGGGTGGGCCGTCCAGCACGGTCGGGCGCTGCCTACGGCAGCGCGTGCACGTGCGGGCCCACCGAGTTCGACCACGCGTTCCCGGACGCCGCGTCCCAGTTCGTCGACCACGTCATCGCGCCCCGGAGGTCCGGGTACGTCTTCGACGGCCTGAACGTGCCGCAGTTCGTTCCCTTCGCCAGGCAGTCCAGGGCGTTGTTCACCACGGAGGGCGACACGTAGCCGCTGCCCGCCGCGCTCGTCGAGGCGGGGACCCCGAGGCCCACCTGGGACGGGGACAGGCCGCCCTCGAGCTGGATGCAGGCCAGGGCCGTCAGGAAGTCCACCGAGCCCTGCGAGTACACCTTGCCGTCGCAGCCCAGCATGGAGCCGCTGTTGTAGTACTGGGTGTTGACGACCGTGAGGATGTCCTTCACGTTCAGCGCCGTCTGGAAGTACGCGTTCGACGTCGACTGCATGTCGATCGTCTGCGGGGCCATCGTGATCACAAGCGACGATCCCGCCTTCGACGACAGCTGCCTGAGCGCCTGCGACATGTACGTCGCGTTCAGGCCGTTCTCCAGGTCGATGTCCACCCCGTCGAAGCCGTACGACTGCATCAGCGCGTACACCGAGTTCGCGAAGTTCGTCGCCGACGTCGCGTCGTTGACCGACACCGTGCCGTTCTGGCCGCCGACCGAGACGACCACCTTCTTGCCCGCGGCCTTCTTGGCGGCGACGTCCGCCTTGAACTGGTGCACCGTGTAGCCGCCCAGGCCGGCCGAGTCGAGGGTGAAGCTCACGGCTCCCGGCGTGCTCGTCGCGTCCGCGAACGCCACCGCGATGATGTCGTACTGCGCCGGCACGTCCGAGATCCGCTGCACCGTGGCGCCGTTGTTGAAGTTCTGCCAGTAGCCCGTCACCGCGTGCTTCGGGAGCCCGGTACCGCCCCCGCCGCCGGTCGACGCCGTCGTGGCCGTCACCGCAGCCGACTTGGGCGACTCGCCCGCCGCGTTCGTCGCCGTCACCTGGAAGGAGTACGACGTCGACGGGGACAGGCCCGTCACCGTCGCGGACGTGCCCGTCGCCGACGTCACCTTCGTGCCGCCGCGGTACACGTTGTAGCCCGTCGCGCCCGTCACCGCGTTCCAGGACAGGGACACCGATGAGGACGTCGTGCCGGCGACCGCCAGGCCCGTGGGGGGCGACGGGACCGTGGGGGAGGGGTCGCCGCCACCGCCGCCGTCCGGCCCGTACACCGACACGTCGTCCGCGTAGTACGCCGCCTGCCCGTACCAGCCGTGCAGGTACACCGTCACCGAGGTCGTCGAGGCGCCCGTGGTGAACGTCGTGGACAGCTGCTTCCAGCTCGTCGAGTCCGGCGTCCACGTCGACACGTCCGTCGTGCCCGTCCCCGTGGCGCCCAGGTAGGTGTACCCGCCCTGCACCCAGGCGCTCAGCGTGTACGTCGAGTTCGGCTTCACCGCGACCGTCTGGGCGCACTGCGCGTAGTCCTGGCCCGCGGGCGTCGCCTTCAGGGCGGCCGTGCCGCCGTGCACCGGGGAGGACACCGTCGTGCCGCTGCCGGCCGAGCAGGTCCAGTCGGCGAGGCCCGACTCGAAGCCGGCGTTCTTCGCGTTGTTCACGTCCGCCGCGGCCGCGTGGCCGGCGCCCAGCAGGGAGAGGGCGAGGGCGGCTACGGCGGCCCCGGCGAGGGTCCGTCTGCGGCGGGGCAGGGCTGGTACGCGGTCCACTTCGGCCTCCGATGTGGGGAGAGGAAAGGGAGGAAAACGCTGGAGGGCATTGCGGAACGGTGGCCACCGCCTGATGCTCCAAGAATTTGGTCCAGACCAATCCCGGTGTCAAGGGCCTGCGTGTCTTCAACGGTCCTGTGGACGTCCGGAGTTGGGGCATATGCCCCTACTCTGTGTGGATCATGTCCCCACCTTCGGTGAGATGATCTTCCTGATTCTGTGTTGAGCGGGGCATGCCGTGGATATGGTGCTGTTGCAGGACGACGCAACAGGACGTCACAGGGGCCATCTGGGGCGGTGGTTGACCACCCCGCCGCAGTGAACGGGGTGGTGAGCAGCCGTGCCGACCGCGATAGCCGTCACCAGTCCCGACCTGGTGCTCCCACCGCTCGACCGGCAGACGCCACCCGCTGCCGTCCAGCCCCAGCCCACGCTGGAGGCGTCCCTGACCGGCATGCACGCGCTGATCGAGCAGTACGGGTACGTCATCGCCCTGCACCCCGCCTCCGGCGACGACCCGGCCGTGCAACGGCTGCGCACCGTCCGCTCCGTCCTGGAGAGCGACCGCGTCGCGCTGCTCGGCATCGACCTGCCGCCGCTCGGACTCGCGCTGCTCGCCCAGCAGTTGCGCCAGCTGTCGATCTGCGACTTCAGCCCCGGCGTCCTGGCGTCCTCCGCGCGCCTGCTGGCCCACTACATCTACGCCGGCGCCCTCCTCGGCTCGGTCGCCAAACTGGACCGCGTTCCCGTGCCGCTCACGTCCCACGCCAAGTCGTGGGTGCCGGGAGCCCAGTTCGCCGTACTCGCGGGCCCACGCCCCCGGCTCGTTCGGGTCGGGCAGGAGGAGTTACCCGGCCCCGAGTTCGGCACCCGGATGCTCGTCGCCGCCGGGCAGCCGCCCTCCGACTGGGTCACCGCCTCCCTCGCCCCCGCCTGGCGGGTCCAGGGCGTCGGGACCGTGCCCCTGCCCCAGGACTCGGCCCGCTGGTGGGGCACCAACCGGCTCGTCGAGTTCGCGGCCGGCCTGCACGACGTGTCCGTGCTCTACCAGCTCGTGTCATCCGTACGGCGCGAGACCTGCCACTGGTGCGGACTCGAACTCATCGGCGACCGCTGCGGGTTCTGCGCCGCGCCCCTCCCGCCACCCCCCGAACAGCTACCGGCCACGGCCGTCCGCGCCGCCCTGCCCCGCGGCGGCACGTAGCCCCGCACGCGTTGGTCCGCAGTACGTCTCGCACAACGTTCGACCGCCCGACCGCCCGACCGCCCGACCCGCCGTTTCCCGCCCCGATCGAGGTTGTCCGCGTCATGCCGCACCACCCCGGGGGGCAACCCCCGCACCCCCGGCCGAAAAGCAGTCCCGCTCGACCACCCGGCACGTCCCTTCGAGGTGAGATGTAGTGAACGCACGCCAGCGCCGCGGCGTCATCCTGCTGGTCCTCTCGGCCCTCGCCGCCGTCGGCGCCTTCGCCGGGGTGCTGTCGGTGATCCGGGACGTGAACTCCAAGGTCGGCCCCGAGGTCACCGCGTACCGCCTCAAGAACGGCATCGACCCCTACAAGGCGCTCACGCCCGACCAGTTCGAGAAGATCTCGATGCCGAAGCGGTGGCTGCCCGCCACCGCCGTCACCGATCTGGCCCGGATCCGCGGGAAGATCGCCGTGACCCGGCTGGAGAAGGGCTCCCTGCTTCAGAGCGACATGATCGTGGACCGGCCCGAACTCCAGCCGGGGCAGCAGGAGATCGCCATCATGATCGACGCCTCCACCGGCGTCGCGGGCAAGATCGACCCCGGTTCGCGGGTCAACATCTACGCCACCTTCAAGGCCGAGAACGACAAGGCCAAGGACGAGTCCAAGGTCATCGTGACCAACGCCCGCGTCCTCGACGTCGGCAAGCTCACCGCCCTCGACCCGGGCCAGTCCAGCGACGATCGGCGGCGCACCGCCACCGAGGCCGTCCCCATCACCTTCGCGCTCGGCACGGCGGACGCCCAACGGGTCGCCTACGCCGAGTCGTTCGCCACGCACGTCCGGCTCGCCCTGGTCGCGGGCGGCTCCCAGACCGCCATCGCGCCGGGCGACCGTACGTACACCCTCGACCAGGACAAGTAGGAGGCCGCGCATGAGGTCCGTACCGGCCCCCGGCGGGCCTGTCCCCAGGCTGTCCCACGCGGCGGGGTGTCACCGATGACCGTCCGAGTCCTCCCCGCCGTCGGCGACCCCGACGCCGCCCGCTCGCTCACCACCCTGCTCGGACAGCTCCCCGACGCCGAGCCCGCCCCGCCCGTCCACGACTCCACGGCCCTGCTCGACACCCTGGCGCGCCTGGCCGGAGACTCCCTCGACGAACTGCCCGAGGTCGTCCTCGTGCACGAGCGGATCGGGCCGGAGCCGGCGCTCGACCTGATCCGCGACCTGGTGATGCGGTTCCCGGCGGTCGGCGTCGTCCTCGTCACCGCCGACACCAGCACCGGCGTGCTCACCGCCGCGATGGACTCCGGCGCCCGCGGCATCGTCACCCTGCCCCTCGGCTACGACGCCCTCGCCGAACGCGTCCAGGCCGCCGCCACCTGGTCCGCCGGCATGCGGCGCCATCTGAGCAGCGGCGCCCCCGAGTCGTACGCCGGCCCCGGAGGGACCGTGGTCGCGGTGACCGGCGCGAAGGGCGGCGTCGGCGCCACGGTCACGGCCGTCCACCTCGCGCTCGCCGTACGGGCGTCGGGCCGTACGGTCGCGCTGGTCGACCTCGATCTCCAGTCCGGGGACATCGCCTCCTACCTCGACGTGCAGTTCCGGCGCTCGGTCGCCGACCTCGCCGGGATCGCGGACATCAACCCGCGCGTCCTCCAGGACGCCCTCTACACTCACGACAGCGGCATCGGACTGCTCCTCGCCCCCGCCGAGGGCGAACGCGGGGAGGAGGTCACCGACCGGGTGACCCGTCAGGTCCTCGGCGCGCTGCGCTCCCGCCACGACGTGGTGATCGTCGACTGCGGCTCGCAGATGACCGCCGCCACCGCCGCAGCCGTCGAGATCGCCGACCAGGCCGTGCTGCTGGTCACCCCGGACGTCGTCGCGGTCCGCGCGGCCAAGCGGATGGTCCGCCTGTGGGACCGCCTCCAGATCCGCAAGGCCGAGGAGACGCTGACCGTCGTCAACCGTCACTCGCGCGGTACGGAGATCCAGCCCTCCCTCGTCGAACGCGTCACCGGCACCAAGGTGGCCCGCGCCGCGGTCCCGGCCGCCTTCAAGGAACTCCAGTCGGTCGTGGACGCCGGACGCCTCCAGGACCTCGACGCCCGCTCCACCGTGAAGCAGGCGCTGTGGGCGCTGGCGGGGGAGCTGGAACTGGTGCAGGCGCAGGAGGGCGGCGGGCGGCGGCGCCGGGCGCCGTCGGACCGGGGCGCGCTGAGCCTGTGGCGCAAGGGCGGCGACCGGGGGTCGGTGACCCTGGAGTTCGCCGGGATGTTCCCGCTGGTGCTGGTCGTGCTCGCGCTGCTGTGGGAGTGCGTGCTGTACGGCTACACGTACTCGCTGGCGGGCAACGCGGCGGACGAGGCGGCCCGGGCCGCCACGGCGGCGTACGCCGTCGGGGGCGATGTGGCGGGTGCGTGCCAGTCGGCGGGCGTCCAGCACCTGCCGGACGCCTGGCAGGGAGCGGACATCACCTGCACCCCGGCGGGGTCGGTGATGAAGGCGACGGTCCATGCCGACGTCCCGCTGTTCTTCCCGGGCGTCGACCCGGGCTGGCAGGTCGACGGCTCGGCGGGGGCGGCGCTGGAGGGGAACAGCCCATGAGGCTTCTTCTCCGACGCCGAGGGGCGCCCCGGACGGGACGGCGAATCCGCCGCTGGGACGACCGAGGCGTCTCCATGCTCGAGTTCGCCGGCTTCCTGCCCGTCCTTCTCGTCATCGGCATGGCCGCCATCCAGCTCGGCCTCATCGGCTACGGCATCAACCAGGCCGGGTCGGGGGCACGGGCTGCCGCAAGGGCCGCCTCGCAGAACAGGGACGGGGCAGCGGCCGGCTCCGCGGCCGTCAGCGGCTGGCTCAGCCCCGAGGTCGACGCTCCCAAGGGCGCCGGCACCACCACCGCCACCGTCACCGTCCGCGTCCCGGCAGTCATCCCCCTCTTCAGCGGCTGGACCGTCACCCGCCGCGCCACCATGCCCAACGACCCGGACCCCTTCATCCCAGGAAGGAGCTGACGACCGGCATGAGCCTCCGCTCCCGTATCGCCGCCCCCGACGACGGGCGAGCCGCCCGAGAGGACGGACACCTCGTCGCGGTCTACCGCGCCAAGCTCCTGGAGGAGATCGACCTCGCCGAGATGTCGGGTCTCGCCACCGCCGAACGCCGGGTCCGGCTCGAACGCGTCCTCGGCCACATCATCAGCCGCGAGGGCCCGGTCCTCTCCTCCGCCGAGCGCTCCCAGCTGATCCGACGGGTCGTCGACGAGGCCCTCGGCCTCGGTGTCCTCGAACCGCTCCTCGCCGACGCGTCCATCACCGAGATCATGGTCAACGGCCCCGACTCGATCTTCGTGGAGCGGGCGGGCCGCGTCGAACAGCTCCCGCTCCGCTTCGCCTCCGCCGAGCAGCTGATGCAGACGATCGAACGCATCGTCTCCACCGTCAACCGCCGCGTCGACGAGTCGAACCCCATGGTCGACGCCCGCCTGCCCACCGGTGAGCGCGTCAACGTCATCATCCCGCCGCTCGCCCTGACCGGCCCCACGCTCACCATCCGCCGCTTCCCGCGCGCCTACACGCTGCCCGAACTCATCGGCCTCGGCTCGCTCGACGAGCAGATGCTGATGCTGCTCGCCGCGTTCGTCCGCGCCCGCTTCAACCTGATCGTCAGCGGCGGCACGGGCTCCGGGAAGACGACCCTGCTCAACGCGCTCTCCGGGCTCATCCCCTCCCAGGAACGCATCATCACCATCGAGGACTCCGCCGAACTCCAGCTCCAGCAGGAGCACGTCATCCGCCTGGAGTCCCGCCCGCCGAACGTCGAGGGCAAGGGCCAGATCACCATTCGCGACCTGGTCCGCAACAGCCTGCGGATGCGGCCCGACCGCATCATCGTCGGCGAGGTCCGCGGCGGCGAGACCCTCGACATGCTCCAGGCGATGTCGACGGGCCACGACGGCTCGCTCGCCACCGTGCACGCCAACTCGGCGGAGGACGCGCTGATGCGGTTGCAGACCCTCGGCTCCATGTCGGAGGTCATGATCCCGTTCGAGGCGCTGAAGGACCAGATCAACTCGGCCGTCGACGTGGTCGTGCAGCTCGCCCGGTACCCCGACGGCTCCCGCAAGGTCGTGGAGATCGCACTCGTCGTGTCGCACGGGCGCGAACAGTTCCGCGTCGCCACCGTGTCCCGTTTCCTG
Organism: Streptomyces sp. NPDC001796; assembly: GCF_042892355.1. Classification (NCBI taxonomy): domain Bacteria; kingdom Bacillati; phylum Actinomycetota; class Actinomycetes; order Kitasatosporales; family Streptomycetaceae; genus Streptomyces; species Streptomyces sp. NPDC001796. The sequence continues at coordinate 467,312 of NZ_JBIAUC010000004.1, read as the reverse complement.
CCCGAGCCCCTCGGCCCCGACCGGATCGTCCGCGGCCGCTTCGAGCACCTCCGGCTGCCCCGGCCGGTCGCGGAGAAGCTGTACGGCGCGGGCGAACCGCTTCCGCCCGCCTTCGGGGTCGCGGACGCCCTCGACGTACTGAACACCAGGCAGGCGATCGGATGATCCCCGCCCACCTCAGGAGCCGGTCATGAAGGACCCCGCCCACATCTGGAGCCGGCCATGAACGACCCCGCACTCCTCGCCCTCGGCGCCACCGTCCTCACCGGCACGCTCGCCGTCGCGGGCGTGCACTCCTACGCCTCCGGCCGCGCCCAGCGCCGGGCGCTCGTCGACCGGCTCTCCGGAACCGCGGGCGGCCCGATCCGCACAGCGGCCGGCCGCGTACGGCGCTTCGCGGCCGTGGACCGCAGGCTGCGCCGTACCCGCCTGGGACGAGCCATCCACATGCGCCTCTCGGCGACGGGCCTGGATCTGACGGCGGGCGAGTTCTTCACCTACGTCACCGCAGTCGTCGTGGCGCTGTGGCTGATCGCGGCGTCCACTCTGGCGCCCTTCTTCGGCCCGATCGCCGGCCTGGTCGGCATCTGGAGCGCGGCCGTCTTCCTCAACTGGCAGCGGCAGAAACGCATCGAGGCGTTCATCAACCAGCTCCCCGACGTGGCCCGTCTGCTGGCCAACGCCACGGCCGCCGGACTCGCGCTGCGCACCGCGCTCGCCATGGCGGCGGAGGAGCTGGAGGCCCCGGCGGGCGAGGAACTGGCCCGGGTCGCCGACCAGCTGTCGCTGGGCCGCTCGGTCGACGACACCCTGGGCGAACTGGCCGAACGCCTCCCGTCGCGCGAGCTGATCGTCCTGGTCACCACCCTGGTCCTCGCCAACAAGGCGGGCGGCTCGGTGGTCAACTCCCTGCGCAACCTCACCCAGACCCTGGAGGACCGCAAGGAGACCCGGCGCGAGGTCCGCACGATGCTCTCCGAGGTCAACGCCACGGCCTTCACGGTCCCGATGCTCGGCCTCGGCTCGCTGATCCTGGTCAACTCCTCGAACGAGGGCGCCCTGGAACGCGTCACCGGCTCCCCGCTCGGCCAGGGTCTGGTCCTGCTCTCCCTCGCGCTGTACACGATCGGGTTCTTCGTCATCCGCCGCCTCGGCAAGATCGAAGTGTGAGGGGGAGACCACGATGCTTCCGCTGCTCCTCGCCTTACTGACGGCGGTCTCCGTCGCCGGCGTCCTCCTCGGCGTCCGGATGATCCGCGCGGACGCGAAGCTCCCGAGCGATCTCGCGCTCGCCCTGGAGGTCGGTGCCACCCGGGTCTCCAAGGCGGGCTCGGCGGTCGACCGCCTCGGCATCCGCTTCGCCCCACTCGTGCTGCGCCTGATGGGTCCGCGCCGTGTGGAGGCCAAACGCCGCCGCATCGACATGGCGGGCAACCCCGGCGGACTGACCCTGAACCGCTACGCCGCACGCCGGGCGGTCTACGGCATCTTCGGCCTGGTCCTCGGCCTGATGTTCCTCACGAACGGCCAGTTGCTCTTCGCCGCCGCGACGTTCGCCTTCGGGCTGTTCGCCGCCGACGCCCTGATCTGGCAGGCCATCAGGGAGCGCAAGGACGTCATCGACCGCACCCTGCCGGACTTCCTGGACGTCCTCGCGGTCGTCGTCTCGGCGGGCCTGGGCTTCAGGCAGGCCCTCGACCGGGTCGCGGAGAAGTACGAAGGCCCCTGGGCGGACGAACTGCGCATCACCCTGCGCCAGATGGACATGGGCGTCAGCCGCCGCCAGGCCTTCGACGAACTGCGCAGGCGCAACTCCTCCGAACAGGTCGCACAGTTCGTCTCCGCGCTGCAACAGGGCGAGGAGCTGGGCTCGCCCATCGTCGAAACCCTGATCCAGCTGGCCACGGACATGCGCCGCACGGACGCCCAGAACGCCCGTCGCCGCGCCGCCAAGACGATCCCCAAGGCCACGCTGGTCACCCTGGTGTTCATGCTCCCGGCGACGATGATCCTGATCGCCACGGGGATGTTCCTGGGGTCGGGTACGGACTTCGGATCGATTCTGGGCCGATGACGATGAGCCGCACGAGCCACCCCGCCCCCGGGTACCTGGAGGACGACGCCCCCGCTCCCGCCAGCGTCCGCCTCCAACTCGGCGCGCTCCAGGCGCTGTGCCGCCAGACCGTGGCCGTACGCCTCGCCCTGGTCCTGATCGGCACACCCTTCGCCCTGGCCAACACGCCCGGACAGGGCCCCCGCCACGCCGCCGTCGCGGCGGCCGTCCTCGGCGTCACGGCCTCCTACGCCGTGCTCCGCGACTGGAACCGCGTGGGCCCGCGCCTCCTCGCGCACCCCACGCTCATGGCGCTGGACCTGCTCTTCGTCGCCACACTGCTCCTGACCGCCTCCCCGGCCTCCCCCCTCGCGTACGCCACGGTCTGCACGCCCTTGCTGTCCGGCCTGCTGTACGGCTGGCGCGGCGCGGGGGTCCTCACGGGCCTGCAACTCGCGGTGGTGTTCTCGGTCTTCCGAGCCTGGGAACACCATCCCGGCGCGGCTACCAGCACGCTCCTCATCGCCGGTTTCTGCGTCGCCGCCGGCATCATCGGCGTGACGTTGCGCAACCTGATGTTCCGTTTCGGCGCGGCCAGCGAGGCGCTGTCCCGAGCCAATGCCCGCCTGGCCGCGGCGGACGCGGTCGAGTCCGAACGGGCCCGCCTGGCCAGGGAGATGCACGACTCGGTGGCGAAGACGCTGCACGGCCTGGCCCTGGCGGCACAGGCACTGGCCGCCTCCGCGGACCACGGCGACCCGGACACGCTCAAGCGCCAGGCCACGCTGGTCGCCGGGGCCGCACGCAGAGCGGCGGCGGAGTCCCGCGACCTGCTCTCCGACCTGCGACGCCGTACGGGCGTCACGTCGGCTCACCTGGACCTGGCAGCCGAACTCACCCTGCTGACGGAGGATTTCGCGAGCCGGACCGGTACGACAGTGGCCCTGAGAAAGCCGGACGCCCCCCTGTTCCTGCCGTACACGACCGCCCAGCACGTCCTGGCGATCGTCTCGGAGGCGCTGGAGAACACCCACCGCCACGCCCGAGCGAGCCGGATACGGATCGAACTCGAGGCGCCCGGCAACGCCGCGCTGGACCTACGGGTGGCAGACAACGGTGTCGGCCTGCCCCCGTCGGCCAGACCCGAGAGCCTGGCGAAAACCGGCCACTTCGGCCTGCTCGGCATGACGGAACGCGCCGCCTCCCTCGGCGGCCGTCTCAGCCTGGGCCGCTCACCGCTGGGCGGCGCCGGGATCCACCTCCACGTCCCCCTCCCCGCGACCGCTCCCCCCGCCCCGCAAGAGGAGGCCGCACATGCCTGACCTGCCCGACCAGGTGCAACCCGGCCCGTGCCTGCGCGTCCTTGTGGCCGACGACAACCCGGTCGTCCGGGCGGGCCTGACCGCCCTGCTGACCGTCCACCCCGACATGGAGGTGGTCGCGGAGGCGGCGGACGGTGCCCAGGCCCTCACGTACGCCGCCCGGCACCGCCCCGACGTCATCCTCCTCGACCACCGCATGCCGGGCACGGACGGCCTGACGGCACTGCCGCGACTGGCCGCCCAGGCCCCCGTGATGATGCTGACGTACAGCCGGGAACCCGAGGTGGTGGCGGAGGCCCTGAGCCGCGGGGCCTCCGGCTACCTGGTCCACGGGGAGTTCACAGCGGCGGAACTGATCGCGGCCGTACGGGGCCTGAGGGAGGGGCGGCGGACGGTGTCCCCGTGCGCTGTCCGGTCTTCGCTCGGCGTTTCCTACGAAGAGAAGGAAGTCTCTTCGCAGCTGCAACCGGTTATGGCACAGTCGTCGGGGGTTCCGCCCGCCCGGGCGGGGGGTCTGCGGCGCCGCGCCGCGGGGTGGCCGGCCTTCGGGCTGAGTTCGAGGGAGGTGGAGGTCATGGACCTCATCGCGGCCGGTATGAACAACCGGCAGATCGCCGCCGCCTGCTTCATCAGCGAGAAGACGGTCAAGAACCACATCAACCGAATCTTCGCGAAGCTGCAGAGTTCTTCGCGGAGCGAAGCGATCGCTCACTGGCTGGGGACGGCTCGGGAGGGGTGGAGCCGATGAGCGCACCGGCGTGCGGAAGTTGGGCCCCTGGGCCCACGAAGAGTGAGGGTGCTCTCACCTACGGTGTCTCGGTTGGTGGTTTCCGCATCGGGTGGGAGGGCCGGGGCCGTGATGAGCAGGATCAGGCGCGAGGTGGGCACGTGGAAGCGGACCGTGGGGGCCCGGATGCGGGGGGCCGGGCGGGATGCGGGGGCGGGGTTCGTGGAGTATGCCGGGCTGATGATCATCATTGCCGGGATCTTCACGTTGATCGACCAGATCGGCCTGGACGGAATGATTTCGGGTGCGATCCGGACCGCAGTGACCTCGGTCACGGGTGGCGGCGGCTGATCGAACCATCGCTCCGCGGCGACCGAGGGCAGACGCTCCCGCTCTACATCTGGCTGACAGCGATCCTGTTGTTCGCGGCGTTCGCCTTCTTCGCCTTCGCCCAAGCAGCGTCCGCTCGCAATGGAGCTCAGTCCGCGGCGGACGCTGCGGCATTGGCGGCGGCGCAGGACGCCCGTGACGAACTCATGACGGGGCTGCAGGGTGCCATCGGCCATGACGACAACTGGCTCAGCTGGCTGAACGGCAGTCGTTTCCAGGGGGCCGGCGTCGCGGCTGCCGCCGAGCGGCTCGCTGACGCGAACCGTGCGACCTTGCGGGGTGGCCCGGACCGCGAGGACGTGAACGGCTTTCCCGGCTATCACGTGACGATCGAGACGCGTTACACGGTCGGAAGCTCCATCATCCCCGGTACCGAGAACCGGCATGCCACGGCCGAGGCCACCGCGGTGATCCAACCGCGGTGCACCTTCGGGTCCAACGCCGATCCGAAGAAGCCAGTGCAGTTGGACTGCGGCGGCGATCTCATCGACATCAACCCCGGGGATTTCAATTCGGACGACCTTCCCGACGCGTCCGTGCTGTTCTCTGTGCATCTGGCCGAGTGAGAGGAAGCCGTACCGATGGATCTCCGGCACACCATGCAGGGCCGCAAGGCGCTGTCCGCAGTGGCGATCACCACGGGGCTGATCGTCACGGTGGCCGGCTGCGGCGGTGGGGACTCCGATGGGAAGCCGAGGGCGACATCGTCCTCTGCCAAATCCACGGCAGGAAGCGATGGCCAAAGCCAGCAGCCCTCCGCGCCGGCTGCCGACAAAGTGCTGGCCGAGGTGAAGAGCGGCGACATCACTCTCACTGTCACCTCCGCGGTCCGCGACCAGGGCGGTTTTGTCACGGTGAGCGGCACGGTCACCAACCACGGTGGCCAGTTCTGGATCGCGTCCAACTGGCGCGGCGACGAGCGGGAGCTGAGCAAGAACGGCGCCTCGCTGGCCGGGGCGTCCCTGATCGACAGCAAGGGCAAGAAGAGGTACCTCGTCCTGCGCGACACTCAGGGGCGTTGCCTGTGCACCAAGTTCGACGGGGGTGGCGTGAACGCGGGGAAGTCGGCCGACTGGTTCGCCCAGTTCCCCGCCCCCCCGGAAGGGACGAACGAGGTCAACTTCGAGGTCGGCGCCATGCCCCCCGCCTCAATCGAACTCTCCCAGGGGTGAGACGACCGTGACCCTCACCCCCCGCACCGCCACCGCCTTGACGGCCCTCGCCCTCCTCGCCCTCGTCGGCGCGCCCCCTGCCTCGGCCGACGACAACCCCAGCGCACCCCCCGGCACCGTAACCACCTCCCCACCCCCCTCCATCGACCCCGCCAGCCCGGGCCTGAAGCTCGCCGACGGGGCCGCTCTCGCGCCCGCCAAGGTGCTGGACATCAAGTCCGTCGTGGAGGACCTCGGTGGTGAGGAGCGGCGTGAGGACACCAACGAGAACGTGACGTTCGCGCTCCAGGCCGAGGTGCTGTTCCCCAAGGACAGCTCCAAGCTGAACCCGGAGGCGCGCTCCCGTATCGACGCGATCGCGGACGAGATCAAGAAGCAGAACGGGACCGCCGTCCGCGTCTTCGGCTTCACCGACAACCTCGGTTCGTACGCCCACGGCCTGACCCTGTCCAAGCAGCGCGCGGAGGCGGTCCACGACCAACTGGCCGCCCGCCTCGGCGGCAATGTCACCTTCGAGGTGCGCGGCTACAGCGAGGACTACCCGATCGCGGACAACTCCACGGAGGAGGGGCGCCGCAAGAACCGCCGGGTGGAGGTGTCCTTCCCGAGGGGAGGGTCCGACGGCGCCGGCGCGTCCGGCGACGGCGGCGCGGCGATTTCCGGCGGCTGACACTCCGGGAGGAACCGATCAGGAGGCGCCTGCGCTGAGTACCGTGGGCGCCGGTGCCGGTCGGACGTCGATGAGGTGGGCCATGAGGAAGATCGTCCTGATGATGTCGGTGTCCCTGGACGGCTATATGGAGGCCCCGAACCGCGAGATCGACTGGCATGTCGTCGACGACGAACTCCACCAGCACTTCAACGACGTCCTGAAGGAGATGGGCGCCTTCCTCGAGGGGCGGGTCACCTACGAGCTCATGGCCGGCTACTGGCCCAACGCCGACCGGGACCCCGACGCCTCCGCGCCCATCGTCGAGTTCGCCCGCATCTGGCGGAACATGCCGAAGGTGGTGTTCTCCCGCACCCTCCAGCACGCCGACCGGCACACCACCATCGTCCGGGACGTGGTCGTCGACGACATCCTCGCGCTCAAGGCACAGGACGGCGGCGACCTCGCGCTCGGTGGCGCCGAACTGGCCGCGGAGTTCCTGCGGCACGACCTCGTCGACGAGTTCCGCGTCTACGTCCACCCGGTCCTCCTCGGCCGCGGCAGACGACTGTTCCCGGAGGGCGACGCGCTCACCAGCCTCCGGCTGATCGACTCCCGCCGGTTCGGCAACGGTGTCGTACTTCTGCACTACGAACGCCCGGAGACGGGCGCCCGGTAAAGGTGTTGCCCGGTCGGCGGCCGCTGGGTAGGAAGGCCGCATGACTGGACTCGGTGCTGTGTTCCGGCCCCAACTGCCCCCGGAGCGACTGCGTACGATCGCGCGGCTCGCGGAGGAGGCGGGTCTCGAGGAGCTGTGGCTGTGGGAGGACTGCTTCCTGGAAGGGGGAGTCTCCACGGCGTCCGCCGCGCTCGCCTGGACGGAACGGCTGCGTGTGGGCGTCGGACTGCTGCCCGTCCCGCTCAGGAACGTCGCCCTCACCGCGATGGAGGCCGCCACGCTCGAGCGCATGTTCCCCGGACGGGCCGTCCTCTGCGTCGGGCACGGCGTCCAGAGCTGGATGGGACAGGTCGGTGCCCGCGCCGAGTCGCCCGTGACGCTGCTGCGGGAGTACCTGGACGCGCTGCGGGCCCTGCTGCGCGGCGAGCGGGTCACCACGGACGGGCGGTACGTGAAGCTGGACGACGTCGCCCTGGGCTGGCCGCCGGCGCAGGCCGTCCGCGTCCTCGCCGGGGTCACCGGTCCGCGCTCGTTGCGCCTGTCCGGTGAGGCGGCCGACGGCACGCTCCTCACCGCGGCCACGTCACCGGAGGGCGTACGGGCGGCCCGTGGGATCGTCGACGAGGGACGCGAGGCGGCGGGGCGCACCGACCCGCACCCCGTCGTGATCTACCTCCGCGCCACCACCGGTCCGGACGCCGCCGCCCGGCTGCGCGCCGAGATCGAGCGGGAGGGAGGGGTCGAACACGGCGTGGCAGGGGACGCGGGCACGGTCGCCAAGGCCGTGCGGCAGCTCGCGGAGGCGGGCGCCGACACGGTGGTCCTGCAGCCGACCGGCGACGAGCCGGACCCGGAGGGGTTCGTGCGGTTCGTCGCCGAGGAGGTGCGGCCGCTCGTGCCGTAGGCCGGCCGCCATGCCGGATTCGTCCGCTGGGCCGGTGACCCCTTGATCCGGTGACCTGTGATCCGGTGACCCGTGATCCGGTCACCCGTCGCTCCGTAATTCGGTCGCGTCCGCTTTCGTGGCGCTGGGAAGATCGCGGCATGTCCACCCACCGTTCGTTCGAAGAACTCGTCCGTGAGGCCGTCGAGGCTCCCGTCGACGGCTGGGACTTCTCCTGGTTCGAAGGGCGGGCCACCGAGGAACGGCCGCCGTGGGGGTATGCCCGGTCGATGGCGCGGCGGCTCGCCCGCGCGTCCGCCGCGCTGGACGTCCAGACCGGGGGAGGGGAGGTCCTGGCCTCAGCGCCGGCGCTGCCGCCGGTCACCGTCGCCACCGAGGGGTGGCCGCCGAACGTCGCCAGGGCCACCGCGCTGCTGCATCCGCGCGGTGCGGTGGTCGTGGCCTCGGCGGAGGAGGCGCCGCTTCCGTTCGCCGAGGCCGCGTTCGACCTGGTCACCAGTCGGCACCCGGTGCGCACCTACTGGGGCGAGATCGCGCGCGTGCTGCATCCCGGCGGCACGTACTTCTCGCAGCAGGTCGGCCCGGCGAGCGCCTTCGAGGTCGTCGAGTACTTCCTCGGGCCGCAGCCGAAGGAGGTGCGCGGCGGACGCGATCCGCTGCGGGCGCGCGCCGAGGCGGAAGCGGCCGGACTGGACGTCGTGGATCTGCGGGAGGCCCGGTTGCGCATGGAGTTCCACGACATCGGGGCCGTCGTGCACTTCCTGCGCAAGGTGATCTGGATGGTGCCGGACTTCACCGTGGAGCGGTACGAGGACCGGCTGCGGTCCCTGCACGAGCGGATCGTGGCGGAGGGCCCGTTTGTCGCGTACAGCACGCGGTTCCTGATCGAAGCACGCAAGCCGGGCGCGTAGGTTTCCGCATCGTTATGGGGGCCGACTCCCGCCCGTTCCGGTGGCTCGAGTAAGTTCAGACCAAGGTGAATTCGCGCGAGTGAAGCTGCGCGGGCGGTACCGCGCAGTGGAGGGGGCTGCGCGGTGCCGGGCACTCCGTGCCGGTGCGGCGCCCTACGGCGTCACGGGTCCTGTACGGCGACCCGTACGCCGGGTCTGATGCCCCAGCGCTCCATCGCCCCGGCCTCCGCCTCCAGGACGTGGCGCGCACGCGGGCGGGGCAGGCCGATACGGCCCGGCGGCATCGTCCGTACCGTCATGACCCGCAATGTCCGGTCCAGATACGCCACGTCGATCGGAAACCGCATCCCCAGGGTGTGCACCGCGCTCGCCGGACTCAGCAGCAGCGCGCCGTCGATCCCGTCGCGCCCCAGGAGCCCGCGCCGCCGGGCCTGCCCGGACCGTGCGACTTCCAGTGGCACCGGGTGGGGTGTCTCCGGGGTGGTGAGCATGGGCATGACTGTGAAGTTAGCGGCGGCGTCAAGTGAGGACTTCTGGCGCGGGTCCCTCGGGTGGAGTACGGCGGGGTAGGTCACCAGGTGACCCACAGGAGGCCGCGAACCCCTTGGATCCCTTGGGTTTCGGCCGGATCACCCGGGCATCCGCCGGGTTTCGGCCGTGATCTGGCCCTGAATGAGGGGTTCCGGGGTCATCGGGGCGTCGTCGGGTGGTTTCGGAGAGTAGTTGTTGCGCGCCGATGCACGCAGGATCCCTTACGAAGGGTTATGGTGGAAACCCCCCCTCGGGCCGGTCCGTCTCCCCCCCACGGACCGGCCCGTTTTCCTTTCCGGCCGCGGGCGGCTCCTGCGCCGGGCGCCACCGAAGGGCCTCGCCCCCGCCGCCCCGCCACGCCCCGTCCCCAGTGGCTCCGCCACGCGGGGAAGTCCCCCGGACGAGCTGAGCCGAGCCGGTCCATACCCCCGCACGTGTGTGGCCAATCAGCCCAAATCCCCCCACCGCCGCCCCCTTTCACACCCACAAACCCAAATCAACCCGCTGACACCCGTTGGCCGCCCCCGCCCTCTCCGGCGGTAGGCTTCGGCTTCGGGGACCGCCATCTGACGGGGATCGCGCACGACCGCGCCTGTCTGATCCGCACGGAGGGGCTGACAATCACGTGAACCTGCGCGACAAGCTGCGCGGCCTGCTCGTCAGGCTGTACGCACGCCGGGTGGAAGGCCACCTGGACCACGCTCAGGTGCCCAAGCACATCGGCGTCATCATGGACGGCAACCGACGCTGGGCGAAGGCCGCGGGATCGACCACCGCGCAGGGGCACCAGGCCGGAGCCGACAAGATCGAGGAGTTCCTCGGCTGGTGCGCCGAGACGGACGTCGAGGTCGTCACCCTCTGGCTGCTGTCCACGGACAACTTCGACCGGCCGAAGGAGGAGCTGGTCCCGCTCCTCAAGATCATCGAGGACGTCGTACGCTCCCTCGCCGCCGACGGCCGCTGGCGTGTGCACCACGTCGGCGCGCTCGACCTGCTGCCCGGGCAGATGCAGACCGTCCTCAAGGAGGCCGAGGAGGCCACCGCCCACGTCGACGGCATACTCGTCAACGTCGCCATCGGCTACGGCGGCCGCCAGGAGATCGCCGACGCCGTACGCTCCATGCTCCTCGACGCCCATGAGAAGGGCACCTCGATGGAGGACCTGGCCGAGTCCGTCGACATCGACATGATCGGCCGGCACCTCTACACGAGTGACCAGCCCGACCCCGATCTGGTGATCCGTACGAGCGGCGAGCAGCGCCTGTCGGGATTCATGCTGTGGCAGACGGCTCATTCCGAGTACTACTTCTGCGAGGTCTTCTGGCCGGCCTTCCGGAAGGTCGACTTCCTGCGCGCACTGCGTGACTACGCGGCGCGGCACCGCCGCTACGGCGGCTAGGACACCCCGGGCGCCCGCCGTCGGCACCCGCCGGTGCCGCCCCCGGCGTCACCCGCTCGGGGGACAGGATGTAACAAGGAGTTCACCGGGGCGCCGTCATATGCCGTGGCATGGCGGCGCATTTTCGAGGGCATAAGCCAGACAGGTCGACACCCGAACCACGGGTGTCGTATCTCAGCGGACGGCACGGGGCCGTCCGCCCGGGAGGCCCTTTGCACCAGCCCGACCGTGCGGTCACAGCACGGACGCAGACGCGGAGGGCCGGTCCTCGGCCCGTGCATCGCGGCCGACGACCGGTCCAGCTCCACCTCGTCGCTCCCCGACCTCATCCGAGGGGGTACGTCCTTCCGTGGTGACCAGCACAAAGCGCCCCAAGCCAGACCGGCGCACCTACGTTCTCGACACCAGCGTCCTGCTGGCCGACCCCAACGCCATGACCCGCTTCGAGGAGCACGAGGTCGTGCTTCCGATCGTCGTGGTCACGGAGCTGGAGGCCAAGCGGCACCATCCCGAACTCGGCTACTTCGCCCGGCAGGCCCTGCGCCACCTGGACGACTACCGGGTGCGGCACGGCCGGCTCGACGCCCCCATCCCGATCGGGGACCTCGGCGGAACCGTGCGGGTGGAGCTCAATCACTCGGACGCCAGCGTTCTGCCCACTGGCTACCGCCTCGGGGACAACGACTCGCGCATCCTCGCGGTCGCCCGGAACCTGCAGGCGGAGGGGTTCGACGTCACCGTCGTGTCGAAGGACCTGCCGCTTCGGATCAAGGCGTCCTCCATCGGCCTCCTCGCCGAGGAGTACCGCGCGGAACTGGCCATCACGGACTCCTCCGGCTGGACCGGGATGTCGGAACTGACCCTGTCCGCCGAACAGGTGGACATCCTCTTCGAGGACGGCCATCTGCACGTCCCCGAGGTGGCCGACCTGCCCGTGCACACCGGTCTGACCATCCAGTCGGAGCGGGGCAAGGCGCTCGGCCGGGTCACGGCGGAGGGTGACGTCCGCCTGGTGCGCGGGGACCGGGAGGCGTTCGGCATCAAGGGACGCAGCGCCGAGCAGCGGATCGCGCTCGACCTGCTGCTCGACCCGGACGTCGGCATCGTGTCGATGGGCGGCCGGGCCGGCACCGGCAAGTCGGCGCTCGCGCTGTGCGCGGGGCTGGAGGCCGTGCTGGAGCGGCGGCAGCACCAGAAGGTGATGGTCTTCCGCCCGCTGTACGCGGTGGGCGGGCAGGAGCTCGGCTATCTGCCGGGCTCCGAGGCCGAGAAGATGAGCCCCTGGGCGCAGGCGGTGTTCGACACCCTCTCCGCGGTCACCTCCCGCGAGGTCATCGAAGAGGTCACCGCGCGCGGGATGCTGGAGGTCCTCCCGCTCACGCACATCCGCGGCCGCTCGCTGCACGACGCGTTCGTGATCGTGGACGAGGCGCAGTCGCTCGAACGGAACGTGCTGCTGACCGTTCTGTCCCGGATCGGGGCCAATTCACGGGTCGTTCTGACCCACGATGTGGCGCAAAGGGACAATCTACGCGTCGGGCGATATGACGGAGTCGTCGCCGTGGTGGAGAAACTGAAGGGGCATCCGCTCTTCGCGCATGTCACGCTCACCCGGTCCGAGAGGTCCCAGATCGCTGCCCTTGTGACCGAAATGCTAGAGGACGGGCAGATCTGACCCAAGTGTTCAACATGGGATGGCTACCCATGAGTTGGCGCCGTCCGGCAAAGGCGTAGAGCCTAGCCGGGCGGCGCTGTCGTGTGCGGGAGATCCCGAGAATTCCGTGGTCCAAACGGGATGTGAGCTTTCACACTCATCTCGGAATTGCAACGCGGCGCCGGATTGCGGCAGAGTCTCGTTCCTGTCAGGCCCCGCATACGACACAGTTGTACCCCCAGCGGTACGACGCCACAGGAACACCAACTGCATAGAGCCGTCGTATGCCGCCCGAGCACCACGCGGCGCTCCCCCAGCGGGAGTCGCCCACCGGGCCCGTGCCTCCCGTGACCCCGCAGGTGGGAGGCCAGTGTCAGGGGCACGATCGCGTCCGCCAGGGTCACCGAAGCGGGCGATGCTGGAAGGAAACCGTGTGAGCCCGATTTCGGTCCGGGGATTCGCAGTGGCCTCGGCCACGGCGGTCACCGCTGTCGGAAGCGTCGTCGGAGTCGCCTCGGGCAGCACTGCCCAGACGAACGACGCCGAGGCGACCGCAGCCGACTCGACGCTCCTCGCCGACATACCCGCCGGTCAGCAGGCCCAGGTCCAGACGGCGTCGCTGACGCAGCAGGCGGACGCGCAGGCCATCGCCGCGGACACGCTCGCCAAGAAGGACGCCGAGGAAGCCGCCCGCAAGCAGGCGGCCGCGGACGCGATCGCCAAGCAGAAGGCGGCGCAGCAGGCCGAAGAGGCAGCCAAGGCGCGCAAGGCGGCAGAGGCCGCCAGCCGCAGCGCGAGCCGTGACGCCTCCAGCTTCGCGGTCCAGAGCTCGTACACCGTCGCGCAGATCCAGGCGATGGCCCGTCAGATGGTGGCGGCCGACCAGTTCCAGTGCTTCAGCAACATCGTGAACCACGAGTCCAGCTGGAACTACCAGGCGGTCAACGCCTCCTCCGGTGCCTACGGCCTCTTCCAGGCGCTGCCGGCCGGCAAGTACGCCTCCGCCGGCGCCGACTGGCGGACCAACCCGGCCACGCAGATCAAGTGGGGCCTCAACTACATGGACAGCCGCTACGGCAGCCCCTGCCAGGCCTGGTCCTTCTGGCAGGCCAACAGCTGGTACTGAGCCGCCGGCCCCGCCCGCGCGCGGCGCTCAACCCTGCACAGCCTCTCACCGTCTATGGGTGAGGGGCTGCGGCCGTCTCAGGGACCGCCGCCCCCACCATGTACGGTCGGAACAGACGACTCCAGGGGGGAGTGGTGGGGAGCACCCGGGGAAGCGGGGGAAGAGGACGGATCATGTCGCGAGTGCCAGGGTGGCTGGGTCGGCTCGGGGCCGGGCTGACCGAGATCAGCGAGCGCCTGGATGAGCGCCGCGCCGAGGTGGAGAAGGAGCACAGCGAGCCCGGACGGTCACGCCCCGCTCCAAACGTGCCTCCGCCGCCCGTCGCACCGCCACCGCCGGTGCCCGGCGGACCCCGCCCCGACCCCGCCCAGGCCGTGCCCTGGGGTGTGCGGGTGGCGGCCGAGGCCGGCTGGCGGCTCCTGGTGCTCGCCGGCACGGTATGGGTGCTGATGAGGGTCATCAGCACCGTGCAGCTGGTGGTGTTCGCCTTCGTCATCGCGCTGTTGATGACCGCACTGCTCCAGCCGACGGTCGCCCGGCTGAAACGTCGCGGTGTGCCGCGCGGCCCGGCCACCGCGCTCACCGTGATCCTGGGCTTCGTCCTGCTGGGCCTGCTCGGCTGGTTCGTGACCTGGCAGGTCGTGGAGAACATCGACGCGCTGTCCACCCAGATCCAGAACGGCATCGACGACCTGCGCAACTGGCTGCTGAAGAGCCCCTTCCACGTCACCGACAAGCAGATCAACCAGATCGCCAAGAACCTCCGCGAGGCGATCGGCGCCAACACGGACCAGATAACGTCCGCGGGCCTGGAGGGCGTTCAGGTCATCGTCGAGGCCCTGACCGGCATCCTGCTGGTGTTCTTCTCGACGCTCTTCCTGCTCTACGACGGCGAGCGCATCTGGCAGTGGTTCCTGAAGCTGGTGCCCGCCGCCGCCCGCCCGGGTGTGGCCGGCGCCGGCCCGCGCGCGTGGCGCACCCTCACGGCCTACGTCCGGGGCACGGTCCTGGTCGCCCTCATCGACGCCATCTTCATCGGCATCGGCATCTACTTCCTCAACGTGCCGATGGCCGTCCCCCTGGCCGTCTTCATCTTCCTGTTCTCCTTCGTCCCCCTGGTGGGCGCCGTCGCCTCCGGCGCGCTGGCGGTGATCGTGGCGCTGGTGACGCAGGGCGTCTTCACCGCGGTGATGACCCTCGTGGTCGTCCTCGCGGTCCAGCAGATCGAGGGCCACATCCTCCAGCCGTTCATCCTCGGCCGCGCGGTCCGCGTCCACCCCTTGGCGGTGGTCCTGACGGTCGCGGCCGGCGGCATGGTGGCCGGCATCGGCGGCGCCGTGGTGGCGGTACCGCTGGTGGCGGTGACGAACACGGTGGTGGGGTATCTGCGGCAGTACGCGCACGAACAGGCCGTACAGGAGCAGACCGAGCAGGAACCGGCCCCGTCCGTACAGCCGCTCGACGGCGCGGTGCGGCAACCACCGGTCCGTCCGGCGGCCGTGGACGAGGCCGCCCAGGCCGCGGGAGGGTCCGGGGACGCAGCCGCCGGTGACGGTGCCCACAATGCAGAGGACCCCGCCCACCAGGAGTGAGCGGGGCCCCGGCACGGCGGCCTACTCGGCCAGCACGGCCTCCGCGTCCAGCGTCACCGCGACCGCCTGGATCACCGAAGCGATCTTGAACGCCTCCTGGACGACCTCACGCTCGACGCCCGCCTTCCGCAGTACCTGCTCGTGCGAGTCCAGGCACATCCCGCACCCGTTGATCGCCGACACCGCGAACGACCACAGCTCGAAGTCGACCTTGTCGACCCCGGGGTTGCCGATGACGTTCATCCGCAGCCCCGCCCGCAGGCTGCCGTACTCGTGGTCCGACAGCAGGTGCCGCGTGCGGTAGAAGACGTTGTTCATCGCCATGACGGCCGCCGCGGACTTCGCCGCGGTGTACGCCTCCGGCGAGAGGTTCGCCTTCGCCTCCGGCTCCAGCTCGCGCAGCACGATCGCCGAGCGCGACGCGATCGCCGTCGCCAGCACCGTGCCCCACAGCTGCTGCGCCGGCAGCTCGGAGTTGCCGATGACCGAGCCCAGGTTGAGCTTCAGGTCCTTGGCGTAGTCCGGCAGGGCGGACTTCAGGGAGTCGAGGGACATACGTCACTCACCAGCCAGCAGCTTGACCGGGTCGAGGGTCTCCTCGCCCTTGTTCCAGTTGCACGGGCACAGCTCGTCGGTCTGCAGGGCGTCCAGAACCCGCAGGACCTCCTTGGGGTTACGGCCCACGGAGCCCGCCGTCACCATGGTGAACTGGATCTCGTTGTTCGGGTCGACGACGAAGACGGCACGCTGCGCGAAGCCGTCCTCACCCTCGATGCCCAGCGCGCGCATCAGCTCGTGCTTGGAGTCGGCCATCATCGGGAACGGCAGCTCGCGCAGGTCCGGGTGGTCCTTGCGCCAGGCGTGGTGCACGAACTCGGAGTCGCCGGAGAACCCGAGGATCTGGGCGTCACGGTCGGCGAACTCGTCGTTCAGCCTGCCGAACGCCGCGATCTCGGTCGGGCACACGAAGGTGAAGTCCTTGGGCCATGCGAAGACGATCTTCCACTTGCCCTCATAGGTCTTGTGGTTGATCTGCTCGAACTCCTTGCCCTTCTCCAGCGAGACGCAGGCGGTCAGTTCGAACTCGGGGAACTTGTCACCGACAGTGAGCACACGCTCTCCTTGCAGCACAGAAGCACCTCGAGCGCAAGGTGCTTCTCATGGGTTGGACTGTTCCGATGCTGGCACAGGGTGCATTGATTAGGGAAATAGCTACACTCGGTCGGGTTGATCGGTGCCGGCTATCAGTAACCGGGAGTAAGAGCATGGCCGTGGGTGGGACCAGGACCAACGGGCGCCGCCAGCCCACGCTCGCCCAGCTGCGCGCCTTCGCCGCCGTCGCCGAGCATCTCCACTTCCGGGACGCCGCCGCCGCGATCGGCATGAGCCAGCCCGCCCTGTCGGGCGCCGTTTCCGCCCTGGAGGAGGTGCTCGGCGTCACCCTGCTGGAGCGCACCACCCGCAAGGTGCTCCTGTCACCCGCCGGTGAGCGCCTCGCCGTACGGGCCAGGGCGGTGCTGGAGGAGGTCGGCGCGCTGATGGAGGAGGCCGAGGCCGTCCGCGCCCCCTTCACCGGGGCGCTGCGGCTCGGCGTGATCCCGACGGTGGCACCGTACCTCCTGCCCACCGTCCTCAATCTCGTCCACGACCGCTATCCGCACCTCGACCTCCAGGTCCACGAGGAGCAGACCGCGAACCTGCTCGACGGACTGACCACCGGCCGCCTCGACCTGTTGCTGCTCGCCGTCCCCCTCGGCGTGCCCGGAGTCGTGGAACTCCCGCTCTTCGACGAGGACTTCGTCCTCGTCACCCCGCTCGACCACTGGCTCGGCGGCCGGGACGGGATACCCCGCGAGGCGCTGCGGGAGCTGAACCTGCTGCTCCTGGACGAGGGGCACTGTCTGCGCGACCAGGCCCTGGACATCTGCCGGGAGGCCGGCCGCGGAATCAGCGGGGCGGGGCGAAGGCCCTCGGTTGAGGGCGGTGGTGGGAGACGGGAGGGCGCGCCGGTGACCACGACCGCGGCCGGCCTGTCCACCCTCGTCCAGCTCGTCGCGGGCGGCCTCGGCGTCACCCTGCTGCCGCGTACGGCGGTCGAGGTGGAGACCACCCGCAACGGCCGGCTCCTCACCGGCTGCTTCGCGGATCCGGCCCCCACCCGGCGCGTCGCCTTCGCCATGCGCGCGGGCGCCGCGCGGGCTGCCGAGTACGAGGAGCTGGCCACGGCCCTGCGTGAGGCACTGCGACCGCTCCCCGTACGGGTGTTGGGGCCCGGCGACTGACCGGGCCCCGCACTGGCTACTCCGTGCGCAGCCCGTCCGGCCGCATCAGCCGCAGCAGCGGCGGCAGGCTGAGCGCGGTGACCAGCAGCACGACCCCCGCGCCGATGCCGGTCATCGTCAGCACGCTCGCCCAGTCCACGCTCACCGTCGCGGCGGACATCTTCAGCAGGACGGCGCCCAGCGTCAGACCGACCACCGAGGCAAGCAGCAGGCCGAGCGCGATGGGGATCGCCGTCTGCCACAGCACCGACAGGCTCAGCGTGCGGCGCCGGGTGCCGAAGGCGACCAGCGACGACAGCAGCTTCTTGCGCTCGCGCAGCTGCTCCAGCTGGGAGACGAGCAGGCTCGCGCCGATCAGCATCAGCACACAGGTGGCGCCGACGAACAACCCCCTGCGGATGGAGGTGAAGCGCACCGACTGCTCGGTGGCCGCCCAGGTCATGGGGGTCGAGTACGGGGCGACCCGCGCAGCGGTGTTCCGTACGAAGTCGGGGGCGTCCGGAACCGAGCGGTCGAGCGCGAGGTAGATCTCCCCCCGGAAGCCGCGCTCCGCCTGCGCGGGCAGGGCGCCGCGGGTGAACAGGAAGCCGCCGCGCCGCACACCGGTCGGGTCCTCACGGGACTGCGCCTGCTTGAGGCCCTGCGGCACCGTCCAGGCGAACTCCGTCCCCTTCTCGCCGCCGTACGTCGGGTCGAGGTACAGGGTGCGGCCCGGCTTGGCCAGGGCCGGCGTATCGGTGTCGTATGCGGCGCCCCGCAGCACGAAGACGTCGCCCTCCCGGCACGAGGGCAGGTACGCCACCTCGCGCAGGGCCGCGCAGTCGCCGACGGTCACGTCACTGCTGGCCCCGGGATCCTTGCGCCGGTCGCCCATCTCCGAACCGGAGAACGCCATGACCTGCCGGACGCCCTTGGTCCGGCCGAACTCCTCGGCGGCTGCGGCGACCCGGACGTCGCTCGGCAGGCTCACCTGCATCTGCGCCCGTGACACGTCCTCCCGCGTCTGCTTCGTGTAGTCGCCCTCCACGCCGGAGAACAACATCTGCAGGGCGATCGCGCCGGCCACCGCCACCGCGATGCCGTTGACCATGCGTGCGGCGGTGCCGCTGCTCAACTGAAGCCTGCGAACGGCCAGTTGCCAGGCCACGCCACCGGAGTTCAGCCGGGCGACGACCGTCTCGACGACCCACGGCAGCAGCGCGGTCACGCCGACCAACAGCAGCAGCACGCCCCCGACGACCAGGTACTCGTTGAAGCTCCCGTTGGTGTGGCCCTTGCCGAGCATCGGGTAGAGCATCGCGAGCCCGGCCAGCGGCAGCAGCAGGCGCCACCACAGCCTGCGCCGCGCGGGCTTCGCGGTGCGCACCACGCCGAGCGGTTCGATGACGACACCGCGCAGCGCGAACAGGGTGACCATTACCGCAGCGGCCGGGACCGCGACCGCCACGAGCAGGGCCAGCGTGGGAGAGGGGGTCATGTAGCTGGGGAAGACGCTGAGTCCGAACACCTCGACGGAGGCGGCGAGCTGACGTCCGACCAGGAAGAAGGCGGTGCCGAAGAGGAGTCCGAGCAGGGACCCCGCGAGCGCCTCGCCGGCGGCGATCCGCCGGGTCATCCCGCTGTCCGAACCCACGAGCCGCAGCGCCGCCAGCCTGCGGTCGCGCCGCTCGCCGCCGAACCGCACGGCCGCGGCGATGAAGACGCCGACGGGCATGAGCAGGACGACGAAGACGACCAGGGTCAGCAGGTAAAGGACGGGGTCCGTCTTCTCGGAGGTGGTCCCGTTGTTCCCGAACATGTCGATACGGGCCACGGCCGGGGGGTTGATCTTCGCGGCGAGCCCCTTGGCGCCCGCGTAGTAGGCCAGTTCGTGGGAGCCGATGAGCCCGCTCTCCCCGATGGTGCCGGTGATCCGGTACGGCAGCCGCTGCCGCAGCAGGGCGCCGTCGTCGGACTGGAGCAGCTTCCTCAGTGCGGGCGAGACGACCATCGTGCCCGGCTCCGGGAACCTGTCCAGGCCGGGCGGCAGCGGTGCCCGGGTGCCCTCGGGCTCCATCAGCCGTCCGCGGACGTCCTTCTGCCGGTAGGTGGTGTCGACGTCGGCGATCACCAGGGTGTTGTCGGCCTTCGGCTTCCGCTCCTGGCTGTAGGTGTGGTCCGCGCGCGCGTTGTCCCGCTCGTGCCGCACCGCGATCGCGCTGGGGAGGGCGGTGGTGAGCAGGAGCAGCGCCACGCCGAGGCCGACGCCGAAGCCGGTCAGCAGGAGCCGGACCCATCCCTCGCGCCCACTGCTGAACGCGAACCTGGCGCCCATCGCCAGGTCCTTGGACCACTGACGCACGTTCATACGAGGCGCTCCATGTCCCGCGACTTGCCGTCGCGTACGACGATCTCGCGGTCGGAGTAGGCCGCCACCCGTGCCTCGTGCGTGACCAGGACGACGGCGGCGTTGGTGGAGCGGGCCGCCTCGGTGAGCAGTTCCATCACGCGCTCGCCGTTGAGCGAGTCGAGAGCGCCGGTGGGTTCGTCGGCGAAGAGCACGCGTGGGCCCGTGACCAGGGCGCGGGCCACGGCCACGCGCTGGCCCTGACCGCCGGATATCTCACCGGGACGCTTGCCCGCGAGGTCGTCGACCTCGAGCCGGGCCATCCAGGACAGCGCGGCCTGCTCGGCCTGTTTGCGGGAGGTGCCGTTCAGCCGCAGCGGCAGCGCCACGTTCTCCACACAGGTCAGCTCGGGGACGAGCTGGCCGAACTGGAAGACGAACCCGAACTCGCTGCGGCGAAGCAGACTGCGTTGGGCATCGCTCATACCGGCCATCTCGCGGCCGTTGTAGACGATGGAGCCGGCGTCGGGCGGCACGATCCCGGCCAGGCAGTGCAGCAGGGTCGACTTGCCCGACCCGGAGGGGCCCATGACGGCGACGATCTCGCCGGGGTGGATGGAGAACTCCGCGCCGTCCAGGGCGAGGGTGGGCCCGTACGCCTTGCGCAGGCCCTCGGCGGCGAGCAGGGAACCAGCGGGAGCAGTCACTCGGCCACCGCCTCGGCGAGCTTGGCCAGGCGTGCGGCGGTCAGCTCCAGCCAGCGCAGGTCGGCCTCCAGGTGGAACAGGGCGTGGTCGCAGATCAGCTGGTCGGCCAGGTCGCCCTTGCGTTTGCGGTCGGTCAGGATCCGCATCATCCGCAGGTGCTCGGCGCGCTGGGTGTCGAGGATGCCGGCCGCGTCGCGGTGCGTGAGCAGGGCGATGACGACCTTGGTGTACAGAGTCGACTGCAGATACGGCTCGGGCTTCTCCGGCGTCGCCAGCCACCGCCGGACGTCGGTGACGCCGGCGTCGGTGATCGCGTACCGCTTGCGCTCGGGCCCGCCGCCGGGCTCGATCCCGTCGACCTCGACGAGCCCGTTCTTCAGCAGCCGGGACATCGTCGAGTAGACCTGGCCGTAGTGCAGCGGCCGGTCGTGACCGAACTTCTCGTCGAAGGCCCGCTTCAGGTCGTAACCGTGGCGGGGCCCGGACTCCAGGAGTCCGAGGAGGGTGTGACCGATGGACATGCAGAGCACTGTACACACGGCGTATACACCTTGCGTATACATGGCGCGTATAGGTCGTGACGGGATGTCAGTCCATGCAGGTGGGGGCTGATTGTCACGGTTCTGCTACACGGTCGCCCTGGCACGGCCCATCCAGCGGTCTTTGCACGCTCGTCCTGGCCCGGCCCATCCGGCGGTTTCTGCACGCTCGCCCTGGCCCGGCCAATTAGCGGCTTCTTGTTCGAAAAGCCCGGGGGGCCAGGACGAGGCCGCAGGCCGATGCGGGTCTGGGGGGCGGAGCCCCCGGACGGCGCCTACGCTTCCGGGTCCTCCGAAGCCGGCGGTCGCCCCCGGCGGGGGATCGGCTTGGCCTCGCGCGGCAGGCGCCCCGCCTCCGCCAGAGCCCGCCGCAGCAGGAACTCGATCTGAGCGTTCGCCGAGCGCAGTTCGTCCGAGGCCCACCGGGCGAGCGCCTCGTACACCGACGGGTCGAGCCGCAACAGCACCTGCTTGCGCTGCTGCGGCCGACGCTGGGGGTCCGCGCCCCCGGAGGGAGCCGTCACTGGTAGAGGGACCCCGTGTTCAGCACCGGCTGCGGCGCCCGGTCCCCGCACAGCACCACCATCAGGTTCGACACCATCGCCGCCTTCCGTTCCTCGTCCAGCTCCACGATGTCCCGCTCCGCGATCCGGGCGAGCGCCGCCTCGACCATCCCGACCGCGCCGTCGACGATCTGCCGCCGCGCCGCGACCACCGCCCCGGCCTGCTGCCGCTGGAGCATCGCGGACGCGATCTCCGGAGCGTAGGCGAGGTGCGTGAACCGCGACTCGATGATCCGCACCCCGGCGGCCTCCACGCGCGCGTGCAGCTCGGCGGCCAGCTTCTCGGTGATCTCCTCGGCGTTGCCGCGCAACGAGAGCCCGTTCTCCTCGTGGGCGTCGTACGGGTACTCGATCGCGATGTGCCGCACGGCCGCCTCGGTCTGTGTGGCGACGAACTCCAGGAAGTCGTCGACCTCGAAGGTGGCCTGGGCCGTGTCCTCCACCTTCCAGACCACCACCGCGGCCAGCTCGATCGGGTTGCCGTAGGCGTCGTTGACCTTCAGGACGGCGGTCTCGTGGTTGCGGACCCTGGTGGAGATCTTCGTGCGCGAGGTGAAGGGGTTCACCCAGCGCAGCCCGTCCTGCCGGATGGTGCCGCGGTAGCGCCCGAAGAGCTGCACCACCCGAGCCTCGCCCGGCGCCACCGTGTTCAGACCGCACATCGCGAGGAACGCCGCGAGGCCGATCAGCACGCCGGCGACGATGAGCGCTGCCTTGACGCCGGACGCGGTGACCGTCGCGCCGCCGGCGACCAGGCCGGCGCCCAGGACCAGCCCCACCAGCCCGAGCAGCAGCGCCAGTCCACCGCCGATGCTGTGCGCCGGGAACTCCCGCACGCGCGGGCTGGGCATCTCCGGTATGTCAGTGGTGGCGGACGCGGCTTGTGTCGACATGGGTGGTCTCCCCCGGTTCGTCTCTATCTCAGTTCTAGCTAACTGATATCACATTACACCTCCGGACAACCTTCCATCCCTCCTGATCGTCGGTTCCGATGAGACGGGTGCTGGATCTCACGTCCGTAAAAGACGTGATCGACAACCCTTTGTCATACCGCGCGGTGTTAGCTTTCTGAGCTGACCTGAACCACGCACCTGTGTGACCCACGAGAGTGAAGCGGAGCGGATCGACCCATGGGACGAGCGGAAGAGAGACGAGCGCGGCAGCGCGGTGGCCGCCGCGCGGCGCCCAAGCGCTCGCCCCGGACGACCGGGTCCGCGTCGGTCGGCACGGTCAGCCCGGGCGGAGCGCCGGCCGGCGGCCGGGCCGCCGCACGGGCAGCCAGGAGCCGCGGAAAGAGCGGCAAGGGCGGTAAAAGCGGCATACGCCGGTTCTTCACCTGGAAGACGGTCCTGGGCTCGCTCTTCGGCTGCGTGCTGCTGGTCATGGGCGCGTTCGTGGCGCTGTACGTGATGACTCCCATCCCGGCGGCGAACGCGGACGCCACGCTGCAGAGCAACGTCTACAAGTACGGCGACGGCTCGATCCTCACCCGCAGCGGCAAGCTCAACCGTGAGACGGTCGACCTCGCCGAGGTCCCCAAGCCCGTCCAGCACACCTTCGTCGCCGCCGAGAACAAGACCTTCTACCAGGACGCGGGCGTCGACTTCAGGGGCACGGCCCGCGGCATCCTGAACACGCTCTCCGGCAAGGGCGCGCAGGGCGGTTCGACGATCACCCAGCAGTACGTCAAGAACTACTACCTGACCCAGAACCAGACCGTCACGCGCAAGCTGAAGGAACTGGTCATCTCGCTGAAGCTGGACCGCCAGAAGACCAAGGACTACATCCTCGCCGGCTACATCAACACCAGCTACTACGGCCGCGGCGCCTACGGCATCCAGGCCGCGGCGCAGGCCTACTACCACAAGGACGCCAAGAACCTCACGGTCGAGGAGGGCGCGTACCTGGCCGCCCTGCTCCAGGCGCCGAACCAGTACGACTGGGCGATCGCCTCCGACACCGGCAAGAAGCTGGTGCAGGCGCGCTGGAACTACGTCCTGAACAACATGGTCGAGATGCACTGGCTGGACGCGAACAAGCGCCAGGCCATGAAGTTCCCGGTGCCCCTGGCGCCCAAGGGCGCGCCCGGCATGGAGGGGCAGACCGGCTACCTGGTCGACGCGGCCAACGCGGCGCTGGAGAGGCAGCTCGTCGCCCAGGGCACCGCCTCCACCCTCAGCGACGCCGAAGCGCTGATCACCAAGGGCGGCTGGACGATCACGCTGAACATCGACAAGAAGAAGCAGACCCAGCTGGAGCGGGCGGTCAAGCAGCAACTGACCAGCAAGCTCGACCAGAAGAAGCGCGCCGTCGACGGCGCCGTCCAGGCCGGTGCCGTCTCCGTCGACCCGAAGACGGGCAAGGTCCTCGCCCTCTACGGCGGCGTCGACTACTTCAAGCACTACACCAACAATGCGACGCGCCGCGACTACCAGCCCGCCTCCACGTTCAAGCCGGTCATTTTCGCCGCCGCCCTGGACGAGGGCGCCAAGACCCAGGACGGCCGGCAGATCGACGCGAACACGATCTACGACGGCACCAGCGGCCGCCAGGTCGTGGACAACGGCACCAAGGTCGGCTTCGCCCCGCCGAACGAGGACGACCAGAACTACGGCCCCATCACCGTCCAGACGGCGATGAACGACTCCGTCAACTCCGTCTTCGCGCAGATGGGCGTCGACGTGGGCATGGACGAGGTCATGAAGGTCGCCGGCAAGCTCGGCATGGACACCAAGGGCATGCAGGCGGTTCCCGCGCAGACGCTGGGCTCCATGGGCGCGAGCCCGATGGAGATGGCCGGCATCTACGCAACCCTCGACAACCACGGCAAGAAGGTCACCCCGACGATCATCAAGTCGGCCGAGCACAACAACACCGCGGTCACCTTCCCCAACCCGATAGGCGACCAGGTCATCACCCGCGAGGCCGCCGACACGGTGACCTCGGTGCTCACCGGCGTGGTCGACGACGGCACGGCCAAGAGGTCGATGGCGGACAACCCGGCGCGCGACGGCCAGCAGGTCGCCGGCAAGACCGGTACGTCCGACAACAACAAGTCGGCCTGGTTCACCGGCTTCACGCCGAACCTGGTGACCTCCGTCGGCCTGTTCGGCGAGGACCCCAAGACCCATGCCCAGGTTCCCATGACGGGTGCCACAGGCGACGTCCCGGGCAGCCCCAGCGGCCGTATCAACGGCGGTAGCTACCCGGCCCTGATCTGGGCGGCGTACACCTTCGAGGCGATGGGCCCGGTCAGCAAGTTCGACCTGGACACCACGCAGGGGGCGGCCGTCCAGCCCAGCGTGACGCCGACCCTCTCGCAGTCGCCGACCACCTCGCCGTCCTCGACGCCGACCTCGCAGAAGCCGACGACCCAGCCCCCGACGAGCTCGGCGCCGCCGTCGAGTTCGCCCACGACGAGCAAGCCTCCGACGAGCTCGGCCCCGCCGTCGCCGACCAACTCGCCGACGACGCCGACACCGCCGGAGAATCCGCTCGGCCCGAGCGGCGGGCAGTAGGCCCTGTCGTACGCGAAGGGCGCCCGGTGGACCGGGCGCCCTTCGCGCTGTCGTACCTCAGAACCTGTGCCGCCGTCGTACCCGGGAGCCTGTGCCGGACGCAGGCTCTCAGCCCCGGTTCAGCTCGAACCAGACCACCTTGCCGGTGCTCAGCCGGGTCGCGCCCCAGCGCCGGGCCAGCCGGTTCACCAGGTAAAGGCCCCGGCCGCCCTCGTCGGTGGCCCGTGCCTGCCGCAGACGCGGCAGCTGCGGCACGTCGTCGCCCACCTCGCAGCGCAGCACGTCGGTGCGCAGCAGCCGCAGGGTGATCGGACGTGTCGCATACCGCACGGCGTTGGTGACGACCTCGCTGACCAGCAACTCCACCGAGTCCGTCAGCTCCTGGAGCCCCCAGCGGTCGAGCGCACGGCGCGCCAGCCGCCTGGCCCGGCTCGGCGCCGCGTCCTCGGGCTCCAGCACCCAGTACGCGACGTCGCTCGGCGCGATCCCGTCGAAGCGGGCGGCGAGCAGCGCGATGTCGTCGTCGCGGTCGCCGGGCCCGAGCATGTCGAGCACCTCGTCGCACAACGCCTCCAGCGGCGGCGGGTGGTCGGCACCGGTGATCCGGGCGGTCGCGGCGAGCTTCTCCCGCAACTGCTCTATGCCGGTCCACACGTCCCGCAGGCGCGACTCGACCAGCCCGTCGGTGTACAGCAGCAGCGTGGCCCCGGCGGGTGCGTCCAGCTCGACCGCCTCGAAGTCCACCCCGCCCACGCCGATGGGCGCGCCCGCGGGCACCCGCAGCACCTCGGCGCGGCCGCCCAGGTGCAGCAGCACCGGCGGCGGATGGCCCGCGTTGGCGATGGTGATCCGGTGCGAGACCGGGTCGTACACCGCGTACAGGCAGGTCGCCATGCGGTCGGTGCCGAGCCGCTGCGCCTGCTCGTCGAGGTGGTGCAGCACCTCCTGCGGCGGCAGGTCGAGCCCTGCCAGTGTCTGGGCCGTCGTCCGCAGCTGCCCCATGATCGCTGCGGACGTCATGGAGTGGCCCATCACATCGCCCACGACGAGCGCGACCCGGCTGCCCGGCAACGGAATCGCGTCGTACCAGTCGCCGCCCACCCGCGCGGTCTCCGCGGCCGGCAGATAGCGGGACGCCAGCCGTACGCCCGTCGGGTTCGGCAGCGTCTCCGGCAGCATGGTGCGCTGCAACTCGTCCGCGATGTACGCCTCACGGCCGTACAGCACCGCCTTGTCGATGCCGAGCGCGCTGTGCGTGGCGAGCTGCGCGGCGACCAGCAGATCGTCGGCCTCGAACGCCGCACGCTCCGCGCGGCGCAGGAACAGCACGGCGCCGATCACCCGGCGCCGTCCGCGCAACGGCGCGAGGATGGCGCGCTGCCCCGGGGGCACCGCCAGGTCGTCGCCGAGCAGCTCGGGCAGCGCGGCCCGGGCGGCGGGCGCGTCCGCGAACACCGGCCGCACCCCGCGCAGCACCTCGGCGAGCGCACCGCCGGGCCGCACCTCGCACAGCTCGTTGCTCAGGTCCACGACCCCGGAGTCCTCCGGCAGCGGCACCGGCAGGATGCCGTCCTCCAGGTCCCGCTCCTGCGGTATCCGGTCGGTGCGCCGCAGCCGCAGCACCAGGGGCCCGGTGGGCCGCTCGTCGCCCACCGGCAGCGGGTCGCGCAGATACACGAGGATCGCGTCCGAGAAGGTCGGCACGGTGGCCCGGCACAGGCCCATCACGATCTCGTCCAGGTCGATGCCGCGGGCGATCCGCCGGGTCGCGGCGCCCACGAAGCGCAGCCGGTCGCCGTCGCGCCGCATCGGCATGGGCCCGCTCGGCCGGCCCTGACCGGTGCGCCGCTCCTTGCCGCCGGGCAGGGCGGCGGGACGGTTCTGGTCCCCGCTCGGCTGGACCGGGATCACCTCCGGGGCCGGACGCGGCCGGTGCGTGTCGGGCTCGTCCGCGGCCGGCTGGGAGTGCTCGGTGCCGCCCGCCGCGGGCAGCGGAGTGGACGCGCCGCCCGGGGAGCCCGGCGATCCGTGCTGGGCGCAGGGCGGCGGCGCGGCGGGAGAGGCGGGCGTGTCGCCCGCCCGAGTCTGTGCGGGTAAAGCCGTGGCCGGCGGGGCGGTCAGCGGCTCCGGGGTACGCAGGAGCGCCCCGCGGGGCTCCGCGGGGCCGACGCCCGGCTGGGGGCGCTCATGGGAGGTCGGGTGCTCCGTCACGCGTGTCGAATCCATCCGTCCGGGGCTGCGCGCCGTGCGTGCAGTTCGTCCCGCCGTGAAGCCGATACCCGGAATACGTGCCCCAGGAACGGATTTCCCGCCAGGTCACACGCCGTTCCTGGTGCACCGGTCGGACGAACCGTCCCGGTCTGGCCCTCGTACCCCTCGCTCACGTCCTGCCGCCCCTCGGTGACGTTCGGTCAAGCCCAGCGCTTACTGCGGGAGTTGCTGTGGTGCGCCCTTGCGGAGGACGATCCTACGGTTGTACCGCGGGGGCGCAACAAGGGTCTCATGACGTCATGTACGCGGGAGTACGGTCCCAGTCGTCCGGCAGTCGCGGCACCGACCAGGACGGATCGGGACGCCAGTGCTGCCAGCCGTCCGAGAAAGGCGTGCCCCAGGCCCGGATCACCTCCACCGCGGACCGCCCCGCCTCCCGTACCCGCTCGGCGAGCTGAGGGCCGATCAGGCCGTCCTGCTGGGCCTGTGCGAACTCGTCCTCGTCGCGCCAGCCCCAACTGCGGTCCGGGTAGACGCAGATGTCCAGGAAATGGTCCTCGGAATCGACGCCGCCGGCCCAGCGCGCCAGCGGTTCCTCCAGATTGACGTACCAGTTCTTGAAGCGCCAGCCCGGGTCCCAGAACAGCCACACCGACCAGGGCTGACCGGGCCGGGCCAGTTTGAGCACGCCGGTGCCGAACCAGCGGTCGAGCTGCACGGTGCGCGGCTTGGTGTAGCGGCTTCGGAGCGGTTCGGCGTGCAGCGGGGTGCCGTCGGCGAGGACGGGCCGCACGCACGTCGTCCCGGGCGCCATCCACACGGCGAGCAGGTCCGAGTCGTCGCGTACGACGGTCACGGGCCGGGCGATGTGAAAGCGCTCGCCCGCGTTCTCCCGGTACCGCCACAGGATCTGGTCACCTGGCGCCCAACGCCCCGTCACCCTGTCGGCTTCGCCCGCTTCCACTCGTCTCACCGCTCCACCCTCTGCCATGCACAGATATTAGGTGCCCCAGGCATACGACGCTGTGGTGCCCGTCAACGGTTCGCGTCACGGGCGGGTGATGTGCGTCGATATGGGGTGAGGCGTTACGGGTGTGTCATCCGCAGGACATCGAGCGCCTCGTCGAGCTGGTCGAGAGTGAGGTCGCCGCGGTCCACATAGCCCGACTCCAGGACGACTTGACGGATCGTCTTGCGCTCGGCGAGCGCCTTCTTCGCGACCTTCGCGGCCTCTTCGTAGCCGATGTACCGGTTGAGCGGCGTGACGACGGAGGGTGACGACTCGGCGTACTCGCGGGCGCGTTCGCGGTGGGCGACGATGCCGTCGATCGTGCGGTCGGCGAGGAGCCGCGAGACATTGGCGAGGAGCCGGACGGACTCGAGCACGTTCTTGGCGATGACCGGCATCATCACGTTGAGCTCGAAGTTGCCGGAGGCGCCCGCGGTGGCCACGGTGGCGTCGTTCCCGACGACCTGGGCGGCGACCATGAGAACGGCCTCGGGGATCACGGGGTTGACCTTGCCGGGCATGATCGAGGAGCCCGGCTGGAGGTCGGGGAGGCTGATTTCGGCGAGGCCGGTGCGCGGCCCGGAGGCCATCCACCGCAGATCATTGGCGATCTTCGTGAACCCCACGGCGATGGTGCGCAGCTGCCCGCTGATCTCGACGACCCCGTCCCGGGCGCCCTGGGCCTCGAAGTGGTTGCGGGCCTCGGTGAGCGGCAGCCCCGTGGTGCGGGCGATCTCGGCGATGACGGCGGAGGAGAAGCCGGGCGGGGTGTTGATGCCGGTGCCGACGGCGGTGCCGCCGAGGGGGAGTTCGGCGAGGCGGGGGAGGGAGGCGGTGAGCCGCTCGATGCCGTACCGGACCTGTGCGGCATACCCGCCGAACTCCTGACCGAGCGTCACGGGCGTGGCGTCCATGAGGTGCGTCCGGCCGGACTTCACCACATCGGCGAACTCCTCGGCCTTGCGTTCGAGGGAGGTCGCGAGGTGGTCGAGGGCGGGGACGAGATCCCGGCTGACGGCGGCGGTGGCCGCGATGTGGAGGGAGGAGGGGAAGACGTCGTTGGACGACTGCGATGCGTTGACGTGGTCGTTCGGGTGCACGTCCCGGCCGAGGCGCTCGGTCGCGAGGGTGGCGATGACCTCGTTGGTGTTCATGTTGGAGGAGGTGCCGGAGCCCGTCTGGAAGACGTCGACGGGGAAGTGCTCGTCCCACCGGCCCTCGGCCACCTCGGCGGCGGCCTCCTGAATGGCGTCGGCGACGTCCTTGTCGAGCACGCCGAGCTCCGCGTTGACCTTGGCGGCGGCGGCCTTGATGCGGGCGAGCGCCTCGATGTGCGCGCGCTCGATCCGCTGCCCGGAGACGGGGAAGTTCTCCACGGCACGTTGCGTCTGGGCGCGCCACTTGGCGTCGGCGGGGACGCGGACCTCGCCCATGGAGTCGTGTTCGATCCGGTAGTCGCTCATACCGGTTACAGCGATCGGCGCGGCCGGGATGTTCCGTGGCTTGGTCCGCCCGGGCGCCCACATCCCCTGTCATCGCTGTGACTCATGTCTCATCGCGGCCGTGCGGCAGATCCCCGGGCGGTCACGTCGAGGACGGGTGGCAGGAAGGGAGGGGATCGTGGAGACGTGAGACCGGCGCCCGCCCCTGCGTGCATCAGGGGCGGGCGCCGGTCGGAGGATCACGCCAGCCCAGGCCCCCGCACCGGAATCGACGTGAACGTCGGCGGCTCCGCGGGCGCCTGGAAGAAGTCGTTGCCCTTGTCGTCCACGACGATGAACGCCGGGAAGTCCTCCACCTCGATCTTCCAGACCGCCTCCATGCCCAGCTCCTCGTACTCGAGGACCTCGACCTTCTTGATGCAGTCCTGGGCGAGGCGGGCCGCCGGGCCGCCGATGGAACCCAGGTAGAAGCCGCCGTGCGCGGCACACGCGTCCGTGACCTGCTTGCTCCGGTTGCCCTTGGCCAGCATCACCTTCGAGCCGCCCGCCGCCTGGAACTGCTCGACGTAGGAGTCCATGCGGCCGGCCGTCGTCGGGCCGAAGGACCCCGAGGCATAGCCCTCGGGGGTCTTCGCCGGGCCGGCGTAGTACACCGGGTGGTCCTTCAGGTACTGCGGCATCTCCTCGCCCGCGTCCAGGCGTTCCTTGATCTTCGCGTGGGCGATGTCCCGGGCGACGACCAGCGGGCCCGTCAGGGACAGGCGGGTCTTGACCGGGTACTTCGTCAGCTCGGCGAGGATCGCCTCCATCGGCTGGTTCAGGTCGATCTCGACCACGTCGGACGACTCGTCCAGGTGCTCGTCCGTCGTCTCCGGCAGGAAGCGCGCCGGGTCCGTCTCCAGCTGCTCCAGGAAGACGCCCTCAGCCGTGATCTTCGCGACCGCCTGACGGTCGGCGGAGCAGGAGACGGCGATCGCGACCGGGCAGGACGCACCGTGCCGCGGGAGGCGGACCACGCGCACGTCGTGGCAGAAGTACTTGCCGCCGAACTGCGCGCCGATGCCGATCCTCTGCGTCAGTTCGAAGACCTTCTCCTCCAGCTCCTTGTCCCTGAAGCCGTGCCCCAGTTCGGAGCCCTCGGTCGGCAGCTCGTCCAGGTAGTGCGCGGAGGCGTACTTCGCGGTCTTCAGGGCGTACTCCGCGCTCGTGCCGCCGACGACGATCGCCAGGTGGTACGGCGGGCACGCGGCCGTGCCCAGCGAGCGGATCTTCTCCTCCAGGAACTTCATCATGGAGGCCTCGTTCAGGACGGCCTTCGTCTCCTGGTACAGGAAGGACTTGTTGGCGCTGCCGCCGCCCTTCGCCATGAACAGGAACTTGTAGGCGCCGCCGTCCGTTGCGTACAGCTCGATCTGGGCCGGGAGGTTCGAACCGGTGTTCTTCTCCTCCCACATCGTCAGCGGAGCCATCTGCGAGTAGCGCAGGTTCAGCTTGGTGTAGGCGTCGTAGATGCCGCGGGAGAGGGCCTTCTCGTCCTCGCCCTCCGTCAGCACGTTCTGGCCGCGCTTGCCCATCACGATCGCCGTGCCCGTGTCCTGGCACATCGGCAGCACACCCGCCGCCGCGATGTTCGCGTTCTTCAGCAGGTCCAGGGCCACGAACTTGTCGTTGGCGCTGGCTTCCGGGTCGTCGATGATGCGGCGCAGCTGCGCCAGGTGAGCCGGGCGCAGGTAGTGCTGGATGTCGTGGATGGCCTCCTCGGCCAGCTTGCGCAGAGCCTCGGGCTCGACCTTGAGGAACGTACGCCCGTCGGGCCCCTCGACGGTGGAGACGCCCTCGGACGTCACCAGCCGGTACGGGGTGGTGTCCTCTCCCGTGGGGAGCAGATCGGTGTACGCGAACTCAGGCATCTCGCCCATTCCTCACTAGACAGACAGCGGCTGGCCTCCGTTGGCAGCGTCCACCAGCGTAGAACCTGGGTCTGACCGTGGACCTGTGAGGTAGGGCTCAGTCCCGGGTCCGGTCCCGGCGGCCCGGTTCGACGGTTCGGTTCGCCGATTCCCCGGGCCGGTTTTCCACAGGCGTGTTCGAGGGGTGGTCGCGATCTATCGCGTTTCGCTACGCTGCTGCCGTGGACCTTCACAAGAGCCCCGCGCCGGCCGACGACCGGCCCGTGCCACCGGCCGAGCTGCGCTGCTCCGACGCCGACCGCGACCGCATCACCGACATCCTGCGCGACGCCCTCGCCGAGGGGCGTCTCACGGCCGAGGAGCACGCCGAGCGCGTCGAGGGTGTGCTGCACGCCAAGACGGTCGGTGAGCTCGACCGGTTCGTCCGCGACCTGCCCGCCGCCCACCCGCGCCGCACCGCCCCGGCGTACGCCGCTCCGCCGGACCGGCCCGCTCCGGGTGCGATTCCGAGGGAGCCCGACGAGAACGTGGTGGCGGTCTTCAGCAGCGCCATCCGCCGGGGCCGCTGGCGCCCCCGCCGCCGCACGCACGCGTACGCGATCTTCGGCAGTGTCGAGATCGACCTCAGCGAGGCGCTCTTCGAGTACCAGCAGGTCGTGATCAAGGCGGTCTCGGTCTTCGGCGACGTGCAGATACGCGTCCCGGAGAACGTGTCGCTGCGCAGCACCGGCGGTGGTGTACTCGGCAACTTCGAGGTGAGCCCGCTGGATTCGGGCGATCCCGACGCGCCCGTCATCCATGTCGACGGACTCGCCGTGTTCGGGAACGTCGAGGCGAAGCCCAGGCGCGGCAAGGCGGTCGCCGACATTCTCGACCGCGTGTCGCACAAGGTGGACAAGACTTTGCGCAAACACCTCGGCCGTTGACGCTTGTGAATTCGGCCGGGCTCGGCATGCGCCGGTCACATTCCGACGGCATGAACAACCCCTGGAGTTCCTGCGGTTGGGAACTCAGTGCATAGGCGCGCGCACAGCGGGTAGGCCTTGCTGCATCGTCTCTCGCTCGCGAAGCCGTCGTCAGGAGTAGACCGTGCTGCAACCGCCGCATTCGTCCTTGCAGGTCGCTGACGTTCCGCACCAGCGGGTGCCAGTGCGCGACAGGGATCAGGACGCCCCGTGGCACACGGAGGCGGTGTGCCGGCGCGACGAGGCCGGCCTGTTCTTCGCCCCCTCCAAGGAACCCACCGCGGCCCGGCTGTCCCGCGAGGAGGCGGCCAAACGGGTCTGTGCGCGCTGTCCGGTGATGGTCGAATGCCGGGAACACGCGCTGCTGCAGCCCGAGCCGTACGGAGTGTGGGGCGGGCTCACGGCCGCCGAACGCCGTGTTGTGCTGGCCCGGCGCCGCCGCCGCGAACTGGAACTGAAGAAGGCCGCGCGGGGGACGATAGCGGCGGCCGGCTGAACGGCCGCGTATTCGCCGCGCATAGAAGTACCGGTCCACCGGAAGTACCAGGCCGCCGAGAAGTACCAGGCGGACGAGGAGCACCAGGCGCATGGGGAAAGGGGCGCCCTCTCCGCACAGAGGGCGCCCCTTTCCGTACGGCCTACTTCGCCCGGTCGAAGTCGATCGCGCTGTACGCGCGCAGCTTGCTCAGCCGGTGAACGGAGTCGATCCGCCGGACCGTGCCGGACTTCGAGCGCATGACGATCGAGTCGGTGGTGGCGGTCTCGGACCGGTAGCGCACACCGCGCAGCAGCTCGCCGTCCGTGATGCCGGTGGCGACGAAGAAGACGTTCTCACCGGAGACCAGGTCGTCCGTGGTCAGCACCCGGTCGAGGTCGTGGCCCGCGTCGAGGGCGCGCTGCCGCTCCTCGTCGTCCTTCGGCCACAGCTTGCCCTGGATGGTGCCGCCCAGGCACTTCACCGCGCAGGCGGAGATGATGCCCTCGGGCGTGCCGCCGATGCCGAGCAGCAGGTCGATGCCCGTGCCCTCGCGCAGCGCCAGGATCGAACCGGCCACGTCGCCGTCCGAGATCAGTTTGATGCGTGCGCCGGTCTCCCGGACCTCCTTGATCAGACCGTCGTGGCGCGGCCGGTCGAGGATGACGACGGTGACGTCCTCGGGCGTGGAGTGCTTGGCCTTCGCCACCCGGCGGATGTTCACCGAGACGGGGGCGTTGATGTCGACGAAGTCGGCCGCTTCCGGACCGGTGACCAGCTTGTCCATGTAGAAGACGGCGGACGGGTCGAACATCGTGCCGCGGTCGGCGGCGGCCAGCACCGCGATGGCGTTCGGCATGCCCTTGGCGGTGAGGGTGGTGCCGTCGATCGGGTCCACGGCGATGTCGCACTCCGGGCCGGTCCCGTCGCCGACCCGCTCCCCGTTGAAGAGCATCGGGGCCTCGTCCTTCTCCCCTTCGCCGATGACGACGACGCCGTTCATCGACACGGTCGAGACGAGGGTGCGCATGGCGCGCACCGCGGCGCCGTCCGCGCCGTTCTTGTCCCCGCGGCCGACCCAGCGGCCCGCGGCCATCGCGGCGGCCTCGGTGACCCGGACGAGTTCGAGGGCGAGGTTGCGGTCCGGGGCCTCGGAGGGAACTTCGAGCTCGGACGGCAGATGATGATTCTCGGTCATCGGAGCGCACCTTTCTGATACGACGACGGCCGGATGAGGGTGATGCCCCCGACTCTATCGCCGGACAGACAAAATGAGCAGGGCACCCCACGGATGAGCAGACCCAGGCACCTGCGACGATGGGGGCGTGGCAGGTATGAAAGGCAAGCAGACGGTCCGGGACATGATCCTCTCCCTGGGCCTCATCGGGCTGATGGCGGGCGTCATCTATCTCTTTATCCCCCACGACGACCACGCTCCCGACATCAAGCGGGTCGACTACCGCGTCGAGCTGCTCACCGCGCGCCGCGCCGCGAGCTACCCGGTGGCGGCACCCGAAGGCCTGCCCGACACCTGGAAGGCCA
Organism: Streptomyces sp. NPDC001796; assembly: GCF_042892355.1. NCBI lineage: Bacteria > Bacillati > Actinomycetota > Actinomycetes > Kitasatosporales > Streptomycetaceae > Streptomyces > Streptomyces sp. NPDC001796. Next base: position 432,714 of record NZ_JBIAUC010000004.1, on the reverse strand, counting down.
CCTCGGTGCGCTTCCAGGACGAACCCTTCGACGCCTGGCACCTCGGCTTCCAGGACCCCGAGGGGCAGTACGTGGCGATCGAGCAGTCCACTGAGAGGGCGTCCACGTTCGTCGACGACGCCAGCCAGGGCGCACAGGAGACCAAGGACACCCAGCGCATCGGCGGGCAGACCTGGCAGCGCTACACCGGCGGCCGCTACGACGCGCTCGTACTCAAGGGCAAGGGCGCCACGACCGTGGTGACGGGGACCGCGTCGTTCGCGCAGCTGACGAAGATGGCCGAGGCGCTGAAGACCGGCTGACGACGCGGGACGCCGGGCGGCGCCGTCCGGTCACCCGGACCCTTCCTGGCCCTCGCCGTCCTCCTCCTCGGCCAGCGCAGCGTCGAGCCGCCTGCGGGCGCCCTCCAGCCAGGTCCGGCACACCTTGGCCAGCTCCTCCCCGCGCTCCCACAGCGCCAGGGACTCCTCGAGCGTGGTGCCCCCGGCCTCCAGGCGCCGCACCACCTCGATCAACTCGTCCCGCGCCTGCTCGTAGCCGAGTGCCTCATCCGTCTTGCCGGTCATGCGCCCACCCTAAGATCCCTGGTTGCCGGCGGAACCCTCGCCGTCGGCCCGTACCGTGAACTCGCCCGCGGCGACCCGCGCCCGCAGCGCCTCGCCCGCCGCCACCTCGTCCGGTGCGCGGACCACGTGCCCGTCGGCCTTCTGCAGCACCGCGTACCCCCGCCGCAGCGTCGCGGCCGGGGACAGCGCCACCACGCGTGCGTGCGTGTGCGTCAGCTCCGACTCGGCGCGGTCGAGCAGATGCCCGAGGGTGCGCCGGGCGCGGTCGACCAGCGCGGTGACCTGGTCGGCCCGTTCGTCGACCATACGGTGCGGGTCCTCCATGCAGGGCCGCGCCAGCGCGTGCGCCAATCCGCGCTCCTCGCGTTCGACGAACGCCTGCGCGCACCGCCGCGCCCGGTCCCGCAGCTGCCGTACCCGCTCCAGCTCCTCCCCGACGTCCGGGACGACCTTCTTGGCCGCGTCGGTCGGGGTGGAGGCCCGTAGGTCGGCGACGTGGTCGAGCAGCGGGTTGTCCGGTTCGTGCCCGATCGCGGACACCACGGGCGTGCGGCAGCCGGCCACCGCCCGGACGAGCTGCTCGTCCGAGAACGGCAGCAGATCCTCCACACTCCCGCCGCCGCGCGCCACGATGATCACGTCCACCTCGTCCAGCGCGTCCAGCTCCTTCACCGCCTGCACCACCTGCGGTACGGCGTGCACACCCTGCACGGCGACGTTGCGCACCTCGAAGCGGACGGCGGGCCAGCGGTGCCGCGCGTTCTCCAGCACGTCGCGCTCGGCCGCCGAGGCACGGCCGCACACCAGCCCGATCAGCTGCGGCAGGAACGGCAGCGGCTTCTTGCGCTCGGGCGCGAACAGGCCCTCGGCGGCGAGCGCCTTCTTGAGCTGTTCCAGCCGCGCGAGCAGTTCCCCGACGCCCACGGGCCGTATCTCGGCCGCCCGCAGCGACAGCTGTCCCCTCGGGGCGTACCACTCGGGCTTGGCGAGGACGACGACACGGGCGCCCTCGCTCACGACATCGGCCACGGAGTCGAACACCTGGCGGTAGCAGGTGACGCCGACGGAGATGTCGTGCGACGGGTCGCGCAACGTCAGGAACACGACTCCGGCGCCGGGCCGCCGCGACAACTGTGTGATCTGCCCCTCGACCCACACGGCCCCGAGCCGGTCGATCCACCCCCCGATGAGCCGCGACACCTCACCGACGGGCAGGGGGTTCTCCGCGGACGTGTTGACAGCCATGCGCCCGAGCGTAGTGGCCGGGACCGACAACGCCGGTCGGCACAACCTCTCCCCAAGGAGGCGATCTACGACTCCGGGCCCGGCCTTACGATGGATCGCATGACTGCTTCGTCTGGCCGCCGTGTTCTGCTCGCCGCCCCCCGGGGTTACTGCGCGGGCGTCGACCGTGCAGTGATCGCCGTCGAGAAGGCGCTCGAGCAGTACGGGGCGCCGATCTACGTCCGCCACGAGATCGTCCACAACAAGTACGTCGTGCAGACCCTGGAGAAGAAGGGCGCGATCTTCGTGGAGCGGACGGAGGAGGTGCCCCCGGGGAACATCGTCATGTTCTCCGCGCACGGCGTGGCACCCACCGTCCACGAGGAGGCCAGGCAGGGCCGGCTCGCCACCATCGACGCCACCTGCCCACTGGTCACCAAGGTCCACAAGGAAGCGATCCGGTACGCCAATGAGGACTTCGACATCCTCCTGATCGGGCACGAGGGCCACGAAGAGGTCATCGGCACGTCCGGCGAGGCCCCCGACCACATCCAGCTCGTCGACGGCCCCGAGGACGTCGCGAAGGTGGAGGTGCGCGACCCGTCGAAGGTCGTCTGGCTGTCCCAGACGACCCTGTCGGTCGACGAGACCATGGAGACGGTCGACGCGCTCAAGGAGAAGTTCCCGCAGCTCGTCTCCCCGCCCAGCGACGACATCTGCTACGCCACCCAGAACCGCCAGCTCGCGGTGAAGCAGATGGGCGCGGAGGCGGACCTGGTGATCGTGGTCGGCTCCCGCAACTCCTCCAACTCCAAGCGGCTGGTCGAGGTCGCCAAGCTGGCGGGTGCGCGCGAGGCGTACCTGGTGGACTTCGCCGACGAGATCGACGAGGCCTGGCTCGAGGGCGTGTCGACGATCGGCGTGACGTCGGGCGCCTCCGTGCCGGAGGTGCTGGTGGAGCAGGTGCTCGAGTGGCTCGCGCAGCGCGGCTTCGAGGACGTCGAGATCGTCAAGGCGGCCGAGGAGTCCATCACCTTCTCGCTGCCCAAGGAACTCCGCCGTGACCTGCGCGAGGAGGCCGCGACGCTGGTGGCCGAGCGCACCGGAGAGAAGTAGCGCGCCCGGCGGGAGCGACGGCCCGGGACCTCGCGCAGGGAGCCGTGGCGTGAGTGTCGGCGCCACGACGTACCGTGGTGCCCATGCAGATCTTCGGCGTGGACATCGGCGGATCCGGGATCAAGGGCGCTCCCGTGGACCTGGAGCGGGGCGACCTGGCTCAGGAGCGCTTCAAGGTGCTCACCCCTCACCCGGCGACGCCCGACGGGGTGGCGGACGGGGTGAAGGAGGTCGTCGACCACTTCGGGTGGACCGGCCCGGTGGGCCTCACGTTCCCCGGTGTGGTCACGGGCGGCGCCATGATCCGTACGGCGGCGAATGTCGACAAGAGCTGGGTCGACACGGACGCGCGCGCCCTGTTCGGCGAGCGCCTGGGCGGCCTCCCGGTGACCGTGGTGAACGACGCGGACGCGGCGGGCGTGGCCGAGATGCAGTTCGGCGCGGGCCACGGCCGCAGGGGCACGGTCATCGTGCTGACGTTCGGTACGGGCATCGGCAGCGCCATGTTCACCGACGGCGTCCTCGTGCCGAACACGGAACTGGGCCACCTGGAGCTGAACGGCCGCGACGCCGAGAAGCGCGCCTCCAGCAAGGCCAAGGACGACAACGACCTGACGTGGGAGCACTGGGCCCGCCGCGTGCAGAAGTACCTCGCGCACGTGGAGATGCTGTTCTCGCCGGAGCTGTTCATCATCGGCGGCGGCGTCAGCCGTAAGTCGGAGAAGTTCCTGCCGCTCATCGAGGGCATCGAGGCGGAGATCGTCCCGGCCCAGCTCCAGAACAACGCGGGGATCGTGGGAGCGGCGATGAGGGCGGCGAAGCAGGGATAGCAGCAGGCACCGGTGCGGGACGCTCGGTGGTGCCGGCGTCCCCCACCGTCAACCGCTCCGACGGCGCGCCGCCACCCTGCGGCGCAGCATCCGCACCTTGCGCACGGTCGTGATGACGCCCGCGATCAACGTGCCACCGTACAGCCAGCCGGCCTGCGTGGCGAGCGCGGTGACCAGCCCCACCAGGCGCCCGGCGACCCCGCCGTCGCTGTCGGCGACGACCAGCAGCCCGGCGGCGAACGCGATCGGCACGACCACCGGCGCGGTCACCAGGTCCCCGCGCCGCACCCACAGCGCGGTCAGCGCGGCCACCGGCAGGAAGAGCACGCCGTAGACCGTGAGGGACGCCCCGAACAGCAGTTGGTCGAGACAGCCCAGCACCAGCATCACGGCGCCACAGAACAGTCCGCCGCCGAGCCCGGTGAGCCGGGGGCCGGGCAGCCGCCGTGCCGCCTGGTCGAGCGCGGGAGCGTTCCGCACCCGAGCCGCCGGGCGCCGTTGCGCACCACTGCTGCCCTGGGGCGCCGGCCGTGGCCAGCCGGCCCCGTCGCCCACCTCGGGCCGGCCGGGGCCGCCGGGCCGGGGAGGCCGTGCGGCCGAGCCGGACCGTACGGGCGCGGCGGCGCTGCGCCGGCCCTGCGGGGGAAGGGGGGCACCGCGTCGCGGTCCGTGTTGCGGGGGTCGCGTCCTGTGTTGCTCCACTGGACCAACTTAGGTCGGTTTATGTGCGGAATGGCGTAGGACACACGCCGTTGGCGAGAGCTTGTCCAAGCGTTCGATACGTCGCCGGAGCGCGGCCCGGTACGCCGTAGACTGGTGGATCGGCCCGCACACTCTCCTGACGGACCCGGGCCCGCAGCCCAGTCCAGTCCAGTCCTCCAACCTCACGTACGGGAAGTCGCAACGTGTCGCTCACGATCGGAATCGTCGGTCTGCCCAACGTCGGCAAGTCGACCCTGTTCAACGCCCTGACCAAGAACGACGTGCTCGCGGCCAACTACCCGTTCGCCACGATCGAGCCGAACGTGGGAGTCGTCGGCGTCCCCGACGCCCGTCTCGCCAAGCTGGCCGAGATCTTCAAGTCGGAGCGGATTCTCCCGGCGACCGTGGACTTCGTCGACATCGCGGGCATCGTGCGCGGCGCCAGCGAGGGCGAGGGCCTGGGCAACAAGTTCCTCGCGAACATCCGCGAGTCGGACGCGATCTGCCAGGTCATCCGTGCCTTCAAGGACGAGAACGTCGTACATGTGGACGGCAAGGTCTCGCCGAAGGACGACATCGAGACGATCAACACCGAGCTGATCCTCGCGGACCTGCAGACGATCGAGAAGGTCCTGCCGCGCCTGCAGAAGGAATCGCGGATCAAGAAGGACGTCGCCCCGAAGGTGAAGGCCGTCGAGGAGGCCAAGGAGATCCTGGAGAAGGGCGACACGCTCTTCGCACACGGGATCGTCCAGGGCAGCGAGCGCGCCGAGCTCCTGCACGACCTGCACCTGCTCACCACCAAGCCGTTCCTGTACGTCTTCAACGTCGACGAGGACGAGCTGACGGACGACGCCTTCAAGGACGAGCAGCGCGCGCTGGTCGCCCCCGCCGAGGCGATCTTCCTCAACGCCAAGCTGGAGGCGGACCTCGCCGAGCTGGACGAGGACGAGGCCCTGGAACTTCTCGAGTCGGTCGGCCAGCACGAGCCGGGCCTCGCCACCCTGGCCCGCGTCGGCTTCGACACCCTGGGCCTGCAGACCTACCTCACGGCGGGCCCGAAGGAGTCCCGCGCCTGGACGATCAAGAAGGGCGCCACGGCCCCCGAGGCGGCCGGCGTCATCCACACCGACTTCCAGAAGGGTTTCATCAAGGCGGAGGTCATCTCCTTCCAGGACCTGGTGGAGACCGGCTCGGTGGCGGAGGCCCGCGCCAAGGGCAAGGCGCGCATGGAGGGCAAGGACTACGTGATGCAGGACGGGGACGTGGTGGAGTTCCGCTTCAACGTCTAGTTGTCGCCGTAGCAGCGGCGTAGAGATTTTGGCAAATGTGCAGGTCAGGCTGGGTTGCCCTTGCCGAAAATGTCATCCGTGCAGGTTGGGCGGCATGTTCGTACTCGTGGAGGATGCAGCCGAGGCGGTCGCGTCTGCGTATGTCGAGGCGGGCGATCTGCTCCGGAGCGGTGATCGGCTTGGGCAGGGGGTTGAGGTGACGGACGTTCGCGATGCCCTGAGGAATCCACTAAGGCATAAAGGGCGTTCAACCTAGATCGGACGCCCTCTCGGATGCCCCCGTGTTCGCGCGCCCGAGTTGGGTCCCTGCCGGCTGGTGATCAGGATGACAAGAGCACTCGTGTTCTGCGTCAGGCGCTCCAGTTTGCTGGCTCCGTTTGGAATGCCAGGAGTCCAGGATGTGCGCCCGCATGGCCGTGCGTGCTGCGCGCTCGTCGGCGTCGTTGATCGCCTGGGCGATCGCGGCGTGACCGATGTGGGCGGACGCGATCTGCTTGTCGAGCTCACCGCCGCAGTACCTGCTGCTGGCTCGGGCATGATCATGGATGCTTGTCACGACCGCTCGCGCGACGTCGTTGCCTGCCATCTGCATGACGTGATCGTGGAACTCGGTTTCCAGGGCGAGGTACTGCTCGGGCCGCCCAAGCACGCGCTCCATCGCGGCCAGGACACTGTTCATCTCGATCAGCTGTCGCTCGGTTCGCCGGGTCGCAGCCGTTCCCGCCAGTTCGGACTCCAGCGCGCAGCGCACCTGGACGAGGTTGTCCAGCAGACCGAGGCCGTCGTCGTGCCGGATACGGGCGTCAAGGACCGTTGAGTCGAGCGGATCCCAGCGGGTGACGGGCGCGACCACGGTTCCCTGTCCCTGCCGGATGATCAGCAGTCCCTTGTGCTCGAGGGCCTTGAGTGCCTCGCGCACGACCACGCGGCTGACGCTGAACTCCTCGCACAGGGCTTGTTCGCCAGGTAGCACCGAGTCGGCCGGCAGTCGGCCGCTGACGATGGCGTCGATGAGGTCCTCTGCCACCGTGGCGGCGAGCCGCGCCGGGCGTCGTTGTTTCGTCCGGTCGGCGAGTCTGATGCGTGGTGAGTTGAGCAATTGGTCCCTACCCCCGGAGAGTTGCTGATCCGCCCAGCATATCAAGATCTTGTCAACTCGTTACTCGTGTGCTGTCATCATGTCCTACAAGTTGGAGAGATCATGGGATGGTGGCTGAGTGAAGGGGCGGACAAGCCGCGGCTCGTGGCGGTTTTTGACGGCGCCCACCCCTACGCGGCCGATGTCATCGCGTCGGGCGGTGCCACGCCCGGTAGGGCGAGCGCGCGCTACAAGGGCGGGCTGACCGGCCACGGCACGGGCCTCGGAAAGCCGGCACTTGGCCACGCATCCACCGAGCCGGTCGTCGGCCTGCCGGACTGCGCCGAGGAACTCGCGCATTCGGTGTGGCAGGCCGGTCAGCGGTCGGAGTAGCACCTCATCACGGAAAAACAAGGAGAGGCAATGAAGCCTGATCCAGGCGATCACGCGGCTAACCGCGACCCGTCAGAGGGGGTGACAACACGGAGTCGACTGCGCCTGCTGGCGGGAACCCTCGCGCTCGCCGTTGGCGCCACCGGGTTCCTCGCCGCCGGCCCTGCGCAGGCGGCGGCGCCCGCTGACCCGGGAGCGCGCTACCTCTACGCGTCCCCGGACGGTACCGGCTCGGCGTGCGCCCAGAACAACGCGTGCTCGTTGACCGAGGCGCAGACGCAGGTCCGCAAGTTCAACCAGAACATGCAGGATGACATCGTTGTCCAGCTCGCCGGCGGCACCTACTCGCTGAGCAAGCCGCTCACCTTCACGGCGGCGGACTCGGGGCACAACGGCCACCAGGTTCGGTGGCAGGCGGCTCCAGGCGCGCATCCGGTGCTCTCCGGCGGCCGGACTGTCTCCGGGTGGAGCCTGAGCGACCCGGCCCACAACATCTGGTCGGCCAGCGTGCCCGCCGACCTGAACACGCGACAGCTCTACGTCAACGGCGTTCGCGCCGATGTGCCCCGGTCCGCGTCGGGACTTCCCGCGGGCAGCAAGGTGACCGCCACCGGATACACCGTGCCCGGCAACAGTCTCCAGTCGGTCCGCAATCCCGCTGACCTCCAGTTCATGTACCACCCGCTGGACTGGGCGCAGGAGAGCTGCAACGCGGCCTCGATCACCGGGACGGCCACGCAGACGACCGTCACGATGGCGCAGCCCTGCTGGGGCACCGTGCAGTCGTTCTACGGCGGCACGGAGCGGGCGGACATGCCGCAATATCTCGCGAACGACTATTCGTTCCTGAGCCAGCCCGGTCAGTGGTACTTCGACACGGCCGCGCACCGGATCTACTACATTCCGCGGTCCGGCCAGAGCATGTCCACCGCGAACGCGGTGGTTCCCGTCCTGCAGAACCTGGTGACCGGCGCGGGAACGGCTACCGCTCCCGTCCACGACATGACGTTCCGGGGGCTGACGTTCGAACATGCCACCTGGATGCAACCCAGTACGGACGTCGGCTTCGCCGAGACCCAGGCAAACCTGCTGATCACGACGCCGGACTCGTCGTACAACTGGAGCCCGGCCCACTTCGTGACCCCCAACGGCGGAACCACCTGGAACAACACCCCCTACGGGAGCCAGTCGCAGCTGATGCCGACGGCGGTGGAGTTCCACGCCGCCCGGAACATCAGCTTCGTCCGCAACACCTTTGTGCACCTCGGCGGCGCCGGCCTCGGTCTGGACCAGGGCAGCCAGCACAATCACGTGGTCGGCAACGTGATGACCGACATTTCGGGCAACGGCCTGCAGGTGGGATCGGTCTCCGATCCCAACCAGAAGGATTCGAATCTCGTCGACGCCTACAACACCGTGTCCAACAACTACGTTCACAACGTGAACGTGGAGTTCCTCGGTGGCGTCGGCATGTTCTTCGGCTATGTGCGCGACACCACGATCTCGCACAACGAGATCGCCGATCTGCCCTACAGCGGTATGTCGATCGGCTGGGGCTGGGGCTCGCTGGACACCACCCCCTCGATCGATGAGAACAACAAGATCATCGACAACTACGTCCACGATGTGATGCAGGAACTGCATGACGGTGGCGGGATCTACGCCCTCGGCCCGCAGCCGGGCGGCGTCATCTCCGGCAACTACATCGGCAGCGTCGTCCACGACAGCGGCCACGTCTACCTCGACCAGGGCAGCACCGGGTGGACGGTCAGCAACAACGTGATGTCCACCGGGACCACCTGGATGCGCGCCAACCCGAACTACTACGACCCGAGCAGCAACGTCGCCAAGGACAACTACACCGACCTGACCATACTCGCCTCCGGATACGTGGCGATCAGTGGCACGGCCACCGTGGCCACGGGTGAACTGCCGGCCTCGATCATCCAGAACGCGGGCCTGCAGCGGGCGTACAAGGACCTCCACCCGACGACGCCGAGCGACGCGCAGGCGCCCACCGCTCCCCAGGACCTGCAGGTCAAGGTCGTCAACCCGACCTCGCTGCAGCTGAATTGGGCCGCATCGACCGACAACGTCGGTGTGACGGGTTACGAGATCGCCGTCAACGGCCGTCTGGTCCAGGTGACCGCCACTCTGGGGGCCACGCTCACCGGCCTGGCTGCCGGCCAGGTCTCGAAGATCACCGTCCGGGCACGTGACCTCGCCGCCAACCTCTCCACGGCCGGTGAGATCCCGGTGCAGATGCCGGCGGCGGACACCCAGGCACCCACCGCCCCCGGCACGCCGACGGTCAACTCGGTGTACCCGACCACGGTGAACCTGTCCTGGCCGGCGTCCACCGACAACTGGGCAGTCACCGACTACCAGGTGTATCGCGACGGCGTGCTGGCCGCGACCACGACGGGTACCTCCGCCGAGGTCGACGGCGCGACCCCCGGTCAGACCGCCCAGTACACCGTCAAGGCTAAGGACGCGGCCGGCAACCTCTCGGCTGCAAGCCCCGCGGTCAGCGCGACGACGCCGAAGCTGCCGAACCTGGCACTGCACGCACCGGCCACCGCGCTGTACCTCGACGGCAGCACCGCCCTGATGCAGCCGAACTCGATACCGGGCTACGCGGTCGACGGTGACCCGTCGACCTTCGCCCAGGCGACCAACCAGTACGCCTGGCAGCTGCAGGTCGACCTCGGTGCGTCGCGCACGATCTCCTCGGTCGTCACCACGATGCCCTGGGACAAGTTCGCGACCGAATACAACATCGAGACGTCCGAGGACGGACAGAACTGGACGGTCGCCGACAAGGTCACCGGATTCATGGGCGGGGTGAGCACGCAGAACCTCACCACCCCGGCGACCGGGCGCTACCTGCGGATCGTGGCGGTACACCCGGACGGCGGCGGGCAGACAGGCGGCCAGATGGCCATCAGCGAGCTCGCTGTCTACGGCAGCTGACCGAACGTGCGAAACACGACGGTGAAGTCCACCCTCGTGTTTCGCACGTTTCGCGATCACGGCAGGCGATCGCGTGGCACGCGAACTCCCCCAACCCATAACCAACCGCGAGCCAATCGTCAACCTCGACATACGACGACGCGACCACCTCGGTGGCATCCTCGGTGGTGCGGACGATCCGGCGGATCTCGGTATCGAACCGCAGGAACGGGGTGAACTCCTCCCACGCGTTCTCCGACAGCTTCACGATCGCCGGATACTTCCGGCCCCAGGCGTCGGCGAACTCGGCGAACCGCTCCAGGGCGGCCTCCTCGGTGGGAGCGGTGTAGACGGGCTTGAGGAGCTTGACGATCTTGTCCCAGTCCTGGCGGGCGGCATAGCGGAACGAGTTCCGCAGCAGGTGGACATCGCAGGTCTGCACGATGGCGCGAGGCCAGACCGTCTCCACTGACAGTGATGGGACCTTTGGCCGGGCTCCTATGAAGTCACGGACGCCCGATCGGCCGCGCAGCGGCACCGCTTGGGAGATCGACAATTCCAAGCAAGGACAACCCAAGTGCCGGTCAGCTGCCGGGTCAGACCTCCAAGCGGTGCTGCGGGCTACATCATCACTGTCAGCTGCTGGAGCAGTCCGCCCTCGCCGGTCAGCTGCAGACCCTCCGCTTGAGCCCGGCTCACCAGCTCGTCGATCAGCTGATCGTCCACCGCCTTCGCCGACACAACCGCTGCCGACTCGACAGTCTCCTGCTCGGCCACGTTCTCACTGGTCATCGATGCATCTTCCATGATCAGGAGTCACACCGAACGATTTACAGTCCCCGATCCACATGTCTTGAGCATGGCTCTGCCCCCACCGCAACCAGACTCATGACTCGAGGTCAGGAGCGGTGAAGCAACTTTGGAGACCTACGGGCTGCCTGGCCTGCGTGCGTGAGTACGGCCCCGACGGGTCAGCCGTGGATGGCCTCCTCGGGCTGTTGGCCCGGACGGGAGGAGCCGGGTGAATCCGGACCGAGCGTGCTGCCGGCTGCCAGCGCGGTGGCTACGAAGGCCTGGGCGGCGGCGGTCAGGGGCTGGTCTCTGTGGACGATGAGGAGGTCGTAGGTCACTCGTGGCAGCAGCGGCAAGATCACCGCGCCTCTGCTCTCGGCTTCCCGTGACACAGTCCAGGGAAGGAAGGCCGCGCCGACGCCCTCCAGGATCAGTGGAATGACTGCTTCCCGGTGGGGTGTCTCCACGGCTGTGTAAAGGGGGATGCCGCGTTCTTTGGCTTCGTCGAGTAGGCCGCGCGCTCGGGTACCGATCGCGCTGCTGATGAACGGAACGCCTGCGAGTTGCTCCAGGGTGAGGGCGCCCTTGGCGCCGAGTGTGCTTCCTGGCGGGAGGACGACGACGATTTCGTTGCTTCCGATCGGGTGCGCACGCAAGTCCGCGGACACGGGGCGGTCTGTCAGCCCGACTTCGCAGGCGGCCTCCGCGACTGCTGTCGCAGCGAGAGCGCCGTCTTCGGTGGGCATCATCGCCACGGTGACGTCTGGGTAGGACCGGCGGAAGTTTCCGATGATCCGTGCCAGGGGCTCGATACTCAGGCCTGGAGGTGTGCTGACGGTGACGCGGCCGCCGCGGAGGCCTCTCAGAGCGACCATGGACTGTCGCGCGTCCTCCATGTCCTTGAGGACGCGGCGTGCGTAGGTGAGAAGGACCGTGCCGGCATCGGAGAGTGCGACTCCCCGACCGACCCGGTGGAAGAGCGGCGTGCCGCATTCCCGCTCCAGCCTGCGGATGGCTTCGGACAGTGTCGGCTGGGTTACGTGCAGGCGTGCCGCGGCCTTGGTGAAGCCGCCTTCGTCGACGGCGGTGACGAAGTACTCCAGCGTGCGTGCATCCATAGGGTGATCCTATCGGTTGCATCGAAAAAATAGACTGGATTGATCTATTGGTGCGGTGTTCCATATGTCACAACGCTTTTCGTCCGCAACGTGCCGATCCTTGGCGGAAGAACAACAAGAGCAGGAGAAACGTGTGGGTTCATCTCCGGTCCTGATCAGAACCAAGGACGATGTCGTCCGGGTGATCAACGAGAGTGCGGACGCTCCGCACAGTCGCATCATCGGTTTCATAGCGCTCGGAGGCTTCTTCCTCGACGCGTATGACTTCACCAGCCTGAGCGCAGGTTCGGTGCAGATGAAGGCGGAATTCGGGCTCAGTGCCAGCCAGCTCGGTTTCGTGACAGCCGTCATGGCGTTCGGCGCGATCATCGGTGCGCTCTGCGGTGGCTACTTCGTTGACCGGTTCGGTCGGCTTCGCATGTTCATCGTGAACCTGTTGCTCTTCGTGGGTGCCACGCTCGGCGCAGCGCTCGCTCCGAACTACGAATCACTCATTGTGCTGCGCCTCTTGATCGGTATAGGCGTCGGCCTCGATGTGCCGGTGGCCATGGCCTTCCTGGTCGAGTTCATGGCGATGAAGAAGAAGGCCAAATGGGTGGAGTCGGCCGCGGCGCTGTGGTCGGCCGCGACCATCTGCGGACTCCTCGTGGCGCTCGTCCTCAACGCCCTCGGGGCAGGAACCAGCCTGTGGCGGTGGGAGGTCGGCCTTGGTGTGGTGCCGGCTCTGGTGATTCTCCTTCTGCGCTTCAAATACATGGCAGAAAGCCCGATGTGGGCTGCAACCAAGGGAGACCTGGCCGAAGCGGTACGGATTCTCAGCGCAACGTACGGCCAGCCGTTCGAGCTCGCGCCGGATGCGGCGGACTTGTCACACCGCGACGAACAGACCGGCCCGTTCCGCCCCTTCGTCCAGCTCTTCACCGGCGAATTCCGCAAGCGCACCATCCTGATCTCCGTGATCAGTGCGGCGCAGAGCATCCAGTTCTCCTCGGTCGGCTTCTACCTGCCCCTCATCGTCTTCTCGTTCTTCCACAGCAGCTTTTCCGTCTCTCTGCTGGCCTCGGTGTTCGCGAATGCCTGCGGCCTGTGCGGCGGGCTTCTGGCAGCGAACGTCGCAAACAGGCTGGGACTGCGCAAGCTGTCCATCATCGGGTTCGGCGGCGTCGCTGCCGTACTCGTCCTGCTCGGCCTCTTCGGCCGGGTAATCCCTTCGCTACTCGGAGTTGTGCTGCTGGCGTTCTTCATCGGCGCGCATACCTTCGGCCCGGGCTCCACCGCGCAGTCGATGTCGGCGATGTCGTACCCGACGCGGGTCCGTGGCGTCGGCGCTGGACTCTCCCAGGCCAGTAACCGTACGGGCAGCTTGATAGCGCTCTACGGCGTCCCAGTCCTGCTGGCCTCGTTCGGGCTGTATCACGCCCTGCTCATCCTGCTCATCGCCCCGGTGATCGGTCTGGCGGCACTTGCCGTCATCAAGTGGGAGCCGGTCGGCAACGTCTCGGACGACGAGCCCGAGTCCGTCTTCGGTTCTCCCGCCCAGGCAGCCGGGCCCGAAGCCACGATCCCCACCCGTTCCATCTGAAAGCAGGCACAGCGACAGTGCAATCCCAGTCCGACGTTCTACGGCTGATACAGCCCGACCTGCGGGAGAGCGTCCTCAACCGTGCCGGGAGCATGCTCGATGACGTGGCCGCCTACCTGAACTCGGTCGATGCACGAGGCCTTGACGGCGTGTTCCCGGGCTTCGTGTTCGACCCAGCGACTGCCTCCTCCTACCTTCCCCAGCCGGTGGATCACCCGAGCCATGAACCCGCGGCTTCCGTCTCCCTGCCGGACGTCCAGGAACTGCCCTGGGTGCCGCCCACTGATATCGCGCGCCTGGTGCGCGCCGGAGACCTCACAGCCGAAGAGGTGACCGGACTGTATGCACGGCGGATCGAAGACTGGCAGCCAGAAGTCAACGCGTTCATCGACGTGACCCTGGACGATGCTGCTCCGTCGCGAAACGGAGCCCTTGCGGCGGCGCCTGTCGGGCTGACCGACCTGATCGACGTCGCGGGACTGCCTACGACCGCCGGATCAGCGGTCATGCACGACCGGATCGCTCCGGCGGACGCGGACTGCTGGAGGTCCCTGGCCGGGGCCGGCGCCGTGCTTGCGGGCAAGCTGAACGTGCAGGAGTTCGCCGCTGGCACGACAGGCGAGAACGCCCGGTTCGGCTGGACCCGGAATCCCTGGGACACGACCAGGATGACCGGCGGAGCATGCGGCGGTGCGGGGGCCGCGGTCGCGGCCGGAATGGTATCCGCGGCTCTTGGCCCAGACCCTGGGGGGTCGATACGGGTACCCGCAGCCCATTGCGGGGTCGTCGCCCTCAAACCCACCTACGGCGCGATCAGCCGGCGCGGCGTACTGCCCTTGACCTGGACGCTGGACGCCCTCGGCGTGATGGCGCAGCGCGTGCGGGGGGTCGCCGGCGTTGCCGATCACCTGCTGATCCCACGCACACCGCACGGCAGGCGCGGCAGTTGCGAAGGCGCTGCGCTGGCCGGAGAACGGACAGCCAGTCTGGATCTGACGCTCGGCATTCCCGTCTCCTGGCTGGACATGGGGCTCGACGCGGAAGTCCGGGCCGCCTTCGAGAAGGCACTGGAGCACCTCACCGCCCTCGGAGCCAAAGTGCGTGAGGTGGACGTCCCGTACGCGGGAGACATCCTCAAGATGCACCGGGCCATCGCATTCTCCGAAGCATCGGCCTCGCACGAGCCACTCCTCCTGCATCAGGCCGACGAAATCGGAGCCAATATCCGCGACCGCGAGGAGGCCGGGCGGGCGATGCTCGCCGGGCAGTACCTCAAGGCATTCCGGATCCGTGCCATGCTGTGCCGGCGCTTCTCCGAGGTATGGCGAGATGTCGATCTCGTCGTCACACCGACGGTCCCGGTCCCCGCAGCCCCCATCGGGACGCAGTCGGTGACGACGAGCTCACGCGGCCCCGAGCCCACCCACACCGTCTACACCCGTTATCTCGCCCCCTTCAGTTCACTCGGCCTCCCCACCCTGTCCGTCCCGTGCGGGGCGACCACAGGCGGCCTCCCGATCGGCATGCAGCTGGCAGGACCGCCGCATGCGGAATCCCTCTTGTTCTACGCGGCCGGCGCCTACGAGGCCACCACGCTCTGGCACACGCGGCACCCGGTGCTCTCTCGATGAAAGGCAGGGCAGGAATCATGTACGACATGGCTGTCACGGGCGGTTCCGTCGTCACACCCGACGGTGTCGTCCACGGGGACATCGCCGTGAAGGACGGCGTCATCGTGTCCGTCGGCGTTCCCGTCGTACCTTCGCAGGTCACGGGACGCGTCGTCGATGCGAAGGGGAAGCTGGTTCTGCCCGGAGTCATCGATGCCCATGTCCACTGCCAGACCTGGACCGATCATGCCGATGCGATCGGGGACTCGCACCGCTCGGCGGCATTCGGAGGCGTCACCACTGCGATCACCCAGATCAGGGCACCTTTGGACATGGCCCCGTCGGACGCCATCACGCATTTCATCTCAGAGGGCGAACGGACTTCACCGATCGACTTCGGTCTGCACACCATTCTGCGTCCGGAGCACGACGCGGCCACCGAGGTACCCAAGGTCATGGCTCTGGGCAGCCCGTCCGTCAAGTTCTTCATGTCCTACAAGGACAACGGGATCATGACCCCGGACGCCACGCTCCTGCGTAACCTCCGCATCGTGGCGGAGAACGGCGGCCTTGCCATGGTGCACGCAGAAGACGGCGAGATCCTCGCGCACCTCGTAGACCATGCGAAAGCGAGCGGGCGTACGCGGCTCGAGGACTTCGCCTGGACGCATCCAGCCTCCGCCGAGGACCTGGGGGTGTACAAGGCACTCGCCTACGCGAAGGCGACCGACTGCCCCCTGTACATCCTGCATATGACCACCAAGGGCGGCGTGAAACTCCTGGGCGACGCGGTCGCGGCCGGCCAGCGCGTGTTCGGGGAAACCTGCCCCAAGTACCTGACGCTCACCAACGACGACCTTCTGCGTGTCGGGGCGCAGGCCAAAGTCGGGCCACCGCTGCGGAGCGACGACGACCGCGAAAACCTCTGGGACGCCTTGGAGGCGGGCACGTTGTCCGTGGTGGCCAGCGACCACGCCCCCCGGGCACGGGAGCGGACAGGACAGGTCGACGACGTGTTCGCCGAACCCTACGGCGCACCCGGCACCGAGACGATGCTGCCGGTGATCTACGACGAACTGGTGGTGAAACGCGGCGGGAGCGTGTCTCTCCTGGCAGAGATTCTCAGCACCAACCCGGCACGCATCTACGGGCTCTACCCGAAGAAGGGCATCATCGCGGCGGGCTCCGACGCCGATCTCGTTCTGGTGGATCCCGAACGCAGGGAAGTCATCAGCGCGGCAACGCAGCACTCCACGGCCACATATAGCTTGTACGAGGGCCGCGAGGTCACGGGTTGGCCTGTCCTGTCGACCGTGCGTGGCCGCATCGTGCTCGACAACGGTGAACTGAAGCAGCAGCCCGGATTCGGGAAGTACCAACGCCGAAGCCTGCCCGAGTTCACCCGATGACAGAGCTGTGGGAACTCACCGCGACCATGCAGGCACGCGGGGTCCGCGAGGGCACATTCTCCGCGGAAGAGCTGATGCGGTCCGTGCTGGACCGCATCGCTCAGACCAACCCGGAGGTCAACGCCTTCTGCACCCTCAACGAGCACGCCCTTGGCGACGCCCGGGCGGCAGACAGAGCACTGGCCAGGGGGGAGTTGATCGGACCTCTGCACGGCGTGCCTTTCTCCGTCAAGGACCTCATACCGACAGCAGGACTGCGCACCACACTGGGAAGCACCGCTTACGCAGACTGGGTCCCCGGTCATGACGATGTGTCGGTGGAACGGATGCGGGCGGCAGGCGCGCTCCTCGTGGGGAAAACCAACACCCGCGAGCTCGGCTATGGCGTAGTGGCCGATAACGAACTGTTCGGACCGACACGCAATCCCAGAAAGCTCGCCTGCACAGCCGGAGGATCCTCCGGCGGCTCGGCAGCGGCAGTGGCCGACGGCATGGGATCGATCAGCCTGGGCAACGACGGCGGAGGTTCCCTGCGTGTCCCGGCCGCACTCTGCGGAGTCTTCACCCTCAAACCCACCTTCGGAGCCGTGCCCCTGTACCCGTCGTGCCGGCTGCCCACAAGAGCAGGGTTCGGCAGCTGGGAGACACTCGAGTCCGTCGGACCGATCACCCGGACGGTGGAAGACACTGCCCTGGTCTTGGAGACGATCGCCGGATTCGACCAGCGGGACCGGCACTCCATACCGACCGACGTGCGGGGACTTACGGCACGCCTCGACGACGGCGTGGGTGGGCTGAGAATCGCCTGGAGCCCGCGCTTGGGGCAGGCAGATGTCGACCCCGAGCTGATCGAACTGACAACCCGTGCCGTCGACGCCCTGGACCGGGCCGGACTCGGCTGCGTAGTCGCAGCCGCGGATCCGCCGATCGGAGATCTCCGCGAGTTGCGCGAGGCGTTCTCCGCCACCGTCGCCAGGGACTCGGACCTGACAGGCCTGCGCGAACTGGCCGGACGATACAGGGTGTCTCAGGACATACAGGAGCTTGTGGGAAAGGACTGGACGGCTGAGATGTTCACCTGGGCGGCAACGCGCAGGCAAACGCTCTATGACGCGGTCCAGGGCTTCATGGCGGACTGGGATCTGCTCCTCACGCCCACTACGGCAACGGCTGCTTTTCCGATCGGACTGCGTAGTCCGCTCCAGTTCGCGGGGCGTGACTGGTCACCGTTCGCATTCCCGTTCAACCTCACAGGCCAGCCCGCAGCAAGCGTGCCGGTCGGAACGACAACGGATGGCCGGCCCGTCGGCCTCCAGATCGTCGGGAGACGTCTTGCGGACGCTACCGTGCTGCGCGCAGCACGCGCCTTCGAACGTGTTCTTGCCGCGGATCCTGGCGATCAGCCGATCTGAGCCGAGGAGCAGCAGCGGCCGCCGGAACTAGACGGTGGACGTACACCTGTCCTGGCTGCGTCGCAAACTCGGTGAAACCGCACAGGAGCCGCGCTACCTGCACACCGTGTGCGGAGTCGGGGTCCGGCTGCGTGCACCCGCGGACCGGCGATGAGGCGCAGGCTGACACTGCTCGTCGCAGCCACCATGTGCCTGGCTCTCCTCGTCTTCGTGGTGCCCTTGGCGCTGCTGCTGCGTACCGTGGCACAGGACCGCGCCGTCGTCGCGGCCAGCGCTGGCGCCCAGAGTCTGGTGCCCGTGGTGGGCACCGCCGACCAGGACGCCCTGCGATTCAGCGTCGAGCACATGGCCGCCGAGTCCCGCGGCCCGATCACGGTCTTCCTCCCCGACGGGTCGGTGCTGGGCACGCTCGCACCACGGACCAGCGCCGTGCAGCTCGCGGCGCGGGCGGGAGTCAGCTGGACGGTGGAGCGTCCCGACGGCCGCGAAATCGTGGCGGCCGTGATGGGACGGCCGGACGGCACCGCCGTGATCCGAGCGTTCGGGCTCGGCGCGCTGAGACTCATGTCTCAGCACTTTGCACAGCTGAGGCGCCTCGACTGGTCGGGGCGCCCGCGGTGGCCGGGCAGCTCGCCGAGCTGCGCGAGCGCACCTTCGTGAGCGCCCTCATGGGCTCCGGGCGAGGACGGTGCGGGTGTCGTGCCGGAGAGCGAAGGCCCGGCGCCGTGTGCCAGTTGGCGGTGGCTGCGGCGTGCGCCGGGGCGGGCTCACTCGGCTGAGCGCGGGGTCACTGGGCAACCGGCCGGATTTTCCGCGGCCCGGTCGGTCGCGGGGTAGCGCAGGTGATGGGCGAGGAAGGCGACGCAGCGGGCGACGACCGGAGCGACGTCGGCGTTGAGGAAGATGTGCTCGGCGCCCGGTACGGCGACGAGCTCCGCGTGGTTGCCGGCGGCCCGCAGGAGTCCGGCCAGGCGCTCGCTGTGCTCGAAGGGGACGAGCGTGTCGTGGGTCCCGTGGGCCAGGAGGAAGGGCGGCGCCGGGGACCGCGCGTAGCTGACCGGGCTGGCGGCTGCCGCCAGGTGCAGCCGGTCGGCCGGGTCGCCGCCCAGGAAGGTGACGAAGGGGTCGTGGGGGCCGGGCGCGTCCGGCAGCAGCGCCCCCACGTCGGTGATCCCGTACCAGTCCACGACAGCCCCGACCGTCGTGTCGCCCTGTGCGATCCCTTCCTTTCCTTCGAGCGAGGGGTGGGCTGCGTCGGTGAGCCCGGCCAGCGCGGCCAGGTGACCGCCGGCCGACTCGCCCCACACGCCGATCCGCGTCCCGTCGATCCCGAGCGTCCCGGCGTAGTGGCGCAGGTAGCGGATGGCCGCTTTGACGTCGTGCAGTTGGGCGGGGAAGGGGGCTTCGCGGGCGTGGCGGTAGTCGATGGTGGCGACGGCGAGTCCGGCCCGCAGCAGGGAGCCGAACAGGAGGTCCGCGCTCACGGTCGGCGGCGGGTGGCGACGGTCGCCCTCCATCCAGGCGCCGCCGTGGATCCAGACCACCACGGCGGGGGGTTCGGCAGCCGTCGGCACGGACAGGTCCAGCAGCCGCGGCCGGTAACCGGAATTGGTGGCGTAGCTCAGCCCGTCGTATCGGCGGACGCCGTCGGCGGCGGTGGGGGCGGTCGGTGGGAGCTGTACCGGCGGTACGGCGAGCTCGGGCGGCGGCCAGGCGATGGGCTCGGAGGGCAAGGCTGCTCCAGGTGTCGTCGGGTGAGGGGTGCGCGGCGCCGGTGCGGCTCAGGGGTGGACGAGGACGACGTCGAGGATTCGGGGGCCGTGGACGCCTTCGACGCGTTCGAGTTCGATGTCGCTGGTGGCGGAAGGACCGGAGATCCAGGTGAGCGGGCGGTTCGGTGAGAGCCTCGCCACGGCGGCCGGAACCGAGGCGACGACCTGTTCCGGAGCGCGCACCACGCAGAGGTGGTGGTCGGGGATCAGGCTCAGCGCACGCCGGCCCTGCCCCGGCCCGCCGTCCAGCACGATCGTGCCCGTCTCGGCGATGGCCAGCGCACACCCCGTCACCACGCTGTCCGCCGCGTCCCAGGTGGGCGAGCTCAGCGGCGGGGTGTCGGTGAGCCGTTCGACGACGGCCTCGGACAGCCACTCCTCGGGCAGCCCCTCGGGGACGACGACCGTACGAGCACCTCGCCGTGCCAGCACCGCGGCCACCGTCCCGGGCAGACCGGCGGGGTCGCACCGGTGCACGGCCGCGCGGTACTCGGTGAGATGGTCCTGAAGCAGGTCCAGCAGCTCACCGGGGTCGTCCGCGGCGTGTGCGGCCCGGTAGTCGCGGGCGACGGGGACGTCCTCGGGCCTCTCCTGGCGGGGGACGTCGCTCAGGGCCGTGCGGATACGGCCGAGCACCACGTCCCGGCTGCTCATGGGCGCTCCTCGGTCGTCCGGTTGGCGCGCCACCAGTCGCGGAAGGGCGCGGCCGGGATACGGGGCAGATCGCGGGACTCGCTCCAGGCACCGCTGCCGGGTCCGGGCAGGCGGCGGGGGTGCAGCCGTCGGGTACGGGAGGCGGTGCGCTCGGCCGCGGCGAAAAGCGCCGGACGGTCGAGGAGCCAGCCGGCCGCGCGGACGGCGCCCTTCTCCAGCCGGTGGCCCGCACCGCCCTGCTCGGCCACCCGTTCGCGGAGGTGGACGAGGACTTCGGGGATGTCGATGGCAACCGGGCAGACCTCGTAGCAGGCGCCGCACAGGGAGGAGGCGTAGGGCAGGGAGGCGTCCAGTTCGGTACCGATCCCGCGGAGTTGGGGGGTGAGGATGGCTCCGATGGGGCCGGGGTAGGGCGAGCCGTAGGCGTGGCCGCCGGCGCGTTCGTAGACGGGACAGACGTTGAGGCATGCGGAGCAGCGGATGCAACGCAGCGCCTGGCGGCCGACTTCGTCGGCGAGGGTGGCGGTGCGGCCGTTGTCGAGCAGGACCAGGTGGAATTCCCGGGGCCCGTCGCCTTCGGTGGTGCCGGACCACATCGAGGTGTACGGGTTCATCCGCTCGGCGGTGGAGGAGCGGGGCAGGGTCTGGAGGAAGACCTCCAGGTCCCGCCAGGTGGGTACGACTTTCTCGATGCCCACCACGGAAATCAGCGTCTCGGGCAGGGTCAGGCACATCCGGCCGTTGCCCTCCGACTCCACGACGACCACCGTGCCGGTTTCGGCGACCATGAAGTTCCCGCCGGAAACGGCCACCTTGGCGCGCAGGAACTTCTCGCGCAGGTGCAGGCGGGCGGCCTCGGCCAGTTCCGCGGGATCGTCGGTGAGTCCCTCGGGCGCCGGGCGTCCCCACCGGCTCATGGTCGCGCGGAAGATGTCCCGGATCTCGCCCCGGTTTTTGTGGATTGCCGGGACCAGGATGTGGGAGGGCCGGTCGTCGCCCAACTGCACGATCAGTTCGGCGAGGTCGGTCTCGTAGGCGGTGATGCCTTCGGCGGCCAGGGCTTCGTTGAGGCCGATCTCCTGGGTGGCCATGGACTTGACCTTGACGACCTCGGTCTCCCCGGTGGCCTTGATCAGGTCGGCGACGATCCGGTTGGCCTCGCCGGCATCGGCCGCCCAGTGCACCTCACCGCCGGCTCGGGTGACCGCCGCCTCCAACTGCTCGAGGTAGTGGTCGAGATGCCGCAGCGCCCGGTCCTTGATCGCGGCTCCGGCGGCGCGCAGCCGTGCCCAGTCGTCCAGCTCGGCGACGGCCTGCGCGCGCTTGGCGCGGATGGTGCCGGTGGCCCGGGTCAGGTTCGCCCGCAGACGGGTGTCCTGGGTCGCGGCGGCCGCTGCGCGGGGGAAGGCGGGCATCCCCAGGTACGTACCGGTCATCGCAAGGGCTCCGTCCGGGTGGAGGCAAGGATTTCGGCGAGGTGCAGCGGGCGCAGGTCACTGCCCCGGCGGCGCAGCATCCCGTCCAGGTGCATGAGGCAGGAGTTGTCGGCGCCGCACAGCACACGGGCGCCGGTCGCCTCGGCGTTGCGGATCTTGTCGGCGCCCATGGCCGCCGAGACGTGGGGGTTCTTCACCGCGAAGGTGCCCCCGAAGCCACAGCACTCGTCCGCGCCGGGCAGTTCCACCAGTTCCAAGCCCTCGACCGCCTCCAGCAGCCGCCGGGGACGGTCGCCGAGCCCCAGCACCCGCAATCCATGACAGGACGGGTGGTAGGTGACGGTGTGGGGAAAGTACGCGCCGACGTCGGTCACGCCCAGTACGTCGACCAGGAACTCACTGAACTCGTGGACCCGGTCGGCCAGCGAACGGGCCTGGTCGGCAAGGTCGTCGGCCCGCCCCTCGGCCGCGGCGCGCGAGCCGAGCCGGGGATAGTTGTCGCGCACCATGGCCACGCAGGAGCCCGACGGGGCCACCACGTGGTCGTATCCGTCGAACGCTTTCGCCATGCGGCGCAGCAGCGGCTCGGTCTCCCGGCGGTAACCGGTGTTGTACTGCGGCTGGCCGCAGCACGTCTGCTCGAAGGGGAAGTCCACCTCGACGCCGAGCCGTTCGAGGACGGTGACCGTGGCGATCGCCGTGGCGGGGTGGACGGCGTCGTTGACGCAGGTGGGGAAGAGGGCGACGCGGAGGGAACTCATTCCTTGGTCGCTCCGGCGAGCATCCCGGACACCAGTGTGCGCTGCGAGAACAGGAAGAGCACCAGAACGGGCAGGATGGCGACGATGATCGCCAGGGCCAGTTCCGGGATGGTGATGTTCAGACCGGCACCGGCAACGGGGTTGAAGGACGGCGTGGAGGTCAGCAGCTGGTTCAGGCCCACCTGGACGGGGAACTGCTCGCTGTTCGGCAGGACGAGGTACGGCAGGAAGAAGTTGTTCCAGTTGCCCACGAAGCTGAAGAAGGCGACCAGCCCGACCACCGGCTTCGCCAGCGGCAGCGCGATGCGCGAGAAGAGCTGCCATTCCGTACAGCCGTCGATCCGCGCGGCCGCCAGCAGGTCCTTGGGCAGGCTGCTCCCGAAGTAGATGTACACGAGGTACACACCGAACGGGTAGAAGGAGAAGGGCAGGATCACCGACCAGATGGTGCCGATCAGGTGGAAGCGGTTGAGTTCCAGGAAGACCGGCAGCACCAGGGTGGCCTGCGGCATGATCATCGTGACCAGGGTGATCATGAGGAGCGTCTTGCGTCCGCGGAACTTCGTCAGGGCCAGTGCGTACCCGGCGGGCACGCTGACGGCCAGCGTCAGGATGAGCGAACCACCGGAGTAGATGGCCGAGTTGCGCAGCCAGGTGACCATGGCGCCGTCCTGGAAGGAGAACAGGTGCCGCCAGGCGGCGCCGATCTGCCGGAACGAGCCGAAGGAGAACGGGTTGTCCTGCACCACTTGGCCCGCGGTCTTCGACGGCGCGAGCAGCAGCCAGATCACCGGCAACACGAAGAACACCAGCAACAGGGCCAGCAAGAGGCCCACTACCAGGAAGGAGGCGACCCGGGAAGGGGCGAAGCGCCGGCCCGCCGCTGCCGAGGGGACAGTGGTCTGTGTCAT
Source organism: Streptomyces sp. NPDC001796 (assembly GCF_042892355.1). NCBI lineage: Bacteria > Bacillati > Actinomycetota > Actinomycetes > Kitasatosporales > Streptomycetaceae > Streptomyces > Streptomyces sp. NPDC001796. The sequence goes on along the minus strand of NZ_JBIAUC010000004.1, from coordinate 409,104 downwards.
TTCTCGTCCAACTTGAACAGGTTCGATCGGGCCACCAGCAGTCCGGCCGCCAGGAGCCCCAGCGCCAGCAGGAAGACGGAGATGGCGGCGGCGCCGTTGAAGTCGCCCTGCTGGAAGGCGTAGACGTAGGCGAGCTGGTTGGGTGACCACGTGGGGCTCACCCGGCCGAGGCTGGCGGTCTGGAGCAACTGGGGCTCGACGAACAGCTGGGTGCCGGTGGCGAACGCCATGATCGTCATGTAGACGATCCACTGCCGGATCATCGGGATCTGGATGTGCCAGGCGGTGCGCCAGGGCCCCGCGCCGTCCATCCGGGCGGCTTCCAGCACCTCGTCGGGGATGTTGTTCAGCGCCCCGTACATCACGACCATCCAGCCGCCGGCGCCGGTCCAGAAGGCGATCAGCATGAGGATCAGCGGCAGGTTGCCGGGCGAGAGCACGGCCGCGAAGGTCTGCAGTCCCATGCTCTTGAGCATCCAGGACACCGGGCTGACGTCCGGGTCCAGCATGAACAGCCATACCAGGACGCTGGCGACCCCGGCGAGGGCACCGGGAATGTAGTACAGGAAGCGGAAGAGCGCCGAGGTGCCCGGCCGCACCCGGCTGCGCAGGACCACCGCGACCAGGACCACCAGGACGACGAGTGCGACCAGCCACATGACCAGGTAGATCAGCATGTTCGTGAAGGCCGGCACGAAGCGGTAGTCCTGGGCGACCTTCAGGAACTGGTTGAGTCCGGTGAACTGGCCCCGGTCGTTGGTGAGCGCCAGGTAGAACGAGTAGCCGGTGGGGAAGACGCCGAACGCGAGCAGCAGCACCGCGTAGCCGGCGACGAAGAAGTAGCCCGCGAGACCGCGGCCCCTCCGCCGCGGCATGATGCCGCGGCGGAGGGGGGAGACGGCGACGCGCTCGGTCTCCAGCAAGGTCATTGGTTGACCACCTGGTATCCGTGGGCCTTCGCCTCGTTGCTGATCTCCTGCTGCCACGCCGGCAGGGTCGAGGTCAGGGTCTTGCCGGCGGTCAGGGCCGGCAGCACGACGCTGGACCAGGCGGTGGCGTCCGGGAACTTGGTGTTCGACCAGCCGGTCCACACCTCGTTGGCGGCCTCCTGGAAGGGCTTGCTCACGTCGTTGGCGAAGTAGTCGCTGTTGGCCGGGTTGGCCAGCCACGCCTCCGCGGCCTTGGTGTAGGCCGGGTAGGTCGGCGCGGAGGCCTGGTTCTGGTCGGAGGTGGTCAGCCAGGTGGCCAGGTCCGTGGACGCCTTGAGGTTGGCGCTGTGCGAGGACACCATCCACACGCCGCCGCCGACGTTGCCGGTGGCGGCCGTGGTCTCACCCTTCCAGGTCAGCGGGGACGCCGCGGTGATCTGCTTGGCCGGGGCGTTGAAGGCGGCCTTGAAAAGGTACTGACCGTACCAGGACGGGCCGTACGCCATCAGGACCTTGCTGCCGCTCTCCTTGGCGAAGCCCTGGCTGAAGAAGCCCTTGGTGGTGACGGCCTTGGCGGAGATCAGCCCGTCCAGCAGCTTCGCCATCCGGGTGCAGTTCGGGTCCTGCAGGGCGCTGCGCAGAGTGTTCGGCTTCGTCAGGCTGAACGCCGGGCACCGGCCGGACCAGAAGTACGACTCGTGGGAGTTGGTGTCGCCGACGGAGCCGACGAGGTAGCCGGGGTGGTCCTTGGCGACCTGCTTGCCCAGGGCTTCGTAGTCCTCCCAGGTGGTGGGGACCTTGTAGCCCCACTTGTCCATGAGGGCCTTGTTGTACCAGAGCACGACCTGAGCGATGTCGTTGCGCAGGCAGTACGTGTGGCCGTTGAACTGGCAGGGTGCGAGGGAGCCCTTGGCGAAGCCGTCCAGCGTGCTCTGCGGTACGAGCTTGTCGTCCAGGGGCGCGGCGAACGGCTGTGCGCCGGGCTTGGTGGGCTCCGACGCCCAGGTCACGTCGGTGGGTGAACCGAACACCACGTCCGGCCAGCCGCTGCCGGTCCGGTCGAAGAGCTGCACCTTCGTCTGGAGATACGTGGAGCCGTCGGCACCGCCGTCGTACGTGACGATCTTCATCTTCACGTTCGGGTGCGACTTCTGGTACGCCTGCACCGACGGCAGGCGGGTCGAGTCGGCCCACACCGTGATCTGCGAGCCGTCCTGCTGCGTGGCCGGCTTGAACGCCGGCTGCGCGGACGAGGACGACTGGGCGGTGGTGTCGGCGCTGGCGCAGCCGGCCAGGACAGCCGCTGTGACCAGGGAAAGCGCGGCCGCCGTGGTGCGCAGCACTGCGCGGCGCCGGCCGATTCTCGGAGATCCGGAAGACCTCATCGTCTTGCCTTTCTTGTTTCTTGCGTGGGACAGGTAACGCGCCTGATGGGGGGCGCCGGCTGCGGTGGCGGTCCGGGAGGACGGCCACCACCCGGTCAGCGCGGCTGCTCGACGAACGGCAGGAGCTCCTTGCCGTAGCCGAAGTCGAGCGGGAGGGCTATGCCAGGCCCCGTGGGGGCGTGCACCAGGCCCTGGTCGTCCACATGGCGCTCGCGGACGACCTTCGCCGCGGTCACCAGGGACTCGTAGTAGGTGGTGTTGGAGATGGCCATGCACAGGTGGTGGTTCGGGATGTCCGAACCGTGCACCTCGGCCCGCAGCCGGTAGGCGTCGGCGAGGTGTGCGGTGCGCATGGCGCCGGTGATGCCGCCGCGGAGGGTGGTGCCGGCCCGCACCCCGAAGGTGGCGGCACCGGCCCGGATGAAGTCCGCGGAGTTCATGTGCGCTCCGTCGGAGGTCTCGGCCACCAGCAGCGGTATGTCCACGGCCGCTGCCAGCCTCTGGTACGCGGAGATGCTGAACTCGCGCATCGGCTCCTCGTACCAGAGGTAGTCGGCCTCCGAGAGCGCCCGGCCCAGGCGGATCGCGTCGGGCAGGTCGAAGCCGGCCGATCCGTCGTACATGAGGGGGATCGACGGACCGACGTGGTCGCGCAACGCCAGGCACAGCTCGGCGTCACGCCGGGCGTCGCCCCAGGCGTGCAGCTTGATACCGCGGTAGCCCAGTTCCAGGCACTGGTCCGCCACGTCGAGGAACTCCGCGATGCTGGAGAACGTCGAGGTGGAGGCGTAGGCGGGGATCGTCTCCCGGAAGCCGCCCAGCAGGCGCCAGACAGGCTGGCCGTGGTACCGGCCGGCCAGGTCCCACAGGGCGGTGTCGATCAGGCCCAGGGCGGGGAGCGGGAGCTCGTGGATACGGTCCAGCTCCCACACCCGGTGCCACAGCCATTCCCGCTGGAACGGGTCGGCTCCGACCAGTTCCTCGCGGAAGACCCGCTCCACCAGGTCCCGCAGGGTGGCGAAGGCTCCGGGCCGGGCGAACAACGCCACCCCCTCGGCTCCCTCGTCGGTGCCGATGCGCAACACCGCGCCGTCGCCCACCGGAGCGCTTCCGCTCAGTCCGTCCCTCCAGCGGAAGGGCGGGCTGGCCGCCGGAACGTCGATCCGGTGTACTTCGACATGGGTGATCTTCATCCTGATGTCATTTCTCTGTGAGCGGGCCGGCTCCGGGGGCGCGTACGGGTCAGAAGTCGCCGTATGCCTGGAGCTCGTAGATGCTGCCGCCGTTCCAGCTGGAGCCGGTGACGGTCAGCCGCAGGTAGCGGGCGGTGACGGGCGAGTCGGCGAACGAGTAGTTGGTCGCCGAGACGGTGTTCTGGGAGGTGTGGTCCTCGAACGTGGACCACGTGACGCCGTCGGCGGAGTACTCGAGCAGGTACTTGTAGCCGCTGGGCTTCTCGAAGGTGGTCACCATGCTGGAGACCGACGTGTCCTGGCCCAGGTCCACCTGGATCCACGACGGGTCGGGCAGCCCCAGGCCCTGGGCCCAGCGGGTGGACAGGTCGCCGTCCACCGCCTTCTGAGGCGTGTTGTCCTCCGAGTACGAGGAAGCGGTGACCGCCTTGTTCTGCGCCAGGTCGCGGTCGGCCGGCATGGTGATGACGGCCGCCGGGCTGGGGTCGGAGGTGTTCAGCGCGGCGTCGCGGGCGACGACGGTGAAGGAATACTGCTTTTCCGGAGTCAGGCCGGAGACCCGCAGGGTCGTGGCGTCGGTGACGGCGATCCGCTTGCCGTCCTGGTAGACGGCGTAGGTGGTCACGCCGGTGTCATCGGTCGCGGCGGGCCAGGCGAGGTCCGCCAGACTGGGCAGCAGCGGCTTGACCGTGGGCTGCCCGGGGGCCGCGGGAGGCGTGTGGTCGGAACTGGGCGCCCTGGGCGTGCCGTAGACCTGGAAGTCGTAGATGCTGCCGCCGTTGCCGCTGGAGCCGGTGACCGTCAGCCGCACGAAGCGCCCGGCGACCGGGTCGGCGGTGTGGGAGTAGTCGGTCATCTCCGTGGTGTTCGCCAAGGTGTGGTCCGCCAGCGTCTGCCAGTGGACCTCGTCCGGGGACACCTCGATGCGGTACTTGTAACCGCTGCTCTTCTCGAAGGTGGTGATCGCGCCGTTCACGTCGTACTGGGCACCGAGGTCCACCTGGATCCAGGACGGGTCGGGCAGACCGAGGCCCTGGGCCCAGCGGGTGGACAGGTCGCCGTCCACCGCCTTCGCGGGGGTGTTGTCCTCGGAGTACGAGGAGTAGGTGACCGGCTTCTTCAGCGCCAGGTCGGAGCCGGAGGGCATGCTGACCTGCAGTGCCTGGCTCGGCTGGGACTCGTTGCCGGCCGCGTCGCGGGCGGTGATCTGGAAGCTGTACGTCTTCCCGCCGGTCAGGCCGGACAGGCGCACCGAGGTCTTTCCGGAGGCGCTGACGAGCGTGCCGTCGCGGTAGACGGAGTAGCCCGTGACGCCGGTGTCGTCGGTGGACGCGGGCCAGTTGAGGTCCGCGATGGTCGGGAAGTCGGTGACCGCGGTCGGGGTGCCGGGCGCGGTGGGCGCCTGGTGGTCGGTGACGTCCGGGCCCGGGTCGAGGTGACGGTAGGGCGGCTGGAGACCGGCGTTGTTGACGATCGAGGCCGGGAGCTGGTCGCACGAGCCGACGGTGGTGTTGCCGCTCACGTTGTTGCCCGTGCTGTTGGCCTGGGTGGTGAACGCGGGCTGGGTGGTGAAGTTGCCGGTGGCGGTGATGTCCATGCCGTGGTTCATCAGCAGCCACTGGTACGCCACGTCGCAGAAGGCGTTGCCGGTGTTCTGCCAGTAGCGGCTGCCCTCGTCGTGGTAGACGGCACCGTAGGCCGGCGCCGGAACGCCGTGGATGTAGTTGCCGGAGACCACGCCGCCGGGGTTGGTGCTGAGGGTGTAGATGGCGCCGCCGTCCGCCTGCGACTTCATGATGTCGGAGATGTCGTTGTCGGTGACCTTGTTGTCCCGGCTGGTGGTGTCGGTGTTCCAGATCGGTACGCCGGAGTTGCCGGGGTAGTTGGTGTCGCCGCCCTTGTCGGTCAGACCCCAGCCCCAGCCGACGGAGATGCCGCTGTAGGGCAGGTCGTAGACCTTGTTGTGGGTGATCACCGTGTGGTCGGTGTAGCCGGCCAGGATGCCCAGCGAGCCGTTGTACTGGTCGGCGACCTTGGTGACCACGTTGTTGTCGACCGTGGTGTCCTTGGTGATGTCACGCGGGTCGTCGGGGTGGGCGTCGATCACGTCGGTGCCGCCGATCTGGATGCCGGTGGCGGCGATCTGGCGGAAGACGTTGCCCGTGATGTCGGTGCCCTGGGTGCCGGTGTTCAGGTTGAGACCGACCGCGCCGAGGTGGGTGAAGGTGTTGTCCTGGAAGCCGACGCCGTGGCCGTAGCTCACGTTGACCGCGCCTGGCGTCTTCTGCCACTTCAGACGGGTCGAGTCGAAGTCGGGGTTGTTGTCACCGACCATCCGGAAGCCCGCCTGACCCTCGATGAGGCCGTCGGACGAACTGGGGGCGAGCCAGGTGGAGTACGAGAAGGTGATGCCCTGGAAGGACACGTCGGTCACCGGGTCGGCCCTGGTGCCGCTCAGGTCGACCAGGTCCTGCACGCGCGGCACCGTGACGGTCGCGGTGGACAGGTCCTGACCGTCCTTGGGCATGTAGTAGATCTCGCCCGCGCCCTTGTCGAGGTACCACTCGCCGGGGGTGTCGAGCAGCTCGCGGGCGTTCTCCAGCCAGGTCGGATTGGTGATCTCCTGACCCTGCTGGAGGTTGGCGTTGTGCCAGCAGGGCTGCTGCATCGTCATCGTGTTGCCGGAGATCGACTGTACGGGGCAGCGCATGAGCTTCCAGCCCCAACTGCTGACGACCTCCAGGTCCGAGGGACGCTTGTAGCTGCTGAGGCTGCTGTCGGTGAAGGTGTAGCCGGTGGACGTCTTGCTGAAGCCGGCCGGGTTCTTTTCGCCCCGGGCCCGGGTCTCCAACTCGCCGTTCACATAGAGCTGACGGGTGTCGAGGTCGCCGACCTCGGCCTTGTAGACCTTCCCCGACGAGTCGGCCGGGGTCCAGCCGGTGACCTGCGTGCCGCCACTGATCACCGGTTGCGCGCCGGGCGCGGCCTCGTAGATGACCCGGTGCCCGGCACTGCCCGAGTCCTGGGCGGTGAGGGTGAAGGTCCGGCTCAGCCGGTAGGTACCCGACATCAGCAGCACGCGGACGTCGCCGGAGACCTTCGTCTTGACGTCACGCACGTAGTCCCGTGCGTGTTCCAGCGTCTTGAACGGATGCTTGGCGGTACCGGAGCCGGCGTCGCGGCCGGTAGGCGAGACGTAGACGTCCAGGCCCGACGCGTTCGAGGGGGACGCCTGGGCCGGCACGGCTGCCAGGGGCGCCGTTGTCGCAGCGAGGGCCAGTGCGGCCACGAAAACTCTTCGAAGCGGCACGAGTATTCGTGGAGAAACAGACGGTACAGACACAGGAATCCAATCGCCTGAATGAGGTGGCGTCCGGGAGCCCGCTCGTCCTGCGGGTTCCTCCGGAGTTGGGCGGCTCGGGCCGCGAGCCGTGGTACCGCCGCGCGGTGCCGGTCTATGAGGCGGATGTCTCCGGGGACGACGGCTCGTCCGCGGCACCGGCGCTCCTCGGCGGCTGCGCCGGCGCCCGGGAGGCGCCGTGGCCGTCAAGATTGAACAGCCGGTCACGGATCTTGCGTTCGAACTGACTCTGAGTGGTGGCGATGTGTTCCACCATCAGCTGCGTGGCGAGATCGGCCTCCCCCGCGGCGACCGCCTCAGCTATGGCGAGGTGCTGTCCTGCGGCTACTTCCAGTGACCCGGGAGCGTCACCGTGGAAGAGCAGCACGTCGGACTGTGACGCGAAACGCCGCACGTTGGCGACGCTCGCTCTCAGAAAGACATTGTGTGCGGCGGCGCCCACCGCGTCGTGGAACGCGGCGTCGGCCCTGGCGAAGGCGTACCCGTCTGCCGCCCGGGCCGCCTCCAGTGACGACTGGGCGCACTCCCGGACGCTGCGGACCTCGATCGGCGTGGCGAGGGAAGCCGCACGGCGCGCCGTCTCCGACTCGATCACCGTCCGGTAGTCAAGCAGCATCAGGACGTGTTCCATGCTCGTCGGCCGGAAGTGTGAGAGCTGGTCGTCCACCAGCCCGCCGGTGGACTCGGCGACGAAGATGCCCGCGCCACGCCGCACACTCAGCCGGCCGATGGCGGCCAGGACCTTCACCGCCTCGCGGGTGACATTGCGCGAGGCGCCCAGGATCTCCGCCAGGCCCTGCTCCGTGGGCAGCCGGTCGCCGGCCCGCAGCTTCTGCTCCTCGATGTAGTTCAGCAGCTGCTCGGCGACCAGCTCATAGCCCGGCCGGTAGCGAGGCGACGCGTCGTCATCCCCTTCAGCGGGGACCTGTGTTGCGGCTGCCACGGGGTAACCCTCCTCTTGCCTGTTTCGCATTAATCAGGTTCATCGGCGACGGTAACTATGACATCGGCGTTACGAACTGAGAAGAGTCCGGGGAGTTTTTTTGTTCGTCTCCTCTTTGAAACGCCCATCTATCATGACAAATCGGGAATCCCACTCGGAACTATTGCGCAGGAAGGATCAGATCCTTATGGTCCTGCCTGTCGGATGAAGCAGATTCACGATGGAGATCACGCCGGCCCCGGGACGGGCGCTCGGCGCGGCTGTCATCAGGACCCGCATCCGGCTCGAGCCGCGATGGGAGCGCGGGGCCCTACGGCCCGGCGGCGCCCCAGGGCGGGAATTCCGAGCGCGCACCCGTGGGAGAGAAGACCCCTATGAGACTGGCACGGCACGGCACGGCAGGAGCCGAACGCCCCCTGATATCCGGGGCCGACGGACCGTGGCACGACCTGCGCCCCGTCGTCGCCGACCTGACGCCCGACACCCTTCCCACGGTCCTGGACGGCGTCGACCTCGACGCGCTGCCAGTGGTCGAGTCGCTCGGCCGGTTCGGGGCACCGCTGACCGGGATCGGGAAGATCGTCTGCATCGGGCTGAACTACCGGCAGCACGCCGCGGAGACCGGCGCCGCCGTCCCCGAGGAGCCCATCGTCTTCCTCAAGACGCCGGACACCGTGGTCGGCCCCGACGACGAGGTCCTGATCCCCCGCGGCTCCCTGAAGACCGACTACGAGGTCGAACTCGCCGTCGTCATCGGCCGCGAGGCCCGCTATCTGCCCGACGAGGCCGCCGCTGCCGCGTGCGTGGCTGGTTACGCGATCAGCAACGACGTCTCCGAGCGCGAGTTCCAGCTCGAACGCGGCGGCCAGTGGGACAAGGGCAAGAACTGCGAGACGTTCAATCCGCTGGGCCCCTGGCTGCTCACCGCGGACGAGGTGCCCGACCCACAGGCGCTCGGCCTGCGGCTGTCGGTCAACGGCGAGCCGCGCCAGGACGGCAACACCTCCGACATGATCTTCGGTGTCCACCACCTGATCCGGTATCTGAGCCACTTCATGGTGCTTCGTCCCGGTGACGTCATCAACACCGGTACCCCCGCGGGCGTCGCCCTGGGCCGGCCGGGCCTGCCCTACCTGCGAGCGGGCGACGTCGTGGACCTGGAGATCGACGGCCTCGGCCGCCAGCGGCAGACATTCGGGCAGGCCTGACATGGGTGCTTTCGACGGACTCAGGGCTCTGGTCACCGGCGGTGCCTCCGGCATCGGCCTTGCCAGCGCCCGGTTGCTCGCCGCCGAGGGGGCCCGGGTGGCCGTGCTCGATCTGCAGCCCGCGCCCGAGGGCTTCACCGCTCACGTCCGGGCCGACATCGGCGACGACACCTCGGTCAGGGACGGCGTCGGAGCGGCCGTCTCGGCCCTCGGCGGCCTGGACGTGCTGGTCAACAACGCCGGGATCGGCGCGCAGGGCGGCATCGAGGACAACCCCGACGAGGAGTGGCACCGCGTCCTGGACATCAACGTCCTGGGGCTGGTGCGGGTCACGCGCGCCGCGCTGCCCGCGCTGCGTGCCTCCGCCCACGCGGCGGTCGTCAACATCAGCTCGATCGCCGCGACGGCCGGCCTGCCGCAGCGGGCGCTGTACTCGGCCAGCAAGGGCGCCGTGCTGTCGCTGACCCGGGCGATGGCCGCCGACCTGCTGCCGGCCGGCATCCGGGTCAACGCCGTCAACCCCGGCACCGCCGACACTCCCTGGGTCAGCCGGCTGCTGGACCGGGCGGACGACCCGGCGGCCGAACACGCGGCGCTGGCGGCCCGGCAGCCACACGGCCGTTTGGTCAGCGCCGACGAGGTCGCCGCCGCCGTCGCCTATCTGGCCTCCCCGGCCGCCGCCTCCACGACGGGCACCTCCCTGGCCGTGGACGGCGGCATGGACGGACTGCGACTGCGGAAGGAGGGCTGAGCGGATGCAGCGCTTCGCCGCCGTGATCCGTCTGCGGCCCGAGAAGGAGCGGGAGTACCGCGAACTGCACGCCGCCGCGTGGCCGGGCGTGCTCGCGGCCCTCAAGCGGGCCAACATCGGCAACTACTCCATCTTCCTCCGGGACGGCCTGCTCTTCAGCTACCTCGAGTACACGGGGACCGACTACGCCGCCGACACTGCGGCGATCGCCGCCGACCCGGTCTCCCGCGAGTGGTGGGCGTTGACCGATCCGTGCCAGCAGCCGCTGGACAGCGTGGCCGGGGGGCAGTGGTGGGCCCCCGCCGAGGAGGTCTTCCACCTCGACTGACGGCACGTGCCCGCCCCGGCCCGCGCCCACACCGACCCCGCGGAGGTCCTGCCCCGTTCCCACACCGACGGTGGGGGCAGGAGCCCGACCGACATCCGTCCACCGACCCAGAGGACCGAACGGTGCGCATCGACGCTCATCACCATTTGTGGGACCTCGCAGTGCGGGACCAGCCGTGGACCCGCGACCTGCCCACCCTGCGCCGCACCTTCACCACCGCCGAACTGCGGCCGGTGCTCGACCGGAACGCGATCGACGCCACCGTCCTCGTACAGACCGTCGCCGTTGTCGAGGAGACCCCCGAACTGCTCGCCGTGGCCGCCGGAGACCCGCACGTGCGAGCGGTCGTCGGCTGGACGAGCCTGACCGATCCCGGCATCGCCGACCGCCTGGCGCGACTGCGCGAGCTGCCCGGGGGATCCGCGCTCGTCGGCATCCGGCACGGCATTCAGGACGAGCCCGACCCGGACTGGCCGGCGCGTCCTGAGGTCCGTCGCGGCATCGAGGCGGTGGGTGCCGCGGGCCTCGTCTACGACCTGCTCGTCCGGCCCGACCAACTGCCCGCCGCCGTCCGGACCGTACGCGAACTGCCCGACGTTCGTTTCGTCCTGGACCACGCCGGCAACCCGGTCGTCGGCACCGACGGCCTGACGCCGTGGACCAAGCTGCTGACCGAGTTGGCCGACTGCCCCAATGTCGCCGTGAAACTGTCCGGCCTGGTCACCCGGACCGCAGCCGATCCGGCCCGCGCTCTGCGTCCCTTCGCGGACGTACTGCTCGCGACAATGGGCCCGGGCCGCCTCATGTACGGCTCGGACTGGCCGGTCTGCCTGCTCGCCGCCGGATACGACGAAGTCCTGGCCGTCGCGGAGACGCTCACCGACCACCTGAACCCCGGCGAGCGCGAGGCGGTCTTCGGCACGACGGCCGCGCGCTGGTACGGGATCGCGTCGTGACGGCCCGCCGGCTCGGCCGTACGAGCGTCCGGGTCAGTGCACTGGGATTCGGCGCCGCCCCCATCGGTAATCTCTACGCCCCGCTCGACGACGACCAGGCGCGGGCCGCGGTCGAGGCCGCCTGGGACGCCGGTGTGCGCTACTACGACACCGCCCCGCACTACGGCCTGGGGCTGTCCGAACGCCGGCTCGGCGCGGCCCTCGCCCACCGGCCACGAGCGGAGTTCACCCTCTCCACCAAGGTCGGCCGCCTGTTGGAACCACACCCCGCCCCCACCGGATCCGACCTGGCCGCAGGTGGCTTCGCCGTACCGGACACGCTGATCCGCCGCCCCGACTACTCGCGCGACGGCGTGCTGCGGAGCCTGGAAGGCAGCCTGACCCGACTGGGTCTGGACCGTGTGGACGTCGTCTACGTCCACGACCCCGACGATCACCTCGACGCGGCCATCGACCAGGCACTGCCCGCGCTGGTGGCCCTCCGCGACCAAGGCGTCATCGGAGCCGTCGGCGTCGGCATGAACGCCGTCGCTCCACTACTGCGGGTCGTCGCCGAAGCGGACGTGGACACCGTGATGATGGCCGGCCGGTGGACTCTCATCGACCGCACCGCACGCCCGCTGCTGGAGGCGTGCACGAAGCGAGGTGTCTCGGTGGTCGCCGCGGCCCCGTTCAACTCGGGCCTCCTCAGCCGGCCCTGCCCTCCCGACAACGCCACCTTCGACTACGGCCCCGCCCCCGACGCGGTGCTGCGTCGTGCCCGGCGCCTTGCCGACGTCTGTGCCCGGCACGGAACCGTCCTCCCCCATGCCGCCGTACGCTTCCCGCTCCGCGACCCCGTGGTGGCCTGCGTGGTCGCGGGCTTCCGTTCTTCCGACGAGGTCACCTCCGCCGTCGCATGGGCCGGCACCGACCTGAGCGACGCGGCGTGGGCGGAGCTCGACGCGGCCGCGGAAGCGGCCGAGGACGGGCCCGGTGGTATCGGTGGCGACGGCGGGCAGGGCGGGTGACCAGAACGAGATCCCGACCCTGCACGAGGTCGATCTCATCGCCAAGCAGATCTCCCTCAGTGCCGGCTGAGCGTGTACCTGCAAGCCGGAGCGGGACTGCGGATCAGCGAAACACTGAGGACGCCGCCGAGAATGTCGTGCGACGGGCACGGCTCAAGAATCAGCGATCAAGTCTGCCACCTGGGCGGATGATGCATCGGCACCCGCTGCGGTGGGCCTGCCCTCCGGGCTCCGTCGCGCAGGGCGGCCCAGGTGGGGAGGAGGAGCAGGGCGAGGGCGGCGGTCCAGGCCACGATCGTCGCCGTGATCGAGGCCAACGCGGGTGAGGGAACCAGTTCGCAGGCGGGATGGCCGGTGCCCCAGCGCACGCAGGCGAAGTGGTCCCGTGCGGTGAACGCGGCCAGGGGGAGCAGCAGACCCGCGCCGAGGACGGCCAGAACCCCGTGCAGCGAGCGCAGTTCGTGGGCTCTGTTCCGCCAGGCGACGAAAAAGCCGACGGCGAGCTGCAGCAGCATCGCGACAGGCACGAAGTAGAGGGGCACCACCGCGCCGATCAACTGGATCGGCCACGGGAAGACCAGGGCACTGACGACATGCACCACCCACAGTCCGAGCCCTGCGGCGGCGCCGATCACAACGCCCTCCACCAACGCCCGTACGGGACGCAGAGGCGGCGGCACGAGGAGTGCCGCGCAGGCCTCCGGAGACGGGGGCCACAGCAGGAACCGTCCGGGTCCCGCGGCGGGTGCGTCACCACGCGCGCGCCCGAAGAGCCTTGCCCCGGGCGTGGCGGCGAGTGGGAGCCCGACGGTGACCCCGACCAGCGCGAGGACTCCCAGCGCAGGTGCGGTCACGACGGTCGTGGAGAACACGAAACCGAGGTAGTCCAACGGCGTCGGCAACAGGTTCAGCGGGCCTGGCAGGGGCAGCAGCCCGAAGCCGGGCGTTCCCGCGGCATAGACCTGCCCGAGCCAGAAGCTCAGCAGCACCACACCGGTCGCGCAGCCGACGACGATCGGCACGAGCGGGCGCCGGGCGGCGAGCACGACCGGTGCCCACACCCGGGCGACCACCACGTTCCACCGTACGAACCCGTAGCCGACGGCTCCGAGGAGCAGCCACCACGCCAGCTGCACCGGGAGCGAGTCGGCGACGCCGAGGGCGAGGGCCGTGCTGTGCGACTGGTCCCCGAACGTGCCGACGACGAGGCCGCAGCCCACGGCGAGCCCCGTGCGGTGGGCGTTCCCCCACCTGGCGTGATGCAGATGCGCGGCCAGTGTCACACGCCAGATGCCCGCCGCCACGCCACCGCCCAGCAGGACGGCGGGGACGATCGCGGTCAGCGCGCTGCCGCGGTCGGCCAGACTGGTTGCCTCCTCGGTCCACTGCGCCACCTGCCAGTAGACGAGCGAGCAGCACAGGGCCAGCCCGAAGGCCTCCCAAGACGACACGTCGAACAGCAGCCTGGTGTCGCTCAGGGCGGCCAGCCGCTTCGCGGCGGAGGGATGCGTACGCCGGAACAGCGGCCGGCGGAGCGTGGCCGGCTCGATGCCGTGCTGCGCGGCGAGCAGGCGCCGCAACGAATGGGCGCCGCGCGTCCACACGGCGACCCGGGCGTCCGCATACAGCTCGCGGCTGCGCAGTACGGCTCTGCTGATGTGGGCGACCGTGACCGCCAGGGCGCACGGGGCGAAGGTGAACAGCAGTTGGTAGATCACACCTCCGGGCAACAGCACCCAGCTGACCAGCAGGGCGAAGGGTGCCGTGACGGCCGTCGGGATCGCGAACGCGACGACGAACAGCCGGTGGCAGATGAGGGTGAGGAAGGCGATGTCGACATCGCGGTTGCGCAGGTGCGCGAGTTCGTGCAGGACGATCGCGCGGAAGGCCTCCGGGTCGCGGCTGTGTAATCGCAGCAGTCCCTCGCCGAGCATCACATGGCGTCGGCCGAGGCGCCCGAAGGCGAGTCCGGTGGGGCGCGGGTCCCGCCAGTCGACGACGAAACGCACCCGGCACCGCAGCTCGGCGAGAGCCACCAGTTCCGTGAGCGTGCGCCGGACGTCCGGGTGCGCGTCGCCCCGCAGGGGCCGTAGCCGACGTCGGCGGAGCCGGTAGGCGGGGAGCAACCAGTACGTGATGCCGACGGCCAGCCACAGGGCGGCGAGGGCAGCCAGCTCCAGCGTGGTCTCACTGCCCAGGTCCGGCGGCGCGCAGCGGCGGGCGAACTCCGCGGGATCGGCGGCCGTCTCGGCGAAGTTCACGGACGCGCATTCGAGGGACCTGGTCATGGAGCCGACGTCGCCGCCGAGCGCGAAGTACCTCGCCGTGCCGACCGCTCCGCCGATGTTCGTCGCCATCGCCACCGATGTGCTCAGAATGAGCAACGCGAACCGCAGGGACGTTCCGGACGGTAACCGGAACGGGTGCACCCCCACCGGGGGGCCGAACCCCGCCCTGACCGGTCCCTCCCTCATGAAGGGCCGTCCTCCCCGTCCCGGCTGCCCCGGGTCGGTGCGTCGCCCACGGAGGCCCCACCGCCCCGCCCGGCGACGACCGCGCCCAGGATGGCGTCGGCGAGGAGCTGTGCCTGGTCCGGCGGCAGTCCCAGTGCCACTCCCCGGTCGTAGGCGACGCGCCGCAGCAGCTCGAAGTCCGCGGGTCGGGCCTCCCCGCCGCCCAGTGCCACCGGCCGTACGGTGCCCGGCGCGGCGAACGGGTTGTCCGCACCACCGGCCGGATCGGGGGCCGACCCACCGTCACCGTCCGGGGCGCCGCCGCCCGCATCGCCGTCGATACAGTCGTCCGCCCGCGCCCTGCGCCTTCGCCACCAGCCTCGTCTGCGCTCCTCGCGCATGACGTCGGTGGCGATGTTCCCGGCGACGGTCGCCGCGACCGGCAACGCGAACGCCGTCAGCGTGGAGACGACGATGGCCTCGATGCCGATGCCCAGCGGCTCGGGCCGTGCTTTGCGGGTCGCTCGGGCGGGGTCCTCGAAGTAGGCGTCGGCCGTCTCGTCGAAGAACGCCAGCTCCTCCGGAGCCAGCCGCCGTACGGCCTCCCGGGCCAGCTCCCGCGTCCGTGCCCTCTCGTCATCCCAAGCACCCACCGGCGGGCCCCCGTCCCCCTGGTCACCAGTCCCGTCAGCTCGAGTATCTCGCTCAACTCACGTCGCATACAAGGCGTTTGGAGTCGCGGCGGCTTCCCCTGGGTGCGGCAGACCTCGGCGCCGTAGGAGGCTTGGCGGCCGGGGTCGCCGGTGGCTCGGCAACCGCCGCCCGGGGGAACGGGCCGGCCCCGTCACCGTGCCCGCCGCCGGATCAGCCCTGGCGCGGGTTCGGCTTCAGCACGGCGAACACCGCCTGACCCGGGTCCGCCAGCCAGGCGATACGCCCGACGTCCGGCACGTCCGTGGCAGGCATGAGCACCGTCCCGCCGTTGCCCTGCACCGCCGCGACGGTGGCGTCGGCGTCGGCCACGGCGAAGTACGGCACCCAGCGCGTTTCCTCCCGCTCGTCCTGAAGCGGAGCCACGCCGCCGAAGGACCCCTCCTGCTGGTCGCCGTCCTTGATGCTGAGCACCCGGTACGTCATGCCGGGCGCCTCCATCTCCTGCGAACGCCACCCGAACAGCGCGCGGTAGAAGCGGATCGCGGCTTCCGGGTCGCCCACGTGCAGTTCCACCCACACCAGCGTGTCGTCCTGCGACGTCATCTCCAGGCCCTTGGTCCGCCCGGGCTGCCACACGGCGAACCGCGCCCCCTGCGGATCGGTGAACTGGGCCATCCAGCCCTCGCCCATGACGTCCATGGGTTCGGCACGCACACCGCCCCCGCCCGCGACCACCTCGCGGGCGGTGGCCTGGATGTCGTCGCTCTGGAAGTACGTCGTCCAGGCCGACGCGGCCCCCTCCTCGGTCAGCGGCCCGACGGCACCGACGGTCTTCCCGTCCTTCTGGAAGAACCCGTAGCCGCCCGCCTGCGGCCCCGCGGACACGAACTGCCACCCGAAGACGGCGCCGTAGAAGGCGGCGGCCGCGTCCGTGTCCGGACTGCCGAGGTCGATCCAGTTGGGTGACCCGGTGCGGAAGTCGGTGCCGAGCATGCGTTTCCTCCTGCGTGTGCGGGTGCGGAGATTCCCGCCACTATGCCGACCCCGTGGACAGGGCTCGGCGCACCGGTCCAGCGGGCCCGTGGGTTTCACCCGGGGGCGGGAAGGAAATCCCCGGTCGATGCTCCCGGTTGAGCCATGTGGCAGCTCGGTCGAGCGGCGCTCGCCGCTTCCTCGGCTCCCTCAGCCTGTGCGGTCCGCCTGCCCGGGCTTCTTGTCGGTGGACTTGCCGTTCGGCTCACCGCCGGGCTTGCCGTTCGGCTCACCGGCGGGCCTGCCCGCGTCGCCGGTCCGCGCCTGTGACAACTGGTCGGCGCAGTAGGCAGCGACCTTGTCCTCTCCACCGGCGGCTGCGAGCAACCGCTGCCAGGCCGTCGAGTTCAGCGCCCTGCCCCGGCCCTTGACCGACGCGTACGCACGGCAGTGGGCCTGGATGTCCTTGGCTGTGGGCGGACGGTCCTGCGGGTCCGAGGCGGCAGGTGTGGTGGGCTCGGCCGCCTCCGGCGCCGTCCTGGAGGGCTGCGAGCCCGTCGGCGACGGACGCCGCTGCCCAGGGGCCTCGTCCTGCGGACTCCCGGCGGAGTCGGGCGAGCCGATCGCCGCGATCGCGACACCGCCCAGGGTGAAGGTGGCGAGGAAGAGGGCGACGGTGGCCTTCACCCGCCGACCGGCAGGGCTGCGCCGCGCACGCCAGTCGTCCCGCCTCCGGGTCCGCGCCTCCTTGTGCACCCCTGCGTCGCGCGCCGCGCGGAAAGCGGCGACGGCTCGCCGCTCGGCAGTCGCATCAAGGGCGTCGGTGCGCAGGGCGTGACCGAGCGCCGCTTCCAGATCCGGGAGACCGGCCGCGCTGCTCCCGTGGGCCACTGGGCCGTCCGCGCCGGCGCGTCGGCGGGCGAACGCTCCGCCGTCGCTGTGTCGGTCGCCCATGCCTGTGTCCGTCCTTGCGTGATCGTTGCTGGTTTGTTGTACGCGTCTGGCGTCGTCGCTGCTCATTTCGACTGCCTCAGCGTATGGACCCCTTTCCCTGTCACTGCTTCAGACGCAGGTGCATGACATCGGACGACACCCATCGTGCGGATCGCGCGCGGGCCGCCCCCGCAGGTGAGCGATTGCAGTGATCTACGTCACTCCTTCCTGTTTCCCTGTGATGTTCGCCGACCCGGCCGCGCTGGGTGGATGGGTCACCCCTGTGGCGGGTGTGCCCTCCGTGACTCTGTTCTGTGGCCCTTGCCGGGCCCTCGAGGGGTGGATACGTCGTGAGTCGTCGTACGTCGCATGCGTACAGACCGCTGAGTCTCAAGCGTCGGGCGTGGCTCACGCTCGGTGCCGTGGTCCTGGGAGGCGGGGGCGTGGTGACCTATGCCGTCGCCAGCCCCTCCGACCACGGGGCGGCGGGCCGCGCCAAGCGGCCGGTGAAGGTCTACGGCCTCACGCTGAAAGGCACCGAAGCCGGCAGGCGGGAGCTGCCGCGCACGGACACCGAGCAGTTCTCGATGGTCGGCGTCTCGTGGACGGGCGGAGCCAAGCGGCTCGACGGGACGGCGCAGGTGCGCACCCGCAGCCTCGAGACCGGCGAGTGGAGCGCCTGGCGCGACCTCGAAGTGAACATCGACCCGCTGGAGAAGCCCGGTCCCCGCGTGCGCGGCGCCTCCGAGCCCCTCTGGGTCGGCTCCTCCGACGGCGTCCAGGTACAGGTCGTCCGCAAGAACGGCACCACCGGCCCGCTGCCCAAGGGACTCGAGGTGAACCTGGTCGACCCGGGCGTGGTGACCGATGCCGAGACCAGGTCCACCCCCAGCGGTGAGCCGGCCGCGTTCGTCGCCGAGACGAGTCCCGGTGCCACGCCCACCGACTCGACCACACCGACCGACTCGGCCACGTCCACGGACTCCGCCGCACCCGGCGGCGGCACCACCACGCCCACGGACGGACAGACCGCCACGTCCCCCGCACCGACCGACACCGCGCCCACGGCCACCACCCCCACCGACTCGGTGTCCGCCTCACCCACGACGAGCGCGTCGGCCACCAGGCCGTCCGCACCGCCGTCCACCGTGCCCGAACCGCCGATCACCTCGCGCGCCGACTGGGGCGCCGACGAGTCGCTCAGCCCCGACCCGTCGGATTACAACGCGGACGTGAAGGCCGTCTTCGTCCACCACACCGACGGGGCCAACGACTACTCCTGCGCCGACTCCGCGTCGATCGTGCGGGGCATCTACGCGTACCACACGCAGGTCAACCACTGGAACGACATCGGCTACAACTTCCTCGTCGACAAGTGCGGCACGATCTTCGAGGGCCGCAAGGGCGGCGTCGACCTGCCGGTGCTGGGGGCCCACACCTACGGCTGGAACCGGGAGTCCGCGGGCATCGCGGTGCTCGGTGACTACACCTCCACCAGCGCCACCAACGCCGCGCTGACCTCGGTCGCCCGCGTCGCGGCCTGGAAGCTCGGCCAGTACGGCGCCGACCCCTCCGGGACCGTCCAGCTCACCGCGGGCGCGACCCAGACGAACTCCTTCGGCACCGGCTTCACCGCGGGCACCAAGTACACGTTCCAGCGGATCTCCGGCCACCGTGACGGCTACAACACCCAGTGCCCCGGCCAATCCCTCTACAACCAACTGCCGACCGTCCGCACCTGGGCGTCCGGCCCGGTGCAGGGACTGAGGGTCTCCTCGGTCGACGGCGCGGGACTTTCGGGCTCGACGTTCTACACCAAGGGCGCGGTCACGGTGCGCTGGACGGCCACCACGCCGTCCTCGCTCATCTCGAGCTTCAAGCTGCTCGTCGACGGCAAGACCGTCGCCACCGCCCCCGGCTCCGCCACCTCCGTCGGCGCCACCCTTCCCCTGGGCAGCCACACCGTCGCGGTGCAGGCCGTGCACCAGTCCGGCAAGACCGCCACCAGCGCTTCGGTGAACGTCGTGGCCGAGACGACGGCGCCGACGTTCACCACCACCCCGACGCTCTCCCTGCGCACCGGAACCGTCAACACCGGCGCTGTCCCGGTCACCCTCGGCTGGAAGGCCACCGACAACGCCGCGCTCAGCTCCGTGAAGCTGATGTCGCCGACCGCGGCCACCTTCGGTCCGACCACCACCAGCTCGGGCCGCACCGCCACGTCCGGCACGGCCACCACCTGGTCGATGCGTGCCTACGACTACGCCGGCAACTACCGCACGGTCTCCCCGGCGTACACCCCGGTGATCCTCCAGGAGAGCTCCGCCACCAAGTCCGGCAGCTGGACCACTCGCTCCTCCACCAGCTACCTCGGCGGCAAGTCCTACTCCAGCACCGCCAATGGGGCCAGCCTGACCTGGACCTTCACCGGCCGCTCCGCCGCCTGGGTGGTCTCCCGCGCCTCCAGCTCCGGCCAGGCCTACGTCTACGTCGACGGCACCAGGGTCGCCACGGTGGATCTGAAGTCCTCCACCACGCTGTACCGGCAGGCGATCTGGACCAAGACCTGGTCCAGCAGTGCCACGCACACCGTGAAGATCGTGGTGGTCGGCACCAGCGGCCGTCCCACCGTCACCACCGACGGCCTCGTCTACATCAAGTAACCCCTACATGGGCGACCTGCGGGAAGCCCGGGCCACGACAAGGGCAAGGGGGCCGGTCCCTTCGGGAGCGGCCCCCTTCTTCTGCGGTTGTCAGTGCTCTGCGGTTGTCAGCGCCTCGCGGCCTGCAGTGACCGCCACTCGGAGACCTGTGCCGGGGCGAGGTCCACCCTGGCCGACCGCAGGGCCGGGGAACCGGTGGCCGGAGCGCACACAGCCTTGGCCACGAACGCGTTGATGGCGTCGTCGATCGGGCTCGGGGTCACCGTGCCGTCCGGTCCGAGCTTGTCGTACTTCGACAGGTTGTAGGCGAGGGCCATCTGCCGGCGGCCGTCCGGGCTGGAGACCGCCCATGTCTCGGCGCCGAACACCGCGCCGCTGTGGCCCCAGAACGTGCCGCATCCCCAGTCGAACCGGATGAGCCCCAGACCGTAGTGCCCCGTCACGTTGCCCTGGGCATCGGTCATCGGGACCGTCGTCTCCATCTGGGCGAGTTCGGCGGCGGGGAGCAGCCGGCCGCTGAGCAGCTCCCGGTAGAAGCGGTCGAGATCCGCCATGGTGGAGACGACCGCGCCCGCGGTCCGGATCCAGGACATGTCGTAGACGCTGTAGTCGCGCGGTGGGTCGATCAGTCCGTAGAAGGACTCGTACAGCTTCGGGTGCGGGCCGGTCATGCGCGGGCTGGTGGGGAAGTAGGTGTGCCGCAGACCGGCCCGGCGGATGACGTTGCGCGTGATGTACCGCTCGGGGTTCTCGCCGGTGAGCTTGCCGAGCAGCAGCCCCGCGATGATGTAGTTCGTGTTGGAGTACGACCACTTCTCGCCGGGAGCGCCGGTCGGCGGAGCCTGCACTCCCATCCGGACCAGCTCCCGCGGTTCGAAGTGCCGGAAGCGGTTCTCGTCCAGGCTGCTCGTGGACAGCGTCTGCAACGACGGGAAGGCGTAGCGGACGAAGTCCCCGATACCGCTGGTGTGGTTCAGCAGCATCCGCACGGTGATCCGGTCACCGCGCTGTCCGGGGACGAGTCCGGGGAGGTACCGGGAGACGGGCGCGTCCAGGTCGAGGCGGCCCGCGGCGACCTGCTGGAGCAGGGCGACAGAGGTCATCGACTTGGAGATGCTGCCGATCCGCTGCTCCATGTCCGGCGTCACCACACGGCCGGTGTCCCGGTCGGCGACACCGGCGGCACCGCGCCACGTGGTGTCGCCGTCCCGCACGGCCGCGTAGGCGCCGTACATGCCGGCGGTGTGGATGGCCTTGAGCGCATCCGCCAGGGCCGCCCGGTCCGGGGCCGGCCGGTGGGCAGCGGCGGCGGGGGTGGCCGGGCGGTCGGCCGCCTGTGCCTGGGGGAGCGCGGCAGCCGAGGTGACAAGGGCCGCGGCACAGGTGAGGGCGACGGCCCATCCCCGTCTCGTCGGGGCCGGGCGCCGTTCGTGCCGGCGTGCTAAGTGCATGGTCGTGTCCACAGCCTCTCTGCGTGCGGGAACCGGGAAAGATCCTCACCGTGATCTTCGCCGGGGCGGTGGTGAGGGGCATCGTGCACGCGGAGGAGCAGGGGTACTACCGGCGGACGAGCGGATTTCGGTCAGGCGGCCTCGACCGGGCGACGGGAAGGCCGGGGAGGGGCGCAGCAGGGCACCCCGGCCGGTGAGTGTGCGCGTTGCATCCCTTAAACGATAGAAAGGGGATATGACTGGAGAATCCGGTCGATCTGCGCGCCGCCCACGGCGCCCGCACCGCTCGCTGAGCGTGTCCACCCTCGCCGGGCAGGTCTTTCTCCTGCAGTTCGCCGTCGTGGTGCTGCTCGTCGTCGCCGCGCTGGTGGCTCTCGTGGTGCAGGCCCGGCGCGACAACATGGCGGACGCCCGGAACCGCACCCTCGCCGCGGCCCAGACGTTCGCCAACTCACCGGGGATCGTGGCCGCGCTGAACAGCCCGGATCCGAGCGCGGTGCTCCAGCCGCATGCCGAGGCGGCGCGGAAGGCCGCGGGTGTCGACGCCATCATCGTGTACCGGCTGGACGGGGTCACCCTCACCCACAGCGACCCGCACCAGATCGGCAAGCACGTCATCGGCCCCTACGCGCAGGCCGCGACCGGCAAGCCGTTCACCAGTACCTTCCAGGGGTCCCTGGGGCTTTCGGTGATCTCGGCGGTCCCGGTCAGGGCCCCCGACGGCTCGGTCGTCGCCGTCGTCTCCGTTCCCGTCAGGGTCGAGAAGGTGCAGCACCGGGTGGACCGGCAGCTGCCGGTGCTCTTCGGCGGCGCCGCCGGGGCGCTGTTCATCGCCGTGGGCGGGTCCGCCCTGGTGAGCCGCCGACTGCGGCGGCAGACCCATGGTCTCGGCCCGACCGAGATGACCCGGATGTACGAGCACCACGACGCGGTCCTGCACGCCGTACGGGAAGGCGTACTGATCATCTCCGCCGAGGGCAGGCTGCTGCTGGCCAACGACGAGGCACGGCGGCTGCTGGAGCTGCCGGCGGACGCCGAGGGACGCCATGTCACCGATCTGGGCCTCGAGGAGGACCTGTCCGGGCTGCTGGCCTCCGACCGCCCGGCCACCGACGAGGTCTACCTCGCGGCCGACCGCCTTCTGGCGGTCAACAAACGGCCCACCGCGCCTCGCGGACCGGCCGGCAGCGTGGTGACGCTGCGGGACACCACGGAGCTGCTCGCCCTGTCCGGCCGGGCCGAGGTGGCGCGCGAACGCCTGAAACTGCTCTACGACGCCGGGGGCCGGATCGGCAGCACCCTGGATGTGAAGCGCACCGCCGAGGAACTGGCTGAGGTGGCGGTGCCCCGGTTCGCCGACGTGGTCACCGTCGAGCTGCTGGACCCGGTCCTGTCCGGCGGGGAGCCCTCCGCGGCGAACCCCGACGTGCGCCGGGTCGCGGTCGTGGGCCTGCACGACGACCGTTTCCTGTACCCCGTCGGCGCGCTGGTCAGGTTCATCCCCGCCCACCCCGTCGCCAGGGCGATGGAAGGCGGACGGGCGGTCCTGGTCAGGGACCTGAGCGCGGACGACAGCTGGATGGCCCAGGACGCCGTACGGTCCCGGCGCATCCTCGACCACGGCATCCACTCCCTGCTGGCGGTCCCGCTGCGGGCCCGTGGGGTGGTGCTGGGAGCGGTCGACTTCTGGCGGGGGCGCGCCTCCCCGCCGTTCGACGAGGAGGACGTGTCCTTCGCCGAGGAGCTGGTCGCCCGGGCCGCGGTGAGCATCGACAACGCCCGCCGCTTCACCCGTGAGCACACCATGGCCGTCACCCTGCAGCACAGCCTGCTGCCCCGCGGGCTCCCCCAACAGTCCGCCCTCGACGTGGCCTACCGCTACCTGCCCGCGCAGGCGGGAGTGGGCGGCGACTGGTTCGACGTCATCCCGCTGTCCGGTGCCCGGGTGGCCCTGGTGGTCGGCGACGTCGTGGGCCACGGCCTGCACGCCGCGGCGACCATGGGCAGGCTGCGGACCGCCGTGCACAACTTCTCCGGCCTGGACATGCCCGCGGACGAGCTCCTCGGCCGGCTGGACGAACTGGTGGCCCAGATCGACGCCGAGGAGGTCACCGTGGGGGAGGACGGGCAGGGGATCACCGGGGCGAGCTGCCAGTACGCCGTCTACGACCCCGTCTCCGGGCAGCTGGCCATCGCCACCATGGGTAACCCGGGACCGGCGGTCGTCCACCCCGACGGGAGCGTGGACTTCCCACCGGTGCCCGTCTCGCCGCCCCTCGGCCTGTGCGCCGGTCTGCCCGTCGAGAGCACCGAGCTGACCGTGCCCGAGGGGTCGCGGCTGGTGCTCTTCACCGACGGCCTGGTCGAGGACCGGGAACGCGACCTGGACGTCGGTCTCGAGGCCCTGAGCGCCGCCCTGACCGGACCCGACCGCACCCCGGAGGCCACCTGCGCGAGGGTGATGGACGCGCTGCTGCCCGAGCGGCCCACGGACGACATCGCGCTGCTGGTGGCCCGCACCCGCTGTCTCGGCCCCGACCGGGTCGCCGAGTGGCAGGTGCCCCGCGACCCGGCGGCGGTGGGCCCGGTGCGCACCGCCTGCGCCCGCAGGCTGACGGAGTGGGGTCTGGAGGAGAACGTCTTCACCGCCGAGCTCATCCTCAGCGAGCTGATCACCAACGCCATCCGCTACGGCGGCGAACCCGTCTCCGTCCGGCTGCTGCGTGACCGCGCCCTGATCTTCGAGGTGGCGGACGGCAGCAGCACCTCACCGCGGCTGCGCCGGGCGAAGGCCACCGACGAGGGGGGCCGCGGACTCTTCCTGGTCGCCCAGTTCGCCGAGCGCTGGGGCACCCGCTACACGGGCACCGGCAAGGTCATCTGGGCCGAGCAGTCCCTCCACGGCGGCGCCACGCCGGGCGCCGAAGGGCTCGGCGAGATCCTCCTCGGCCAGTGGGAGGACACGACCCTGTGAGGACGCCGCACACCGCCTCACCTGCACGATCGCCCGTGGTGGGTACGCTGGCCTGGATGACCGAAGGGCCGATGCGGTACGCGTACCGCGGCTGAGGGCCCGAGAGTTCCGAAACTCCACGATCGCGCCGCCCGCACCCCGTCTGGAGCCGTCGTGACCGCACCCCGTGGCCGAGTCGCAGCCGTCCTCGGCTGCCTCGCCCTCACGACACTGGGCCTGCACGCCTGCGGCGGCCCA
Source organism: Streptomyces sp. NPDC001796 (assembly GCF_042892355.1). NCBI lineage: Bacteria > Bacillati > Actinomycetota > Actinomycetes > Kitasatosporales > Streptomycetaceae > Streptomyces > Streptomyces sp. NPDC001796. Next base: position 384,703 of record NZ_JBIAUC010000004.1, on the reverse strand, counting down.
CCGACCTCGCGGCTCGAGAAGCCGGCGGCGGCGACCTCCGCGGAGAACGTGGGCGGCATGCGGGCCCTGGCCGCCGCGGCGAAGAAGGAGGGCAGGCTCACGACGATCGCGCTTCCGCGTGACTGGGCGGACTACGGCGGTCTGATCGACCGCTTCCAGAAGAAGTACGGGATCAAGGTGACCGTCCGGGACCCACTGGGGCACAGCCAGGACGAGCTCAACGCCCTAAGAAGCAGCGGAACGCGGCCGACCGCCCCCGACGTGATCGACGTCGGCGACACCTTCGCGCGGGCAGCGGCGCGGCAGAACCTGCTCGCGCCGTACAAGGTCGCGGCGTTCGACGCGATCCCCGGCAACCAGAAGGACCCCGGGGGCCTCTGGTCCAACAACTACGGCGGGTACATCTCGATCGGCTGCGACGCCCGGCGCGTCAAGCCCTGCCCCCAGACCTACGCCGATCTGCTGAAGCCCGCCTACAAGGGAATGGTCGCGCTGGACGGTGACCCGACCCGGTCGGAGACCGCCTTCGCCAGCGTCTACGCTGCCGCGCTGGCGAACAACGGGTCGTTCGACGACATCCGGCCCGGCATCGACTTCTTCGCCAGGCTCAAGAAGAACGGCAACTTCAACCCCCTGTCCGCCACCTCGGCGACGGTCCGGGACGGCCGGACACCCATCACCGTCAACTGGGACTACGTCAACCTCCACGCCGCCGACGAGCTCCGCGGCAAGGGCGTCGACTGGCAGGTCTCCATCCCGTTCGACGGCAGCTTCGCCCAGTACTACGCGCTGGCGGTCAACAAACGCGCCCCGCACCCGGCGGCCGCCCGCCTGTGGCAGGAGTACCTGTTCAGCACGGAGGGCCAGAACCTCCGGCTCCACGGCTATGCCCGCCCGGTCCTCATGGACGTGATGCGGAAGGACGGCACCCTGGACAAGACCGCCGCCGCCCGGCTGCCGACCGTGGAGGGAACACCTCAGTTCCCGACGGACGCGCAACTGGAGAAGGCGAGGCGGACCGTCGACCGGGGCTGGACGGCGGCCGTCTCCGGCTGACCGGCGCGTCCTACGAGGACGGGGTGGGCGGCAGCGGCTGCTCGGTCCAGATGGTCTTGCCCGTGGGCGTGTAGCGCGTCCCCCAGTGCTGGGTCATCTGGGCGATGATGTACAGGCCCCGGCCGCCCTCGTCGTCGTTCGCGGCGTGACGCAGGTTCGGGGCGGTGTGCCCGGGGTCGGACACCTCGCAGATCAGGGTGCCCGCGGCGAAGCCGCTGATCGGCTCCGCGCGGATCAGACGCACCTGGATCGGGCCCCCGGCGTAACGGATCGCGTTGGTGACCAGCTCGGTCACGATGAGCTCGGTGGTGAACACGAGGTCGTCGAGCCCCCAGGCGGCGAGCTGCTTGCCGACGGTGTTGCGGACGGAGGCGACCGCCGCCGGGTCCGCCGCCAGTTCCCACTGCGCGAGCCGGTTGCGGTCCAGCAGACGGGTGCGGACCAGCAGCAGCGTCGCGTCCTCGTCCACCGGCCCGGGCAGCAGCGTGGCCACCGCCCGGTCGCACAGCTCCTCCAATGACTCGCGGTGATCGGCGAGGGCCCGGGCGAGCAGGCCGCGCCCGTCCTCAGGGCCGTCCGCCGCCTGGAACAGGCCGTCCGTGAAGAAGGCGAGAAGGCTGCCCGGCGCGAGCCGCAGTTCGGTGGACTGGTAGGGCGGTCCGGCGCCTCCGAGGGGCGGGCCGGGCGGGAGTTCCGGGTAGTCGGTGACGCCTGTGTCCGGCGCGACGACCGCCAGCGGCGACCGGCCCGCCCGCGCCAGGCTGCACTGTCCCGACACCGGGTCGTACACCGCGTACAGGCAGGTCACCCCGCGGGCCTCGTCGGTGAGCCGGCCGTGCTCCGCGGGGTGGCCGGGCGCGCGCTCGTGCGCGGTCTGCTCGACCAGGTCGGCCAGCCGGGCGAGCAGTTCGTCCGGGGCCAGGTCCAGCCGGGCCAGCACGCGTACGCCCGTACGCAGGCGCCCCATGGTGGCGGCGGCCCGCAGCCCGTGGCCGACCACGTCCCCGACCACCAGACCGACCCGCGTGCCCGACAGCGGGATGACGTCGAACCAGTCGCCGCCCACCCCGGACCCGTTGTCGGCGGGCAGATAGCGGCTCGAAGCCTGCACGGCGGTCTGCTGCGGCAGGCGGTGCGGGAGCAGGCTCCGCTGGAGCTTGAGGGCCGCGGTGTGCCCACGGGTGATCACCAGCATCAGCGCGAAGCCCAGCAGCAGAGCGCCCAGGCCCACCACGGTGACCCCGCCCGTCGGGCCGATCACCGGCAGGTCGACGACCGTCGCGCCGTAGCGGGGATCCGCGTAGACGCCGAAGGCGGCGTAGAGGAACAGCGCGAGCATCATGAGCCCGCCGAGCCCCGGCAGCACCCCCTTGCACAGCAGGTCACCGACGCTGCGGGGGAGGACCCTGCGGTGGTACCACACGCAGGCGAAGCCGGTCAGCCCGTAGTAGAACGCGATCGCGAGGCCGACCGATTGGACCGAGTCGGCCAGGAAGTTCCGGCTGAACGAGGACAGCGGGACCAGAACGGCGATGGAGAGCGCCCCCATGCCGACGGTCGACCAGGTCGGGGTGAGGAACTTGCGGTGGACCTGGGCGAACCGGGCGGGGACCGCCTTGTGGACCGCCATGGAGAACACGGTCCGGGCCAGCGGCAGGATGGTCGTCTGGGTGGAGGCCAGCGCCGACGTCAGCACCATCAGGACCAGCAGCCGGGAGAACGCCATCCCCGGGCCGGAGCTGCCGAAGACGGCGTCGCCCAGCCCGGAGAGCACATCGCCCGCGTGGCCGGGGTTGCCCAGCCCGATGCCCGAGCTGCCGACCCCGGCGAACGCCTGCGCGGACGTCGAGACCAGTGCGTAGGTGATCAGGAGCAGCACGGTGGAGGCCACCGCGGAGCGCCCGGGGACGCGCGTGCTGTCGACGGTTTCCTCGTTGACCGAGACGGCGGTGTCCCAGCCCCAGTAGATGAACACCGCCGCGACGAGGCCCGAGGTCAGCGCCTTGGCCGAGGACACCTGGAAGGGGTCGAACCAGGAGGCGGAGACGTGGATCGCCGTCGGGGGAGCACTGGTGTAGACCCTGACCAGCGCGGTCACCGCGAACAGGACCAGCACCGCCACCTCGATGCAGAGCAGCCAGCGCTGGAGGGCGGCCGAGATCTCGATGCCGATGTAGCAGACGGCGGTCAGTACGACGATCCAGACGATGCCCGCCACGGTGGTCCACAGCCGGCTCGTCGCCAGGGTGTCCAGGCCCACCAGCCGGAAGCCGTAGATCCCGGCGATCTCGGCGAGGTTGGCCAGGACCAGGATGTCCGCGACGATCAGGCCCCAGCCGCCCATCCAGCCGGTGCGCGGCCCGAAGGCACGGGTCGCCCAGGTGAAGGCGGTCCCGCAGTCGGCGTGGGACGCGTTCAGCTCCCGGTAGGCGTACGCGATCAGCAGCATGGGGACGAACGCCAGCATGGTGACGACCGGGGCCTGCAGCCCCACACCCGCCACGATGAGGCCCAGCGTGGCCGCCAGGCTGTACGCCGGGGCGGTGGAGGCCAGGCCGATGACGACCGAGGAGAACATGCCGAGGGCGCCGCTCTTGAGCCCTTTCCGGCCGGGCCCCGTGCCGGGGGCCGGGCGGCCGGCGGGACGAGTCGAAAGTGCGGCCCTGTCACCCACCTTGCCCATTATGTGGAGAATCGGCAGGGAGCGCTTCTTCGTCACCGCGCCGGGCGGCCCGGCCGGGGAGGCCGTTGCGGGCCGGTGGTCTCAGGGGCCGGCCAGCCCCGTCTTCAGGCCCGCCCCGCACAGCGGCACCACCGCACTGCGGGATCCGAGGCCTCCCTCCCGTACGGCCGCCCAGCAGGCCACGCCCGTCGACTCCACATACAGGCCCCGGGACGCGAGGTCGAGTTGGGCGCGGCGGATCTGGTCCTCGGTCACCGTCAGGAACGTGCCGCCCGAGTCGCGTACCGCCCGCAGGATCTGGCGGGCCCGGGGCGGCCTCGGGATCGCGATCCCCTCTGCCCACGTCCGCCCCGCGGGAGTGACGTCCACCAGGTCCTCGGCGCCCTCCTCCCACGCGCGCGCCAGCGGGGCGACCGCCGCCGCCTGCACCGCGTACAGCACCGGCCGGCGGTCGAGCAGCCCCGCCCCGTACAGCTCCGCGATCGCGAGGGAGGCGCCCAGCAGCAGCGTGCCGTTGCCGACGGGGAGCACGAGCACGTCCGGGAGCCGCCCGCCGAGGTCCTCCCACAGCTCGTGGACGTACGTCTTCGTGCCGTGCAGGAAGTAGGGGTTGAAGACGTGCGACGCGTAGAACACCCCCGGCTCGTCCGCCGCGTCGCGCGCCACCCGCGCCGCAGCCTCACGCCCGCCCTCGACCGGCACCACCCGCGCCCGGTGCGCCTCCATCTGCTCCAGCTTCTTGGCCGAGGTGCCCTCGGGGACGTACACCGTGCACGGCAGCGCGGCCCGGGCGCAGTACGCGGCGATCGCCGTGCCCGCGTTGCCGCTGCTGTCGGCGATCACCTGCCGGGGCTTGAGGCGCAGCGCGAGTTCGGCCAGCAGCACCGCGCCGCGGTCCTTGAAGGACAGCGTCGGCATCAGGAAGTCCAGCTTCGCCGAGATGCCGTCCGTCAGCTCCACGAGCGGGGTGCGGCCCTCGCCGAGACTGATCGAGGGCCCCGCGAGCGGCAGCGTCTCCGCGTACCGCCACAGCGAGTTCACCCGGCCACCGAGGGACTTCAGCGGGGCGGGCGTGGGCGCGAAGTCCAGGTCCAGCGGGCCGCAGCAGACGGGGCAGCACCAGGCGAGCGACTCCGCGGCCACCCGGGTGCCGTCCGCCGGGCAGTAACAGTCCGGCAAAGGTGTCATGCGAGAAGGCTAGTTGCCGACGCTCCTGACTCTCTGTCATGGGGACTGCCGGGCGTCCGTGTTCGGAGCAGGTGTGACGGCGTCCATAACGGGGAGAAAGTGCCTGGGTAATGCCCGCGGTAGGGAGAAGTCATCACATCGGGTGATTCTTTGGCCTGTGCTTGCGTGGTGGAACCGACGGTTGCCAGGCTGTTGCTGTCTGTACAACCTGATGGGAGCGGCCAGTGACTTTCGGTGAGCAGCCGGCGTATCTGCGTGTCGCGGGTGATCTCCGCAAGAAGATCGTCGACGGTCTGCTGCCACCGCACACCCGGCTGCCGTCCCAGGCCCGCATCCGAGAGGAGTACGGCGTCTCGGACACGGTCGCCCTGGAGGCGCGCAAGGTGCTGATGGCCGAGGGGCTGGTGGAGGGCCGCTCGGGGTCGGGCACCTACGTCCGGGAGCGGCCGGATCCGCGGCGCATCGCCCGCTCCGGGTTCCGGCCGGAGAGCGGCGCGACCCCGTTCCGCCAGGAGCAGGCGGACGCCTCCGTGCGCGGGACCTGGGAGTCGCACAGCGAGCAGACGGCGGCGAGCGACACGATCGCCGAGCGGCTCGCCATCCAGCCGGGTGACCGGGTGATGTGCACGAAGTACGTGTTCCGGGACGCGGGCGAGGCGATCATGCTGTCCACGTCGTGGGAGCCGCTCGCGCTGACGGGACGCACCCCCGTGATGCTGCCCGAGGAGGGCCCGCTCGGCGGCATGGGGGTCGTGGAGCGGATGGCGGCCATCGACGTGGTCGTGGACAACGTCACGGAGGAGGTCGGCGCCCGCCCCGGCCTGGCGGAGGAGCTCCTGGCCCTGGGCGGCGTCCCCGGTCATGTGGTCCTGGTCATCCAGCGGACGTTCTACGCCTCGGGCCGCCCGGTGGAGACGGCGGACGTGGTGGTGCCGGCGGACAGGTACCGGGTGGCGTACCACCTGCCGGTGAAGTAGCCCGAAGCCGGTGCGGTAGCCGGAAGGGGGCGGCGGCTCGCCTCCGGGCGCAGCGCGGCACCGGCCTCGGCGAGCCCACGGCGTGCGCCGCCGACAAGCCGACGTGCGCCGCCGTCAAGCCTCACCCCGGCCGTCGCGCCCGCCCTTCCTCAAGTCGCCGCCCCGGGCCCTCGGTTGTCCGCCGCCCAGGCTGTCCCGCCGCTGCAATCCGGTCGTTTCCCGCCGCCTGCCCCCGGCGCTTCGCGCTGCTCTGCGTGCATCAGGGGCGGGTTAGGGGGCGCGTGTGACGGCGCGCGCCCCCTCTGTCATGGCTGGTTGCGTACCTCTTTGTGAAAAGGCGGATTCGCTGCGTGAAGGTAAGGCGTAGGCTCGGGCATATGCGCAGTGCGGTTTCCTTGGTGGGCGGGGCGCGGCGGAAGCCGGAGACGGTACTCGGGCGGGCAGGGGCGGGAAGGAGCGGTGGGGCGCGATGAACGACAGCACGGTCACTCTGCCCTGGCTCGTCATACGGCAGGACGACAACGGCAACCGCTACCGCGTGGGCAGGTACGCCACCCGCGCCGAGGCGCAGAAGATCGTGGACAGTCTGGGCGACCGTGGCCACAAACAGCTCTACTGGGTCGAGCGCATCGGGCAGAACGGAGGCACGTGAGCCGCACCCGTCGCGCGTGGGCGGTCCGTCCCGCGCCGGTGGCCCGTCCCTCGCGGGTGACCCGTCGCGCGGCTCCCGTAGGCTCCGGCGCATGACGCAACCGATCGTGGTGGTCGGCGCCGCCGTGCTGGACGGCGGCCGCCTGCTGGCCGCCCGCCGCAGCGCACCCCCGGAACTCGCCGGCCGCTGGGAACTGCCCGGCGGCAAGGTCGAACCCGGAGAGACCCCCGAGCAGGCCCTCGTGCGCGAGCTGAGCGAGGAGCTCGGCGTCACGGCGGAGCCGGTCGCACGCATCCCGGGGGAGTGGCCCCTCAAGCCCGGGTACGTCCTGCGCGTGTGGACCGTCCGCCTCGTCGCCGGCACCCCCGAACCCCTCCAGGATCACGACGTCCTGCGGTGGCTGACCCCCGAGCAGGTCTGGGACGTCGACTGGCTCGAGCAGGACGTCGCGGCGGTCGAAGCGGTACGCGCCGCGTGGCAGCCGCTCCCTCACCACGGCGCCTCGTAGCGGCTCGGACTCGCGCCCTCCGGGCGGGCCACGGCAGTTCGGCGGCCGTGCGCGGACGTGTGAACTCGGGCGCCCGTGCATGGATTCGGTAAAACCTGTGCTCGCCGTGTGAGGAGCGCGTGTGGCCGCGCAGGCCGGAATGCCACGTTCCCCACCTGCGGAAAAGCCACAAGTCGCGCCCGGAGCGGGGGCGTCCGGGTCTCTCTGCGGCTGGTGGTGATGGGGCTGCTGTTGCTCCAGGGGCTGGCGCCCCATACGCCGTTCGTGCCACAGTGCGCCCCAGTGCGCGGTAAGGCGCCATTGATATCGGGTATGTGCCCATTAACCCCACTAAACCGGACATGGGTGGGCTCCTGGCCTGGGAAGTGATCGGCGTGCTCGACACCCAAGGCGAAAGCGCCGAGTGGACGTTCCCCGCTGACCCCGGTGCGGTCCGCACCGCCCGCGCCGTAGTCCGGGGCAAGCTGCGCACCTGGGGTCTCGACGAGCTCGGCGATGTAGCCGCGCTGCTGGTCAGCGAGCTGGTCACCAACTCGATGCGGCACGCCACCGGCCCCATCGGTGTCCGCCTGGTCCGGGCCGCCGGCCCCGTGCCCACCCTGCTCGTCGAGGTCTCCGACCCGCTTCCCGACCTGCCCCGCGAGCGCAAGGCCCGCTCCGACGAGGAGGACGGCCGCGGTCTACAGCTGGTCGCCCACTCCTCGCGCCGCTGGGGGATGCGGCCGGCGGACATCGGGAAGACGGTCTGGTTCGAGCTCGTGGTTCCGTGCTGACCGCGGTCACCCGGTGCACGGCAGCGCGCCACCCGCGCGGTCGGCGGGGCGCGCACCGACCGATCGGATCGAGCCAGGAGCGCGGGCGATGTTCTTTGGTTCGAGCGGGCGCCACCTGGTTAGAAGACTGGGAGTATGGCCCGGCCGGTCCAAAAACCATCGGGATCGTGCTGTGATCGTGAACACCGTGTTGTGCGGCACCGTAGTGCTGGATACTGCGGGCAGCCGCCCCCGGTGACCGGTGCCGGACGCGGTGAGCTGGAGGGGACGGTTCGCGTGAGCGAGATACCAGCGAAGGCCACGGAGTCCGAGGACCCGTCGGACGGCGCGAGGGGCGGGGCCGCGGTCGACGCCGCCGCGGCCGTCGAACCCCGTGACCCGGCGGGCGGCCCCCTCTGGCAGAGCAGTCCGCCCGGCTCCATCTACGACTACATCAAGGTCGCCTCGTTCTCCCTCGGCCCGGACGGGCTCGTCGACCAGTGGAGCCTGCGCGCCGAACGTCTCTTCGGCATCCCCGCCGAGCGGGCCGTGGGCATGGACCCCATCGAGGCGTTCGTCGCGCCGGAGCTGCGCGAGCGCGGCCAGCGCAAGATGACCGAGATCCTGGACGGCCGCGAGTGGACCGGCGTCATCCCCTACCGGCTGCCCGACGCGGAGCGGACCGAGGGGCTCGCCGAGGTCTATGTGATGCCCACCACGACGGAGGACGGCGAACAGGGCGCCGTGTGCATCATCGTCGACGCCCGCACCCTCCGCAGCATCGAGACCGACCTCGCCGCCTCGCAGGCGATATTCGGCCAATCTCCCTTCGGCTTCCTGCTGATCGACTCCGACCTGCGGGTGCGCCGCGCCAACGAGCGGTTCGCCTCCACGTTCGGCGGCTCGCCCGCCGACCACCGCGGGCGCACCGTCCACCACTACCTGGAGTCCCCGGAGGCCGAGCGCGTCACCGCCACGCTCCGGCGCGTCCTGGAGACCGGCCAGTCCATCACGGACATGCACATCACGGGGTTCGTCCCCGGCTCCGACGAGCGCAAGCACTGGTCCGTCAACCTCTACCGGGTGCACAGCGGCAGCGGCCGGCCCATCGGGATCGCCTGGCTCGGAACCGACATCACCGCGCGCCGCGCGGCCGCCCGCGAGGCCGCCGCCGCCCGCCGCAACCTCGCCCTGCTGAACGAGGCCGGCGCCCGCATCGGCAACTCCCTCGACCTGGAGACCACCGCCCGCGAACTCCTCGACGTCGTCGTGCCCGGTTTCTGCGACCTCGCCACCGTCGACCTCTACCAGGGCCTCCTGGCAGGCGACGAGACCCCGCCGGGCCTGCCCGACGGCAGCGCCGAGCTGCGCCGCGTCGCGTTCGCCAGCGCCGTCTCGGACGCGCCCCTGGCCGGCGGTCCCGCGCCCGTCGAGGTCGGCGCGGTGCACCACTTCTCCTTCAACTCGGCCTTCGCCGACGCCCTGCGCACCGCGCGCCCCCGGCACATCTCCGCCGAGGACGGCGGCCTGATCCAGTCCACCCTCGCGGTCCCGATGGTCGCGCACGACACCGTGGTGGGCCTCGCCCAGTTCTCCCGCACCAAGGGCAGCGAGCCGTTCGGGGAACGCGACCGCGCGCTCGCCGTGGAACTCGCCGCGCGCGCCGCGGTCTGCATCGACAACGCGCGCCTGTACCGCCGCGAACACGAACGGGCGCTGATCCTGCAGCGGTCCCTGCTGCCGCCGGGCGACCCGGAGGCCTCCGGGCTGGACATCGCCTGCCGGTATCTGCCGGGCAACGCGGCCACCGGACGGCCGAGCGAGGTCGGCGGCGACTGGTTCGACGTCATCGAACTCCCGGGCCATCGCACCGCGTTGGTGGTCGGCGACGTCATGGGCCGGGGCCTGCGCGCCGCCGTCGCCATGGGCGAACTGCGCACCGCCGTGCGCACGTTGGCCCAGCTCGATCTCGAACCGGCCGAAGTCCTCGCGCAACTGGACGAGATCGCGCGCGGCCTCGGCGCCCCGGGAGGGATCCAGCAGGCCACCCGTGCCGCCCGCCGGCCCCGCGAGGCCGACCTGTCCGAGGTCTACCTCGCGACCTGCGTGTACGCGGTCTACGACTCGGTGACGCGCCGCTGCACCTTCGCCAACGCGGGCCATCTCCCGCCGGTGCTCGTCGAGCCGGGCGAGCCCGCGCTGATGCTGGACGTGCCGCCCGGGCTGCCGCTCGGCGTGGGCGGCGAGCCGTTCGAGGAGGTCGAGGTCGAACTCCCGGAGGGAGCGCTGCTGGCGCTCTACACGGACGGCCTGGTGGAGTCCCGCGACCACCCGCTGGACGAGGGCCTGCAGGCGTTCGTCGGCGCCCTCACCGACCCCTCCCAGCCACTGGAGGATGTCTGCGACCAGGTCCTCAACACCCTGGACACCCATCACGGCGAGGACGACATCGCGTTGCTGATGGCACGTGTACAGGGACTGCCGGCCGACTCCGTCGGCGACTGGACGCTGCCCCGCGAGCCGCGCAGCGTGGGCCGCGCCCGGGAGTACGCGCGCGCACAGCTGCTCAGCTGGGACCTCGAGCCCCTGGTCGACACCGCCGAACTCCTCGTCAGCGAGCTGGTCACCAACGCGTTGCGCTACGGCGAGGGCGATATCAGACTCCGGCTGTTGCTGGACCGCACGCTGGTGTGCGAGGTGTGGGACTCGGGCCTGGTCCAGCCGCGCCGCCGCCGCGCCCGGGACACCGACGAGGGCGGCCGTGGGCTGCAACTGGTCGGCATGCTCTCCGCGGCCTGGGGCTCGCGCCGTACGCCGCGCGGCAAGACGGTGTGGTTCGAACTCCCGCTGCCCGGCGGTGAGGGCGGCGTCACGGACCCGGCGGAGGCGTTGCTGAGTCTGTTCTAGGCGCCGAGTCCTTGTCTTCGGGCCGGGGCCGGCTCTCGGCCGGCGCGGTACGGAACAGCTCACCGCCGTCCCTGCGCCCCCGGGTGGCGGGCCCGCCGAAGCTCGCGGGCCCGCCGCGGCAGCCCGGGCGGTGCCGCGCATCGAGCAGGATGCCGCCGAGCACGGCGCCGCCCGTCCACAGACCCTCGCCGTACGGCGTCCCGTACGCCCGTACGTCCCGCTCCGCGAGCCGGCGGGCCTCCCGGGCGAGTGCGTCGGCCTCACGGGCGTCGGCGAGGGCGTCGGCCGGGGCGGGGACGGGCGGCACAGCGGTGTTCACCGCGCCGCGCAGCCGCCGCTCGGCCTCCGCGAGCCGCGTCCGCGCCTCCCAGCCGACGGCGCCGCGGTGCGTGGTCACCTGGTCGGCGGCCGCCCCGACGGTACTGCGGGCGACGAGCACGGCCCGCTCCAGCCGCCTGAGCGCCCCGGGGCCCCGCGCCACCCGGTGCAGGGCCCGGTCCAGCCCGGCGGCCACCTGCTCGATGCGCCGCAGCGCGCCCACGGGGTCGTAGGGCCCCTCTCCGTTCCGCTCCTCCCGCACCCGCGCCACCACCGACTCCGCGTGGGCGATCGCCCGGGCGGTGTCCGTGCCCAGGAGCCCGCGGGCCTGGGAGAGGTCGGCCTCCATGTCGGCCAGGGCCGTGGGCAGGCGGTCCGCCGCCGCCGTCAGGTCCGCGGCGAGCCGGACCACACCGTCCACGAGGACCGCCGCCTGGTCGGTCGCGGCCTCGGCGGCGCGCAGCAGGGCCACCGCGTCGTCCGTCGCGCCGTCCCCCATCGCCTGCCGCGCCCGGTCCAGGACGGTCGTGGCGAAGAGCAGCCGGTCCTTCGCCTGTTCGTCGTGTCCGGCCACCGGCAGACAGGCCGACAGGGCGTACCGCGCGCGTGTCTCGCCGAGTGCGCGGTCCGCGTCCGGGGCCCGTGCCGTCACCTCCCGCAGCCGCGCCTCGGCACGCTCCAGCGCCTCGCCCGCGGTCCGCTCCAGCGCGCGGATCCGGTCGAACTCGGGCGCCTGAGCGTCCAGCCGCCGTCCGGCCGCCTCGCACCGCTCGATGATCTCCTCCAGCAGCCCCCGTGCCTGACCCTCCCCGTCGTCGTACCGCCGGCGCAGCCGGAACGCCTGTGCCAGCTCCGCCTCGGCGAACCCCACCGCCTCGGCGCACTCCCGTACCGCCGGGTCCCCGAACGCCTCGGCCGCCCGGCCGAGTTCCTCCCGGCTGGTGCGCACACAGTCGTCCGTCTCGACGAGCAACCGCCGGGCCCGCCGGTCGAGTTCGTCCAGCGGTACGACGGTGGGCAGCATCCCACGGGGCGTCGTACGGGTCGCCGCGCGCAGCCTGCGCCGCAGCGACGCGTACGCCGCCACGGCGACGGCGGCGAGCGCGGCGACCAGCGGCAGCACGAGATCCCCGGTGGAGGTGTGGTGCGGTACCAGCACCACGGCGAACACGACTGGCACCCTCCGCACGGCTCGGAACACGGCGGCCGGGCGTGGCCGGCGTCGACGGTGGGGCGGCGTCACATTTCGGAGCGTATGGCTGAATACGCGGCGCCGCGACCGGGGTGCGGCGCGTGGTGTACGGGGGGCGGATCTGGTCCTTCGCAGCGGTTGGTGCCATGATCAGGCCAACGAACCGGGGGGCCGGATGCTGCACATCACCTCACTGATCGCCGTGTATGTGGTCGTGGTGCTCTACGCCGTCGCGGGCGTCCTCGTCCTCACGACCGGCCGGGTCGCGCCGTGGGCGCGGGGGGAGGTGCTGCGGCCGCATCTGTGGGGCTCCGGAGCGCTCTTCTTCGCCGGGGGTATGGGCCTGTGCCGATACGCCTCCACCGTGCGCGACCTCACCGTCCTCGACATCCTCTTCTCCGTCGGCCTGCCCCTGATGATCTGCGGCGGAGTGCTGCAGTTCCTGGGCCGGCGCGTCGGCCGCGGGTCCGCATGAAGCCCGCACGGACACCCCTCACCCGCGACGAGCTCGCGCCCTTGGTCCGCGGGGCCCTGGGCCCCACCCGCCGTCTGGACACCGTCACCCGGCTGCGCGGCGGCTCGAAGAAGGGCGTCTACCGGCTCGCCCTCGACGACGGCTCCACCGCTGTCGCCTACGTCTGGTCACCCGGCGAGGACTACTGGGACGCTCCGCCCGCCGACCTCCGCGACCCCTTCTCGCACGCCTCGGGACTCGACCTGTTCACCGCCGCCCACGACCGTCTCACGGCCCTCGGCATCCCCACACCGCGCCTGCTGTTCGCCGACCCCACCCACACGCACCTGCCGGCCGACGCCGCGATCGTCGAGGACCTCCCCGGCGGCACCCTGGAGGAGCTGCTGCGCCGCGACCCGCACGCGGCGACCGGCCCGCTGAAGGACCTCGCCGCCACCCTGACCGCGATGCGCGCCCACACCGCCCCCTGCTTCGGCAAGGTCGCCCTCGTCGACGACGGCGGATCCGCGCACGGCACCTCGTGCGAAGCCGTCGTACGGGACCGCGCACTGCCGGACACCGAGGAGGCCGCGGCCCGCGAGCCCCGAATCGCGGCCGTGCGCGACCGGCTCGTCCGCCGCCTCGCCGAACTCTTCGCGGCCGTGCGGCCCCGCGACCGCCACACCCTCGTGCACGGCGAACTGGGCCCGGACCACCTCCTGCTGGACGCGGACGGCCGCCCGGCACTGATCGACATCGAGGGGCTGATGTACTTCGACGCCGAGTGGGAGCACGCCTTCCTCCAGCTCCGCTTCGGCCGCCACTACGAGGCCCTGCGCACCGACGACCTCGACGAGGACCGGCTGCGCCTGTACCGCCTCGCCCTGCACCTCTTCCTGGTGGCGGGCCCCCTCAGGCTCCTCGACGGCGACTACCCGGAACCGGGGCCGATGCGGGGCATCGTGGAACACAACCTGGAGCGCGCACTGGAGTTCGTACGACGATGAACGGCCACGGGCTCGGCGGTGTATTTCGCCGGCACGGCGATAAAGATGTCGGCCCGGCGCCCCGCCCGTCCCCGGGCCGCCGCCGCTACGAAGAACGCCTCCTGATCTTCGAGCCCAGCCACACCAGCGGGTCGTACTTGCGGTCGACCGCCCGTTCCTTCAGCGGGATCAGGGCGTTGTCCGTGATTTTGATGCCCTCTGGGCAGACCTCCGTGCAGCACTTGGTGATGTTGCAGTAGCCGAGGCCGTGTTCGTCCTGGGCCGTGCGCTTGCGGTCCACACCCCGCTCGGCCGCCGCGTCCAGCGGGTGCATGTCCAGTTCCGCGACCCGCATGAGGTAGCGCGGGCCCGCGAACGCCTGCTTGTTCTCCTCGTGGTCGCGCACCACGTGGCAGGTGTTCTGGCACAGGAAGCACTCGATGCACTTGCGGAACTCCTGAGAGCGGTCCACGTCCTCCTGCATCATGCGGTACTCGCCCGGGCCGAGCCCCGCGGGCGGGACGAAGGCCGGGACCTCGCGCGCCTTGACGTAGTTGAAGCCGACGTCCGTCACCAGGTCGCGGATCACCGGGAAGGCGCGCAGGGGAGTGACGGTGATCGTCTCCTCCCGTTCGAACACCGACATCCGGGTCATGCACATCAGCCGCGGCCGCCCGTTGATCTCCGCCGAGCACGAACCGCACTTGCCGGCCTTGCAGTTCCAGCGCACCGCGAGATCCGGGGCCTGGGTGGCCTGCAGACGGTGGATGATGTCCAGCACCACCTCGCCGTCGTTGACCTCGACCTTGAAGTCCTCCAGGCCGCCACCGCTCCCATCGCCCCGCCACACCTTGAAGCGGGCTTCGTAGCTGCTCATTCGTACAGCTCCTCTTCGGCGAGGTACTTCACCAGCTCCTCCTTCTCGAAGAGGGCGAGCAGGTCGGGGCGGATGGGTTCGGTGGTCTCCCGGGTGAGCGCGATCTGGCCCCGGACCGGGTCCGTCGCCGCCAGGCCCCCCGTCGGGTCGGTGAGCCGGCACAGCAGGTTGACCCGCCGCCACGCGCGGTCCATCGACGGGAAGTCCTCGCGGGTGTGGCCGCCGCGCGACTCCGTGCGTTCCAGCGCGGCCCGCGCCACGCACTCACTGACCAGCAGCATGTTCCGCAGGTCCAGCGCCAGATGCCAGCCCGGGTTGTACTGCCGGTGCCCCTCGACGCCCGCCCGGCGCGCCCGCACCCGCAGCTCCGCCAGCTTCTTCAGCGCCTGCTGCATCTCGGACTCGCGGCGGATGATGCCGACCAGGTCGTTCATGGTCTGCTGGAGTTCCTGGTGCAGCGCATAGGGGTTCTCCGGCGGGCGGCCCTCCTCCCCGATGTCCTCGCCGGGCGCCGGACCCTCCGCCGAGAACGGGCGCAGCGCCTCGGCCGCCGCCGTGTCGACCTGTACGTCGTCCACACGGGGCCGCTCGGCCAGTCCCATGGCGTACTGCGCCGCGTGCAGGCCGGCCCGGCGCCCGAACACCAGCAGGTCGGAGAGCGAGTTGCCGCCCAGCCGGTTGGAGCCGTGCATCCCGCCGGCCACCTCCCCGGCCGCGTACAGGCCCGTGACCCCGCGGGCCGCCGCCGTGTCGGAGTCGACCGCCACGCCGCCCATCACGTAGTGGCAGGTCGGCCCGACCTCCATCGCCTCGGCGGTGATGTCGACGTCCGCCAGCTCCTTGAACTGGTGGTACATCGACGGCAGCCGGCGCCGGATCACCTCGGCGGGCATGCGCGTCGACACGTCCAGGAAGACACCGCCGTGCGGGGAACCCCGGCCCGCCTTCACCTCTGCGTTGATGGCGCGCGCCACCTCGTCCCGGGGCAGCAGCTCGGGCGGGCGGCGGTTGTGGTCCGGGTCGTCGTACCAGCGGTCGGCCTCCGCCTCCGTCTCCGCGTACTTCTCCTTGAACACGTCGGGGATGTAGTCGAACATGAACCGCTTGCCGTCCGCGTTCATGAGCACCCCGCCGTCGCCGCGCACCGACTCGGTGACGAGGATGCCCTTCACCGACGGCGGCCAGACCATGCCCGTGGGGTGGAACTGCACGAACTCCATGTTCAGCAGCGGCGCCCCGGCGAGCAGTGCCAGCGCGTGCCCGTCGCCGGTGTACTCCCACGAGTTCGACGTCACCTTGAAGGACTTGCCGATGCCGCCCGTCGCGATCACGACGGCGGGTGCCTCCAGGACGAAGAAGCGGCCGGACTCACGTGCGTAGCCGAAGACCCCGCAGACGCGGTCCCCCGCGGCGGAGCCGCTGTCAGGCACGGACTTCAGGACCCGGGTGACCGTGCACTCCTGGAACACCTTCAGCCGGGACTCGTAGTCGCCGGTCTCGTCCTTGTCCTCCTGCTGGAGGGCGACCACCTTCTGCTGGAGCGTGCGGATCAGCTCGAGCCCCGTGCGGTCGCCGACGTGCGCCAGGCGCGGGTACTCGTGGCCGCCGAAGTTGCGCTGGGAGATCTTCCCGTCCTGCGTACGGTCGAAGAGGGCACCCCAGGTCTCCAGCTCCCAGACCCGGTCGGGTGCCTCACGCGCGTGCAACTCGGCCATCCGCCACTGGTTGAGGAACTTCCCGCCGCGCATGGTGTCGCGGAAGTGCACCTGCCAGTTGTCGTGCGGGTTGGCGTTGCCCATCGCCGCCGCGATGCCGCCCTCCGCCATCACCGTGTGCGCCTTGCCGAACAGTGACTTGCAGATCACGGCCGTGCGGGCGCCGCGCTCGCGGGCCTCGATGGCGGCGCGCAGCCCGGCGCCGCCGGCCCCGACCACGACCACGTCCCACTCCTGCCGGTCGACCACGGACATCACAAGGCCTCACTGTCGTCAGAAGAAGCGCGGATCGGCGAAGGCGCCGGACGCCACCAGGTACACGTAGAAGTCGGCGAGGGCGACGCTGACCAGGGACGCCCACGCCAGCAGCATGTGCCGGGCGTTGAGCCGGCTGATGAACACCCAGGCCCTGTAGCGGACCGGGTGCTTGGAGAAGTGCTTGAGCTTTCCGCCGACGATGTGCCGGCAGGAGTGGCAGGAGAGCGTGTACGCCCAGATCAGCGCGATGTTCACCAGGAAGACCAGGGTGCCGAGCCCCATGTGGCCCCAGCGGTAGTGCTGGTCGCGGAAGGCGAGCACGGTGTCGTAGGTGAGGACGCCCGCCACCAGGAGCGCCGCGTAGAAGAAGTACCGGTGGACGTTCTGCAGGACCAGCGGGAAGCGGGTCTCGCCGGTGTACTTCTTGTGCGGCTCCGCCACCGCGCAGGCCGGGGGCGACGCCCAGAAGCCGCGGTAGTAGGCCTTGCGGTAGTAGTAGCAGGTCAGGCGGAAGCCCAGCGGGAAGATCAGGATGATGATTGCCGGGGAGATCGCCCACCAGCTGCCGAAGAGGTCCGCGTTCGGCCCCGCGTGCATCGTGCGGCACCGCTCCGCCAGGCACGGCGAGTAGAACGGCGAGACGTACGGCGCGGCGTAGTAGTGCGCGTCGGCGAAGGCGCGCCAGGTCGAGTACACGACGAAGGCCAGCAGCCCCGCGGCGGTGCCGGCCGGGGCCAGCCACCAGCGGTCGGTGCGCAGGTGGCGCCCGGGGATCGCGGCGCGCCTGCCGGTCCGCTCACCGCCGGGCGCGGGGGCGTGGGTGTCGGGGGATTCGGTGCCAGTGGCCAACTTGGGACGCACCTTCTTCGTCAGGGGGCGTGCCGGTCGCGGGCGCCGAGACCCTCGTCGTCCGAGTCCGTCCACAGGGTGGTGTCGTACGGGGTGTCGGGGATGGCGACGAGATCGGGTCGCCGCAAGACGCCTGCCGCGCTGGCCGCCTCGCGCAGCAGCGCCACGCTCTCGCGCAGGTGGTCGGCGTCGGTGCGGACACGGCGGATGTCGAGCCCGCCGCTGCCCATCTGCCGCTCCAGCCGCCCCACCGACCGGCACAGGTCGTCGAGGCAGCGCTGGACCGATGTCAGTTCCTCGTGCACGGACATGACGTGACCTCGCTTCCACGGGTCTCTCGGACCGGGCCGGCAACGCTCATGCGCCTGCGAGTGTTGCGCGTCACACCGATCGTAGGGAAGGGACATGCAGCGATTGGCCGACGCACGGGGGTGTGTGCGGGTGTGTTTTCGAATTTCCCGCCACTCCGGGGCGAATGCAGCTGGGGTCCGGACAGGCGGCCGGCTGCGCCACATGGGTGAGCTTGCCCCGCCGCGTCGTCGTGTCGCCGCATCCCGCCGGACCTCTTCCTCTTCAGTGGGCGCATACATCTGATCAACTCCAAATACCCCCAATACTCCCAAACCGGATCATAACGCCCTAACCCCGCTCATCCGCGGAGCGGCCCCTCGGAGGTAGACGTGATGTCCCACGACGGCGTCGGACCGCGCGCGGTGCTGCGCTCGGTCGCGTTCCTCACCGCGGGAGCCCTCGCGGCCTCGGCGCTCGCCGCCTGCAGCGCCGACGACGAGCAGAAGAGCAAGCCGGTCGCCGCCCAGGACGTCGCTCCCGCCGCCCGCGCCCTCGTCTCCGACGGAGGCACCCTGCGCTGGGCCGTCGACTCCGTGCCCGAGACCCTGAACACCTTCCAGGCGGACGCCGACGCCGCGACCACCCGGATCGCGGGCGCCGTCCTGCCCTCGCTGTTCCGGATGGACGCGCAGGGCCGCCCACAGCCCGATCCGGACTTCCTGGAATCCGCCAAGGTGGTGTCGACCGAGCCCAAGCAGGTCGTCGTCTACCGCCTCAACCAGCAGGCCGTCTGGAGCGACGGCCGGGAGATCGGCGCCGACGACTTCGCCGCCCAGTGGCGCGCCCTCGCCGGCAAGGACAACGCCTACTGGACCGCCCGCAACGCCGGCTACGACCGCATCGAGAAGGTGGAGCGCGGCGCGAACAACCTCGAGGTCAAGGTCACCTTCGCCAAGCCGTACGCCGACTGGCGGTCACTGTTCTCACCGCTGTACCCGAAGGACGTCACGGGCACCCCGGACAGCTTCAACGACGCGGCCAGAGGCGGCCTGAAGGTCACCGCCGGGCCCTTCTCCCTCGCCAAGGTGGACCGCAAGGGCGGGGAGGTCACCCTCGCCCGCAATCCGCGCTGGTGGGGACGGCCCGCCAAGCTCTCCCAGATCGTGCTCGTGGCCGTGCCGCTCGACCAGCGGGCCGCCGCGCTCGCCGACGGCAGGGTCGACATGGCGGAGGTGAACCCGGAGGACGCCGAGCGCATCACCCTCGCCGCCCGCGACAAGGGCAGCAAACCCCTCCAGGGCCCCTCCGCGACCCCCAGCGGCGCCACGGGCGCACCCGGCCCCGAACAGCAGCAGGCCCTGCGCGGCTTCGTGATCCGCAAGTCCCTGGAACCCGCCTACACCCAGCTGGCCCTCAACGGCTCCCGGGGCCCCCTCACCGATGAGCGGGTGCGCCGGGCGATCGCCCGTGCCCTGGACCGCACCGAGCTGGCCGGGCTGGTCCTCAAGCCGCTCGGGTTGCCCGCCGTTCCGGTCGGCAGCCACCTCGCGCTCGCGGGGCAGGACGCCTACCAGGACAACAGCGGCTCCCTCGGCAAACAGGACACCGCCCAGGCCACGGCGCTGCTGACCGAGGCGGGCTGGGTGCCCGGCGGCACGGTCAAGGAAGAGCCGAAAAAGAAGAAGAGCGCCGCCGGGCCCCAGGACAACAAGCCGCCCGCCCAGCACGACCCCCGCGACCACGCGAACAAGCCCGCCGACGAGCAGGCGGGCAGGCACCTCGACGGCGAGATCCAGCAGGAGCAGGGCCGGCGTCCGGGCGGGGCGCCGGGGGCGTACGCGCCCAAGGGCACGGCCGCTCCGGGCGGCGCCGCCTCCGGGGTGCTCGCCAAGGACGGCAAGGCGCTGCAGCTGCGGTTCGTACTGCCCTCCGGACCGGGGGCGAAGACCCTGCGGACCGTCGGCGACCGCATCGCCCGCATGCTTCAGAAGATCGGGATCCGCACGGAGATCACCGAGGTCCCCGACGACAGCTACTTCAAGGACCACGTCGCGTCCGGGGACTACGACCTGGCGCTGTACTCCTGGCCCGTGACCGCCTTCCCCGCGACCGACGCCAGGCCGATCTTCGCCAAGCCGGTACCGGCGGCGGACGGCTCGCTGAGCGTCGAACAGAACTACACGCGGGTAGGCACCGACCAGGTGGACCAGCTCTTCGACCAGGCGATCGCCACGCTGGACGAGGACGAGGAACGGGACCTGGTCCGCAAGGCCGACGCCCGCATCTGGGCCACGGCGGCCTCGATCCCGCTGTACCAGCGCCCCCAGCTCACAGCCACCCGCACCAACCTGGCGAACGCGGGCTCGTTCGGCTTCGAGACCCCGGTCTACGAGGACATGGGCTACCTGAAGAAGGGCGCCAAACCGTCCCCGCGGGCTTCCTAGCTGCGGGCAGTCGTGCCGCTGGGGCGGCACGGGTGGGCGCAGCGGCACCTGCCAGCGCCGGGAAGCGCACCCAACCCCCGCCCAGCCCCAGCACCGGGTGCCCCGGAACCAGACCTGAGCTGCACCAACGTAACCCGGCCCCCCTCAGCGGCGGCGCCCCCGTACCATGGGGTGAGGCCGTGGCACGTTCAGCCCGGCAGGGCGCGCGTACCGAGGACGTACGCGCAGCCGTCCTCACCACTCCGGGAGTACGCCGCAATATGGCTGTGACTGCAACGCGTCACGACATCCGCAACGTCGCCATCGTCGCCCACGTCGACCACGGCAAGACGACCATCGTCGACGGCATGCTGAAGCAGGCCGGCGCCTTCGCCGCCCACCAGCTCGAGCAGGTCGACGACCGGGTCATGGACTCCAACGACCTGGAGCGTGAGAAGGGCATCACGATCCTCGCCAAGAACACGGCGGTGAAGTACCACCCGAAGGACGGCGGGGATCCGATCACGATCAACATCATCGACACCCCCGGCCACGCCGACTTCGGCGGCGAGGTCGAGCGCGGTCTGTCGATGGTCGACGGCGTCGTGCTGCTCGTCGACGCCTCCGAGGGCCCGCTGCCGCAGACCCGTTTCGTGCTGCGCAAGGCGCTCCAGGCCCGGCTGCCCGTCATCCTGTGCATCAACAAGACGGACCGCCCCGACGCCCGTATCGACGAGGTCGTCAACGAGACCTACGACCTCTTCCTCGACCTGGACGCGGACGAGGAGCAGATCGAGTTCCCGATCGTCTACGCCTGCGGCCGTGACGGCATCGCCTCGCTGACCAAGCCGGAGAACGGCACGGTCCCGGCGGACTCCACCAGCCTGGAGCCGTTCTTCTCCACGATCCTGGAGCACATCCCGGCCCCGACCTACGACGAGGAGGCCCCGCTCCAGGCGCACGTCACCAACCTGGACGCCGACAACTTCCTCGGCCGTATCGCGCTGCTCCGCGTCGAGCAGGGCGAGCTGCGCAAGGGCCAGACCGTCGCCTGGATCAAGCGCGACGGCACGATCAGCAACGTCCGCATCAGCGAGCTGATGATGACCGAGGCCCTCACCCGCAAGCCCGCCGAGAAGGCCGGCCCGGGTGACATCTGCGCCGTCGCCGGCATCCCCGACATCATGATCGGCGAGACCCTGGCGGACCCGGAGAACCCGGTCGCGCTGCCGCTGATCACGGTCGACGAGCCCGCGATCTCCATGGTCATCGGCACGAACACCTCGCCGCTGGTCGGCAAGGGCGGCACCGGCAAGGGCGCCAACGCCAAGGCCACGGTCAAGGACCGCAAGGTCACCGCCCGCCAGGTCAAGGACCGTCTCGACCGCGAGCTGGTCGGTAACGTCAGCCTCCGGGTGCTGGACACCGACCGCCCGGACGCCTGGGAGGTCCAGGGCCGCGGTGAGCTGGCGCTGGCCATCCTGGTCGAGCAGATGCGCCGTGAGGGCTACGAGCTGACCGTGGGCAAGCCGCAGGTCGTCACCAAGGAGATCGACGGCAAGGTCCACGAGCCGTTCGAGCGCATGACGATCGACGTGCCCGAGGAGCACATGGGCGCGGTCACGCAGCTCATGGGCGTCCGCAAGGGCCGTATGGACAACATGTCCAACCACGGCTCGGGCTGGGTCCGCATGGAGTTCGTGGTCCCCTCCCGCGGTCTGATCGGCTTCCGCACCGAGTTCCTGACCAGCACCCGCGGCACGGGCATCGGCCACTCCATCCACGAGGGCTTCGAGCCCTGGGCCGGGCCGCTCCAGACCCGTAACAACGGCTCGCTGGTGGCCGACCGCTCCGGCAGCGTCACCGCGTTCGCGATGACCAACCTCCAGGAGCGCGGCACGCTGTTCGTGGAGCCGGGCACCGAGGTGTACGAGGGCATGATCGTCGGCGAGAACTCCCGCTCCGACGACATGGACGTCAACATCACCAAGGAGAAGAAGCTCACCAACATCCGGTCCGCCACGGCCGACATCGCCGAGTCGATCGTGCCGCCGCGCAAGCTGTCGCTCGAGCAGTCCCTGGAGTTCTGCCGCGACGACGAGTGCGTCGAGGTGACGCCGGAGGCGGTCCGCATCCGCAAGGTCGTCCTGGACCAGCGCGAGCGGGCCCGCGCCGCGAGCCGCGCCAAGCACAGCTGATTCCAGGCCACGTACGACAGGGTCGGGCGCTCCGCGAGACGGGGTGCCCGGCCCTGCCGCGTAAACGGCGGGATAGGGAAAACCCTTCACTTCTCCAGGGGGCCGCACAGCCCGACCTGTGCGCACTACCCTGCTGCCGAGGTGCATTCCGGCCATGCCAGGCGGATCGCCGGCGAACGGGCTTTGCGGGGGCGGCCGTTCACCCGAAGAGGACGGCTCGAGCACGCTGTGCATCGGTGTGCGGATACGCCAGTGGCGCCCCCGCACACCTTCACCGTAACCGCAACCGGATTTTTTCCCCCGAGTGTCCGGAATGCGGACACCCGACCCCGGTAGATGTGTAACAAGTCCGTTTCGCAGGGATCTTTCGGCAAACCGTTTGTCCGGATTTTGGAAGATGTACGGGCCAGGTGTGATGGAACCGAGACCTTAGGGGTGTGGTTCGTCCCTGGTCGATGGCAGATAGTTAGGCGCGTAGAGCTCGGATCAAAGGGTCACGCCGCTGGTGGCGCCGACTCACGAGCGCGGGGGCACCTGACCATTTCAGGCACCGGTGACGGTGATGCGTCTTGTGCCCCTCCATGCGGTGAACCAATGGACTCATGAGGAGGAGCCCCATGCGTGGTGCCAAGAGCGCCAAGTGGGTTGCGATAGCCGCGGTTGTGGCGCTGGGTGCGACGGCCTGTGGTGGTGGCGGGGACAGCGGCTCTGGCGGCGGCAAGAGCAACGGCATCGTGTCGATGGAGATCGGTGAGCCGCAGAACAGCCTGGTCCCCACCAACACGTACGAGACCGAGGGCGGCCAGGTCATCAACGCTCTCTTCACGGGTCTGACCAAGCTCGACGGCAACAACAAGGTCGTCAACGCCATGGCGCAGTCGATCGAGACCAAGGACAACAAGGTCTGGACGATCAAGCTGAAGCCGGGCTACACCTTCCACAACGGCGAGAAGGTCACCGCCCAGTCCTTCATCGACGCCTGGAACTACGGCGCCAACCAGACCAACGCCCAGCAGACCAACCCGCTGTTCAGCCACATCCAGGGCTACAAGGACCTGAACCCGGGCGAGGGCAAGAAGCCCAAGACCGACAAGATGTCGGGTCTGAAGGCCATCGACGACAACACCCTCCAGGTCACCCTGGACGGTCCGTTCTCGGCGTTCCCGTCGCAGCTGTCCTTCACCGCGTTCGTCCCGGTGCCCAAGGCGTTCTTCAAGGACCCGAAGGGCTTCGGCGAGGCCCCGATCGGCAACGGCCCCTTCATGATCAAGGGGAAGGTCAAGCACAACCAGGAAATCGACACCGTCAAGTACGACAAGTACCCGGACGCCTCGAAGATCGAGGTCAAGGGTGTCGACTTCAAGATCTACTCGAACCTGGACACGGCCTACAAGGACCTGGTCGCGGGCAACCTCGACATCGACATCAACGTCCCGACCTCGGGTCTGCCGACCTACAAGAAGGACCTGCCGGGCCGCACGATCGACGAGGCCGACTCGGCCGTCGGCTACATCGGCTTCCCGATCAAGTACAACAAGGCGTTCCAGAACGCGGACCTGCGCAAGTCCATCTCCATGGCGATCGACCGGAAGACGATCGCCGAGAAGGTCTTCGTCGGTGCCCGTACGCCCGCGGACGACTACATCAGCCCCATCATCGACGGCTACCGCAAGGGCGCCTGCGGTGAGGCCTGCACCTACAACCCGAGCAAGGCCAAGGAGCTCTACAAGCAGGCCGGCGGGCTGCCCGGCAACACGCTGGAGATCGGCTACAACGCCGACGGCGGCCACAAGGAGTGGGTCGAGGCGGTCGCCAACCAGCTCCAGCAGAACCTGGGCATCAAGGTGACGGCCAAGCCGTTCGAGCAGTTCCAGGCCATCCTCAACGACCTGGACGCGAAGAAGTACCAGGGCGCGTTCCGCATGGCCTGGAGCATGGACTACCCGGACATGGAGGACTACCTCCGTCCGGTCTTCTCGAAGGACGCCATCGCCAACGGCTCCAACTACTCCGGTTACGTCAACGAGGAGTTCGAGAAGCTCCTCGTCAAGGGCGACCAGGCCCCGACGCACGAGGACGCCGTCAAGATCTACCAGCAGGCCGATGACGTCCTCCTGAAGGACCTGCCGTACATCCCGGTGTACTTCTACACCCTGAACGCAGGCTTCAGCGAGAACATCAAGTCGATGACGGTCGCCGGCCACCAGGTCCTCTGGGACACGGTCAAGCTCGGCTGAGCCGTATCTGAGCAGGTCCGACACGCGGCCAGAGGGTGAGCAGGGGGAGGGGCTCGAAGCCTTCCCCTGCTCACCCCTTCTGCCGTCTCCCGTCCGACAGTGCCGCCGCCCCGGCCACGGGCGGATCGAGCACCCCCCTCTGGAGCACCCATGGGCCG
The DNA here is from genome assembly GCF_042892355.1 of Streptomyces sp. NPDC001796. Lineage (NCBI taxonomy): Bacteria > Bacillati > Actinomycetota > Actinomycetes > Kitasatosporales > Streptomycetaceae > Streptomyces > Streptomyces sp. NPDC001796. Next base: position 360,024 of record NZ_JBIAUC010000004.1, on the reverse strand, counting down.
ATACGTCGTGCGCCGCCTCCTGCAGGTGATCCCTGTGGTGATAGGCGTCACGTTCATCATCTTCTGCCTGGTCTTCGCGCTGCCCGGCGACCCGATCCAGGCACTGGCCGGCGACAAGCGCGCCGACCCCAACATCGCGGCGATCATCCGCGCGCACTACCACCTGAACGAGCCGCTGTACCAGCAGTACTGGCACTACATCAGTGGCGTCTTCACCGGTGACCTCGGTGAGACCTACAACGGCCGTGCCATCTCGGACATCGTCGCCGAGCGGTTCCCGGTCACGCTCAAGCTGGGCCTGACAGCCTTCGCCATCGAGGCCGTCATCGGCATCCTGGCGGGCATCATGTCGGCGCTGAAGAAGGGCAAGTTCCTCGACAACGTGGTGCTGGTCGCCACCCTCCTGCTGATCTCCATCCCGGTCTTCGTGCTGGGCAGCGTCCTTCAGCTGGAGCTCGGCGTGAACCTCAAGGCCACGCCGGTCGCCGGCATCGACAAGGGCTGGCCGCAGAGCTACATCCTCCCGGCCATCGTGCTCGCCTCGACCTCGATGGCCTATATCGCGCGACTGGTACGGACGAGCCTGACGGAGTCGCTCCGGGCGGACTACGTCCGCACCGCGATCGCCAAGGGCCTGCCGCGGCGCCGGGTCATCGGCCTGCACGCGATGCGCAACTCCCTGATCCCGGTCGTCACCTTCCTGGGCTTCGACCTCGGCGCCCTGATGGGCGGCGCCATCATCACCGAGCGGGTGTTCAACATGCCCGGTATCGGTGGCCAGCTGGCCCAGTCCGTCTATCTGCGCGAGCGGCCGATCGTCGTCGGGCTGGTGACCCTGCTGGTGCTGATCTACCTGGCCGCCAACCTCCTCGTAGACCTGATGTACGCCGTGCTCGACCCGAGGATCCGCTATGAGTGAGAAGACGATAGAGAGGCCCACCACCGACGAGGCCTCGCTCGCCAAGGAGATCGAGGCCGAGGAGAAGGCGGCGGCCCGTCAGGCCAGCCTGCTCAAGGACGGCTGGGCGGACCTGCGCAAGCGGCCCATGTTCATCGGGACCGCCTTCATCATCGTCTGCCTGCTCGCGCTGGCGATCGTGCCCAGCCTGTTCACGGCACGCTCCCCGTTCTCCGACGGTTTCTGCCAGCTGCAGAACTCCATGAACGGGCCGTCGTCCGGGCACTGGTTCGGCTTCGACGTGCAGGGCTGCGACATCTACACGCGGACCGTGTACGGCACCCGGAACTCGATCGTCGTCGGTGTGGTGACCACCGTCGCCACCACCCTGCTCGGCGGCCTGCTGGGCATGCTGGCCGGTCTGGTCGGCGGCTGGATCGACGCGGTGCTGTCCCGGATCACCGAGGTCTTCTCGGCCCTGCCGCTCATCGTCGGCGGTCTGCTGATCATGTCGATCTGGGGCGGCGGCGACGTGTGGACGGTGTCGTTCATCATGGCGATCCTCGGCTGGCCGCAGGTCTTCCGGATCATGCGTGGCGAGGTCATCTCGAACAAGTACAACGACTACGTGATGGCCGCCCGTGCGCTCGGCGCGGGCTCGGGTCGGATCGCGTTCCGGCACATCCTGCCGAACACGCTCGCCCCCGTGATCGTCATCACCACCATGAACCTCGGTGTCTACATCGCCGCCGAGGCCGCCCTGTCCTACCTGGGCATCGGCATCCAGTACCCCAACATCTCGTGGGGTCTGATGATCAGTGACGCCCAGGACCGGTTCCTGACCTCGCCGCACGCGCTGCTGTTCCCGGCCGGCGCCCTGAGCATCACCGTGCTGGCGTTCATCATGCTCGGCGACGTCGTCCGCGACGCCTTCGACCCGAAGATGCGCTGAGGGAGGCGTACGTGACCACCATCCAACCGACGGACGCCGTCCCGGCACCGCGACCCGGCGACGCCCAGAAGACCGGCCCGCTGCTCGAAGTGCGTGACCTGCACGTCGAGTTCCAGACCCGCGAGGGCGTGGTCCGGGCCGTCAACGGCGTCAACTACTCGGTGAACTCCGGGGAGACGCTCGCCGTGCTCGGCGAGTCCGGCTCCGGCAAGTCCGTGACCGCGCAGGCGATCATGGGCATCCTCGACATGCCGCCGGCCCGCATCCCGCAGGGCGAGATCCGCTTCTACGGCGAGGACATGCTGAAGATGTCCGCCGAGGAGCGGCGCAAGCTGCGCGGGGCGCGGATCGCGATGATCTTCCAGGACGCGCTCTCATCGCTCAACCCCGTGCTCAGCGTGGGTTTCCAGCTCGGTGAGATGTTCCGCGTCCACCAGGGGCTGTCCCGCAAGGAGGCCAAGGCCAAGGCGATCGAGCTGATGGACCGGGTGAAGATCCCGGCGGCCGCGGCGCGCGTGAACGACTACCCGCACCAGTTCTCGGGCGGTATGCGCCAGCGCATCATGATCGCCATGGCGCTCGCCCTGGAACCGGACCTGATCATCGCCGACGAGCCGACCACGGCCCTCGACGTGACCGTCCAGGCCCAGGTGATGGACCTGCTCGCGGAGCTGCAGCGCGAGTACCAGATGGGCCTCATCCTCATCACCCACGACCTCGGTGTCGTGGCGGACGTCGCCGACAAGATCGCGGTGATGTACGCGGGCCGCATCGTGGAGACGGCGCCGGTGCACGAGCTGTACAAGCGCCCGGCCCACCCCTACACCCGGGGGCTGCTCGATTCGATCCCGCGCCTGGACCAGAAGGGCCAGGACCTCTACGCGATCAAGGGCCTGCCGCCCAACCTGCTGAAGGTGCCGGGCGGTTGCGCCTTCAACCCGCGGTGCGAGAAGGCGCAGGACATCTGCCGCACGGAGCGTCCGCCACTGGTCCCGGTGACCGAGCCGGACGGAACGGAACTGCCCGGCCGCGCCAGCGCGTGCCACTTCTGGAAGGAGACGATCCATGGCTGAGCCGACCAAGACCGGCGAGCCGCAGGACGCGACACCGAACGTCTCCACCGTGGACGTCGCCGACGTGCACTCCGAGGAGGAGGCGGTCGCCGCCCTCGACGCGCCGGTCCACCGGGGCGAGCCGATCCTGCAGGTGCGCAACCTGGTCAAGCACTTCCCGCTGACACAGGGCATCGTCATCAAGCGCCAGATCGGCGCGGTGAAGGCCGTCGACGGCGTCTCCTTCGACCTCTACCAGGGCGAGACCCTGGGCATCGTCGGCGAGTCCGGATGCGGCAAGTCGACGGTGGCCAAGCTCGTGATGAACCTGGAGCGGGCGACCGCCGGTGAGATCTTCTACAAGGGCCAGGACATCACCAAGCTGTCCGGCAAGGCCCTCAAGGCGGTCCGCCGCAACATCCAGATGATCTTCCAGGACCCGTACACGTCGCTCAACCCGCGTATGACGGTGGGCGACATCATCGGCGAGCCCTTCGACATCCACCCCGAGGTGGCCCCCAAGGGCGACCGGCGCCGCAGGGTGCAGGAGCTCCTCGACGTCGTGGGTCTCAACCCGGAGTACATCAACCGCTACCCGCACCAGTTCTCGGGCGGTCAGCGTCAGCGCATCGGCATCGCCCGCGGCCTGGCCCTGAACCCCGAGGTCATCATCTGCGACGAGCCGGTCTCCGCCCTGGACGTGTCGGTCCAGGCGCAGGTCATCAACCTGATGGAGCGACTGCAGGACGAGTTCAACCTCTCCTACATGTTCATCGCGCACGACCTGTCGATCGTCCGGCACATCTCGGACCGCGTGGGCGTGATGTACCTCGGCAAGATCGTCGAGATCGGCGACGACGAGCAGATCTACGACCACCCGACGCACCCCTACACCCAGGCGCTGCTGTCGGCGGTCCCCGTGCCGGACCCGGAGGCCCGTGAGCACCGCGAGCGGATCATCCTGACCGGCGACGTGCCCTCCCCGGCCAACCCGCCCTCGGGCTGCAGCTTCCGCACCCGGTGCTGGAAGGCCACGGACAGGTGCGCCGAGGAGGTGCCGCTGCTGGCGATCCCCGAGCGCTTCAAGGACGCGGACTCCCCCGCGGCCCACGAGTCGGCGTGCCACTTCGCCGAGGAGAAGGACGTCGTGCACGCGGCCTGACGTCTGCCTGGCATCCGTTCGGTTCCCGGTACCTCGCGAGGTACCGGGAACCGGCCTTTTCCGGAGGTGACGGGCCGCCCGAGAGCCCCGAACAAGGGAGCTCCGGGCCTCCGGGCCATCAAGGGGCGACGACGGTCCGAGCCCAATGGCACGCCACCTGCCCGCCGCCACCCCCGCCCAGCACGTCCAGCTCCCGGGTCCGGCACGCGTCCGCGACACCCGCCCGTTCCGCCTCCCCGCCGGCCAGGATCTGGCAGCGGGGGTGGAAGCGGCAGCCCGTGGGGATGCGGGACGGGTCCGGGGGTTCGCCGGACAGCACCACGGGTGTGCCCGGGGCTTCCGGGAGGACCGAGAGCAGCGCCTGGGTGTACGGGTGCCGTGGGGCGGTCAGGACCTGTTCGACGTCGCCCGTCTCCACGATCCGGCCCAGGTACATCACCGCCACCCGGTCCGCGATGTTCCAGGCCAGGCCCAGATCGTGGGTCACCACCAGCGCGGACAGGCCCAGTTCGGTGCGCAGGCGCAGCAGCAGGGCCAGGATCTCGCCGCGAACCGAGGCGTCGAGGGAGGCCACCGGCTCGTCGGCGACGATCAGTTCCGGGTCCAGGACGAGCGCGCCCGCGATCACCACGCGCTGGCGCTGGCCTCCCGACAGCTCGTGCGGATAGCGCAGGAAGAAGCGCTCCGGTGGGCGGAGTCCCGCCCGGGAGAGGGCCCGGGACACCGCCGTCTGCTCGTCTCCGCCGTACCCGTGGATCCGCAGCCCCTCGGCGACCGCCTCGTACACCGTGTGCCGGGGGTTGAGCGATCCGCTCGGGTCCTGGAGCACCAGCTGGACGCGTCTGCGGTACGCCTTCAGGGCCCGGGCGGAGTAGTCGAGCGGCCGCCCGGCGAAGCGGACGCTTCCCGACGTCGGCGGTACCAGGCCGAGCAGTGCCCGGGCCAGTGTCGTCTTGCCGCAGCCCGACTCGCCGACCAGCGCCACGATCTCCCCCGGGCGGATGTCGAGGTCCACACCGTCCACCGCCCGGGACGGCGCAGCGCCGTGGCGCCCGGGGAAGGCCACACGCAGTCCCTCCGCGCTCAGCAGCGGTGAGGCGGTCGGTGATGTCGTCGGTGAGGTCGTCATGGGCTGCTCCTCGCGTCCTCCGTCGCCGCCGTCGGACCGGGGGCGGGGCCTGGCGGCACATGCACGCAGGCCGCCCGGCGGCCCGGGCCGGCGTCCCGCAGGTCCTGGTCCTGGGTGGCGCAGCCGTCCAGGGCCACCGGGCAGCGCGGGTGGAAGGCGCAGCCGGACGGCAGGGCTGACGGGTCGGGCGGATCGCCCGCCAGGCCGTGTGGGGCATAGCGGGAGGCCGGGTCGCCGATGCGGGGGAACGCCGCGGACAGGGCGCCGGCGTAGGGATGCCGGGCGTCGTCGTAGAGCTCCCGGGCCGGGCCCTCCTCGACCACCCGGCCCGCGTACATCACCGCCAGCCGGTCGCAGGTCTCGGCGAGGACGGCCAGATCGTGGCTGATCATGATCAGGCCGAGGTCCTGTTCGGCGACGAGCCGGCCGATCAGCCGCAGGATCTGCGCCTGGATCATCACGTCCAGGGCCGTGGTCGGCTCGTCGGCGATGACGAGCCGTGGGTCGCAGGCCAGTGCCATGGCGATCATCACGCGCTGGCGCTGGCCGCCGGACAGTTCGTGGGGGAACGCCGTCGCCCGTGCGGCCGGCAGGCCCACGTGCTCCAGCAGTTCGCCGGTCCTGCGTTTCGCCTCGGCCGGGGTCGCCTTGCGGTGCAGCAGCATCGGCTCGGCGATCTGGTCGCCGATCCGGTGCACCGGGTTGAGGGAGTGCATCGCTCCCTGGAAGACGATCGAGGCCCCCGCCCAGCGGACCGCCCTGACCTGCCCCCACCGCATCGTCAGCGCGTCCTCGCCGTCCAGCAGGACCTGCCCGCCGACCCGGGTACCGGGCGGCAGCAGCCGCAGCAGGGCCAGCGCCAGGGTGGACTTCCCGCAGCCCGACTCGCCCGCGACGCCGAGCCTCTGCCCCGCCTCCAGCACCAGGTCGACGCCCCGCACGGCGGCGGCCCCGCCGGCGTAGGTCACCTCCAGGTCCCTTGCCTCCAGCAGCGTCAACGCTCCACCCCCAGCCGCGGGTTGAGGACGGACTCCACCGCGCGGCCGCAGAGCGTGAAGGTCAGGGCGACCACGGCGATCGCGATGCCCGGCGGCACCAGGTACCACCAGTCGCCGGAGCTGACCGCGCCCGCTTCCCGGGCGTCCTGGAGCAGACCGCCCCAGGACACGACCGTCGGGTCGCCCATGCCGAGGAAGGCCAGCGTCGCCTCGGCGAGGATGGACGAGGAGATCATCAGCGTCGTCTGCGCCAGCACCAGCGGCATGACGTTGGGCAGTACGTGCCGGAGCATGATGTGCGCGTGGCCGCCGCCGAGCGCCCGCGCCCGCTCGATGTAGGGCCGGGACTCCACCGCCAGCGTCTGCGCCCGCACCAGCCGGGCCGTGGTCGGCCAGGACGTCACACCGATCGCCAGGATCACCGTGCCGAGCGAGCGGGACATTACGGTGGCGAGCGCGATGGCGAGGACCAGCGTCGGCATCACCAGGAACCAGTCCGTGATCCGCATCATCACCGTGGCGTAGGCGCCCCGGAAGTGACCGGCGGTGATCCCGACCAGTGCGCCGATCGCCACGGACAGCACCGCCGCGAGCAGCCCGACCAGCAGCGAGACCCGCGAGCCCCACACCACCAGGCCCAGCAGGTTCCGCCCGAACCGGTCCGTGCCCAGCGGGAAGTCACCGCTCGGATGCTGAAGCGGCCGGCCCGGCGCGCCGGTCACACTGGACACGTCGGCACCGACGGTCAGCGGCGCGGTGAGCGCGACCGCGGCGAACAGGACGAGGACGGCCAGACCCACGAGCCCGGCGCGGTGCGTGCGGTAGTGCGTCCAGAAGCGGGCGGCGGAGCGGCGGCGGCGCTGCCGGGCGAGCGTGCGCGGACTCGCCTTCGCCACCGGCGCGGTCGTGTCGGTACGGGTCGGCCCGCCCGGGGGAGTCGTGTCGGTGGTCATCGGCCCACCCGGGGGTCGAGCAGCGGATAGATCAGGTCGGCCAGCGTGTTCATGAGGATCACCGCCGAGGCGAAGACGAAGAACAGCCCCTGGACGAGGGGCAGGTCGGGCACGCTCAGCGCCTGGTAGAAGAGCCCGCCGAGGCCCGGCCAGGAGAACACGGTCTCGACGAGGATGACGCCCGCGACCGTTCGGCCGAGATTGACGAAGACCAGCGTCACGGTCGGCAGCAGCGCGTTCGGCACCGCGTGCCGGCGCCGGACCAGGTCGTCCCTCAGGCCCTTGGCGCGCGCGGTGGTCAGATAGTCGCTGCCCATCTCGTCGAGCAGCGCCGAGCGGGTGACCAGCAGCGTCTGCCCGTACTCGACCGCGACCAGCGTGATGACCGGCAGGACGAGATGGTGGGCGACGTCGACGGCGTACGCGAAGCCCTCCTTGCCGCCCGACTCCATGCCGCCGGTCGGGAACACACCCGGGACCGGGCCCATGCCCACCGCGAACACGATGATGAGCAGCAGACCCAGCCAGAAGGAGGGGATCGAGTACAGCGTCAGCGCCACACCGGTGTTGAGCCGGTCGCCGAGCCGGCCGTGGCGCCACGCCGAGCGGGTGCCGAGGACGACGCCGAGGACCGTGTAGAGGACGAACGCGGTGCCGGTGAGCAGCAGCGTGTTCGGCAGCGCCTCGGTGATCTTGTCGATGACCGGGGCCCGGAACTGGTACGACGTGCCGAGGTCGCCCGTGAGTGCCTTGCCGCAGTAGTCCGTGAACTGCTGCCACAGCGGCAGGTCGAGACCGAACTCCCTGCGGTATGAGGCCAGTTGGGCGGCCGATACGGGACGTCCGCCCGTCATGAACTTCACCGGGTCGCCCGGGATCAGCCGGAAGAGGAAGAAACTCGTCACGAGGACGGCGAGCAGGGAGACGGCGGCGCCGGCCGCCCTGCCCGCCGCGTACCGCAGGTACGGGGTGCCGGCATGTGTCCGCGGTTCGCGCGCCGGTTGCACTACTCACGGTCCTCAGCGGTGGCGCGGCGCCGCGCGCCGAGGACCACCCCGGCGCCGACGAGGACCACGACTCCCGCGACGATGCCGACGACGACCCCGGTGGACGAGGAACCGGTCGAGGAGTCACCGGAGTTCGCCGGTTCGGCCGACCACCAGCTCCAGTAGCCGTCCTGCCCGTAGATGTTGCCCGCCTTCTCGGGCATGGTGGTGATCGACGCTATCTGGTCCGTCCGGTAGGCCTCGACCGCGTTCGGGTACGCCATGACGTTCATGTACCCGAGGTCGTACAGCCGCGACTCGGCCTGCTTGACGAGGTCGGCCCGCTTGGCGGGGTCGTACTCCGCGAGCTGCCGGGCGTAGAGGTCGTCGTACTGCCTGTCGCAGATGAAGTTGTCCGTGGCGGCCGTGTCCTTGGGGGTCGCCGGGAGCGCCGCGCAGGTGTGGATCGACAGCACGAAGTCGGGGTCGGGGTTGACGGACCAGCCGTCGAAGGCGAGGTCGTATGTGCCGGCGAGCCAGGGGTCGGTCACGTTGTCGAGGCAGTCGAGCGTCAGGCCGATGCCGAGCTTGCCCCACCACTCCTTCAGGTACTGGCCGACCGCCTTGTCGTTCGGGTCGGTGGCGTGGCACAGCATGCGGTAGGTGAGGGGCTTGCCGTCCTTGCCCACGCGTTTGCCGTCGGCGTTCTTCCGGTAGCCCGCCTGGTCGAGCAGCTGGGCGGCCCTCGCGGGGTCGTAGGCCAGTTCCTGGGCCGCCGACGGCTTCCAGAAGTACGTGGAGAAGCGGGGCGGTATGTAGCCCTGACCCTCTTCGGCGTGGCCCTGGAACACCTTGTCGACGAGTGTCCTGCGGTCGACGGCCATGAACAGGGCGTGCCGCACCCGCTCGTCCAGGAGGGAGGGGGCGCCGTCGCCGAACTTCTGCCCGTTCCTCGCCCGGGCGCCGGGGTTGGTGGCGATGGCGTAGAAGCGGCGGCCCGGCGCGTCGTTGACCTTGATGTCCTTCGCGCCCTGGAGCGAGGCGGCCTGAGCGGGTGTCAGGGAGGGTGAACCCGCGACGAAGGACACCTCTCCCTTGCGCAGGGCCGCCACCGCCGCGTCCTGGTCCTTGTAGTACCGGAACACCAGCTCGTCGAACTTCGGGGCGCCCCGCCAGAAGTTCTTGTTGGCCTTGAGCCGCACATAGCTGTCGGGCTTGTAACCGGCCAGGACGAACGGCCCGTCACCGACCACGGGGAAGCTCTTGTCGTTGTTGAACGTCCCGAAGTCCCCGACCTTCTCCCAGACGTGCTTGGGCACGATCGGCACGTCGAGCGCGGTCATCGTGGCCTGCGGCTTCTTGAGTTCTATGACGAGCGTGGTGGGGTCCGGAGCTGTGACCTTCCGGAAGTTCGCGACGAAGCTGCCGTTCGCGGTGGCCGCCTTGTCGTCGGTCATCATCTTGGTGAACGTCCACGCCGCGTCCTCGGCGGTGACCTTCTGGCCGTCCGACCACGTGGCGTCGGAGCGGATCGTGTACGTCCAGGTGAGCTTGTCGGCGGACGGCTTCCACCGGGTGGCGAGGCCCGGGACCGGGTGGGCGTCCCCCGGGTCGTAGTCGGTCAGGTACTCGTACATCAGCCGGTTGACGCTGGTACTGACCAGACGGGTGGCGAGGAACGGGCTCAGCGAGTCCACGCTCTGGGCGACCGCCACGGTGAGGACCGTGTCGCTCTCCTTCGCCTCGGCCTGCTGGGGTGAGGCCAGAGCGGCCCAGACCGTGAGGGCGGCGGCGACGAGCCGCGCTGAACGGTGTCGTGGACGGTCCGGGCGCGAGCGCCCTCTGCCGTGCTGGTCTTGCGTGCTCATCGATGCTGACCTCACGTCATCACTGCACGGGGACGGCGGTTCGGGGAACGGCTTGATCGGGCCGGATCGGCTGACGCCGGATGGGTGATGAGTGTGTCTATCAGCGTCGCTCCGCGCCCGTCAACGGTGCGTCAAACACCGTGTGGCCTGCGGAAACGAGGTAACTGATGGTGTGTCGGCAACCATTGGTCCACACCTGTGAAGCGTTGCTGGTGGAGGCCTGACGCCCTCGCTGCGGCGGCCTGTCGCCTTCGCCGCCGGCGGCCTGACGCCCTGGTCCGGCCGTGGTACGGCCAGTCGGGTGGCGTTGCGTGTGATGAGGGGTCTTCGGGTCGATAGTGGCGATAACGGACAGTGTCCCGGCGCCGAGGGCAGGCGCACACCCTCGAGGAGGCACCCCATGCGTGGAGCCAGGCACGCCCTGTGGGCGGCGGTGGCCGCCCTCATGGTGGCCGCCTGTGGCGGGGGCGCGGACGGCGGCGGCACCGCGCCCGGGGTGTTCAGTTCCTCCTGGGGCGATCCGCAGAACCCGCTCGAGCCGGCCAACACCAACGAGGTCCAGGGCGGCAAGGTGCTCGACATGATCTTCCGGGGGCTCAAGCGGTACAACCCGAGGACCGGCGCGGCCGAGGACATGCTCGCCGAGAGCATCCGGACGTCCGACTCGCGGAACTTCACCGTCACCGTCAAGGACGGCTGGACCTTCAGCAACGGGGAGCCGGTCACCGCCCGGTCCTTCGTCGACGCCTGGAACTACGGTGCGAGCCTGAGGAACAACCAGAGGAACGCGTACTTCTTCGGGTACATCGAGGGCTACGACAAGGTGCACCCGGCCTCCGGCGCCCAGACCGCCGACACCCTCTCCGGGCTGAAGGTGACCGGCCGGCGCACCTTCACCGTCCGGCTGGGCCAGAAGTTCTCCACGTTCCCGGACACCCTCGGCTACGTGGCCTTCGCCCCGCTGCCCCGGGCGTTCTTCGACCACCACGCGGACTGGCTGAAGAAGCCCGTCGGCAACGGCCCGTACCAGGTCCACTCCTACACGCGCGGCTTCATGATGTCCCTGCGGAGGTGGGGCGCCTACCCCGGCCCGGACAAGGCCCGCAACAACGGCGTGGACCTGAAGGTCTACACCGACAGCAACACCGCCTACACCGACCTGCTGGCCGGCAACCTCGACCTCAGCGACGACGTGCCCGCCTCGCAGCTCAGGAACGTGCAGTCCGATCTCGGCGGCCGGTACATCACCGAGCCGGCCGGAATCATCCAGACCCTCGCCTTCCCCTACTACGACCCGCGGTGGAACAGACCGGGGACGGAGAAGGTCCGCACGGGCCTGTCCATGGCGATCAACCGGGACCAGATCACCGACACGATCTTCCACCACACCCGCACCCCCGCCAGTGACTGGACCTCACCCGTCCTCGGCACCGACGGCGGTTTCAAGGAAGGTCTGTGCGGCGACGCGTGCCGCTACGACCCGGGGCGGGCCAAGAAGCTGATCCAGGAGGGCGGGGGGCTGCCCGGCGGGCAGCTCAGGATCACCTACAACGCGGACTCCGGTTCGCACCGGGAGTGGGTGGACGCCGTGTGCAACTCCATCAACAACGCCCTCGGCAACGACCGTGCCTGCGTGGGCAACCCGGTCGGCACCTTCGCCGACTTCCGCAACCAGATCGCGCAGCACAAGATGTCCGGGCCGTTCCGCGCCGGATGGCAGATGGACTACCCGCTCATCCAGAACTTCCTCCAGCCGCTCTACTACACGAACGCCTCCTCCAACGACGGCAAATGGTCGAACAAGGACTTCGACAAGCTCGTCGACCGGGCGAACGCCGAGAGCGACAAGACGGCCGCGGTCGGGCTGTTCCAGCAGGCCGAGGGGGTGGTGCGGGACAACATGGCCGCCATCCCGCTCTGGTACCAGAACGGCAGCGCCGGCTACTCCGCGCGCCTCGCGAACGTGGCGCTCAACCCCTTCAGCGTCCCCGTCTACGACCAGATCCAGGTCCGCTGAGCCGCACGCCCGCCCGCCACCCCCGGAGGCCCCATGGGACGGTACGTCGTCCGGCGCCTGCTGCAGATGATCCCGGTCTTCTTCGGCGCCACCCTGCTCATCTTCCTGATGGTGAACGTGATGGGCGACCCCGTCGCCGGCCTGTGCGGCGAACGGCAGTGCGACCCTGCCACCGCGGCGCAGCTGCGCCGGGAGTTCGGCCTCGACAAGCCCCTCTGGCAGCAATACGCGACCTACATGGGCAACGTCTTCACCGGCAACTTCGGCACCGCCTTCAACGGGCAGAAGGTCACCGAGCTGATGGCGACCGCCTTCCCGCCCACCATCCGGCTCACCATCGTCGCGATCGTGTTCGAGGTCGTCCTCGGGATCGCGCTGGGCGTGGTCACCGGGCTGCGCCGCGGGCGGCCCGTCGACACCACGGTCCTGCTGCTCACCCTCGTCGTGATCTCCGTGCCGACCTTCGTCACCGGTCTGCTGCTCCAGCTCCTGCTCGGTGTGAAGTGGGGCTGGACCAGACCGTCGGTCTCCCCGGCGGCCACCGTCGGGGAGCTGATCGTGCCCGGCCTCGTCCTCGCCTCCGTCTCCCTCGCCTATGTCACCCGGCTCACCCGGACCTCCATCGGCGAGAACAGACGCTCCGACTACGTCCGCACCGCCGTCGCCAAGGGGCTGCCGCGCCGCCGTGTGATCACCCGGCATCTGCTGCGCAACTCGCTCATCCCCGTCGTCACCTTCATCGGCACCGACATCGGCGCCCTGATGGGAGGCGCGATCGTCACCGAGCGGATCTTCAACATCCACGGCGTGGGCTACCAGCTCTACCAGGGGATCCTGCGGCAGAACACCCAGACGGTCGTCGGGTTCGTGACCGTGCTCGTGCTGGTCTTCCTGATCGCCAACCTGCTCGTCGACCTCCTGTACGCCGTACTCGACCCGAGGATCCGCTATGCCTGAGCAGCCGCGGTACGAGCAGAAGGGGGCCATCGCCGGGACGGGCATGGGCGGTGCCATGGACCTCGCCGCCAGCGAGGCGAGCACCCTGCACAGGGGACCGGAAGGCCCGGCCGGCCGACCGCGCAGCCTGTGGTCCGACGCCTGGCGCGACCTGCGCCGCAACCCGGTCTTCCTCGTCTCCGGGCTGGTGATCCTCTTCCTCGTCCTGATGTCCCTGTGGCCGTCGCTGATCACCTCCGGCAACCCCCTCGTCTGCGAGCTGTCCAAGGCCCAGGAGGGCTCCCAGCCCGGACATCCGTTCGGGTTCGACGGCCAGGGCTGCGACGTGTACACCCGGACCGTCTACGGCGCCCGTACCTCGGTCACGGTGGGCGTCTGCGCCACGCTCGGCGTCGCCGTCCTCGGCTCGGTCCTCGGCGGGCTGGCCGGGTACTTCGGCGGCGGATGGGACGCGATCCTGTCCCGGGCCACCGACATCTTCTTCGCCATCCCGGTCGTCCTGGGCGGGCTCGTCCTGCTCTCCGTGGTGACCGGCAACACGGTCTGGCCGGTCGTCGGGTTCATCGTGCTGCTCGGCTGGCCGCAGATCTCCCGGATCGCCCGCGGCGCGGTCATCACCGCCAAACAGCACGACTACGTCCAGGCCGCCCGCGCCCTCGGGGCCTCCGACACCCGCATCCTGCTGCGCCACATCGCGCCCAACGCGGTCGCGCCGGTGATCGTCGTCGCGACCATCGCGCTCGGCACCTACATCGCCCTCGAGGCCACCCTGTCGTACCTCGGCGTCGGGCTGAAGCCGCCGAGCGTGTCCTGGGGGATCGACATCTCCGCCGCCTCCCCCTACATCCGCAACGCCCCGCACGCGCTGCTCTGGCCCTCCGGGGCTCTGGCGGTCACCGTGCTGGCGTTCATCATGCTCGGCGACGCGGTGCGCGACGCCCTCGACCCGAAGCTGAGGTGACGGCCGTGCTGCTCGAAGTGCGTGACCTGCACGTGGAGTTCCGGACCCGGGAGGGGATCGCCCGCGCGGTCAACGGGGTCGGCTACTGTGTGGACGCCGGCGAGACGCTGGCCGTGCTCGGCGAGTCCGGCTCCGGCAAGTCCGTCACCGCCCAGGCCGTCATGGGCATCCTGGACACGCCGCCCGGCCGGATCACCGGCGGCCGTGTCCTCTTCCAGGGGCGGGACCTGCTCACCCTCAAGGAGGAGGAGCGGCGCAGGATCCGCGGTGCCGGAATGGCCATGATCTTCCAGGACGCCCTCTCCGCGCTGAACCCCGTCCTCACCGTGGGCGACCAACTCGGGGAGATGTTCGTCGTGCACCGGGGGATGTCGAAGAAGGACGCGCGCGCCCGGGCGGTCGAGCTGATGGACCGGGTACGGATCCCGGCCGCCCGGCAGCGCGTGCGGGACTATCCGCACCAGTTCTCCGGCGGTATGCGCCAGCGGGTCATGATCGCCATGGCGCTGGCGCTGGAGCCCGCGCTGATCATCGCCGACGAGCCCACCACCGCCCTCGACGTCACCGTGCAGGCCCAGGTCATGGACCTGCTGGCCGAGCTGCGCCGGGAGTACGGCATGGGGCTGATGCTCATCACCCACGACCTCGGTGTCGTCGCGGACGTCGCCGACCGGATCGCCGTCATGTACGCGGGCCGGATCGTGGAGTCCGCCCCCGTGCACGACATCTACAAGAGCCCCGCCCACCCCTACACACGGGGCCTGCTCGACTCCATCCCCCGTCTCGACCGCAAGGGCCGGCGGCTGTACGCCATCGAGGGCCTGCCGCCGAGCCTCACGCACATCCCCCCGGGCTGCCCCTTCCACCCCCGCTGCCCGCTGGCCCGCGACGTGTGCCGCACCGACGAGCCGCCGCTCTACGAGGTGGACGAGCAGCGGGGGAGCGCCTGCCACTTCTGGAGGGAGTGCCTGCATGGCCGGTCCTGAGACGATCCTGGAGGTCAGCGGGCTGGTCAAGCACTATCCGCTCACCCGGGGGATCCTGTTCAAGAGGCAGATCGGCGCGGTGAGGGCGGTCGACGGCGTCGACTTCACGCTCGGCCGGGGGGAAACGCTCGGCATCGTCGGGGAGTCCGGGTGCGGCAAGTCGACGCTCGCCAGGCTGCTGGTCAACCTGGAGCCGCCGACGGCCGGTTCGATCCGGTACAAGGGCGAGGACATCACCCGGCTGTCCGGGCGCGCGCTGAAGGCGGTGCGGCGCAACATCCAGATGGTGTTCCAGGACCCGTACACCTCCCTCAACCCGCGTATGACGGTGGGCGACATCGTGGGGGAGCCGTACGAGATCCACCCCGAGGTCGCGCCCAAGGGGGACAGACGGCGGCGGGTGCGGGAGCTGCTGGACGTCGTCGGGCTCAACCCCGAGCACATCAACCGCTACCCGCACCAGTTCTCCGGCGGTCAGCGCCAACGCATCGGCATCGCACGGGGGCTGGCGCTGCGCCCGGAGATCATCGTGGCGGACGAGCCGGTCTCGGCGCTCGACGTGTCGGTGCAGGCCCAGGTGATCAACCTGATGGCGCGGCTCCAGGACGAGTTCGGGCTCAGTTACGTCTTCATCGCGCACGACCTGTCGATCGTGCGGCACATCTCCGACCGGGTGGGGGTGATGTATCTCGGGAAGATCGTCGAGATCGGCACCGACGAGGAGATCTACGAGCATCCCACGCACCCCTACACCCAGGCGCTGCTGTCCGCCGTGCCCGTGCCCGACCCGGCGGCCCGGGAGCGCCGGGAGCGGATCATCCTCACCGGTGACGTGCCGTCCCCGGCGGACATCCCCTCCGGCTGCCGGTTCCGCACGCGCTGCTGGAAGGCCAGGGAGCGGTGCGCGCTCCAGGTGCCGCCGCTCGCGGTGCCGGAGGAGTTCCGGGGGACGAGGGGACCGGCCGCGCACGATTCGGCGTGCCACTTCGCGGAGGAGATGCGTGTGGTGCCGCGCGAGAAGCCCCAGGAGGAGCCGCCGGAGGAGCCGCCCGAGGAGCCGCCGGAGGAGCCGCCCGAGGAGCCGCATAACTCCGCAAACACACATGAAGTGCGTTAACACACAGGCAACTTGGCTGACGCGATTCCGATATACGGACGCAGCACAGTGAACAGCGTACGGCCGTGCGGGTGCCGTAAACGGGCCGGGGCGCGCCATGTCGCCCCGGCCCGTTGCTGTGCGGCCCGGCTCAGCCCAGGTTCAGCGCGCGGCGCAGGAAGTCCCGCTGGAGGAGCAACAGGTTCTCCGCGACCGTTTCCTGCGGCGTCATGTGCGTCACCCCGGACAGCGGCAGCACCTCGTGCGGGCGGCCCGCGGCCAGGAGGGCCGAGGACAGACGCAGGGAGTGGGCCACCACCACGTTGTCGTCCGCCAGGCCGTGGATGATCATCATCGGGCGGGCAGGTTCCGCCGCGTCCACCAGGCCCGCGTCGTCGATGAGCGAGTTGCGGCGGTAGACGTCCGGTTGCTCGCCGGGGTGCCCCAGGTACCGCTCCTGGTAGTGGGTGTCGTAGAGCCGCAGGTCGGTCACCGGCGCGCCCACGACGGCCGCGTGGAAGACGTCCGGGCGGCGCAGCACCGCCAGCGCCGCCAGATAGCCGCCGAAGGACCAGCCGCGGATCGCGACCCGGGACAGGTCGAGCGGGAAGTCGCCGGCCAGGGCGTGCAGCGCGTCCACCTGGTCCTGGAGCACGACCGCCGCGAGGTCGTCCTTGACCGCCTTCTCCCAGGCGGGGGAGCGGCCCGGGGTGCCGCGTCCGTCGGCGACGATCACCGCGAAGCCCTGGTCGGCGAACCACTGCGAGGTCAGGTGCGGATTGTGCGCGGCCACCACACGCTGTCCGTGCGGGCCGCCGTAGGGGTCCAGGAGGACGGGGAGGGAGGCGTCACCGGAGTAGTCCGTAGGCATAAGCACGGCGCATGGGATTCGACGTGCGCCCCCCTGTGTCAGCCGCACGCGCGGGGACAAACCGGGGTTTTCGGCATACGACGCCACGGTGGCCAGACGCTTGCCGTCGCGCAGCACCTGCACCTGGACGCCGGGGCGGTCGAGGACCGAGGAGACGAGCACGGTCACGGCCCCCGCGCGCACCGCCGAGTGCACACCGGGCTCCTGCGACACGCGCTCCACGCCGAGTTCGTTCACCCGGTAGACATGGACCTCGCCGGTCTCCGGGTCCGCCGCGGCCTCTCCCGCCGACGCGGCCACCAGCACATCCGCGTCAGCCACGTCGAGCACCGCCCGCAGGTGCAACTGCGGTCCGGTCAACGGCCGGTCCCCCACGGCGAGCACCCGCGCGCCGCCCTCGTCGGCGACCCGGACCAACTGCCCGGAGGGGCTCCAGCAGGGCACACCGGCGAAAAGTTCCAGCCAATATGGATCTTCGTCCGCGTGCACCATCCTGGTCGCCCCGGTGTCCGGGTCCACCGCCAGGTACAGCTGGCTGCGCTGGTCCCGCGCCTGCACCAGGATCAGCGGTGCCCCCGCCGCTGACCAGTGCACTCGCGCCAGGTACGGGTACCGCGTCCGGTCCCAGACGACCTCGGTGCGCGCCCCGTCGAGCCCCACGACGAACAGCCGTACGTCCGCGTTGTCGGTGCCCGCCGCAGGGTACGGAACCCGCTGCGGCTCCTGGTCCGGACGGGCCGGATCGGAGATCCACCACCGCCGCACCGGCGTGTCGTCCACGCGCGACACGAGCAGCCGGTCGGACTCCGGCGACCACCAGAAACCCCGCGAACGGCCCATCTCCTCGGCCGCGATGAACTCGGCCAGGCCGTACGACACCGATTCCGACTCCGGCTCGGCGAGCGCCCGGTCGTCCTCGCCCTCCGCGCCGACCACGCGCAGCGCGCCCCCGCGCACGTAGGCGATGTGCCGTCCGTCGGGTGCCGGACGCGGGTCGATCACCGGCCCGGCCACGGGCAGTTCGCGGGCCGTGCCCGCGCGCAGCTCCGCCGTGAAAAGCCGTCCTGACAAGGCGAAAGACGCCAACTCCACGGCCGCGTCGGTGGCGTAGCCGACGATGCCGGCGCCGCCCTCGCGGCTGCGTTCCCGGCGGGCGCGCTCCTCGGGCGGCAACTGCTCGACGGCGCCCCCGAGGAGCACGCCCGGGTCGGCCGCGGAGCGTTCCTTGCCGTCCGCCAGGTCGAGGACCCACAACTGGTGCGCGCGGTCCGTGCCGGAGGCGGACCGCAGGAACACGACACGGGAACCGTCGGGCGCGACGGTGAACGCACGCGGCGCGCCGAGCGTGAACCGCTGGGTCCGCGCGTGCCGTCGGGGGAAGGATGCAGGCTCGGTGGTCATGACCCGACCATATTGGCCATGCGCCCCCTTGTGCGGCTGTGCGCCGATCGATGCGCACGTACGGATAGTTATGATCACTAGCGCATAGTGGGTATGAACGTGCTGCCCGCTGCGTGGATTTATCTGCGTGCATTTGTCTGCCCCCATAGTCCGAACCCCCCGCGTCCCGGGATCTTTGGAGGTGAGCCGCCGTGGCACTCTCGATTTCGGCGGTGGTGCTGCTGGCGATCGTCGTCTTCCTTCTGATCAAGAAGTCCGGACTGAAGGCGGCCCACGCGATCGTGTGCATGCTGCTCGGCTTCTACCTCGCCTCCTCCACGGTGGCACCCACGATCCACGAGCTGACCACGAACATCGCGGGGATGATCGGCAGCATCAAGTTCTAGCGGCCGCGGAGGACGGGCCTCTCTCGCCCGCAGGGATGACGGCCGGGAGGGTCGTCAGCCCCGGGACGCGTACGCCACGAAGCGGGTCCAGGCCTCCGGGGGCAGTGTGAGCCGGGGGCCCTGGATGCGCTTGGAGTCGCGGACGTGGACGGCGAGGGGCGCTATGGCGATCTCTACGCAGGAGTCGCCATCGGGGCCACTGCTGTAGCTGCTCTTGAACCACGCCAGTTCGGAGGCGTCACCGGCAGCGAGCTTGCAGATCATGTTTCCCCTAGCAGTTGCTCGATGAGGGCCAGTGACTCCCCGGGCGGAAGAGCCTGGGCCCGGACGGTCCCGTACCGCAGTTCAAGAATGCGCAGCTCCTTGAGGTTCGAGACCGGACGCCCGTTGAAAGCACCGTCGGCGCGCCCCACCGCCGTGCCGTCCTCGAACTTCAGCAACTCGATCCTGCCGCTCATGCCGGGGTGCGGAGGGCTGTCCAACGGCATCACCTGAAGCGTGACGTTGTTCAACCGCCCCACCTCCAGCAGGCGCTCGAACTGCTGTCGCCGCACCATTGTGCCTCCGACCCTGCGGCGCAGGGTCGCCTCCTCCAGGACGAACCCGAGGGCCGGTGCGGGAGACCGGTCGAAAATGGACTGCCTGGCCATGCGGGCGGCCACTCGCCGTTCCAAGTCCTCCGGCGTGTAGGCGGGCAGCCAGCACTCCAGCAGCGCTCGCGCATGCTCGGGCGTCTGCAACAGGCCGTGAATGTTGCTGGTCTCGTACACGCCGATCTCGACCGCCTTGGCCTCCATCTCCGCCAAGGCCCGCACCTTCTTCGGGTACCGGACCTTCTCCACGTCCTCCTTCATCGCCGAGAGCAGCCCGTCCGCCCCCAACACCTCGTCGGCCTTGTCCAGATACTCGGGCCGGGGAATCCGCTTGCCGCTCTCGATCTTGTAGACCATGTCCTCCCCGTAGCCGACGGCCCTGCCGAACTCGCAGGCCTTCATCCCCACGGCCTCCCGGCGCAGCTTCAACTGCCGCCCGACGGTCGCGACGACCGCGACACCCCACTCGTCGTCCGGATCCACCTCCCAACCCGGCTCGTCCGTCTCGCTCTTGAGCCGCCCCGCCTCCGCGTCGACCGTCATCGGCGCGCCCCTCCCTCGACAATCACCGTGCGCAACTGCATGGTCACTCATCACGCTAGGCGTCACCGGCGACTTCGAGTGACGTGAACCAGCACATCGCCGGCACCGGAACCCACCCCCACGGGCTCCGGTGACACCAGCGGTTGAAAGACAAAGGACCACGGGGGAAAGGACCCCACCAAGCCCCACCCCTCCCGCCCGTGCCGCACGCTCACCCGGCAGGGTGAACATCCCTGACTCGGGTGCGTTTCGCGGCCGCGCGCGGCCCTACGCTCAGCGCGACACAACCGCAGACATGCGACGGCCCCCGCCGGGACGGCAATCCCAGTGCGAGGGCCTGACCACCGAGGAAGAAGAAGGCTTCCCGATGGATACGCAGAACCCTAGCGTGCCCCCGCGCGCCCAGTCCCGTACGGCGGGCAACCGGCGGGCACTGACCGCCGACCTGCCGCCCGAGCGGCTGCACCGGCCCGCCGCCCTGCTGGCCCACCGCCTCACCGAGCAGCTGCCGCCGCCACCCCCGTTCCGCGAACCGGCCGCTCCACCGCCCGTACGGCACCCGCTCCAGACGTGCGACGGCTGCGACCGCGCCTTCCGCGCCCCCGGCCGCTGCCGTGACTGCCGAACCGATCTCCTGGAGGCCGCCTAGCATGAGAGCGACGATCCTTGCCCCTGGGTACAGACGACGAGGAGCGAGCGCTATGGGGGGTGACGGTTCCTTCGACCCGCGCGCCCTGATCGCCGCCATTGAAATCGTCTCCCGCTCCAACCCGGACAACGACTGGGTCACCAAGATGCGCGACTACCCCCTGATGGGCATCCCCGTCTACGCGGTCTTCGATCCCCGCACGGGAACCGGCGCCGTCTTCACCGACATCCACCCCACCCCGGACGGCCCCCGCTACGCCACCCGCAAGGACTTCGTCTACGGCGAGGACGTCACCATCGCCGACTGGACCATCCCGACCGACGGCCTGCCGCGTTACAAGGACGAAAGCGCCGAGGAGGAGCATCAGGGGTGACACCGGCGGAGCGCCGAGGCACTCGTAGGGTGGTCCCATGACGGATCTGCCCGACCGGCGTCTGCTCCTGGTGCACGCGCACCCGGACGACGAGTCGATCAACAACGGCGCGACCATGGCCAAGTACGCGGCCGAGGGCGCCCGGGTGACGCTGGTGACCTGCACCCTCGGTGAGGAGGGCGAGGTCATCCCGCCGGAGCTCGCGCACCTCGCGCCCGACCGGGACGACGCGCTGGGTTCGCACCGCCTCGGCGAACTGGCCGCCGCCATGGCCGAGCTCGGCGTCGGCGACCACCGCTTCCTCGGCGGCCCGGGCCGCTACCGCGACTCCGGGATGATGGGCGCCGAGCAGAACCACCGGCCGGGCTCCTTCTGGTCCGCGGACCTGGACGAGGCGGCCGGCCACCTCGTGACGGTCGTCCGGGAGGTGCGCCCCCAGGTCCTCGTCACCTATGACCCCGACGGCGGCTACGGCCACCCCGACCACGTCCAGGCCCACCGCGTCGCCATGCGCGCCGCCGACCTGGCCGCCGACCCCGGCTTCCGCCCGGAACTCGGGGAGCCCTGGCGGATCACCAAGATCTACTGGAACCGGGTGCCGCGTTCGGTCGCCCGGGCCGCGTTCGCCCGGCTCGGCGAGGTGCTCGACAAGACGCCCTTCGCCAAGGCCGCGAGCATCGACGACGTCCCCGGCGTGGTCGACGACCGAGTGGTCACCACAGAGATCGACGGCACGGCGTTCGCGGCCGCGAAGGCCGCGGCGATGCGCGCCCACGTCACTCAGATCGAGGTCGCCGAGCCGTACTTCGCGTTGTCCAACGCCCTCGCGCAGCCCCTTTTCACCACGGAGTACTACGAGTTGGTGGGCCATGAGCACACCGGTGCCCGCGAGACGGATCTGTTCCAAGGAGTGGCCCCATGACGACACCGGGCAAACAGTCGAGCGCACTCGCACAGCCCCTGAGCCTGCCCTCGGCCGGCCGGTCGGCCGCCTATCTCGGGCTGCTGGTGCTCGGTGCGGTCGTCGGCGTGGCGGGCGGTCTGGTGCAGGGCGCCTGGTTCCCCGGCGGACTGCTCCTCGCGCTCGCGGGCGCGGCCGGGCTCTTCCTGGGCGGTGCCCAGGTCACCGGGTCCCGCGCGGGGGCTCTCGCGCCCGCCGCCGGGTGGATGGTCGCCGTCGTGCTGCTCACCGCCAGCCGTCCCGAGGGGGACTTCCTGTTCGGCGCGGGCGCCGGCTCGTACCTGTTCCTCCTCGGCGGAATGGCCGTGGCTGTGATGTGCGCCACCCTCGCCCACGGGCGGCAACCCGGTCGCCCCGGCGCCCGACTTGGCAAGTGACGTACCACTTCGTCGCTGCGAGTCATGGGATGTCCCCCGGAAAACGCGGTGCGGACGTGGGGGTCCCGTGCGGGTTTCCCTCGCGGGCGCGGTCTACGTGGCGCAAGCGGCCAGTATGGTGGTGCGCGCCGCCGAGCCTCCCCCACGCTCTCGGCTTCGCTCGAGCAGGGGGGACCCCCACCTGTTGAGGTCGAAACAGGCGGTGGAGCCAACCGGGAGAACCTGCCTTGAGTCGTGAAACTGACAGCTCGTCCGCCGGGCCCAACGGGCGTGGCCCAGCCGCGTACCCGTCGGGGACGCCGCCGTACGGGACCCCCGTGGCTGCCGGGGACGGTGTCGACGCGAGCCGTCCGGCCTCGCCGTCGGAGGAACGCAAGACCGAGACCACACTGACGACCCGCATCCGGATCAACATCCCCGGATCCCGGCCCATTCCGCCGGTCGTCGTGCGCACCCCCGTCGCGGACGCCGACAGCGCGGCGGACGAAGCGGGCTCCGACACGCGGGCGATGAGCTCCGTGAGCGCGCTCAGCAGCTTCGACCCGCCCGCCGAGCCCGCCGCGCAGGCCGAGGAGAAGACGGCGACGAGCGACTGGTTCGCGCCGCGCAAGCCCGCGGCGGCCAAGGGCGCTCCGGGCAGTGGGTCGACCAACGGCGCCGGTATGCCCGGGGCTTCGGGCATACAAGGCGCGGGCGGCGCGTCGGGCGCGGGGGCGCCCGGCGAGGGCGCTGGTGCCGGCTCGCGGGGCGGCAACGGGGCGTTCGGCGGCCCGGGTGCGCCGAGCGGTCCCGGCGCGGGCGGCACGCGGCCAGGTGGTCCGGGCGCGAGCGGCGCGGGTGGCGCACGTCCCGGCGCTTCCGGTGCGCCGGGCGCACGGCCCGGAGAGCGCCCGGGCGCGAGCTCCTTCGGCGCACGCCCGGGCGGTACGAACGGCGCGGGGCTCCCGGGTGCCACCGGCGCCGGGCCCGTCGCGCCGGGGCACGGCGGCGGCACCGGCTCCTTCGACGTGTCCGACGCGGTGGCGGCCAGCACGGCCTCCTTCCCGGTGATCGGCGCCGACGAGAGCCCCGAACCCCGCCGCGACGACCTTCCGTACTTCTCGGAGCCGGGCCGACGCGGCCCCTCCGGCCCGACCAGCGGCCCCGTCACCGGCGACAGCACGGTCGCCTCGGGCCCCGGCGGGCCCGGCCTGACCGCTCCCGGTACGGGCCCCGGCGGCCCGGGCCTCCTGGCACCCGGCATCCAGAGCACCACCGGCGGACCGCTCGGCCCTGGAGCCCCCGGCGCGCCCGGAGCCGCCCCGGGCCAGGGCCGTCCCGGCGGCGGGCTCAGTGACGACACCGCGATCCTCACCCCGCAGAAGCCCGCCCCCGAACCGGGACCCCAGGGCTTCGGGGGCCCCGGCGGCAACGTCTCCGGGCACACCGTCACCAGCGGCATCCCCGTCGTCCCGTCGGGCGACCGCAGCGGTCCGTTCGGCGCGGGCTCCCCGTTGGAGGCGCCGACGCCGCACACGCCGCCGAAGCTGCCCGATCCGCCCAGGCAGCAGAACACCGGTGCCGCGAAGCCGGCCAAGAAGAAGGGCCGCAGCAAGCTGGTCCTCCTGGGCGGCGGCGTGGTCCTCGTCGCCGGTGTCGCCTACGGCGCCGGACTGCTCATGAACCACTCCGACGTGCCCAAGGGCACCACGGTGCTCGGCGTCGACATCGGTGGCGGCACCCGGGACGAGGCGGTCGAGAAGCTCGACGCCGCGCTGGGCGGCCGGACCGACAAACCCCTGCAGCTGTCGGTCGACGGCAAGTCGGTCCCCCTCAGGCCGGACCAGGCGGGCCTCCAGTTCGACAGCAAGGCCACCGTGGCGGCCGCCGCGACGAGCGACTACAACCCGGTGTCGGTGATCGGCTCGTTGTTCGGTCAGCATCGCGTGGTCCAGCCCGTCATGCCCGTCGACGAGGAGAAGCTGCAGGCCGCCCTGCAGCGGGTCGCGGGCGGCTCCGGGTCGATGGTCGAGGGCACGATCAGGTTCGAGTCCGGCCGGGCGGTCGCCGTGTACGGCAAGGCGGGCAAGGGGATCGACGTCGCCGCGTCCGTCGCGGCCGTCGAGGAGGCGTACCACACCCAGGTGGAGACCGGCTCCGGCACGCCCGTGCGGGTGGCCACCACGACCCGGCAGCCGACGGTCACGAACGCCGAGGTCGACCGGGAGATGAAGGAGTTCGCCGAGCCGGCGATGTCCGGCAAGGTGACGGTGCAGACGGACGCGGCGCACTCGCTCCGGATGAGTCCGCAGAAATCGCTGTGGAAGTTCCTGAGGGTGACGGCTGTCAACGGCAAGCTGGTCGACAAGCCCGACCTTGCCGCCCTGAAGGCGCTCTACGGCCAGGCGTTCGACGGCGTGCTCATCACGCGGGCCAACGGCCAGAAGACGCCCGTGACACCCCAGGACGTCTACGTCGCCCTGCGCCCGGCACTGCTGAGCAAGACCAACCGGGTAGCGGTCATCAACACGAACCCGAGCTGACGGCACCGCACACGGGGGGCGTCCGGCGACGACCGGGCGCCCCCCACGTCACGCCGCAGACATGACATCTGTCATGCCGGAGTGACGACACCCGGCACTGCCGTGCACGCCCCCGGCCCCGGGACGATGGGCCCATGACGACGACAGTGGCGGCCACCGACGTGGTGGTCGGGTTCGAAAAGGTGACCAAGGCCTACGGGGACGTACGGGCCGTGGACGGCCTGTCGCTCGAGCTGCACCCGGGGGAGACCGTGGCCCTGCTCGGGCCCAACGGCGCGGGCAAGTCGACCACCCTCGACCTGCTCCTCGGACTGAAGCCGGCCGACAGCGGCTCCGTGCGCGTGTTCGGGGCCGCCCCGCGCGAGGCCATCGTCGCCGGGCGCGTGGGCGGAATGCTCCAGAGCGGCGGCCTGATGGACGAGGTCACGGTCGCCGAACTGGTCAAGCTCGGCTGCGCTCTGCACCCGAGGCCGTACAAGGTCACCGACGTCCTGGCCCGCGCGGGCATCGCGCAGATCGCCGACCGCAAGGTCAACAAGCTCTCCGGCGGCCAGGCCCAGCGCGTCCGCTTCGCCCTCGCCACCGTGGGCGACAGCGACCTGATCGTGCTGGACGAGCCGACCACCGGCATGGACGTCTCCGCCCGCCAGGCCTTCTGGGCCACCATGCGCGAGCAGGCGGACCAGGGACGTACGGTCCTGTTCGCCACGCACTACCTGGAAGAGGCCGACGCGATCGCGGACCGCGTGCTCGTGCTGCACCGCGGGCGGCTCCTCGCCGACGGCACCGCCGCCGAGATCAAGGCCAAGGCCGGCGCCCGGCGCGTCCGCTTCGACCTGGAGGGCCCGATCGACGAGGCCCCGCTGCGCGCGCTGCCGTTCCTGACCGCCATAGACGTGTCCGGGCAGACCGTACGCATCCAGTCCTCCGACGCCGACGCGACCGTCCACGCGCTGTACGGGCTGGGCGTCTACCCCCGCAACCTCGAAGTCGCCGGGCTCGGGCTCGAGCAGGCGTTCGTCGCCATCACCGAGGCCGAGGAGGCCAAGCAGTCATGAACGCGCTCATCAGGCTGGAACTCAGCCGCGCCCTGCGCAATCGCAAGTTCCTGTTCTTCTCGGTGATCTACCCCTCGATCATCTACCTGATCTTCTCGAGCAGCTCCGGCTCCAGCCAGAAGGTCGGCGACACCGGCCTGACCGTCGCCACCTACCTGATGGTCTCCATGGCCTCCTTCGGCGCCCTGACCGCCGTCCTGATGGGCAACAGCGAGCGCATCGCCAAGGAGCGGGAGAGCGGCTGGGTACGGCAGCTGCGGCTGACCACCCTGCCGGGGCGCGGCTACGTCCTCGCCAAGACGGCCAGTGCCGCCGTCGTCAGCCTGCCGTCGATCGTCGTCGTCTTCGCGGTCGCCGCGGCCGTGAAGCACGTCCGCCTGGACGCCTGGCAGTGGCTCGCCCTCACCGGCGTCATCTGGGCCGGCAGCCTGGTCTTCGCCGCGCTCGGCGTCGCCATCGGGTACGTCGCCTCCGGGGACGCGGTCCGTCCGATCACGATGATCATCTACTTCGGGCTGTCGATTCTCGGCGGTCTGTGGATGCCGTCGACGACCTTCCCGCAGTGGCTGCAGGACATCGCCAAGTGGTTGCCCACCCACGCGTACGCTGCCCTCGGACAGGCCATCGAACAGAGCCAGGCCCCGCACGCCCGGGACATCGCCGTCCTGGTCGTCTTCTTCGCCCTCTTCGCGGGCGGCGCGGCCTGGCTGTACCGGAAGGACACGCTGAAGGCGTGAGTGCCATGACGGAAGACCGACTGCACGAAGGGGTCCGGGTCGAGCGGTTCATGCGCATGGGTGAGCCGCCCCGCAGCCTGGCCGAGGCGCTGCGCAAGCTGGTGTGGATCGTGCCCTGGCTGATCTTCCTCAGTTCGCCGGTGAAGGACCTGACCTCCGGCCACCACTCGGCCGCCGCCGACGCGGCCGGCTGGGTGGGGTTCGTGACCTTCGTCGGTGTCTACCTGGCGGTCGTCTTCCGGAACATGGGCCGGCCGTTCTCGGGACGGACCGTCGCCTCCCTGGTCGCCCTGCTCGCCGCGCTCGCCGTCGTCCTGTGCCTGGCCCTCGGCGGCAACTGGATCGGCCTCTTCGTGTACGTCGCCGTCACCTGCGGCGCGACCCTGCCGCTGCAGATCGCGTACTGGGTGATCCCGCTGAACAGTCTCACGATGCTGCTCGTCGGCCGGTACACCGGCGTGACCGGCATGTGGAACCTCCTGTTGATGGTGACGCTCCTGGGCTTCGCGATGACGGGCGTGCGGCAACTGGTGCGTACGACAGTGGAGCTGCGCAAGGCCCGCGCCACCGTCGCCCAGCTCGCCGCCAACGAGGAGCGGCTGCGCCTGGCCCGCGATCTGCACGACCTGCTCGGCCACTCCCTCTCCCTGATCACGCTGAAGAGCGAGCTGGCCGGCCGTATGCTCCCCGACCACCCCGAGAAGGCGGCCCAGCAGGTCGCCGACATCGAACGGGTCAGCCGACAGGCCCTCGTCGACGTGCGTGAGGCGGTCACCGGGTACCGGCGCCCGCGCCTGTCCGCGGAACTCGCGGGCGCGCAGGTCGCCCTCACGGCGGCCGGAGTCACCGCGGACATACCCGCGGAACCCGACCTCACCGGGGTCGCGGAGGAGAGAGAGTCCGTGCTCGCCTGGGCGCTGCGCGAGGCGGTCACGAATGTCGTACGGCACAGCGGCGCCGGCCGCTGCACGGTGGAGGTGCTGCAACGGCAGACCCTCGACGGGCCCATGCTGGAACTCTCCGTCGAGGACGACGGATCGGGAGGGGCGGGCAACGGCCCGGGCAACGGTCTGACGGGTCTGACCGAGCGTCTTCAGAAGGTCGGCGGCACGCTGGAGGCGGGGCGCGTCCGGCATGGTTTCCGGCTGGTCGCACGCGTGCCCGTGGGCGCCGCGGCCCGCGTAGGATCCGGGGCATGAGCCGTACGATCAAGGTCCTGCTCGCCGAGGACCAGTCGATGGTCCGCGAGGCGCTGGCCGCGCTGCTGGGCCTGGAGGAGGACATCGAGGTCGTCGCCCAGGTCGCCCGCGGTGACGAGGTGCTGTCGGCGGCGCGCGCTCATGAGGTGGACGTGGCACTGCTGGACATCGAGATGCCCGGCGCCACCGGGATCGAGGCGGCGGCCCAGCTGCAGCGCGAGCTGCCGGCGCTGAAGGTGGTCGTGCTGACGACCTTCGGCCGCCCCGGCTATCTGCGCTCCGCGATGGAGGCCGGCGCCGCCGCGTTCCTGGTGAAGGACGCCCCCGCCGCCCAACTCGCCGAGGCGGTACGGAAGGTGCTCGCCGGAGAACGGGTCATCGACCCCACGCTCGCGGCGGCCGCCCTGGCCGACGGCGCCAACCCGCTGACGGAACGCGAACGCGAGGTCCTGCGCGCGGCGGCGAACGGCGCGACCAACGCGGAACTGGCGGCGACGCTGCATCTGTCCCAGGGGACGGTCCGGAACTACCTGTCCACCGCCATACAGAAACTGGCGGTGCGAAACAGGGCGGAGGCCGTGCGAATGGCTCGTGAGAAGGGCTGGCTGTAGCCGCACCTCGTCAGTTGAGCATCGCTCGTGCAGCCCGGGCCTGCCCCCGCACCCGCTCCCCGGCCGCGTCATCGACGGCGGAAACGACGTCGGCGTAGGCATCCAGCTCCGCGGCCCCCCGCAGGAACTCCCCCCGCTGCACCAGAAGCTGCGCGTGCTCGTACCGCAACCGCGCCGGATGCGACGGCACCAGCAACGACAACTCCACCGCCCACAGTGCGACCTCCGACCGCTCGGGCCGTGCCGCGGCCCACGCCCGGATGTTGTTCAACACCCGCAGCACGACATCCAGCGGATCGGCAGGGGTGAGCATCGAAGGATCGAGCGGCGCCCCCGTGGCGCCGACGACCAGCATCTCGGCGTCACCGCCGGTCAGCACCCGGCCGCCGTCGAACGGATCGGCCAGCACCTGTTCCTCCGGCGGCCCGAACCCCACGACGAAGTGCCCGGGCAGTGCGACCCCGTACACCGGCGCCCCCGCCCGGCGCGCCACCTCGATCCACACCACCGACAGCAGGATCGGCAGCCCGTGCCGCCGCCGCAGCACCGCGTGCAGCAACGACGACTCCAGGCGCTCGTAGTCCGCGGCGGAGCCACGGAACCCGCAGCGGCCCCCGAGGACGTCCGCCAGCGCCTCGGCCCAGGCCCGCGGCCCGTCCGGACGGAACGGCACCAGCCCGGCCAGCCGGTCCAGCTCGATCTGCGCGGCGTCGATCCCGGCCTCGTCCAGCTCCCCGTCCGCCGCCGCGCCCACGAGCAGGCACAGCGTCGCGAGATCCGGCCGTTCGGACCGC
Organism: Streptomyces sp. NPDC001796; assembly: GCF_042892355.1. Lineage (NCBI taxonomy): Bacteria > Bacillati > Actinomycetota > Actinomycetes > Kitasatosporales > Streptomycetaceae > Streptomyces > Streptomyces sp. NPDC001796. Next base: position 330,934 of record NZ_JBIAUC010000004.1, on the reverse strand, counting down.
GCCTCCTCGCCGAACCGCCGCCGCACCTCGGCGGCCCGCTCCGGCTCCGGGGGACGGGAGCCACGCATCACAACCTCGCACCCCTCACGTCACCGGTCCGCGAGAGCCCTCCGGCTCCCGGTAGTGGTGATATGCATGATGCGCCCCGAAACCCAGTCCCGCGTACAGGGCCCGCGCACCCTCGTTGTCCGTCTCCACCTGGAGCCAGGCCGCCGAAGCGCCCTCGTCCAGGGCCTGCCTGGCCAGCGCCGCCATCACGGCGGTGGCCAGGCCACGCCGACGCTGCTCCGGGTCGACCTCGACCGCCGCGAAACCGGCCCACCGCCCGTCCACCACGCACCGCCCGATCGCCGCCGGAGGGGCGCCCTGAGCTCCCGGCACCGTCGCGAACCACACCGAGGGCCCGCCGCCGAGCACCTTCAGAGCCACCTCGCTCAGCCCCTTGCGCTGGTAGCGGGCGAGCCACGCCTCGTCGGCCGTGCGGGACACCTCCACCCCGGGCGCCTCGCGGTCCGCGAGGGGCGCCAGGGAGCCGGTCCACAGCTCGGCGGTCACCTCCCGCGTCCAGCCGCGCGCCTCGAGCTCCGCGCACAGCAGTTCCTGCGTGCCCTCGGCTCCGGTCGCGAGCTGTATGTAGGCGGGCAGGCCACGCTCCGTGTACCAGCGCCGGACGGCCGTCAGGGCCTCGTCCAGCGGCAGCCCGGGGTCGCCGAGGGGCAGTGCCGAGTTGGCCCGCCGCGTGAACCCGGCGGCCGCCCGCAGCTCCCACTCACCGAGCCGCTCCCGCTCCACCGGCTGCCAGGCCCGGGCGGCGATCCGAACGAGCTCCTCGTAGGACGCCGCGGGACCCCTGCGACGCGCCGGAGCTGCGGGGACGACCTTGGCCGCGACCAGCGACGATTCCGCGATCCGGACGCTTTGGCCGTCCCGCCGTGTGATCAGCAGCACACCTTGATCCCATGATGTGAGAACTCCGACCGTGTCGGTGAACTTCTCACCCTCGGCGGCATGTTCGTTCCACCGCCGTACGGAGACGCGTTTTCCCACGTCAGCAGCGGTGATGCGGATCTCGAGCCGTCCGCCCGCAGAGATTTCCACAGGTCAGTTCACCCCTCCTGTTCGGATCATGCCCCGGAACGGAGATACTAGGTGCGGGCATCGACGACGCCGCGCTCCCGCGCGCCAGGCGGCGGAGCCTGAGGAGGCCCGCCAGCGCCCTACCGAGGAGGAACGACAGCGTGACCTACGTCATCGCAGAGCCTTGTGTCGACGTCAAGGACAAGGCGTGCATCGAGGAGTGCCCGGTCGACTGCATCTACGAGGGCCAGCGGTCCTTGTACATCCACCCGGACGAATGCGTCGACTGTGGGGCCTGTGAACCGGTCTGCCCGGTCGAGGCGATCTTCTACGAGGACGACACTCCCGAGGAGTGGAAGGACTACTACAAGGCGAACGTCGAGTTCTTCGACGAGCTCGGCTCGCCCGGTGGCGCCAGCAAGCTGGGGCTGATCGAGCGCGACCACCCCTTCATCGCGGCGCTGCCCCCGATGAACCAGTAAGCGGCCCGGAGGCCAATTGTTCCGGTCCCGTGCGGTGCCCGCCGGGCGCCGCACGGGACCGAGGCGTTTGGCGCACCTCCGTTCGCAGAGGGCGCCCGCCGTAGCAGAAAGTGAGCCCGATCCCGTGTCCGCAGTCTCCGACCGCCCTCCCGTCTCCCGCCAGCACCCTGCCAAGGAGTCGGTTCGCGACCGCCTTCCCGTCTTCCCCTGGGACAAGCTGGAGCCGTACAAGAAGACGGCCGCCGCGCACCCGGACGGGATCGTCGACCTGTCCGTCGGCACCCCGGTCGACCCCGTGCCCGAGCTGATCCAGAAGGCGCTGGTGGCGGCGGCGGACTCCCCGGGCTACCCGACCGTCTGGGGCACGCCCGAGCTGCGTGACGCGATCACGGGCTGGGTGGAGCGCCGCCTCGGCGCCCGCGGCGTCAGCCACCGGCACGTGCTGCCGATCGTCGGCTCCAAGGAACTCGTCGCCTGGCTGCCGACCCAGCTCGGGCTCGGCCCCGGCGACAAGGTCGCCTACCCGCGTCTGGCCTACCCGACGTACGAGGTGGGCGCACGCCTGGCCCGCGCGGACCACGTGGCCTACGACGACCCGACGGAGCTGGACCCGAGGGACCTCAGGCTCCTCTGGCTCAACTCCCCGTCGAACCCGACGGGCAAGGTGCTGGGCAAGGAGGAGCTGACGAGGATCGTCGCCTGGGCCCGCGAGCACGGCGTACTGCTGTTCTCCGACGAGTGCTACATCGAGCTGGGCTGGGAGTCCGACCCCGTCTCGGTCCTCCACCCCGACGTGAACGGCGGCTCGTACGACGGCATCGTGTCGGTCCACTCCCTCTCCAAGCGCTCGAACCTGGCGGGCTACCGCGCGGCCTTCCTCGCCGGTGACCCCGCGGTCCTCGGCCCGCTCCTGGAGATCCGCAAGCACGGCGGCATGATGACGTCGGCGCCCACACAGGCCGCCGTGGTGGCCGCGCTGGGCGACGACGCGCACGTCCGTGAACAGCGCGAGCGGTACGCGGCCCGGCGCACGGCCCTGCGCGCCGCCCTGCTGAAGCACGGCTTCCGGATCGAGCACAGCGAGGCGAGCCTGTACCTGTGGGCGACCCGCGACGAGTCCTGCTGGCAGACGGTGGCCCACCTGGCCGACCTGGGCATTCTGGTGGCACCCGGTGACTTCTACGGCGAGGCGGGCGAGAAGTTCGTACGGGTGGCCCTGACGGCGACGGACGAGAGGGTACGGGCGGCTGTGGACCGCCTGGCGTGACCGCGACGGCCGCGCAGCCCCCAGCCACGGGGCACGGTTTCGGCCAAGTTCAGCTGCAACAGACGGAGGGTCCAGGGAACACTTCCCTGGACCCTCAGCCGTACGACCGCCGGAGGCGTCAGCCCCCGAGCGGCAGCCCCTTCGGCAGCCCGCCCTTGGTCGCGCCCCCGAGCAGCCCGCCGGCCTGCCCCGCCGCGTCCCCGGCCACCTTCTGCGCGACCGGCGCCGCCGTCCCGACGACCTTCCCGCCGGTTCGGCTCACCGCCGGCACCGCCTTCCTGGCCGCCTGGCTTCCGGCCTTGACCGCGTGGCTGCCGGTGTCACCCGCGACCCCGGTGACCTGCTGCGCCGCACCGTCGGCCTTCTGGGCCGCGCCGTCGACGGCGGTGCCGACCTGCGCGGTGTCCAGGGCGGTGAGCCCACCGAGGTTCGGGGCGGCCGGCAGATCGGTGGTCGCCGCGCTGGCGGAGCCGGCCGCACCGACCACGGGCGCCGCTCCCGCCGCGATCAGCAGCGCGGCACGGGCGATCCGGTGGGTCAGGGGGAGGGACATGATGCTCCTTAGACGGGAGAGAACGGTGAAGTTTTCGACTGCGCCCGGGAGTTCGGCCGATTCGGCTGTTCATCGTTCCGGGCTCGGACGCAGTGACTACCGCTCGAAGCCCGCGAAGGTTGCGGTGAGCCGATGTAAAGAGTTGGCAATGCGTCGCATTATCAGGTGGGGATGAAATCGGGCAAACGGCAACCGGCCGGAAAGTCTGCCGAATCCTTACAGCCCTTTGTTTGCAAGGGGCTCGGCGCGTACGCCGAAGTCCGCGCAAAAAAGTGCGCGCCCCGTCGACGAGGCGCGCCGCGCATTACCCGCAGGAGTGAGAACTCGTACTGCTGCCCGGACTATCCCCCGGTGATGATGCGGACTTCGGTGTCCGACGCCTCCCCGTCGCCGGAGCCGGTCGTACGCCACTCGCCGGCGAAGCCTCCGCGCGACCACTCCCGGCCCGCGAAGGAGACGCGCGAGATGTGCAGCGCCGAGGAGTTGGCCACGGCCCAGTGCGCCAGCTCCCAGCCGCGCTCACGGGCAGTCCCCGAGGCGGTGGACCTCTTGGGCACCGGGATCGTCACCGCGTCGTCGGCGGCCCCCGTCGGCGTGCCCGTGGGAGACGGCGACGGCCGCCGGGGGACCACCTCCGCGCCGGCCGTCTGGAGCACGTCGCGCCCGAAGTCCCGTACCAGCGCGGCCCGCACCGCGTCGGGACCCCCGGTCGCCGTCGGCGCGGGACGCCCCTGGCAGGTCAGCGTGCCCGCCGCGCGGCCGGTCAGCGCGGCGGCGAGCAGCACGGCGTCCGGCTCGTGCTTCGCGTACGCCTCCGGATAGCCGCTGCGCTGCACCCGCTGCGCGGCGACCGTCAGCGGAAGACCCGTGTAGTCCGGCACCTTGGCCAGGTGCTCGTAGAACACGCCCGCCGCGTACGTCGGGTCCATGATCTGCTTCTTGGTGCCCCAGCCCTGCGACGGGCGCTGCTGGAACAGGCCGAGCGAATCCCGGTCGCCGTGTTCTATGTTGCGCAGGCCGGACTCCTGCAGGGCGGTCGCGAGCGCGATGGTCACCGCGCGTTCCGGCATGCCGCGGGTGGTGCCGATGGCGGCGATCGTCGCCGCGTTCACCGCCTGCTCCGGAGTGAACTCGTACGAGGCCCCGTCGTCCTTTCCGGAGACGACCCGGCATCTCGGCGCTGCCGAACCGGTGAGGTACTGGACGACGAGATAGCCCGCGAGGGCGAGCAGGACCACGAAGGCCGCCCCGAAACGGAGGAGGCGGCCACGTCGGACGGGAGTAGGGGACGGCTCTGACACGCCGTACAAGGTACTGGAGGTGAACAGCCGGTTGCCCGGCCCTGTGGACAACTCCTGCGGCAGGCGCGCACGGTCGGGCGCGCTAGGGTCGGGGACATGGCCGATACCCCGCTTGACCTCACGCTGGACGCCGCTCGGCTCACCGCGCGGCTCGTCGACTTCCCCTCCGAGAGCGGCACCGAGAAGCCTCTCGCGGACGTCATCGAGGCCGCGCTGCGCGCCCTGCCGCACCTGACGGTCGACCGGTACGGCAACAACGTGGTGGCCCGTACGGACCTGGGGCGGCCTGAGCGCGTCATCCTGGCGGGCCACATCGACACGGTCCCGATCGCGGACAACGTGCCCTCCCGCCTGGACGCGGACGGTGTGCTGTGGGGCTGCGGCACCTGCGACATGAAGTCGGGCGTCGCCGTTCAGCTCCGCATCGCGGCGACGGTCCCCGAGCCCAACCGCGACCTGACGTTCGTCTTCTACGACAACGAAGAGGTCGACGCACACCTGAACGGTCTGAAGCATGTGTCCGACGCCCACCCGGAGTGGCTGGAGGGCGACTTCGCGGTGCTGCTCGAGCCCTCCGACGGCCAGGTCGAGGGCGGCTGCCAGGGCACACTGCGTGTCGAGCTGAGGACCAGGGGCGAGCGGGCCCACTCGGCCCGCTCCTGGATGGGCTCGAACGCGATCCACGCGGCGGCTCCGATCCTGGCCCGCCTGGCCGCCTACGAACCGCGTCGCCCGGTCATCGACGGGCTGGAGTACCGGGAGGGCCTGAACGCGGTCGGCATCTCCGGCGGGGTGGCCGGAAACGTGATCCCCGACGAATGCGTCGTGACGGTCAACTTCCGATACGCGCCGGACCGCGGCGAGGAGGAGGCGGTCGCGCACGTCCGTGAGGTGTTCGCGGACTGCGGCGTGGCGGAGTTCCAGGTGGTCGACCACAGCGGGGGCGCCCTGCCGGGGCTGTCCCACCCGGCCGCGGCTGCGTTCATCGAGGCGGTCGGCGGCACCCCGATGCCCAAGTACGGCTGGACGGACGTCGCCCGTTTCAGCGCGCTCGGCGTCCCGGCGGTCAACTACGGTCCCGGCAACCCGCTCTTGGCGCACAAGCGGGACGAGCGGGTGGAGACCGCGAAGATCCTCACGGCGGAGGAGCGCCTGCGGGCCTGGCTGACGTCCTGATCTGCCGCCGGACGTGGGGGAGGGGCGTCCGAGCCGGACATGCCCACGTCCCTCCTCCGTAACCCGCGCGGATCTACGCTGGGGTGGAACCACCCCCGAGCGGAGGGAGCGCACATGCCTACCGGCAACCCCGAGGGGAAGAAGATCCCACCGGATGAGCAGCGGCTCGGTCCGGTGCTGCGCAGACGGGGCCAGGTGACGAGGAGCACGACGGACCAGCGGCTGCTGGACGAGCGCGCCCCCACCGACTGGGTCCACACGGACCCGTGGCGTGTCCTGCGCATCCAGTCGGAGTTCATCGAGGGTTTCGGCACGCTGGCCGAACTCCCACCCGCGATCAGCGTGTTCGGCTCGGCGCGGACGCCGGTGGACTCGCCGGAGTACGACGCGGGCGTACGGCTCGGGCGCGGCCTGGTGGAGGCGGGCTGGGCGGTGATCACCGGTGGCGGCCCGGGCGCGATGGAGGCGGCGAACAAGGGGGCCTGCGAGGCGAAGGGGATCTCGGTCGGCCTCGGCATCGAGCTGCCGTTCGAGCAGGGGCTGAACCCGTACGTCGACATCGGCCTGAACTTCCGGTATTTCTTCGTCCGCAAGATGATGTTCGTCAAGTACGCGCAGGGGTTCGTGGTCCTGCCGGGCGGCCTCGGCACGCTGGACGAACTGTTCGAGGCGCTGACCCTGGTCCAGACGCAGAAGGTGACACGCTTCCCGATCGTGCTGTACGGCACCTCGTACTGGGGCGGCCTGGTCGACTGGCTCAAGAGCACCCTGGTGGCCCAGGGCAAGGCCTCGGAGAAGGACCTGCTCCTGTTCCACCTCACGGACGACGTGGAGGAGGCGGTGGCCCTCGTCTCCAAGGAGGCGGGACGCTAGGCGCTGAGCCTGAACCGGGCGGCGGGTCGCCCGGTGGCGGGTACGCCCCCCGGCGCGTGGGTGCCGCCCCTGGGGGCTCCGCCCCCGGCCCTCTTTCGGCCTTCGGCCCGAAGACCGGAGGTGACTCGGCGGATGCCCGGCCGCGAGCCGGACGTGGCTGGTCGCGCAGTTCCCCGCGCCCCTTCAGGGGCGCGGCCCCCCTGGTCAGGGGTGCAGGGGGCGCAGCCCCGCCGCGCCGGGGTTCCAGGTGCGGAGCCGCCCCTGGTGGGGTCGAAGGGGCGGAGCCCCTGAAGGTCGGACGGGCAGGGGCGGCGGGGGCGAGGGACCTCCGTCAGGCCAGGCCCCGCCGCGCCACCGCCGGCGGCCGGTGGCCCGCGATCGACGCCACCATGTCCAGCACCTGCCGGGTCTCCGCCACCTCGTGCACCCGGTACACCTGCGCCCCCAGCCACGCCGACACCGCCGTCGTCGCCAACGTCCCCAACACCCGCTCCTTCACCGGCTTGTCCAGTGTCTCCCCGACGAAGTCCTTGTTGGACAGCGACACCAGCACCGGCCACCCGGTGGCCACCATCTCGTCCAGCCGCCGCGTCGCCTCCAGGCTGTGCCGCGTGTTCTTCCCGAAGTCGTGGCCGGGGTCGATGAGGACCGACTCGCGCGGCACCCCGAGAGCCACCGCCCGCTCCGCCAGCCCCACCGTCACCTTCAGAATGTCGGCCACGACGTCGTCGTACGTCACCCGGTGCGGACGCGTCCGCGGCGGCGCACCCCCGGCGTGCGTGCACACCAGCCCCACCCCGTACCGCGCCGCGACCTCCGCGAGCCGTGGATCGACCCCGCCCCAGGCGTCGTTCAGGAGATCGGCGCCCGCCTCGCACACGGCCTCGCCCACCTCGTGCCGCCAGGTGTCCACACTGATCACGACGTCCGGGAACCGCCGCCGCACCTCCGCGACGAAACCGACCGTCCGCCGGGCCTCCTCCTCGGCCGTGACCTCCTCGCCCGGCCCGGCCTTCACCCCGCCGACGTCGATGATCGCGGCGCCCTCGGCCACCGCCTGCTCCACGCGCGCGAGGGCGGGCTCGTCGCGGAACGTGGCCCCCTGGTCGTAGAAGGAGTCCGGGGTCCGGTTCACGATCGCCATGATCACCGGCTCGTGCTCGCCGAATTCCCGCCTGCCCAGCCTGAGCATCCCCTGTGACCTCTTCCAGTACGTTCCGTTCCTCGGCCGCCTGTGACCTTAATTGTCGGCGACGCATGGCACGATCTGACCCAGAGAGAAAGACAGACTCGACATCGGCACTTCCGCGTCGGCGCGCAGCGCGCCGGCACCGAGCGTGGGGACTTAAGTGATGCTCATGTTCTTGTTCCTGGTCGTCGCGCTCGCCGTCGTGGTCGCCGCGGTGACACTGGCCGTGGTGGGAGGCGGCGAGAGCACCCCGCTGCCGGAGGCGGCCCCCGAGCGGTTCGAAGACCCGCTCCCGCCGGACCGCCCCGTCGCGCGCGACGACGTGGAGGCCCTGCGCTTTCCGCTCGCCGTCCGGGGCTACCGCATGGCCGACGTGGACGACGCGCTCGGCCGCCTCGGCGCCGAGATCGCCGAGCGGGACGCCCGTATCGCCGACCTGGAGGCCGCGCTCGCCGGCGCCCGCGCCGCAGGACCGGCAGCGGACGAGCGGGCCGAAGGAGACCCCCGGTGAGCGGTGCGGCCGTCGCGGGGCCCGACGGCGTGCTGCGCTGCCCCTGGGCACTGTCCACCGAGGACTACGTGGCGTACCACGACGAGGAGTGGGGCCGCCCGGTCCACGGCGACGACGCGCTGTACGAGCGGCTGTGCCTGGAGGCGTTCCAGTCGGGTCTGTCGTGGATCACGATCCTTCGCCGCCGCGAGGGCTTCCGCGCCGCCTTCGCCGACTTCCGGATCGCCAAGGTGGCCGCGTTCACGGGCGCCGACCAGGAGCGTCTGCTCGCCGACCCGGGCATCATCCGCAACCGCGCCAAGATCGAGGCGACGCTCGCCAACGCACGCGTGCTGGCCGAGTGGGCCCCGGGCGAGCTCGACGAGTTGATCTGGTCGTACGCCCCCGACGGCGCATCCCGCCCGGCCCCGGCGACCCTGGCCGACGTTCCCGCGGTCACCGAGGAGTCGACAGCGCTCTCCAGGGCCCTGAAGAAGCGCGGCATACGCTTCGTCGGCCCCACCACCGCGTACGCGCTGATGCAGGCCTGCGGCCTGGTGAACGACCACCTCGCGGACTGCGCCGCCCGCGGCGACTGACTCCCGCCGATCGACCGGGGCGGCGCACGGCGACCTTGGTCGCAGACCTACCGGCCCAGGTACTTCGGCCTCTCCTTGTTCACGAACGCCTCTACCGCGATCGCGTGGTCCTCGGACGAGCCCGCCCGCGTCTGCAGCTCGTCCTCCTTCTCCAGGGTCTCCTCCAAGGAGTGGGTCAGCCCGTAGGCCACCGCCTCCTTGATCGCCGCGTACGCCACCGTCGGCCCCTCGGCGAGCGCCACGGCCACCTTCTCCGCCTCCGTCCGCAGCTCGTCGGCGGGGACAACCCGGTTCGCGATGCCGAGTTCCAACGCCTCCTGGGCGCCGATGCTCCGCGGGAAGAGCAGCAGGTCGGCCGCGCGCCCGGGACCGACCACGCGGGGCAGCGTCCAGGAGACGCCCGAGTCGGCCGTCAGCGCGACCCCCGCGAACGACGTGTTGAAGGACGCGGTGCCCGACACGATCCGGTAGTCCGCGGCCAGCGCGAATCCGAAGCCGGCCCCGGCCGCGACCCCGTTCACCGCGGCCACCACCGGCTTGGGCGCACCCGCCAGGGCCCGGACGATCGGGTTGTAGTGCTCCCGGACCGTGCTCATCGTCCGGCCCGAGCCGGTCTCCCGGTCGGCGGCCAGCAACCCGATGTGCTCCTTGAGGTCCTGCCCCACACAGAACGCCCGGTCCCCGGCGGCGGTGAGCAGGATCGCGCGTACGGAGCCGTCGTCCGCCGCGGACCGCACCGCGTCCCGGAGTGCGACCTTGGTCGCGATGTTCAGTGCGTTCATCGCCTCCGGACGGTTCAGCGTGATCGTCGCGAGTCCGTCGCTCACCTCGTAGAGCACGGTGTCGGCCATGGTGGTCCCCTCCGGTGTCGCGCCTCGGGCGTACCGGCCGGTACGCCCACGTCCGAAGGACAGCATGGCCGAGATCACCGTCCGAGGAACGGACCGGACGTGTGACCTGGGTCAAAGAATTCCCGCAGGGATCCGGTCGGCGGATGTCCGTGCGGGGGCGAAGTATCACAGTCACATCGGCGAATTGAGTGGTTTTGCTCGCGCGTGTTGCCCAAGCGATGCCGACTGATGTTGGTCATCGGGTCATGAGATGCGGGATAATGGCCTGGAAGCAATGTGTTCGATGCCGGTGTCGCGTGTCCTGTGAGGGATCGCGTGCCCTTCAAGGGGCCGTCGGCTGACGATGAGCTGGTTTCAGGAAGGGGAACGAGCATGGCGGCCATGAAGCCGCGGACGGGCGACGGCCCGCTCGAGGTGACCAAGGAGGGGCGGGGCATCGTCATGCGCGTTCCGCTCGAAGGCGGCGGTCGGCTCGTCGTCGAGCTGACCCCGGACGAGGCCGACGCGCTCGGCGACGCCCTCAAGAAGGTCGTCGGCTGACGCGGCAGACCCCGGATTTCAGCTGCCCCGGCATCGTACGCGGTGCCGGGGACCGCTTTTTCCAGGGGGGCTTCCGGGGGGTGCTTCGACCCGGACGGCCCGCCCGCCCCGCACCCACGGCCGTGCTCACCGCCTGACCGCGCACAGCAGTCCGTCCCCCACCGGGAGCAGCGAGGGCACGAGGTCGGGGCTCTCCCGCACCGTGCGCAGCAGCTCCCGCAGCCGCAGCACCTCGGTGGGCTGAGGCCCCGAGTCGACCGTACGGCCGTTGGCGAAGGCGCCCTCGAACACGACCAGCCCGCCGGGACGCAGCAGACGCAACGATTCCGCGAGGTAGTCGAGCACCTCGAGCCGGTCGCCGTCGCAGAACATGAGGTCGTAGCCGGCGTCCGCGAGCCGCGGCAGGACGTCCAGGGCGCGGCCCGGGATGAAGCGGGCCCGGTTGCTGGCGAAGCCGGAGGCTCGGAAGGCCTGGCGGGCGAACTGCTGGTGCTCCGGCTCCGGATCCACCGTGGTCAGCACGCCGTCCGGCCGCATGCCGTGCAGCAGATGGATCCCGGAGACACCGCATCCCGTTCCGATCTCCGCCACCGCCTTGGCGTCCACGGTGGCGGCGAGCATGCGCAGCGCGGCGCCCGTGCCGGGCGACACCGAGCGCAGCCCTGCTTCACGGGCCCGTTCCCGGGCCCAGCGCAGCGCGTCGTCCTCGGCGACATAGGCGTCGGCGAACGCCCAGCTCGTCTGCCGGTTGCCGGTAATGACCCTCTCCTGTCCCCGTGATTGCTTGGGCGTGACTGTATCCGTTGACGGCGGGAACCCGCAGATGGGACCGGGCGTTGAGGAGAGCGGGAAGAGGGCGCGGGGAAGGACCGGGACAGACGCGTGGACGTGGGTGCCGAGCAAGTGCTGACGCAGCCGTACCAGCGGGCATCAAATTCTCGTAAAACCGCTTATCCGGAGCTAACGGTCGAGGTGGCTATGGTAGGGGCTCCACTGGACACCACCAGAGCCGACAGGGGAGGTGCGGCTGCACCTGCGGATCGGAGAGGGGTGCTACGGCTCCTTCTCGGGTCATCGGGTGAGCCGAAATCCGTGACCGACATCGCTGACAACCACCACGCCGCCGACACCGCGCAGATCGCGACCTTCGCCACCGACGCGGACGCGCAGGCGTGGACTCCGCCCACCTGGGAGGAGATCGTCAGCACTCACAGCGGCCGGGTCTACCGCCTGGCGTACCGCCTGACCGGAAACCAGCACGACGCCGAGGACCTGACCCAAGAGGTCTTCGTGCGGGTCTTCCGTTCCCTGTCGACGTACACGCCCGGCACGTTCGAGGGCTGGCTGCACCGCATCACCACGAACCTCTTCCTGGACATGGTCCGCCGCAAGCAGCGCATCCGCTTCGACGCGCTCGGCGATGACGCGGCGGAGCGCCTGGCGAGCCGTGAGCCGACGCCGCAGCAGGTCCTGCACGACGCGCACTTCGACGCGGACGTCCAGCAGGCGCTCGACACGCTCGCGCCCGAGTTCCGCGCGGCCGTCGTCCTGTGCGACATCGAAGGGCTGTCCTACGAGGAGATCGCCGCGACCCTGGGCGTCAAGCTCGGCACGGTGCGCTCCCGGATCCACCGCGGCCGCTCGCAGCTGCGCAAGGCGCTTGCCCACCGGGCGCCTCAGGCCCGCACGGCCGAGCGCCGCTCCTTCGTGCCCCGCGTGCCCGCGCTGGGGGGAGGGGGCGCGACCGCGTGAGTGGATCCCGTCGCCCCACACCGGCAGAGCAGCACCTGGGAGACCGCCTCTCCGCCCTGGTGGACGGAGAGCTCGGTCATGAGACGCGCGAGCGCGTGCTGGCCCATCTGGCCACGTGCGCGAAGTGCAAGGCCGAGGCCGACGCCCAGCGCCGGCTGAAGAACGTCTTCGCCGAGGCGGCCCCGCCGCCGCCCTCCGAGAGCTTCCTGGCCCGCCTCCAGGGTCTGGGCCTGCCCGCGGGAGGTGACATCGACGGCGGTGGCACGCCGCTCGGCGGGGGAGCACTCGGCAGAAGACTCCAGAGCGGCGCCGGACTGCCCGCGCGGCCCGGCGTCTTCGGAGTGAGGGGTGAGACCTTCGGCTACGTCCCGTCGGGCCCGCACGCCGCGGCGCTGTCGCCCTCCGACAGCCGTGCCCTCCCCGGGGACCGCGTCCTCCCGGAGGACGGCGGCTTCCGCATCCATCCCGTCGGCCGGCAGGAGAGCGAGCGGCCGGCGTCCCGCGGGCGGCGTTTCGCGTTCGTCGCCGCCGGCGCCGTCTCGCTGGCCGCGCTGGCGCTCGGCGGCGTGTCCGGCGTGGGCGGTGACACCGGCGTGGAGGCGCGCGGCGGGTCCGGGGCCGAGAGCAACGTGACCCCGATGCGCTCACCGGGTACGGGCGGTGTCACGTCGCCCGAGGCACAGCGGCGGCGATCCACCGGAGCACTGCTCGGGCAGCGCGCACTGGACCGGACGCCCGTCGCGCCCACGCAGTCCTCGGCGCCGCTGCTGCCCGGAGTGCCCGCTCCCGGCATCCAGGACGTCTCCGAGATCCGCGCGCTGACCGCTCCCGTGGTGGCCGGGGCGGCGGCGATGTCCCCGCTCATACGCCCGCTCACCGAGACCGGACCGTTCACCCTGCCGACCGCCCCTCGGCTGATGGCCCCCGGCCTGCTGGCCCGCCCGGTGCCGTCCACGTCCCACACGCCCTCGCCCTCCTCCAGCTCCGGCCACTGAGCGGCCGCGCGCCCGCGCGGGGAACCTGGTTGAATCCGTGGTGCCCGCGTCCGCGCAAGCTGACCGGGCGCGGAAACCGCGGCACCGGGTGCCGCCGGCGGGTGTGGGGAGATCATGAACGAGGGGAAGCCGGTCCCTGCGGCGGGACCGGAGCAGGGGGCGAGCGGGGCCGGAGCGGCGCACCACGCCGAGGGGCCGACGAACGGCGGTACGGCGCCGGGCGGAGAGTCCGGCGGCGACTTCGAACTGCCCGCCCCCGCCGGGGTACGCCCCCACGGTGAGACCGACGCCGAGGGCGACTTCGAGCTGGAGCGCCCGGTCGTGGCGGGGACCGGGGACGCGGGCCATGGCCTCGCGAACCCCGCGACGGCCGACGGGGACGGCGACTTCGAGCTGGAGCGCCCGGTGGCCGTGGGCACGGCGCAGGAAGGTTCTGCCGGGCACAGCGACCCTCGGCAGAGCGGTGACGCGCCCGACGCACTCGACGGTCGCCCCAGGGCCCTTCACGATCCCGACCCCTACAACACCCCGCCCTACGGCGAACCGGGCCCCTGGGCGCCCGCCCCACCGGTCCAGCACCCGGCGGCGGCGTCCCCGCACGGCGCCGCCCCACGGAGCACGCCCGCGCCCTCGGACGCGCCCGTGCCCGGCATGACCGCGATGCCGGCGCCGCCCGCCGCACCGGTGCCGGGCGGCTCCACCGACCCGAGCGGTGTCCCCTCGTCCCCTTCCCCCTGGCAGAACTACGACCCGTGGGCGCCCCGCGCCCCCTTCCAGCAGAACGGCGTCGCGCTGCCCGGCGCGGAGCAGCGGCGACGGAGCGGCCGGAAGACGCTCGTCCTCGCCGGCGTACTGATCGCGCTCCTGTCCGGAGGGGTCGGCGGTGTCGTCGGCACCGCGTGGGAGCGGGACGGTGGCATCGGGGAGGTGCGGCTGCCGCAGGCGGGGAAGGAGCCCGCGGGGCGCGCCCCGGACAGCGTCGCCGGGATCGCCGCACGGGCGCTGCCCAGCGTCGTCACCCTGCACGTCAAGGGCACCTCCGAGGAGGGCACCGGGACCGGATTCGTCCTTGACGGGCGCGGCCACATCCTCACCAACAACCATGTCGTCCAACCTGCGGCAGCCGGTGGCGAGATAACGGTGACGTTCAACGGTGGCCAGAGTGCCAAGGCCACCGTCGTGGGCCATGACACCGGCTACGACCTCGCGGTCGTCAGGGTCACCGGCGTCCGCGGCCTCACCCCCCTGCCCCTCGGCAACTCCGACAACGTCGAGGTCGGTGATCCGGTCGTCGCCATCGGCGCGCCCTTCGACCTCGCCGGGACCGTCACCTCCGGCATCATCAGCGCCAAGGAACGGCCCATCACCGCCGGTGGCCAGAAGGGCGACGGCAGCGACGTGTCGTACGTCGACGCCCTTCAGACCGACGCCCCGATCAACCCCGGCAACTCCGGCGGCCCCCTCCTCGACGGCAAGGGCCGTGTCGTCGGAATCAACTCCGCCATCCGTTCGGCCGGCAGCGGATCCGACCAGAGCGGCCAGGCGGGTTCCATCGGGCTCGGCTTCGCCATCCCCGTCAACCAGGCCAAGCGCGTCGCGGAGGAGCTGATCAACACCGGTAAGGCCACCCACCCGGTGATCGGCGTCACGCTCGACATGAACTACACGGGAGACGGCGCCCGGGTCGGTGCCAAGGGCGCCGGCGGAGGCCCCGCCGTCACCCGGGGCGGTGCGGGCGACAAGGCCGGCGTCAAGCCCGGCGACGTCATCACGGAGGTCGACGGCGTGCGTGTCCACTCCGGGGAGGAGCTGATCATCAGGACCCGTGCCCACCGCCCCGGCGACCGTCTGGAGCTGACCGTGGTCCGCGGCGGCGCCGAACGGAGGATCACGCTCGTCCTCGGCTCGGCGGACGGCAGCTGACGCGAACCCCACAATGACGGGACGAAACCCGCCCCACAAGGCAAACAACCCGGAAAACCCATCGTGTACACGCGGCGGGTGTGCCGGGACAGTACCGGTACGGCAGGAACGGCGGGTACCGTGGATCCGGCCCGGACCACGGAAGACCCGCACAGACCACCGAGGGCCGAGGACCGAGGACATCGCAAGGAGCTTCAGGTGTTCAATGACATAGGACCGCTCGAGCTGGTCACGATCGTGGTCATCGCCGTGCTCGTCTTCGGTCCGGACAAGCTCCCCAAGATGATCCAGGACGTCGCGCGGACCATCCGCAAGATCCGTGAGTTCTCGGAGAGCGCCAAGCAGGACATCCGCAACGAACTGGGTCCGGAGTTCAAGGACTTCGAGTTCGAGGACCTCAACCCCAAGACGTTCATCCGCAAGCAGCTGGACAACGACGACCTGGGGCTGAAGGAGATCCGCAACGGCTTCGACCTGAAGAAGGAGATGGCCGAGGTCACGGACGCGGTCCACGGCCGCGAGTCCGAGTCGTCCACCTCCTCGTCGGCGTCCTCCGGCCCCACCGGCACCGTCGACATGACGAAGAAGCCCACGAGCACCGACCCCGACGAGCGCCCGCCCTTCGACGCGGACGCCACCTGAGCCCCGCCGGCCACGCCCGGCCCGGCGCCCGGCGTGCCCGCCTGACGTGACGCAGGCCATACGCCCACCGGCGTGCGTACGGCCGTATTGCGCCGCGCGGAGGGTGGTAAGCGCCGGGCGTTTCCCTGCTGTTCGGAGCGCTGTGGCTATGCTGCCCAGTTGTTGTGCGGACCGTTTGTGAGCGAGGACGCCCGTGGGGGGCGGGCCGCTCGGGTCCGACGAGAGCGAGGAGGCGTCCGGGCAGATGGAGACGACGAGTCGGGTGGACGCGCAGGCGTCGGCCGCGGAGGGCGGACCACAGCTCCCCTCCGCCCGCCGCACGGTCGACGGCTATCTCCGGGCACCCTTCCCGTGGTACGGCCTCGACGAGGCGTTCACGGGGCCGCGCTGGCTGATGCAGGTGGGCACCGCGGCCGACGGGACCGTGGAACACGGGTCCATCGGACACGGGGACGAGCCGTCCGTGCGCAACGAGGCCACCGAGGACAAGGAACGGTTCGCGGTCGTGGTCACCGTCGCCGAGAACCCCGTACGGCGCAGCCCGGACGGCACCGGCGTGCTGGAGGCCACAACGGTCTCGTCCGCGGCGTGGCTGGCGGGCGTGGGGCTGCTGTCGTTCACCTGGCCGGGCCAGATGGACCACACCCTGCGTGACGACTGGCTCGACCAGCAGACCGAGACGGCGTGGGTTCTCGCGGACGACCTGGCCGGGCCCGCGTGGTCGACGCTGTCCCTGCCGGTGGACGGGGTGCCGACGCCGTTCCACTACCGGGAGTCCGAGTTCGGCTGGGTGCTCGCGGGGGCGACGGAGGCCGGGGTGCACCTCGGGGCGTACGGCAGAGGCATGAGCGCGTACGGTTTGGCCTTCGCCGTGATCAAGGACATCACCGCCTACGCCGCTTAGCGGATGTACGACGCCGCGGCGCTCGGCCGGGCGTACGACGAGGGGGCGCCGTCGGTGTGACGGCGCCCCCTCGTCGTACGAGCCCTGGGACTAGAACTTGTTCCTCGGCGTGATTCCCAGCGACATGCCCGCCAGGCCCCGCTGCCGTCCCCCGAGCTTGCCCGCGATCGCGCGCAGGGCCGAGCCCGCGGGGGAGTCCGGGTCCGTGAGGACCACCGGCTTGCCCTCGTCGCCGCCCTCGCGCAGGCGGACGTCGATGGGGATGCTGCCGAGGACCGGGACCGTCGCACCCGTGGTGCGGGTGAGGCCGTCGGCGACCAGCTGGCCGCCGCCCGTGCCGAAGACGTCGACCATCTCGCCGCAGTGCGGGCAGGGCAGGCCCGACATGTTCTCGACCACGCCCACGATCTTCTGATGCGTCTGCACGGCGATCGAGCCCGCCCGCTCGGCCACCTCGGCGGCCGCCTGCTGCGGGGTCGTCACGACCAGGATCTCGGCGTTCGGGACCAGCTGGGCCACGGAGATGGCGATGTCGCCGGTGCCGGGCGGCAGGTCGAGCAGCAGCACGTCCAGGTCGCCCCAGTACACGTCGGCGAGGAACTGCTGGAGCGCACGGTGCAGCATCGGGCCGCGCCAGACGACCGGGGCGTTGCCCGGGGTGAACATGCCGATCGAGATGACCTTCACGCCGTTCGCGGACGGCGGCATGATCATGTTCTCGACCTGGGTGGGTCGCCCGTCCGCGCCCAGCATGCGCGGCACGCTGTGGCCGTAGATGTCGGCGTCCACGACACCGACCTTCAGGCCGTCGGCGGCCATCGCCGCCGCCAGGTTCACCGTCACCGAGGACTTGCCGACACCGCCCTTGCCGGAGGCCACCGCGTACACCCGGGTGAGCGAGCCCGGCTTGGCGAAGGGGACCTCGCGCTCGGCCTGGCCGCCGCGCAGCGCGGTCGCCAGTTCGCGGCGCTGCTCGTCGCTCATCACGTCGAGCGTGACGTCGACGCGGGTGACGCCCTCGACGCGCGAGACGGCCTCGGTCACGCGCTGCGTGATCGTGTCGCGCATCGGGCAGCCGGAGACCGTCAGGTACACGGTGACCGCGACCGCTCCGTCCGCGCCGATCTCCACCGATTTGACCATCCCCAGCTCGGTGATGGGTCGATGGATCTCGGGGTCGTTCACCGTCGCCAGCGCTTCGCGCACCGCGTCATCCGTAGCCATAAGGAGATGGTACGGCGCGGCGCGGTGGCCGCGGTAAGCCCGTCAACGGTCTTCTACGTCACGTCCGCGCGCCCGCTCCGCCGGGAATACGACATGCCCGTCGGAGCGCCGCCGGTCCTCCAGTTCCTTCATGAGGTCCTGCAGTTCCGACCGTATCCAGTCACGGGTGGCGACCTCGCCGAGGCCCGAGCGCAGCGCGGCGATCTCGCGGGTCAGGTACTCGGTGTCCGCGATCGACCGCTCGTTCTGCTTGCGGTCCTGCTCCAGGTTCACCCGGTCGCGGTCGTCCTGGCGGTTCTGGGCGAGCAGGATCAGCGGGGCGGCGTAGGAGGCCTGCAGCGACAGCACCAGTGTCAGGAAGATGAACGGGTACGGGTCCCAGCGCAGGTGGACCGGGGCGATGATGTTCCAGCCCAGCCACACGATGATGACCCCTGTCATCCAGACGATGAACCGCCCGGTGCCGAGGAAGCGTGCGATGCGCTCGGACAGGCGCCCGAAGGCCTCCGGGTCCCATTCCGGCACCAGGCGGACGCGGCGTGGCTGCGGCTGGTCGAGCCGGAGGCGCCGGGTGGCGGCGGTAGCGCCGGAGGGGAGCTTCTCGCGGTCAGGCGTCATGGCTGACCCCCTCCTCGTCCAGGTGGAACTCCGTCTCGCGCCAGTCGTCGGGGAGCATGTGGTCCAGTACGTCGTCCACGGTCACCGCGCCGAGCAGTGAGCCGGACTCGTCGACGACGGGCGCAGCGACCATGTCGTAGGCCGCGAAGAACCCGGCCACCACGGGCAGCGGCGCGTCGGGGGCGAGCGACTGCAGGTCGTCGTCGACGAGCGAGCTGACCAGGGTGTACGGCGGGTCCCGCAGCAGCCGCTGGAAGTGCACGGTCCCCAGGTACTTGCCCGTGGGCGTCTCGTCCGGCGGACGGCAGACGTACACCTGCGCGGCGAGCGCGGGGGACAGGTCGGGATTGCGGACCCGGGCGAGCGCGTCGGCGACGGTGGCGTCGGGCCGCAGCACGATCGGCTCGGTGGTCATCAGGCCGCCCGCGGTCTTCTCCTCGTACGCCATCAGACGGCGCATGTCGGCCGCGTCGGCGGGCTGCATCAGGCTCAGCAGCCGCTCCTTCTCCTCCTCCGGCAGCTCGGCGAGCAGGTCGGCGGCGTCGTCCGGGTCCATCGCCTCGAGGACGTCCGCGGCGCGCTCCTCCTTCAGCTTGCCGAGGATCTCGATCTGGTCGTCCTCGGGGAGCTCTTCGAGCACATCGGCGAGCCGGTCGTCGTCCAGTGCGGCGGCGACCTCCGCGCGGCGCTTGGGGGACAGGTGGTGCAGGACGTTGGCGAGGTCGGCGGGCCTGAGCTGTTCGAAGGTGGCCAGCAGGCTCTCGGCGCCCTGCCCGTGCTCCTCCAGGGAGAAACCGGTGACCGCCGACCACTCCACCGTCAGCGTCTCGCCCTTGCTGCGCCGGAACGTGCTGCCCTTCCCCCTGCGCACGAAGACCCGGTCGATCTCCCAGTCGCGGCGGGCCGGCAGCTGCTGCACGGACAGGTCGAGGACGGTGACCTCCTCCCCCGTCTCGACGAGGGTGACGTGCCGGTCGAGCAGCTCCCCGAAGACGAGCCGCTCGGTGGGCCGCTGCTCGAAGCGGCGCACGTTGAGCACGCCGGTGGTGATGACCTGGCCCGACTCGATGCCGGTCACCCGGGTCATGGGCAGGAAGATACGGCGGCGGGTGGCGAGTTCGACGACCAGGCCCAGCAGCCGCGGGGGGCGCCGGCCCACCCGCAGCATGACGACCAGATCGCGCACGCGCCCCACCTGGTCGCCGGTGGGGTCGAAGACGGCGACTCCGGCCAGGTGTGAGACGAAGATCCGAGGGGCGCTCGCGGCCATGCCCGCGCCTCCTTTTCCTGCCGTTTCGTCCGCTCGCGTGGGCTTCAGGCTAGCCCGTCCCGGTGCGCGGCGCCCTTGCGGGGGATGCGGATGGACCGGCTCGGGAAGGCCTCCCGGGCACCGGTACTCTGCGGTACGCCGATGAGGACCCCCGTATGAGAGGCAGCCCCGCCTGTGACCATCATTCCCCCGGGCCGTAACCGCAGGGCCGCGCTGGTGCGCGCGATGTGCGCGCTGGTCGTGGCGGGGGCGGGGCTCGCGGGGTGCGGCAGCGGGGACCCGGACGCCGGGACCAACGGGGTCGGCAAACTGCCCGCCGACAAGATCCAGAGCCGGACGCGTACGGCGGCCGAGTCGGCGCAGTCGGTCCATCTGTCCGGCACCGTGGTCAGCAACGGTGGCACGTACACACTGGACATGCGGCTGAAGGGGGAGGGCGGCAGCGGGTCGGTCACCTCGAAGAACGGAACGTTCCGCCTGTTGCGGGTGGGCAAGCACCTGTTCCTGAAGGCCGACGCGGCGTTCTGGAACCAGCAGGACGGCTCGGGGGACGGCGGGGGCTCGGCGGCCGCGGCGGGCAAGCTGGACGGGAAGTACGTGAAGGTGCCCTCGGAGGACCCGGCCTACCAGCGCTTCAGCGGCTTCACCGACAAGGACGTCCTGCTGGACGGGCTCCTCACGCTGCACGGCGCGCTGGCGACGGACGGCCACCACGAGCAGAACGGCATCCGCACGATCCGCATCACCGGCGACAAGGGCGCCGGCGGCAGCCTGGACGTCTCCCTGGAGGGAAGCCCGTATCCCCTGCTCCTGGTCCGCGCCGGCAACGCGGGGACGCTCCGCCTGTCGGAGTGGGGCAAGGACTTCACCTTGGCGGAGCCACCGAAGGAGCAGACGGTGGACTACGGGAAGCAGCTGCCGTCGTCGTAGCCGCCTCGAGTGCGGCAGCCGGCCGGCTACGGCTGTGGGCAGCCGCCCCGCTGCCACTGGGGGCGGTCAGCCGTGGCGCTTGCGCCGCAGCAGCCGCGGCAGTGCCGCCGGGATCGGGCGGCGGGTCGTGGCCGAGGTCGGGACCGGACGCGCGGCCTGGGAGTCGGACGGCAGCGGCACCGTCGTCCCCCGCGGCTCGAGGCGGAGCACCCGGCACTCCCGGCGCCACCGCTCCGGCATCTCCTCCCCGTCGGGCGCGTTCAGCCGCTTGCCCTTCAGCTCGGCGACCGCGCCCTCCCACTCGGGCGAGCCCGGCGCCAACTCCACCACCCTCGCGGGCCAGGTGACGATCCGGCCGCCCTTGTCCTTGCTGCGCACCGTGACGACCGCGTCCCCGCCGTCGACCAGGCCGGGCAGCGGCTGCTCACCGGGTCCGT
This sequence comes from Streptomyces sp. NPDC001796, assembly GCF_042892355.1. Taxonomy (NCBI): domain Bacteria; kingdom Bacillati; phylum Actinomycetota; class Actinomycetes; order Kitasatosporales; family Streptomycetaceae; genus Streptomyces; species Streptomyces sp. NPDC001796. Next base: position 309,841 of record NZ_JBIAUC010000004.1, on the reverse strand, counting down.
CGCCCACCACGCACGCCGCGCCCTCGTGCCACACGTGCCACAACGCACGCGCGGCCGCGGCCGGCGCCGCGCCCTGGACCCAGATCAGCCCCGACTTCTTCGTGGCCTCCTCGACCAGGGCCCGCTCGAGCAGCTCGCTTGTCATGCGCCCAGCCTAGTCCGACTGGTCACAGCCATCCGTTCCGCTTCAGCATGCGGTGGATGCCCACACAGATGCCCACCGTGATGCCCATGATCGCCGGGTAGCCGTACTTCCAGTGCAGCTCGGGCATGTACGTGAAGTTCATTCCGTACACCCCGCACACCATCGTCGGCACGGCGATGATCGCCGCCCACGCGGTGATCTTCCGCATGTCCTCGTTCTGTGCGACGGACGCCTGCGCCAGGTTGGCCTGGAGGATCGAGTTCAGCAGTTCGTCGAAGCCCAGCACCTGCTCGTTGACGCGGGCGAGGTGGTCGGCGACGTCGCGGAAGTACTTCTGGATGTCCGGGTCGATCAGCCGCATCGGACGCTCGCTCAGCAGCTGCATCGGCCGCAGCAGCGGCGCCACCGCCCGCTTGAACTCCAGGACCTCGCGCTTGAGTTGGTAGATACGGCCGGCGTCCGTGCCTCGCGGCGTGCCCTTGCGGCCCGGCGAGAACACCTCGGTCTCCACCTCGTCGATGTCGTCCTGCAGCGCGTCGGCCACCGCGATGTACCCGTCGACGACGTGGTCGGCGATCGCGTGCAGCACCGCCGAGGGGCCCTTGGAAAGCAGTTCGGGCTCGTCCTGCAGCCGGTGTCGCAGCGTCCTGAGCGAGCCCTTCCCGCCGTGCCGGACCGTGATGAAGAAGTCCCGCCCGGTGAAGCACATGACCTCACCGGTCTCGACGACCTCGCTGTTGGCGGTCAGCTGGTCGTGGTCGACGTAGTGGACGGTCTTGAAGACGGTGAAGAGGGAGTCGTCGTACCGCTCCAGCTTGGGCCGCTGGTGCGCCTGCACCGCGTCCTCGACGGCCAGCGGGTGCAGCCCGAACTCGCGGGCGATACCGGCGAATTCAGCCTCGGTCGGCTCGTGCAGCCCGATCCACACGAACCCTCCGTCGCGCCGCACCAGCCGCATCGCCTCGTGCGGGGAGAGCGGCGCTTGCGTCTGGACGCGGACGCCGTCGCGGTAGACGGCGCAGTCGACGACGGCGGACGGGGTCGCGGGGTCACGCGTGGTGTCGTACGCGCCGTTGTCCTTCCGCGAGGTGCGGGACGGGCGGACCACGGCGCGCAGGTCACGGATCATCGACATGGCAGGGCTCCTTCGCAACGAGCAGCGAAAGGCCACGAAAAACGGGTGGAACTACCCGGAATGGGGACGTCCTGGCTGCGGAGGTTTGGCACGTCCACAAAGCGGGGAGCACCGCACCGTCACGGTGGCGGGCTTCGCTGCTGATTCAGCTACTGACTGAGATCAGACAGATCAGGCAAAGCGAAACGAAGTGCTCTTCCGTGGCGACGCGAACGCAAGACGCGAGAGGTGACAGCCGACGGGAGTCAGAACAGCTGCGTCAGCGGCTGGAAGAGCGGGTGGTACTGCACGGTCGACTTCGATCCATAACAGCCCCACCTCCTCCGGCCGGTCCCTGGTGAGGGACGATCCATACCCTGATTAGAGGGTGCCCCCTTGGGGGAGTCTCATGGGTACCGGGCCCGACGGGGTTTCCCCAGTGCCTTGAGGGCCTGGGAGGTGCCCCTACCGCGTGCTGCCCGAAACCACCGGCCAAGAGTATCAGCCGACAGAAGTGTCAAGGCGCCGCTTTGCCCGGTGCTGACGAGTTCTATGCTCGCCGCATGGTTGATGTTCTTCCTCTGGTCGAGGCCCGGTTGCGCACCGCGCTGGGCGAACCGGACGCGCGCGCCGCGGTCACCTTCCTCGGCACGGACCGTATCGAGGTGCTCCGCTTCCACGAGGGGGACATCGTCCGCTACGCCACCCTCGGCATGTCCGCACAGCCCATGGCGGACCCCACCGCGATGCTCGCCGACCCCGTCAAGGGGCCCCGCGCCGAGCTGGTCCTCTCCGTGCGCGGCGGCCTCGCCGACACCGACAAGGTGCTCCGTCCGCTCGCCGTGCTCGCCGCGTCCCCGCAGGTCGAGGGCGTGGTCGTGGCGCCCGGCGCCTCGCTGGAGGTGGGTGAACCGCTCTGGCCCGGCGCCCCGTTCACCTCCGTGCTGGTGGCCGAGCCCGGCGGCCTGGTCGAGGACCTGGAACTCGACGAGCCGCTGGATGCCGTACGGTTCCTGCCGCTGCTGCCGATGACCCCGAACGAGGCCGCCTGGAAGCGGGTGCACGGTGCACAGGCCCTTCAGGAACGCTGGCTGACGAACGGGACGGACCTGAGGGATCCCTCCCGCAGGTCCGTCCGGCTGGACTGAGGCGAGGGGTGAGCAAGCTCACCAACGCCCTCCTGGAAACGGTCACTTGGCAAAGACCGTGACTCCGTCCTCGGTCGCGTGCCTCGGTTCCAGCTCCTCGGCCTCGTCGGTGAGGGCCTTGCGCCGCACAAGGACCACGACCGCTCCGAGGAGCGCCGTCAGCGCTCCCGCCACGAACGGCATGTGGATGTCGCTCCACTCCTCGATCTTCGGCGCGAGATAGGGCGCGGCAGCCGCCGCGAACCACCGCACGAAGTTGTAGCCCGCGCTCGCCACCGGACGCGGTGCGTCCGAGACGCCGAGGGCCAGCTCGGTGTAGACCGTGTTGTTCACGCCGATGAACGCGCCGGACAGGATCGTGCAGACGATCGCGGTGGTGTGATCGCCGTAGCCGAGCACGGCCACGTCCGCCGCGAGCAGCACCAGCGAGCCGCCGAGCACCTTCAGCGAGCCGAACCGCTCCTGCATGCGCGGCGCCACGATCACCGAGAAGACCGCAAGCAGCACACCCCAGGCGAAGAACACGGCACCCGATTTGTACGGGGTCATGTTCAGCACGAAGGGCGTGAAGGCCAGCACGGTGAAGAACGTGTAGTTGTAGAAGAACGCCGAGACCGCCGCGGAGGCGAGACCGCCGTGGCCGAGCGCCTTGATCGGGTCCAGCAGCGAGGTCTTCCGCACGGGCCTCGGCTGCTCCTTCAGGAACACCGTGATGCACAGGAAGCCGATCGCCATCAGCGTCGCCGTGCCGAAGAACGGGTAGCGCCAGCTGATGTTCCCGAGCAGCGCGCCCAGCAGCGGGCCGCAGGCCATGCCGAGGCCGAGCGCGGACTCGTACAGCAGGATGGCCGCGGCACTGCCCCCGGCCGCCGCGCCGACGATCACGGCGAGGGCCGTGGAGACGAAGAGCGCGTTGCCGAGGCCCCAGCCGGCCCGGAAGCCGACGAGCTGGCCGACCGAGCCCGAGGTGCCCGCCAGGCCCGCGAAGACCACGACGAAGGCGAGGCCGAGCAGCAGGGTCTTGCGGCCGCCGATGCGGCTGGAGACGAAGCCGGTGACCAGCATTGCTACGGCTGTGATCAGGAAGTACGAGGTGAACAGCAGCGAGACCTGGCTGGGTGTCGCCTGTAGGCCCTTCGCGATGGAGGGCAGGATCGGGTCGACCAGTCCGATGCCCATGAACGCGACGACGGACGCTCCGGCGGTCGCCCACACGGCCTTCGGCTGCCGCAGGATGCTGCCGGCTCCCGCGTCGAACGGGTCCACGTCGGCTGCTGTGGCGGGCTCTCCTTCTGTGGTGCTCTTCATGCGTCTCCTCGCAGAGTCGTGGAGTCGATAGTTGGTGTATACACATATTAAGTTAGGTGGGCTAATTAGTGCAAGCAGCATCTAGCTGGCGCAGGTGAAGTGGGCGTGAGGGGTACACGCCGGACGGGTGATCGTCCTTGACGCGACGCGGGACGGGGAGGACCGTGGGGGCCTATGAGGGGCGAACCCAGTTGCCCGAAGTGCGGTGGCCGGGTCAGGGCTCCCGGACTCTTTGCCGACTCCTGGCAGTGCGATGTGCACGGCACCGTGCATCCGCTGCAGCCCGTGATCCCGCCCAGCGTCGAGGCCCTCAGCGTCGTGGTGCACCGCGCCCGGGTGCCGGTGTGGATGCCGTGGCCGCTGCCGGTCGGCTGGCTCTTCACGGGTGTGGCCTACGCGGGTGACGACCGCAGCGGGGGCCGCGCCACTGCCGTGGCCTGCTCGGGTCCGGGGCCGCTCGGCGGCATGGGCGAGCTGATCCTGGTCGCGGAGGAACTGGGGGTCGGGCTCGGTGCGCGGTACGCGGGCATCGACGGGCCGGACCCGGGTCCGTACCTGAACGTGGAGAAGCCGCCTCAGGTCAAGGTGCTCGCCGTCGGCCGTCCCACGCCGCTGTGGCATGTCTCGGGCGTCCCCGGCGACCGCGCGGTCTTCGCGGGCGAGGCGCGCGGCCTGTGGTTGTGGGCGGTCGTCTGGCCGGAACAGTCGGGTCTGCTGATGTACGACGAGATGGTCCTGACGGATCTGCGGGACGCGGGGGCGGAAGTCGATCTCCTGCCCATCGGGGCGTTGTCGCCGCGCCTGCTCGAGCCGTGACACGAGCCACCGGAGCGTGCGGGACGCCGTAGGGGGCGCAGACGCTGTGCGGGTGTGACAGAGGGCCCGGAACTGCCGTTATCCTTGAGCGTCCCCTTCCGTCCCGTCACCGCCTGGAGTACGTGTCGTGCGCATCGACCTGCACACCCACTCCACCGCCTCCGACGGTACGGACACCCCGGCCGAGCTGGTGCGGAACGCCGCTGCCGCCGGACTGGACGTCGTCGCGCTCACCGACCACGACACCACTCGCGGCCACGCGGAGGCGATCGAGGCGCTGCCCGCGGGGCTCACCCTCGTCACCGGCGCCGAACTCTCGTGCCGGTACGACGGCATCAGCATGCACATGCTGGCCTACCTCTTCGACCCCGAGGAGCCCGACCTGCTCGCGGAGCGCGAGCTGGTGCGGGACGACCGCGTGCCGCGCGCCCACGCCATGATCGCCAAGCTGCGGGAGCTCGGTGTGCCGGTCACCTGGGAGCAGGTGGCCCGCATCGCCGGTGACGGCTCGGTCGGACGGCCGCACATCGCCTCCGCCCTGGTGGAACTCGGCGTCGTCGGCAGCGTCTCGGAAGCGTTCACGCCCGAGTGGCTGGCCGACGGCGGGCGCGCGTACGTGCAGAAGCACGAGACCGACCCCTTCGAGGCGATCCGGCTGGTCAAGGCCGCGGGCGGAGTGACCGTCTTCGCGCACCCGGCCGCCTCCAAGCGTGGACGGACCGTGCCGGAGTCCGCCATCGCGGACCTCGCCGCCGCCGGGCTCGACGGCATCGAGGTCGACCACATGGACCACGATCCGGCGACCCGGGCCCGGCTGCGCGGCCTCGCCGCCGAGCTGGGCCTGCTGGTCACCGGCTCCTCCGACTACCACGGCAGCCGCAAGACGTGCGTCCTCGGCGAGTACACCACCGACCCGGAGGTGTACGGGGAGATCATCCGGCGGGCCACCGGCGCGTTCCCCGTACCGGGCACCGGCGGACCCCGCAACGCCTGATCCCGCCGTACCTCCCCTCTTCCCCCTCCTTTGAAGGCACCCGGCAGCCCGCCGCCGTGTCCAGCCGTCGCACGCCTCCGCGCGGCGACGGCATCCGGCGGCCGCGGGACGCCCGCCGCCGCATGCTCGTTGCTCGTCCGTACCTCATCGCAAGGCACCCATGTTCGACGTCGCCGTTTTCGGCTCCCTGTTCCTGACCCTGTTCGTGATCATGGATCCCCCCGGGATCACCCCGATCTTCCTCGCGCTCACCGCCGGCCGCCCCGCCAAGGTGCAGAAGCGCATGGCCTTCCAGGCCGTCTGCGTGGCCGGCGGTGTCATCGCCGTGTTCGGTGTGCTCGGCCACCAGATCCTGAACTACCTGCATGTCTCCGTGCCCGCGCTGATGATCGCGGGCGGGCTGCTGCTCCTGCTGATCGCCCTCGACCTGCTGACCGGCAAGACGGACGAGCCGAAGCAGACCAAGGACGTCAATGTGGCCCTGGTGCCGCTCGGCATGCCGCTGCTGGCCGGACCGGGGGCGATCGTCTCCGTGATCCTCGCGGTGCAGAAGGCGGACAGCCTGAGCACCCAGGTGTCGGTGTGGACGGCGATCCTCGCGATCCACGTCGTGCTGTGGCTGGTCATGCGCTACTCACTGCTGATCATCCGGGTCATCAAGGACGGCGGGGTGGTCCTCGTGACCCGGCTCGCGGGCATGATGCTCTCCGCGATCGCCGTGCAGCAGATCATCAACGGTCTCACCCGGGTCATCCACGGAGCCTGACTGCCCGGGCCCGGCGCCGCAACGCGCGGAGCCCCGTACGGCACGATGCCGTACGGGGCTCCGAAGTCGTCCACGTGTATACGCAGGTCGTATACGCAGAGTGTGTCGGTGCCGTTACGAGGCGGTCGTCTCGGCCGGGCGGATCCACAGCCGTTGCCCGATGGCCGCGGCCTGCTGCACGATCTGGTTGACGGAGGCGGCGTCCACGACAGTGGTGTCCACGGGGGTACCGTCGACATCGTCGAGTCGCATGATTTCGAAGCGCATGGGCTTCTCCCTTCGTCTGGTCATCCTCCTGCGGAGAACTACTGGCGAGCGGAGCGCGGAGCGTCTGTGCCCCTCTCCTGTGTGTAGTCAACGGGATGCTTGTTACAAACATTCCCTATGCTAAGGAAATTTTTCGAGTCTCTAACTACTGACCGGTAATCGACCGAGTCGGCGGTGGGATTGCGTTCATAGCGCACTGAATGGGATCGGTTGTGTTCGTAGCGTGACCGCCGGGAGAATGGAGGCATATGAACGACGACCTGGCGGCGCTCGGCGCCCGCATCGACCGAACGAACGAGCTGCTCCAGCGCATGCTCGCCGAGGTGGCGAAGACGCCCTCGACTCATGCGATCTTCGTCGACGCCGGCTACCTGTACGCCGCCGCCGGACGGCTCGTCGCCGGCACCGAGGACCGCCGGGCCTTCGACCTCGACGCCGAGGGACTGATCGACGCCCTCATCGACAAGGCGCGCCAGGTCTTCGCGGACAGCCGGTTGCTGCGCGTGTACTGGTACGACGGCGCCAGACGCCGCATCCACACGGCCGAACAGCAGACCATCGCCGAACTCCCGGACGTGAAGGTACGGCTCGGCAATCTCAACGCCAACAACCAGCAGAAGGGCGTCGACTCCCTCATCCGGACCGACCTCGAGTCACTGGCCCGGCACCGTGCCATCAGCGACGCCGCGCTCATCGGCGGCGACGAGGACCTGGTGTCGGCGGTGGAGGCGGCGCAGGGATACGGGGCCCGGGTGCACCTGTGGGGCATCGAGGCGCCCGAGGGACGCAACCAGGCGGAACCGCTGCTCTGGGAGGTCGACAGCCAGCGCACCCTGGAACTCGACTTCTTCAAGCCGTATGTGAGCCGCCGCACGGCCGCGACCTACGAACCCTCCTCCACGGCCCGCCCCACTCGCGACGACGTCCGGTTCGTGGGCGCGCAGGTCGCCGCCAAGTGGCTCGCCGAGCGCGGCCGGGACTCGCTGGCGGACCTGCTGCCCGGCCACCCGTACCTGCCCGGCTCCATCGACCAGGACCTGCTCGTGGAGGCGGAGGGTCTGCTGCAGTACTCGCTGCGCGGCCAGGCGGACCTGCGCCGCGCCCTGCGGGACGGCTTCTGGGAGCACCTGCAGGCGCAGTACTAGGCGGGGAGTCTCAAGGTCGGACGAGCCGGTCCCAGAAGGCGGCGAGGGCGCGGGCCGTCCCCTCCGGCTGATCCGTGTTGGGGGAGTGCTCCGCGTGCGGGACGACGGTGCGGTGAGCGCCGAGGCGGTCCGCCATGTCGTCCAGCAGCGGGACGGGCCAGGTGTCGTCGCGGTCGCCGGACAGAACGTGCACGGGCAGGCCGACAGTGGCGAGTTCGGCCACGCGGTCGGGTTCCTCGCACAGCTGGCGTCCTGTGGCGAGGAGCTGGGCGGGGCTGTTGCGGAGCCAGCGGCGGCGCAGGTCCTCCCCGTCGGAGAGCCCCTCGTCGAGGTCTCCGGCGTCGACGTCCTCCGGCGGTTCGAAGGCCTGGATGGCGTCCCAGACCCCGGCCATGTCGAGGACGGCGAGGGCGTCGTGCAGCAGCTTGACGCGCTGCTGCTGGGGGAGGGAGATCTGGGCGGGGCCGGAGGCCATCAGGGTGAGCGAGAGGAACGGGGAGGGGTCGTTGAGGACGGCGGCCCGGGCGATCTGGCCGCCGAGAGAGTGCCCGAGCAGGTGCACCGGCGCCCCGACGGCGTGCGCCTGCGCGATCACGTCCCGTGCCAGCTCGGCCTGCGCGTACGGTGCCTCGTCGTCCTTCGGTCCGGGGGACTCGTACTGCCCTCGTCCGTCGACGGCGAGGGTCCGGTATCCGGCCGCCGCGAGAAGCGGCTGCAGGAGGAGGAAGTCCTCCTTGCTGCCGGTGAAACCGGGCAGGAGCAGGGCGGTGCCCTTCACCCGCGCCGTCCCCGCGTCGGCCTCGAGCACGGCGAACTCCCCCCGCTCGGTGGCGAGTCGGCGCGCACGGACGCCGGGGGGCGGGGTGAAGCTGGGGGGACGGCTCATGGGGGTGAGGGTACCGGGCGGAGAGAACGCCGATGGCCCGCCCCTGTGTGTGACAGGTGCGGGCCATCGATCAATCAGTGCCGTGGCCTACCGCGGGTGTCAGCCCTCCACGGGCTCCGCGACCTTGCGCGTACGCCGTCGCGGCTTGGCCTCCGCGGCGGCGTCCGCCTGCGCCGGGATCTCCGCCTCCGCCGCGACGGCCTTCCGCGTACGGCGCCGGGGCTTGGCCTCGGGCTCGTCGGCGGCCTGCGCGGGAATCGCGGCCTCGACGGCCTTGCGGGTACGGCGCCGGGGTGCGACCTCGGCGGCGGCCTCCGCACCGTCCACGGCAGCCTCCGGGGCGGCCTCGGCGGCCTTGCGGGTACGGCGGCGAGGCTTGGCCTCGACGGCTTCGACGGTGTCGACAGCCGCCTCGGCGGCCTTGCGGGTACGCCGCGGCTTGGCCGGAGCCTCTGCCTGTGCCGCCACGCCGTCCACCGTCTCGACGCCGGCTTCGGCGGTCTTGCGGGTGCGTCGACGCGGCTTGGCCGGAGCCTCTGCCTGTGCCGCCACGCCGTCCACCGTCTCGACGCCGGCTTCGGCGGCCTTGCGGGTGCGGCGGCGGGGCTTGGCCTCGGTGGCTTCGGCGGTGTCGACGGCTTCCGTGGCCTCGGTCGCGGTGTCGGTGGCCGGTGCCGCTTCGGCGGTCTTGCGGGTGCGTCGACGCGGCTTGGCCTCGGTGGCTTCGGCCTCGGTCGCGGTGTCGGTGGCCGGTGCCGCTTCGGCGGTCTTGCGGGTGCGCCGACGGGGCTTGGCCTCGGTGGCCTCCGCGGTGTCCACGGCGGTCTCGGCGGCAGCCGGGGGCGCCTCCGCAGCGGCGGTGGCCTCGGACGCGACCGGGGCGGGCTCGGCCGTCTTGCGGGTGCGGCGGCGGCGCGGCTTCGTCTCCGTGGCCTCGACCGTCTCCACGGCCGTCTCCGCAGCCTTCGTGAACTCCGGCGCGGCCGGCTCCGCGGTCACCGGAGCCGCTGCCGCAACCTCCACCGGCGCACCGCCGCGCATGCGGCGGCGACGGCGGGGGGTACGGCGGTCCGCCGACTCGGCCTCCTCCGTCGCGGCCGTGTTCGTCGCGGCCGTGTTCGTCGCGGCCGTGTCCGTGGTGGCCGACGGGTCCAGCGGCGTACCGCTCCGCGTACGGCGCCGACGGCGCGGCGTACGCGCCGGACGCTCGCCCTCCGCGGACCCGCCCGGGGAGCGACGGCCGCGCGAGCCCCGGCCGCCCGTCTCGCCGAGGTCCTCGAGCTGCTCCGCCGCGAGCCCGGCTCGGGTCCGCTCCGAGCGCGGCAGGACGCCCTTGGTGCCCTCGGGGATGCCGAGGTCGGAGAACAGGTGCGGGGAGCTCGAATACGTCTCCACCGGGTCGTTGAAGTCCAGCTCCAGCGCCTTGTTGATCAGCTGCCAGCGCGGGATGTCGTCCCAGTCGACGAAGGTGATCGCCGTACCCTTGGCGCCCGCGCGGCCCGTACGGCCGACCCGGTGCAGGTACGTCTTCTCGTCCTCGGGGGACTGGTAGTTGATGACGTGGGTCACGCCCTCGACGTCGATGCCGCGCGCGGCAACGTCGGTGCAGACGAGGACGTCCACCTTGCCGTTGCGGAAGGCACGCAGGGCCTGCTCGCGGGCGCCCTGGCCGAGGTCGCCGTGGACCGCGCCGGAGGCGAAGCCCCGGCGCTGCAGCTGCTCGGCGATGTCGGCGGCCGTGCGCTTCGTACGGCAGAAGATCATCGCCAGTCCGCGGCCCTCTGCCTGCAGAATGCGGGCGACCATCTCCGGCTTGTCCAAGGAGTGCGCGCGATAGACGAACTGCTTGATGTTCGCGACCGTCGCGCCCTCGTCGTCCGGCGCGGTGGCACGGATGTGCGTGGGCCGGGACATGTAGCGACGCGCCAGGCCGATGACCGCGCCCGGCATGGTGGCCGAGAACAGCATGGTCTGCCGCTTGGCCGGCAGCATGTCGATGATCTTCTCGACGTCGGGCAGGAAGCCGAGGTCGAGCATCTCGTCGGCCTCGTCGAGCACCAGGCACTTGACGTGCTTCAGGTTCAGCTTCTTCTGCCCGGCGAGGTCGAGGAGCCGTCCGGGCGTGCCGACGACCACGTCGACGCCCTTCTTCAGGGCCTCCACCTGGGGCTCGTAGGCACGGCCGCCGTAGATCGCGGCGACCCGTACGTTCCGCACCTTGCCCGCGGTCAGCAGGTCGTTGGTCACCTGAGTGCACAGCTCGCGCGTGGGGACCACGACGAGCGCCTGCGGCGCGTCGGTGAGTGCCTCGGGCTTCGCGCGGCCCGCCTCCACGTCGGCGGGGACGGTGACGCGCTCGAGGAGCGGGAGTCCGAAGCCCAGCGTCTTACCGGTACCGGTCTTGGCCTGACCGATGACGTCGGTGCCGGAGAGGGCTACGGGGAGCGTCATCTCCTGGATGGGGAAGGGATTGATGATGCCGACGGCTTCCAGGGCCTCGGCCGTCTCGGGAAGGATTCCGAGTTCTCGAAAAGTCGTAGTCAGGGTGCTGCCTCTTCTGTGTGGGCGGCGCGAGGCGAGCGCGGGGGTCGTGACCGTGCCGGATGACGTCGGCCTGCTTGGGGACGGGCCTGTGGCACGGGACCACGCCGACGCTCCAGCGCTCGTACCGCTGAGGGTCCCTCCGTACGCGTACGCAAGGTGCCGTACGCCCGAGGAGGGCTGTCGGGTCGGAGCCGATCGGGCCACCGACCGGGCATCCTCATACATGCGGCCCGTCGAGATACGTCGTCCTCATAGACGTACGCACTCAGCAGGCGCATTACCACCATACCCCGGAATCGCGCACTCGCGGTGGCCGAATCGGTCACGTAGCCGTCGTCACACTGATTGACCAGGGACTTCCAGGCGGCGGTGAGCGGGCTATTGTGCGCTTCATGACGACGCCTGACAACGCTCCCGACAGCCACGAAGCCCCCGCCGGACCCACCGGAGTGGCCGCCCAGGACTGGGCGACCGCCTCCGCCGACCCGCAGTACCGTGCCGCGATCGTGGACCTGCTGGGCGCGCTCGCGTACGGGGAGCTGGCGGCGTTCGAACGGCTCGCGGAGGACGCGAAGCTCGCGCCGACGCTGACGGACAAGGCGGAGCTGGCGAAGATGGCGTCCGCCGAGTTCCACCACTTCGAGCGGATCCGGGACCGGCTGAAGGAGATCGGGGCCGAGCCCACGGAGGCGATGGAGCCGTTCGTGGCGGCGTACGACAGCTTCCACCGGCAGACGGCGCCCTCCGACTGGCTGGAGGGGCTCGTCAAGGCGTATGTGGGCGACTCGATCGCGAGCGACTTCTACCGTGAGGTCGCGGCCCGCCTGGACACCGACACGCGTGAACTCGTCCTGGCCGTCCTCGACGACACCGGGCACGCCGGTTTCGCGGTGGAGAAGGTGCGCGCCGCGATCGACGCGGAGCCGCGCGTCGGCGGCCGGCTCGCCCTGTGGGCGCGGCGGCTGATGGGTGAGGCGCTGTCGCAGTCCCAGCGGGTGGTGGCCGACCGGGACGCGCTGTCCACCATGCTGGTGGGCGGTGTGGCGGACGGCTTCGACCTCGCGGAGGTCGGCAGGATGTTCTCCCGGATCACTGAGGCCCACACGAAGCGCATGGCCGCGCTGGGACTGGCTGCCTGAAGCCGCCTGGCGCCGGCCGCCGGGGGTGCGCCGGGCCGGGGATGCCGTCCGTCCGGCCGTCACCGTACGGTTCGGGCGGCGGTCGGCCGTACGGCGCGCGCCACGCGCGTCTCACCACAGGTGTCCCGGCCGTCGCCGTCTGCGGCGGCCGGCTTCGGGTCGGCCCCGGCGGCGGCCCTCAGGCCGTCGCCGAGCGGCGGCGAAATCTTTCCGCGGGCCTCAGCAGCAGGGACAGCGACGCCGCCGCGACCACCAGCGCCCCGGCCAGGATCACCAGGAGACCCGAGGGACCCAGCGCGCTGTGGGTGAGGAACGCCCCGAAGAGCGACCCCGCCGCACCCGTCGACAGCACCAGGGCACGGCTGGGCAGCCGATGCGGCAGCCGGCGTGCGGCCACCCACGCCAGGGCGAGCCCGAGGACGGCGGAGCCGAGTGCTTCCAAGAACATGACGAGGTTCCCTCCCGCACGGCTGCTGCCTGGGCAAATCGGTCGTAGCCGGTATTACCCGCGGCGCGCGGAACACAATCATCCCCTGTGGGGCGGATGTGCTCCGTCTGTGTGTTCCCCGAGCGACATGATCCCCGAACGGCGCAAGGGGCCCGGCGGTACACCGACCGCCGGGCCCCTTGTGCTGCTCCGTCCGGAACTACAGCGCGCCGAAACCCACCTTGCGCGGGGTGGGCTCGCCGATCTCCACGTAGGCGAGACGCTCGGTCGGGACGAGGACCTTGCGGCCGTGCTCGTCCACCAGGGACAGCAGCTGCGACTTGCCGGCCAGCGCCTCGGACACGACGCGCTCGACCTCCTCGGCACTCTGCCCGCTCTCCAGAACGATCTCGCGGGGCGCGTGCTGCACGCCGATCTTGACCTCCACGGCTTTGTCCCTCCGACGGTCAGTGATGTGCGCGGCCGTCCGCGCCGTACCAGCACACATTAGCCCGGTGAGGGGACGTACACGCTCCGCTCCGGCACGCCAGGAGCGAACACCCGCCGGGAACAAAACAGCCGTACGGCCGCGCCCGGTGGTGTCCGGACGGGGCCGTACGGCGTCGATCGGTACCCGAGAGGTCAGTGGTGCTGTTCGCTCCCGTGCAGCGGGAAGCCCGCGATGCCCCGCCACGCCAGCGAGGTCAGCAGCTGCACCGCCTGGTCGCGCGGCACGCTGCGGTCGCTGTGCAGCCAGGAGCGCGCCACCACCTGGGCCAGGCCGCCGAGCCCCGAGGCCAGCAGCATCGACTCGGCCCGCGACAGACCGGTGTCCTCGGCGATCACGTCGCAGATCGCCTCCGCGCATTCGTGCGTGACCTTGTCGACGCGCTCGCGCACGGCCGGCTCGTTCGTCAGGTCGGACTCGAACACCAGACGGAACGCACCGCCGTCGTCCTCCACGTACGCGAAGTACGCGTCCATCGTGGCCCGCACGCGCTGCTTGTTGTCGGTCGTCGACGCCAGCGCGTTCCGCACGGCCTGCAGCAGGGCCTCGCAGTGCTGGTCCAGCAGGGCCAGATAGAGGTCGAGCTTGCCCGGGAAGTGCTGGTAGAGCACCGGCTTGCTGACGCCGGCGCGGTCGGCGATGTCGTCCATCGCGGCCGCGTGGTAGCCCTGCGCCACGAAGACTTCCTGCGCGGCGCCCAGCAGCTGGTTCCGTCGGGCACGGCGCGGCAGGCGCGTGCCTCGCGGGCGTGCCGCCTCTGTCTGCTCGATGGCTGTCACGCCGCCTCCCAAAATCGTCCACATGCGGTGTGCGCCGCGCCGCCATCGTACTTTTCGGTAACCCTGCTGTGCGCGGTGCGAACGCAGAATTTCACGGACCGGACGGTGGCGAAAGCCGTGCGGAACGCGCCATTTCCGGGCAGGGCGGGCGAACGGACGCCCCGGCACCGCATGGCGCGCGGTCGATCACGGCATGCACTCGTTCTGTTACCAGACGTGGTCGTCCTGCCTCACCGATCTGGCGACCCTCCGGGCGCTCACCGGTAGTCGTCCTCGTCGAGGGCGACGATGCGCGCCTGCTCCGCGAGGTCCGCCTCGTTGGCGCGCAGGATGTCGTCCTCGGACAGGGTCTCGTCCCGCTCGGGGGCCAGTTCGGCGTGCTGTTCGGCGGCGTCGTTCTCCGGGGCCTCCACGTCGAGTTCGGCGGCGTCGTTCGCCTCGTCCTCGAACGTGTCGGGATCAGTGGGGTCTACGGCCATGATGGGCTCCCTTCCTAGAACTCCTGGAACTCCTGGAACGTCCCTGAAGAGGCGGTGTCCATGTGCGGGTGCCCTGCTACGAGCCTAGGAGACACAGGATCCGGACGCTATGTGTGGTGTCAGGCTCCCGCGTGGTGCAGGGAACGCTTCCGGACGGGTGTCGCCCCACCCGATTCGACGGGCGGACCGCAGCCGTTGTGACAGCGAACACACGAACCACTGCGTGATCGTCTCGTAACATTGCCGCATGTCTTCGACCGAGTTGCCGTCCGTCGCGGCCGCCAATGTCCTCCCGAAGGTGGCACCCGTCAGGGTCGAGGAAGGCGAGCGGCTCAGGTCGGTGGCGCTGCCGGGGATCACGCTGACGGTGCGGTCGAGACCACCGCGGCACGAGGGGCTGCCGCCCGCGCTGTACGTCCACGGGCTCGGGGGTTCCTCCCAGAACTGGTCGGCGCTGATGGCGCTGCTCGACGGGCACGTCGACGGTGAGGCCGTCGATCTGCCGGGCTTCGGCGACTCGCCGCCGCCGGACGACGGCAACTACTCCGTCACCGGGCACGCGCGCGCGGTCATCCGCTATCTCGACGCGGCCGGACGCGGTCCTGTGCACCTGCTCGGCAACTCGATGGGCGGAGCCGTCGCCACACGCGTGGCGGCCGTCCGCCCCGATCTCGTGCGCACGCTCACGCTCGTCTCGCCCGCGCTCCCCGAGATCCTCATCCAGCGGGGCGCCGTCCCGACGGGCCTGCTCGCGCTGCCCGGGGTCGCCGCCCTGTTCACCCGGTACACCAAGGAGTGGACGGCCGAACAGCGCGTCCGCGGGGTCATGGCGCTGTGCTACGGCGACCCCGGACGGGTCACGCCGGAGGGCTTCCGCAACGCGGTCGAGGAGATGGAGCGGCGGCTGAGGCTGCCCTACTTCTGGGACGCGATGGCGCGTTCGGCACGCGGGATCGTGAACGCCTACACGCTGGGCGGACAGCACGGGCTGTGGCGCCAGGCGGAGCGGGTCCTCGCCCCGACGCTGCTCATCTACGGCGGCCGGGACCAGCTGGTGTCGTTCCGCATGGCCCAGCGCGCGGCCCGGGCCTTCCGCGACTCCCGCCTGCTGACCCTGCCCGAGGCCGGGCATGTCGCGATGATGGAATACCCGGACGTGGTGGCCGCGGCGTTCCGCGAACTCGTTGCGGACGCGGGCGAGTCGGGCGCGGGCTCGGCGAGCGGCGGTTCGGCGGCGACGGGCGGGACCTCCACCGGGACCTCCACCCAGGACACCGGGACCTCCCTGCAGGACGCGGCGAGGGACGACACCGGCACGGCGGACACGAGGAGCTGAGACGCGGCGTGGGACGACACAGCCGCAAGGGGCGGGGCGACGGCACGAGCGGTGACACGGAGGTGGGGCCGGGCATATCCGCGGCGGAGGGTTCGCCACGGGGCGCGGCGGTCGGCGGCATGCGTCGTACGGCCGACAGGACGCCGGCGCGAGGCGTTCCGGGGTTCGCCGACGGCACCCCCGCCCATGGCGTGCCCCGCCTTCCCGACGACGCCCCTCAGGCCCGCGGCGGTCATCCCGAGCATCGCGAAGGCGGCGGTGCCTGGGGAGACTTCGGTGCTGGTGCGGCCCGGGACGTGCCGCGCCAAGGTGCCGTGCCCCGTATCCCGCGGCAGCGGTCGCAGCCCGGCCCCCGTCAGGAGTACCTCGACGCGTTCGACGAGGACGAGGGCGAGGACGTCTTCACGCCGCGCCGCACCGCTCGCGCCCCGCACGCGCCCCTGGCCGACGAACGCCACCCCGGCGCGCAGACCCAGGAGGCCGCGTCGCCCACCGGGGCCGGTGAGTCCGCATCCGGCAGGGACGGCAGGGGACGCTCGTACGCCGGGATCGTGGCCGCCGCCGTGACCACCGTGCTCGCGGTCGTCGTCGCCGGTCAGTTCCTCGCCGGACAGCACCGCGCCGCCGCACCGTCCCGGGCGGCCACCGACCAGGCCCGCGAGACCTCCGGCCCGGTCGCCGGCCCCACCGCCCCCGTCTCGCCCGGCGCCGTGCCGCTGACGTACGAGCAGGCGATGGACAGGACGTACCCGCTCAGCGCCACGCTGAAGGGACCCGGCACGTTCACAGCGGTCCCCGGCACCGCCAAGGCACCCGGCACCGGGCGGAAGTACACCTATCGCGTCGACATCGAGAAGGGCCTGGGCCTGGACGGCGAACTCTTCGCCCAGGCCGTGCAGAAGACCCTCAACGACGAGCGCAGCTGGGCGCACAACGGCGCCCGCACCTTCGAGCGCATCCACTCCGGCAAGCCGGACTTCGTGATCACGCTGGCCAGCCCCGGCACCACCGCCGCCTGGTGCGCGAAGTCGGGCCTCGACACCACGGAGGACAACGTCTCCTGCGACTCCGCCTCCACCGAACGCGTGATGATCAACGCCTACCGCTGGGCGCAGGGCTCGACGACGTACGGTGACGAAATTCACGCCTACCGTCAGATGCTGATCAACCACGAGGTCGGCCACCGCCTCGGCTACGGCCATGTGACCTGCGACAAGAACGGCGAGCTCGCCCCGGTCATGCAGCAGCAGACCAAGTTCCTCGACCACGACGGAATCCACTGCCGTCCCAACCCCTGGCCGTACCCCGGGAGTTGACGGGCGCAGCTCTCGTCACATTGACACGCGCTGAAACTTCGTTCATATTGCTGCCCATGTCGCCCCGTCATGCCACCCGTCGCGCCGCCATCGAGCTGGCGCTCATCGGCGTGACCGCGCTCTGCGTGGCCGACATCCACTGTCGCTGACGTCCGCCTCAGGCGTTCGCGTCGCGACTTCCTTCCCTTCCGCGACCCGTCGGCATGTGCCGACCGGTGCGCGTTTTTTCGACGACCCGGCGCCGAGGCAGACGTCTGACCAGTTCTGTCTCACATTTCCACCAATCCGTCTCGCTATGCGAGACGATCCCGAGAGGTCGTCATTCCGATGCGTCAACCGTCCGTCATAGCGCGCCGTGTGGCAGCGGCATCCGTCAGCCTGGTCGTGGCAGCGGGCGCCGCCGCCTGCGGGCCGAAGGACAACGGTGTCAAGGCTTCCGGTGGCGACTCCACGCCGCACAAGGGCGGCACGCTGACCGTCCTGAACTCCGATCCGCAGCAGGACTTCGACCCTGCCCGCCTGTACACCTCCGGCGGCGGCAACGTCCCCTCCCTCGTCTTCCGCACGCTCACCACCCGCAACCGCGCGAACGGCGCGGCCGGCGCCAAGGTCGTCCCGGACCTCGCCACCGACACCGGGCGCCCGAGCAAGGACGCGACCGTGTGGACGTACACCCTGAAGACGGGGCTGAAGTACGAGGACGGCACGCCGATCACCTCGGCCGACATCAAGTACGGCATCGAGCGCTCCTTCGCCCCCGAACTCTCCGGCGGCGCCCCCTACCTGAGGGACTGGCTGGTCGGCGCGGCGGACTACCAGGGCCCGTACAAGGACAAGAAGGGCCTCGACGCGATCGAGACCCCGGACAGCCGGACCATCGTCTTCCACCTGAACAAGCCCGAGGGCGAGTTCCCGTACCTGGCCACCCAGACCCAGTTCACGCCCGTCCCGAAGGCCAAGGACACCGGTACGAAATACGAGGAGCACCCGGTCTCCTCGGGCCCCTACAAGGTCGTCCAGAACCAGAACGACGGCGAGCGGCTCATCCTGGAGCGCAACACGTACTGGTCGGGTGACGACCAGCGCAAGGCCTACCCGGACAGGATCGACGTACGCTCCGGGCTCGACTCCTCGGTGATCAACCAGCGGCTGTCGGCGTCCCAGGGTGCGGACGCCGCCGCGGTCACCACGGACACCAACCTCGGCCCGGCCGAACTGGCCAAGGTGACCGGCGACAAGGAACTGGCCTCCCGCGTCGGCACCGGTCACTTCGGCTACACGAACTACATCGCGTTCAATCCGACCATCAAGCCGTTCGACAACGTCAAGGTGCGGCAGGCGATCTCGTACGCCATCGACCGGTCGTCCGTGATCAACGCGGCGGGCGGCTCCTCGCTGGCCGAGCCCGCCACCACCTTCCTCCCGAACCAGAAGTCCTTCGGCTACACGCCGTACGACCCCTTCCCGGCAGGGGCGACCGGCAACCCGGCCAAGGCCAGGGAGCTGCTGAAGGAGGCCGGTTACCCGAACGGACTCACGATCACCCTCACGCACTCCAACGACAAGAACTTCGAGACCAGCCCGGAGATCGCGACCGCGGTCCAGGACGCCCTGAAGAAGGCCGGTATCACCGTCAAGCTGCAGGGTCTGGAGAACAACGACTACAAGGACAAGATCCACAGCGTCAAGACGGAGCCCGGCCTCTTCCTGGCCCACTGGGGCGCCGACTGGCCCTCCGGCGGCCCCTTCCTGGCCCCGATCTTCGACGGCCGGCAGATCGTCAGGGACGGCGCGAACTTCAACACCGGCCTGCTGAACGACAAGTCCGTCAACGCCGAGATCGACGCGATCAACAAGCTGACGGATCTCGGCGCGGCCGCCGAGCGCTGGGGCGCACTGGACAAGAAGATCGGCGAGCAGGCCCTGGTCGTGCCGCTGTTCCACCCGGTCTACAAGCGTCTGTACGGCAAGGACGTCAGGAACATCGTGATCAGTGACTGGACCGGTGTTCTGGACATCTCGCAGGTCGCGGTGAAGTAGCGCCGTGAGCGAGGCACTTGTCGCCGTCGAGGCCGCCGGGACGGACGCATCCGTACCGGCGGCCTCGGGGGCCCGTCTGTTCTGGCGGCGGCTGCGCGCCCAGCGCGCCGTCCTCGTCGCGGCGGCCGTCGTCGCGCTGCTCGTCCTGGTCGCGCTCGCCGCGCCGCTGCTCACGGCGCTCGAGGGCCAGGACCCGACCACATACCATCCGACGCTCATCGACTCGGCGCGCGGCGGCGTCCCCGTAGGGTCGTTCGGCGGCATGAGCGACGACCACTGGCTCGGCGTCGAACCGCAGACCGGACGCGACCTGTTCGCACGGCTCGTGTACGGCGCGCGGGTCTCGCTCGGCGTGGCACTCGCCGCCACGGTGGTGCAGGTCCTGCTCGGTGTCGTCATGGGCATCGCGGCCGGACTCGGCAACCGCTGGGTCGACCTGGTCCTGAGCCGGATCACCGACATCTTCATCTCCATGCCGCTGATGATCATGGCGCTCGCGCTGCTTGCGATCGTCCCGAGCAGCTTCCCGCGGCCCGTACTCGTCGCGCTCATCGTCGGCCTGGTCTCCGGCTGGGGCCCGCTGTCGAAGATGGTCAGAGCCCAGACCCTCACGCTCAAGGGGCTCGACTACGTCTCCGCCGCCCGGCTCAGCGGCTGGAGCACCGTCCGGGTCGCCCGCCGTGAGCTGCTGCCCGGCCTGGCCGCGCCCGTCATCACGTACGCCGCGCTCCTGGTGCCGCAGAACATCTCCGTCGAGGCCGCCCTGTCCTTCCTCGGCGTCGGTGTGAAGCCCCCGACGCCGTCGTGGGGGCAGATGCTCACCGCCGCCGACGTCTGGTACCAGGCCGCCCCGCAGTACCTGCTGCTGCCCGCCGGCGCGCTCTTCCTGACCGTGTTCGCGCTCACCGTCCTCGGTGACGGGGTGCGCACCGCGCTCGACCCGCGCGCGGCCTCGCGTCTGCGCGTCGGAACCGGGCGCAAGCGCGAGGCCAGGGCGGACGCGGCCGCACGGAAGGAGGACCGGGCATGAGCGGCTTCGGCGGTTTCGTGCTGCGCCGTGTCGTCGGCGCGCTGGTCACCCTGTTCGCCCTCTCGCTGATCATCTACGTCGTCTTCTACGTGACCCCCGGCAACGTCGCCCAGATCACCTGCGGACCGCGCTGCTCGCCGGAACAGGTGCACCAGGTCGCCCAGCAGTTGAAACTCGACGACCCGCTGTACGTGCGCTACTGGCACTTCCTCCAGGGCCTGTTCGCCGGCCAGGACTACTCGACGGGCACGTCCGTGGAGCACTGCCCGGCGCCCTGCCTCGGCCTCTCGTACCAGAGCGACCAGCAGGTCACCGAGATCATCCTGGGGAAGCTGCCGGTCAGCTTCTCGCTGGTGCTCGGCGCGATGGTGATCTGGCTGCTCCTGGGCATCGGCACCGGTGTGCTGTCCGCCTGGCGGCGCGGCAGGGTCACCGAGCGGGCGCTGACCGCGATCACGCTCGCCGGCGTGGCCACACCCGTGTTCGTCATCGGCCTGATCCTGATGATCGTCATCTGCGGTCAGCTCGAACTGCTGCCCTTCCCGCAGTACGTCGACTTCACCGACGATCCCGAGCAGTGGGCGTGGAACCTGCTGCTGCCCTGGCTCTCGCTCGCCCTGATCGAAGCCGCCAACTTCGCCCGGCTGACCAGGGCCTCGATGCTGGAGACGCTGGCCGAGGACCACATCAGGACGTTCCGCGCCTACGGGGTCGGCGAGCGCTCGGTCATCGCGCGGCACGCGCTGCGCGGAGCGTTCGCGTCCGTCATCTCCCTGAACGCCGTCACCTTCGGCTCGGCCGTCGGCGGCGCGGTGCTCACCGAGACGCTCTTCGGACTGCCCGGCATCGGACAGGAACTGGTCCAGGCGGTGAAGGTCGTCGACCTGCCGGTCGTCGTCGGCATGGTCCTGGTGATCGGTTTCTTCGTGGTCCTGGCCAACGCCGTCGCGGACGTCCTGTACGCGGTGGCCGACCGACGGGTGGTACTCGCATGAGCCTGGTGGAAGTCACGGACCTGACCGTCGAGTTCGGCTCCCTGCGCGCCGTCGACGGCCTCTCCTTCCGGCTGAACGAGGGCGCCGCCCTGGGTCTCGTCGGCGAGTCCGGCTCCGGCAAGTCGACCGTCGCCTCCGCGCTCCTCGGTCTGCACCGCGGTACGGGCGCCCGGGTGACCGGCTCGATCCGGGTCGCCGGCACCGACGTCGGGCAGGCGTCCGACGACGACCTGCGGAGGCTGCGCGGCGGCAGGGCCGCGATGGTGTTCCAGGACCCGCTCTCGTCCCTGGACCCGTACTACGCGATCGGTGACCAGATCGCCGAGGTGTACCGGGTGCACACGCGCGCGTCCCGGCGTGCGGCACGCACGCGTGCCGTCGAGGTGCTGGACCGGGTGGGCATCCCGGACGCCGCACGACGTTCCCGCTCGCGCCCGCACGAGTTCAGCGGCGGAATGCGCCAGCGCGCCCTGATCGCCATGGCACTCGCCTGCGAACCAGACCTGCTGATCGCCGACGAACCCACCACCGCGCTGGACGTGACGGTCCAGGCCCAGATCCTCGACCTGCTGCACACCCTGCGCAAGGAGACCGGGATGGGGCTGCTCCTCGTCACGCACGACGTGGGCGTCGCCGCGGAGAGCGTCGACGAGGTGCTCGTCATGCGGCACGGCAGGGCCGTCGAGCACGGCGCTGTCGCGACCGTGCTGGGAGAGCCCCGTGAGGAGTACACCCGCGAACTGCTGGGCGCGGTGCCGCGTGTGGACGCGCCGCGGGTCGAGGAGAGCGCCGCGTCGGACGAGGTCGTCGTCGAGGCGGTGGGACTGCGCCGCGAGTTCGGCCGCGGCAAACGGAAGTCGGCGGCCGTCGACGGCGTCTCGCTGACCGTTCGGCGCGGCGAGACGCTCGGCATCGTGGGCGAGAGCGGCAGCGGCAAGACCACCCTGGGGCGCATGCTGGTCGGGCTGCTGGAACCCACGGCCGGCGAGGTCCGCCGTGGGGGCACCGCGCGGACAGGGGTCGATCCGGCCGTGCAGATGGTCTTCCAGGACCCCGCCTCCTCCCTCAACCCCCGGCGCAGCGTCGGCGAGTCCATCGCCGACCCGCTTCGGGCGCGCGGGGAGTCCGACGAGCGGCGCATTCGGGGGCGCGTGAGCGAACTGCTGGAGCGAGTGGGCCTCGACCCGGCGCAGTACGACCGGTACCCGCACGAGTTCAGCGGCGGCCAGCGCCAGCGCGTCGGCATCGCGCGGGCGCTCGCCGCCGAACCGCGCGTCATCGTCTGCGACGAGCCGGTCTCCGCACTGGACGTCACCACCCAGGCGCAGGTTGTGGCCCTGCTCGCCGAGTTGCAGCGCGAACTCGGGCTGGCGCTCGTGTTCATCGCGCACGACCTCGCCGTCGTGCGCCAGGTCAGCGACCGGGTCGCGGTGATGCGGCGTGGCCGCATCGTCGAGTACGGCGGCACCGACGAGGTGTACGAGTCGCCCAGGGACCCGTACACCAAGCAGCTCCTCGCGGCCGTCCCCGCGCTGGACCCGGCGGTCGCGGCCGAACGGCGCACGGCCCGCAGGGAGCTCACCGCCGCGTGACCCGGCCGTACGGCCGAAAGTGAGCCATCAGCCGGTCTCCGGGCGAATGACGGGAGTTCGACGACAGGGCCTAGCGTGATCGAACGCTGCCTGTGCGGGAAAGTTACGCCCGTTCACCCCTTTTGGTGGCGCGACGGACAACCGTCCGTCGCGCCACCGCCCCGTCCGCGTACGTTCGTCCCGCTGCGGGCCGCCGGACGACGGCGGCTCCCTACGGGAGATCGGGGGTGCACACGTGCGCATCGGACTGCTTACGGAGGGTGGCTATCCGTATGTGAGCGGTGACGCCAGGCTCTGGTGCGACCGGCTCGTGCGCGGACTTCGGCAGCACGAGTTCGACGTCTACGCGCTCTGCCGCACCGAGCGGCAGGAGGCCGATGGCTGGATCCCGCTGCCGCCGCACGTCGGCCGGGTACGCACGGCGCCCCTGTGGACATCGCAGGACGACGGGGTCGCGTACGGCCGCCGGGCGCGGCGACGGTTCACCGAGGCGTACGGGGAGTTGGCCGCCGCACTGTGCGCGGCACCGGAGCCAGGGGCGCCGCAAGGGGGGTCCGAAAAGGTCGGCCCCGAGGCGGACCGTTTCGGCAGCGCCCTCTACGCGCTCGCCGAACTCGCCCGCGACGAGGGCGGACTGGCCCGCGCGCTGCGTTCCGAGGCCGCCGTACGCGCGCTGGAGGGCGCCTGCCGCGCGCCGGGTGCCCTCCGGGCGGCACGCGCGGCGGGCGTCCCCGACCTGCTGGAGGTGGCGGCACACGTCGAACGGGCCCTGCGTCCCCTCTCGCTCGACTGGTACGGGGACGACGGACTCGGCTCCGTCGACCTCTGCCACGCCACGTCGGGCGCCGCCGCGGCCCTGCCCGGGCTGCTCGCCGGGCACTTCGCCGGCATCCCGCTGCTGGTCACCGAGTACGGAGTACGGCTGCGGTCGCACTACCTCGGCACGACGTACGAGACGCGCCCGGTGCGCGCGCTGCTCGCCTCCTTCCAGCGCCTGCTGGCTGCCGAGGTCTACCGGCGGGCCGCCTGCGTCACGCCCGGCAACGCCCACGCCCGGCGCTGGCAGGAGCGGTGCGGCGCCGACCGCGCCAAGGTGCGCACCGTCTACCCCGGCATGGAGGCGTCCCGCTTCACGGAGGTGGGCGAGGCCGCCGACCGTGCCGACCCGAACACCCTGGTCTGGGTCGGCCGTGTCGAACCCGCCAAGGACCTGGTCTGCCTGCTCCACGCCTTCGCGGAGATCCGCAAGGCGGAGCCGAAGGCCAGGCTGCGTGTCGTCGGGACCGCGGCGGACGCCGAGGGGGCGGAGTACCTCGGACAGTGCAGGACCCTGGCCGCGCAGCTCTTCCCGGACGAGGCGGAGGGCGTGCACGCCGTCGGCGACAACCCGGTGTCCTTCGAGGAGATCGGCGGCCCGGAGGTGCCCGACCTGGCGGAGGCCTACGCGGCCGGGGCGGTCGTCGTCCTGTCGAGCGTCGTCGAAGGGTTTCCGATCAGCCTGGTGGAGGCCATGTTCTGCGGTCGCGCGACGGTGTCCACGGATGTGGGCGCGGTGGTGGAGGTCATCGGCGGCACCGGGCTCGTGGTCCCGCCGCGCAACCCACGGGCGCTCGCGGAGGCGTGTCTGGCGCTGCTGCGCGACCCCGCGCGCCGTGAGCGCCTCGGCGCGGCCGCCCGCGCACGAGCCCTCGAACTGTTCACCGTCGAGCAGAACGTGGCGGCATTTCACGGCATTTACCTGGAGATCGTCTCCCACGCGCCGGTACGGCGGGTCGTGCTGGACGACACGGGCGAGCCCCTGCCCTTCGGGGCGCCCGCCGAGGCCCATCTGCCCGGCCGCTGGACCGAGCCCCGGCTTCCCGGCGCCCGACCCCGCTGGGCATGCGCGCAGGACGCCGCGTGGGCACCCGTACGCGCCGCCATGCGGCCGCACGCAGCTGTTCCGGCAGCGGAGGGCGCGCGATGAGAGACGTGAGAGACGTGGGCGAACGGGCCCGCTCCGACGCCTGGGACACAAGGCCCGAGGAATGGGACCTGGGGGCGGAGGGCGCGTACGCGAGCGCGCAGGGGACGACGGAGGCGCGCCCGGGGGCCGTCGCGGCGGACCGTGCGCCCCAAACCGTCGCGGCGGAGGCTGCGCCCCGTACGGCCGGTGCCGTGTGCGACGCGGGCGCCGGGAGCGCGGACCCCGCCCGCAGGCCCCCCGCCCGCCGAGGCGCCGCCGACCCCGTGAAGGCGCTCATGCACCGGCACCGCGAGCTGTGCGAACGGGCCGTCGACCCGCTGGAGATCGCGGCCGGGCTGGAGGCCCACGGACTGACCGACCGGGCCGCCGCCCGCTACCGGCACCGGGACGTCTTCTCGCTCGCCGAGGAGATGTACGCGCGCGTATCCCGCGACGACGACCGGCCGTCACCGCGCCACGCTCCTACGGGCAATCCGCGCGAGCACCGGGCGTGGGCCGCCCTCGCCCTGGTCCCGGGCGCCCTGTGCACCGCCGCCGTACTGGGTCTGCGAGCCACCGAGGGCCGGGCCCACCTCGCCGTCGCCGTACTCGGCGCCCCGGCCGTCACGCTCGGCCTGCGCGTGGCATTCGGCCGTGGGCCGCTGCACGCCCCCGCCCACGGCACCTCAGCCGCCGCCCGCGTGTGGACGTGCTGGCTGCTCGCCTACGCCCTCCTCGGCGACGGCCTGCTGCGCGCCGCCTTGGACGGCGGCCCCGACAGCCCCTGGCCCCTGGCTGCCGCGCCCGTACTCGCCCTCGCTCTGGCCTGCGGCCCGGCCGCCTGGTGCGCCCGCCTCTTCTCCGTCCACGCCCGCCGCAGACTCGCCGCGAGCCGCGGCCTCGAGGAGTTCGCGGCCTCCGTCACCCCGCTGTTCCTCGGCGTGTTCGCACTCTTCCTGGCCGCCCTCGCCGCACTGCTGGCGCTCACCGGAGCCCTCCTCGGCGAAACCGCCGTCCCGGTCGGAGCCGGTGCCCTGGGCGCACTCCTGCTGCTCGCCCGGCTGCTCGCCGTCCACGGCGCCGGGCGGGCCCCGACCGTCGTCCTCGGCATCGCGTCCGCCGTCGAGGCGACCGCCCTGGCCACGGTCTTCGCCGCCCGGCTCCCCGGCTGCTCCACGCTTATCACGCCGGTCGAGACCCTGACCGACGCCTGGGGCGCCGACGCCGTGCCGGCCCTCGTCTGCGCCCTGGCCGCCCTGACCCTGCTGATCCACGCGATCCGCACCCTGACCCGGGCCTCGGCCCACGCCAGGCCGCCCGGATCACCCTGAGCCGTCGGCCCATGGCCACTGGGACGCCATGGAGCCGCGACCGCCGCCCGGGACCCGGTCCCCGGCACCCCTCCCGCGGGCCCGACACCGCGGGGCCTCTCTCATCCCACGGCACCACCCCCGTAAGGAGAAACGCCAGATGATCACCTCCCGAACCGGAGAGTCCGCCCCGGGAGCCGCCCGATGAGGGTCCTGCTGATCGGAGCCAACGGATACATCGGCCGCTTCGTCGCCGACCGCCTGCTCGCCGACCCGGCCGTGCAACTCACCGCGCTGGGACGCGGCGACGACGCCGACGTACGGTTCGACCTCGCCGCCGGCAGCCCCGGCGCGCTCACCCGCTTCCTGGACGCCGTGCACCCCGGAGTCGTCATCAACTGCGCCGGTGCCATCCGCGGCGGCGCCCGAGAACTCACCCGGCACAACACCGTCGCCGTCGCCACCGTCTGCGAGGCCCTGCGCCGCAGCGGCTGCGGAGCCCGCCTGGTGCAGATCGGCTGCAGCGCGGAGTACGGACCCAGCCAGCCCGGCTCCTCCACGGCCGAGGACGCGGTCCCGCGCCCCGGCGGCCCGTACGGCGTCAGCAAGCTCGCCGCCACCGAACTCGTCCTCGGCTCGGGGCTCGACGCCGTCGTGCTCCGCGTGTTCTCGCCCGCCGGGCCCGGCACCCCCGCGGGATCCCCGCTCGGCCGACTCGCCGAAGCCCTGCGTCGCGCCATGCAGTCCGGCGACGGCGAACTCAAGCTCGGCGGCCTCGGCGTCCAGCGCGACTTCGTCGACGTACGCGACGTCGCCCGCGCCGTCCACGCCGCCTCCCTCTCCGCCGCCCAGGGCGTGATCAACATCGGCTCGGGCCGTGCCGTGCGCCTGCGTGACGCCGCCGCCGTCCTCGCCCGCGTGGCCGGCTACGGCGGCGCCCTGCACGAACTCGACGGCCCTCCCAGCCCGGTGCGGCCGGTGCTCGGCCACCACCGGGGCGACCCCGAGCACGCCGTCCCGGTCGCCCATCCCTACCCGGACGGCTGCGGCAGCTGGCAGCAGGCCGATGTCCGCACCGCCCGCGACCGGCTGGGCTGGCGGCCCCGGATCAACCTCGAGGAGTCCCTCGCGGACATCTGGATGGAGGCGGCATGCCGCATCTGACCAACACCCCGGCGAGCAGCGCGAGCACCGATCTGGGCCTGGGCCTCGGCACCCCCGGCTATGCGCACCCCCTCCTCGCGCCCGAGGAGTGGGGCGCACTCGCCCGTCCGGGCACCCCCGTGCACTGGGCCGCCCTCAACGTGAGCAACGGACCCGGCACCCGGCCCGACCCGCACTGCCTGCAGGCCGCGGGGCGGCTGCACACCGCCGGCGTCCGTGTTCTCGGTCACCTCGACGTCGTCTGGGGCGCCCGCCCCCTCGGAGAGTTGATCTCCGATGCGGACCGGTATCTCGACTGGTACCAGGTCGACGGCTTCCTCCTGGACCGCTGCCCCACCGAACGCGCCCTCCTCCCCGAGACCCGCCGCACGGTCACCGCGCTGCGCGAGCTCCTCGGCCTCGGGCACATCGTCCTGGGCCACGGCAGCCACCCGTATCCCGGATACGCCGAACACGCCGATCAGCTGGTCACCTTCTCCGGCTCCTGGAGCGACTACCGCTGGTCGCAGGTCGCCGAGTGGACCGCCGAGCACCCGCCCGAGCGCTTCTGCCATTTCGTGCACGGCGTGCCCCGCGGACACCTCGAGGAGGCGCTGCGCATCGCCCGCTGGCAGGGCGCCGCCACGATCTGGTTCACCGACCGCACGGACCGCGGCGGCCGCACCGTCCCCTGGGAGGCCATGCCCGGCTACTGGGACGACATCGTCTCGCGTCTCGGAACGGGTGTCTCGGAATGAAGAAGGGCGTGGCAGTGTTACCAGGAGAACAACCGTAGTGATTGACCGACCAACGGAGTCCCCGTGTCGCTGCCACCCCTGGTCGAGCCGGCTTCCGAGCTCACCGTAGACGAGGTCCGCAGGTACTCCCGCCACCTGATCATCCCCGATGTCGGGATGGACGGGCAGAAGCGGCTGAAGAACGCCAAGGTGCTCTGTGTGGGCGCCGGCGGCCTGGGCTCGCCGGCGCTGATGTACCTGGCCGCGGCGGGCGTGGGAACGCTCGGCATCGTGGAGTTCGACGAGGTCGACGAGTCGAACCTGCAGCGGCAGATCATCCACAGCCAGTCCGACATCGGCCGCTCCAAGGCCGAGTCCGCGCGCGACACGGTCAAGGGCATCAACCCCTACGTGAACGTGGTCCTTCACGAGGAGCGGCTCGAGGCCGAGAACGTGATGGACATCTTCAGCCAGTACGACCTCATCGTCGACGGCACGGACAACTTCGCGACCCGCTACCTGGTCAACGACGCGTGCGTGCTGCTGAACAAGCCGTACGTGTGGGGCTCGATCTACCGCTTCGACGGCCAGGCCTCCGTCTTCTGGTCGGAGCACGGCCCCTGCTACCGCTGCCTGTACCCGGAGCCCCCGCCGCCGGGCATGGTCCCCTCCTGCGCCGAGGGCGGCGTCCTCGGTGTGCTGTGCGCGTCCATCGGCTCCATCCAGGTGAACGAGGCGATCAAGCTTCTCGCGGGCATCGGCGAGCCGCTGGTCGGCCGACTGATGATCTACGACGCCCTGGAGATGCAGTACCGCCAGGTCAAGGTCCGCAAGGACCCGAACTGCGCGGTCTGCGGTGAGAACCCGACCGTCACCGAGCTCATCGACTACGAGGCCTTCTGCGGCGTCGTCTCCGAGGAGGCCCAGGCGGCGGCCGCCGACTCGACGATCACTCCCAAGCAGCTCAAGGAGTGGATCGACGACGGCGAGAACATCGAGATCATCGACGTCCGCGAGCCGAACGAGTACGAGATCGTCTCCATCCCGGGCGCCAGGCTGATCCCGAAGAACGAGTTCCTGATGGGCACCGCCCTGGAGACCCTCCCGCAGGACAAGAAGATCGTCCTGCACTGCAAGACGGGTGTCCGCAGTGCGGAAGTCCTCGCCGTCCTGAAGTCGGCGGGCTTCTCCGACGCCGTCCACGTGGGCGGCGGCGTGATCGGCTGGGTCAACCAGATCGAGCCGGACAAGCCGGTGTATTAATCAGCGGTCTCGCTGACCAGTGACACAGACGAAGCCCACGGCTCTGACCAGCTCAGATGCCGTGGGCTTCTGTCGTTCTTGGATGGCCGCGGGCGCTCGCGCACGCCCCCTGGATCGCCCAGTCATCTGCTGTCAGGCCCACTGGTGCAGGCGAGTGAGCTGGCCACCGGTGATCACCCGATCGTAGGCTGCGTGGGCAGTGCCGGGATGGCCGCGCAGCCGGAGGCTGAGGCAGGAGCACCACAGCTGACAGGGTGAGGACCTGTCTGGAACAGCTTGCGTCCAGTAGTGGCGACTTGGGAGCGGATATGGCTTTCTCGAGCGGTCAAGACCTCCAGTACCTGGAGTCACTTGACTCTGTGCGGATGCCCTGGCCAGGCCCGACTGGCCTCTCGGACTCCGAGCGGCAACGACGGGATGACCTTGAGCTGCAGATCTTTGTCGAAGTGCTCATGACTCTTGCGCTGGGGCGCGATGTCGTAGTTCCTCAGTCGTATGCTTTCGATTCCACCGGATTTCTCACCCTGGCGCGCACCGTACTCCAGGCTCGCAACAGGGCAGCAATTGATGAACACCCCTTCCGGCTTCACCTGTTCAGTGCGGATTCTTTCGAGGACGCCGCAGCAAGCATGCTCGGTCGCGCCTTCGACAAGAATCGCCCGTTTTTCAGTTCCTTACTCCCGGAACTCCACAAGCCGGAACAGTTTGGTCTTGATCCTCGCGACGTTCGCTGGCAGTCCGAGAACCTCGATCGTCTGCTCAACAGCGACTGGATAGGCGTCGACCGGGCACAGGCGCTGAACGATATTCGTGCGGAGTTTCGGGGTCTGCCCCGAGTGAGGGCGAAATCCCCGGCGGCGCCATTGGGACTGGGAGAGCTGCTCGCCTCCACCATTGAGGAGGGATCCCTGATGGGCCGTACGGCTCAATCTCTTCCGGAGCCTTTCCGCGAGGTACATGCAGACCTCGTCACTGCGATTCGCCGCCTTGATCCGACGCGGTCCAGAGCGTTCAACGAACGCAGTCGACTCCGAATCGCAGAACCGTGGCCCAACGACTCGGATCGCAGGACACCAGAGGAAATCGTCGGAAGCAAGGACACTCTCGATCTCGTAATCGAGTTCGTTGACACCTTGTACAACGCAATCGTGGCTGATTCAATCGGGATTGCGCCCGCGACCTTCAGCACTGATGTAGCCCTCGGGGATCGGATCCTCATCTCGCGCGCCATCGCCCAGGAGCTCGCAATCGGACAATATCGTTCCGGGGCGCACCAAGCAGCCTGGTTGCCGAACGAAGGCGTGTCGACAGGCGAGTCGGAGGAACATCCATTGTTCGAAGTGCGGCTCAATTCCCAAGCGGTCGCCACGGAAAGTCATATCCGTGACCAACTGTCGAATCTGCGGGACAGTGCGGTGGACGCCATCGCCGCTCTTCTGGACGCGCGAGCGCAGCGGGGAGGCCAAGGCCGGGCCCGGTCGCCCTTCTGGAAGGGGCTGGACAAATTGGCGGCGGCAGAGGACGCGACAGCCGCCCGCAATGCACTCGACGATCACCTTTCCTGCGTCGCATCTATTCTCGGCGGTCGGGGTGATGCCGGCCTGGTGGGCAAATTTGGAGTTCAGGTTTTCCTCACCGGTAGTGGTGCCGCCGGACCGGCAATTGCGGCTGCTCTCTGGCAGGTGCCGGGTATCCTCGAGTTCCCTGCAACAGCCATCGGGGCGGTTGCCCCTGCAGTGGCTAAAAAGGGAGTTCAATCCATCCGTCGCTGGCAGGGCACGCGGCGCAGGGCCCATGCGCTCGGAAGGATCGTCGACGTGAGGGGATATCAGCCTTGAGGGACCCGGAACGCCAAGAGCCAATCCTCCGGAAGCGCGAGGTCCTCGCCTATGCGAATCGCTTCGCCGAGGTCTTCGATGACGAGGTGGAGTTCCCGGACGGGACCCTTGGGCGATACCTGAGAATCGCAAATCGCGGTGAAGGTCCAGGTGTGGTGATATTGCCCATCCATGGAATGACCGTGGGGCTGGTCCATACATATCGTTACCCGGTGGGATCATGGCAATGGGGTCTGCCTCGGGGTTTCTCTCACGATCAAGATCCCCTCGTGAGTGCCCGGGTGGAACTCTGCGAAGAGCTTGGCGTGCAGGACGCCGAACTCGAACGCTTGAGCGTCATGACACCGGATTCGGGGATGTTGGCGACTCGGGTTGCCATCGTGCTCGCACGGGTCAACGACCCCATAGGGCACGTGGTTGATGTGCAAGAGGTGTCCGCCGTGCGCTGGCTCCACGTCCGGGAACTATGGCAGTGGGTAGCTCAGGGGCGTATCGAGGACGGCATGTCCCTGGCTGCTCTGGCTCTTGCCCATGCACTCGGTCATCTGCCCGATCGGTGATCATGCAAGCCGGCGAGAGCACCAAGGCGCTGTCGAGGTACCGCAGCCTCGCCGCCGTCATGAACAGACCGTTCCGTCCTTCGGCACGGTCCCGTTCAGCAGATACGCGTTCACCGCGGAGTCCACACAGGTGCTCCCGCTTCCGTACGCCCCGTGGCCCTCGCCCTTCCAGGTGAGCTCCACTCCGACGCCCTTGCCCAGCCCGTCGGCCATCTTCCGGGCGCCCTCGTAGGGCGTCGCGGGATCCCCGGTGTTGCCCACCAGCAGCACCGGTGCGGCTCCCGGCGCGCTGACCACCGGGTGGTCGAACTGTCCGGCCACCGGCCAGTCGTGGCACCAGCCGGCCGTGTCCCAGCCCAGGAAGTCGCCGAAGACGGGTGAGATCTTCTCGAACTCCGGCAGCAGCTTCTTCACCGACTCGGGTGTCGGCCGCTGCCTGTCGTCCAGGCACGATATGACCCGTTGTGCGTGTGTCGTGGTGCCGTAGTGGCCCGATGGGTCCCGCTCGTTGTAGCCGTCGGCCAGCGTCAGCAGCCCGGAACCGTCGCCCGCCTCGGCCGATTGCAGGGCGCTGGTGAGCACGGGCCAGCTCTGCTTGCTGTAGAGCGGCAGCACGATGCCTGTGACGGCCAGTGTCTGGGTGAGCTCCCGGCCCGACGATGTCCGCAGCGGCTTCGCGTCGATCCGCCGGAGCAACTCGGTGATCTTCTTGGAGCCCTGCTTCGGGTCCTGCCCCGTCGACCTCAGATAGTCGTCCAGCGCGCGCTGGAACCCCAGGGCCTGGTTCTTCGCGTGGCCGACGCTGTCCGCACTGGGGTCGACGACGGCGTCCAGCACCATGCGCCCCACGTTCTTGGGGAACAGGTGGGCGTACACGCCACCCAGTTCGGTGCCGTACGAGATGCCGAAATAGTGAGTCGTCCGGTCGCCGAGGACCTGGCGCATCAGGTCCATGTCCCGCGCGGTGTCAGTCGTCGAGACGTGCCCGAGCAGCTTTCCGGCTGCCTTCGCGCAGCCCTTGCCGAAGGCGGCGGCGTCATCGAGGTACGCCTTCTCCTCGGCGGTGTCGTCCGGTGTCACGTCGATGCTCTCGGCGGCCTGGATCGCCTGGTCACTGCGGCAGCGGATCCCCCCGCTGGCCCCGACGCCGCGAGGATCCCAGCTCACCAGGTCGTACCGCTCGTGCAGGGTGGAGACCGTGCTCGCGAACGACGGCATCATCGAGACCCCCGAGCCGCCCGGACCTCCGAAGTTGAAGAGCAGTGAGCCGATCCGGTTGCCTCCGGCGGCCCGGGACCTGATCAGGGCCAGGCCGATCGTCTCACCGTCCGGCTTCGCCCAGTCCAGCGGTGCCTTCAGCGTGGCGCACTGCCAGTCGCCGCTCGGCGCCGACGCGCCCTTGCAGCGGCCCCAGTCGAGCTTCTGCGAGGTGAGCGAGGAGGACAGCCCCGAGGTCCCGCCTCCGCCGGACGAAGCGCCACCGCAGCCGGCCACCAGCAGGGTCGCGGCGATCGCGGCAATCCACCGTGGGAAACGTGACATCTGTGCCCCCTCACCCGCTCCCCGCTCGATGCCGCGGAAAGCAATGAGGCCATCGTAGGCGGGTCGAGGGAAGCCCGTGCCAGCCTGTGGATAACCATCTGACCTGGGGATTTCCATAATGCCGTTGGGATTTGCGCCGGTGGGTCCGGGTGGGCCGGGTGCGGGAGCCGTCGGGAGCAGGTCCGTCGGTCAGGTGCATACGGTGCCGGCCGCCGGGACCTTTCCGTTCAGCAGGTAGCCGTTCACGACGTTCTGCACGCATTTGTTCTTGCTGTCGTAGGCGCCGTGCCCCTGACCTTTGTACGTCAGCTCCACGCCCACGCCCTTGCCCAGCGCCTCCGCCATCCTCTTGGCGCCCTCGTAGGGGGTGGCAGGGTCACCGGTGTTGCCGATCAGGAGGATCGGCGGGGCGCCGGGCGCGCTCACGTTCGGATGACTGGCGGCTCCCGCCACCGGCCAGCCCGTGCAGCTGAGCATGCCCCAGGCCAGGAAGTCGCCGAACACCGGGGAGGCGGCCCGGAACTGCGGCACTTTGGCCTTCACGTCGGCAGGCGTGTACCGCTGCTTCTCGTCAGCGCAGTTGATGGCGATGTTCGCGGGGATGAGGTTGCTGTACTGGCCGTTCTCGTCGCGCCCGTTCATCGCGTCCGACAGCACCATCAGCACCTCCCCGTCGCCGGCGTAGGCCCGCTGCAGCCCTTCGGTCAGGTAGCCCCAGAAGTCCTTGGAGTACAGCGCCTCCGCGATGCCGTTGGTCGCGGCGGTCTGGGTCAGCCGGCGGGGGAAGATTCCGGGGATCGGCTTGGTGTCGAGTCTCTTCAGCAGGGCGAGGATCCGGTTCTCGACATCCTGCGGCGTGCGGCCGACCGGGCATCCGGTGCTCTTGGAGGTGCAGTCCCGGGCGTAGTTGTCGAGCGCGAGCTGGAAGCCCTTGGCCTGTGCGAGCGCGCTCTGTTCCGGGTTCTGCGTCGGGTCGACGACCCCGTCCAGCACGGCCCACCCGACTTTCTTGGGGAACAAGTGTGCGTAGACACCGCCGAGTTCGGTGCCGTACGAGATGCCGAAGTAGTGCAGTTTCTTGTCGCCGAGCACCTGGCGCAGCAGGTCCATGTCGCGTGCCGCGTCGGTGGTGCGCACATAGGGCAGCACCCTGCCGGAGTGCTTCTGGCAGGCGCTGTTGAACTGCTTGGTGCTGTTCAGGAAGGCCGTCAGCTCGGTCGAGTTGTCGGGCGTCTCGTCCTGCTGGAAGAAAGCGTCGAGTTGCTGGTCGTTCTCGCACTTCACGCCCGCGCTCCGGCCGACTCCGCGCGGGTCGAAACTCACCAGGTCATAGCGCGTGCGCAGGGTCTCGTAGTCCTGTGCGAAGGCGGGCAGCGCGCTGACACCGGAGCCGCCCGGGCCGCCGAAATTGAAGATGAGGGAACCGATCCGCCGGCTCGGGGGGCCGCTGGCCTTGACCCTGATCAGCGCGATGTCGATGGTGCCGCTCGTCGGGTCGTCCCAGTTCAGGGGCGCCTTCATGGTTGCGCACTGCCACCGTCCACCGTTCGGCAGCGGCGAGGGGGCGGTGCCGCCGCCCTCCGACACGGACGGCGCCGGGCAGTTGCTCCAGATCAGCTTCTGACTCGACAGCTCCCCGTCCACGAAGCCGCTGGCGCAGCCTGTCAGAAGGGAGGACACAAGCACGGCGGCGGCGCCCACGGCTGCGGCGCGCTTCAAGAGACGGTTCGGCATGTCCCCATCGTGCGACCGCACGGCCCGGGGCGCTCGGGACGCGGTCCGTGCGGGTGACCGCCGGCTGCCGTCACCGCGTGTCGCCCGTGCCCAAGGCCCGGTGAGGGCGCACCGGGTGTGCCGGGGAACTCCCACGCGCGCGTGCCGTACGCGGCAGTCCTAGAGCGCGTCCTTGCGCGTCAGATGGTTGAAGAACAACCACCCGGGCAGCACCGGCAGCCACAGCGTCAGCAGCCGGTACAGCAGCACCGCCGGAGCCGCGACCTCCTTGGGGAGGCCGACCGCGATCAGACCGACCGTCAGGGTCGCCTCGACCGCACCCACACCGCCCGGGGTCGGGGCGGCCGAGCCGAGTGCGTTGCCGGCGAGGAAGACGACCGCGACGCTGGCCAGGCTCAGCGTGGTCCTCTCCTCGTGCCCGAACGCCCGGATCGAGGCGTCGAGGCACATCACGAAGGACGCGGTCAGCAGCAGCATGCCGCCGATTCCGGTGACCAGCTTCTGCGGCCGCTGCAGGACGTCGAGCATGCGCGGGACGACCCCCGCGAACAACGACCGCACGCGCGTGACGACGAATTTCCGCAGGAACGGCACGGACGTGACGACCAGGACGAGCACCGCGACCGTCAGCAGGCCCGCGATGACCGTGCGGGACGGGGACAGGGACGGCGTCTTCTCGGTGCCCGTGAGGTAGCCGAAGGACAGCAGCATCAGGATGTGACAGCCCAGCCCGAACAGCTGCGAGGCGCCCACGCTCGCCACCGCGAGCCCCGGCCGCACCCCCGCGCGCTGGAGGAACCGCGTGTTCAGCGCCACGCCCCCGACCGCGGCCGGCGCCACGATCTTCACGAACGACCCGGCGACCTGCGCGGCCACGGTCCTCAGGAACGGCACCCGCTCGGGCACGAAGCCCAGCAGCGCCATCGCCGCCGCGACGTAGCTCAGTGCGGAGAAGAACACGGCCGCAGCCACCCATCCCCACTCGGCGTTGGCGAAGAGCGTGCCGAACTGGATGTGGGTGAGCTGCGTGAGCAGGAAGTACGCGCCGATGGCGCCCGCCATGAAGCTGATCAGTGTGCGCGGCCGGACCCGCTCCAGACGGGCCGGCTCCACCGGCGCCTGCGGCCGGATGCGCAGCACCTGGTGGCGGATCTGGGTGAGCAGGTCCTCCTCGCGGGCCTCATCCAGCGCCTCGTCGATCGCCCGCTTCTCGGCCCGCTGCTCGGCGCGTACCGCCTTCTTGTCGGGCTTGTCGAGGACGACCCCGGAGCCGTCCTGGTTCTCCTCCCCACGGGCCGCTTTGGCCTGCCGGGACGCCTCGAGGACCGCTTCCCGCTCGCGCTGGGCCCGTTCCCGGGCCAGCCGCCGGAGCGTCGCGCGCGTGGAGCGGGTCAGCGCGATGGGCTGCAGCATGGGCAGACAGTCGGCGACCGCGTCCGGGCCGAGCACGTCGACCGCGGATGCCACTGCCCGCTCGGCGCCGACCCGGAGCCCGAGGGTGGTCAGCAACTGCGCGATGTCCATGCGCAGCACCAGGTCACCGGCCGCGATCTCGCCACCGCGCAGATCCGTCAGGATGACGGTGCCGGAACGATCCACCACGAGGGCGTCACCAGCGAGCCGCCGGTGCGCGATGCGCCGCGACTGCAGCGCCCGCACCTGCTGCCAGGTGTCGTGCAGCAGTTCGTCGGTGATCTCCTGGTCGGCCAGCTGGTCCAGGGTGCGGCCGCCGGTGTGCTCGTAGACGAGCATCACGGCGTCGGGACCGAGCTCGGAGGTCGCGATCAGCTTGGGCGCGTTGGCGCCGGCCGCGATGGCCGCATAGGCGAGGAGCGCCTCCTGTTCCAGGGCCTGCCGCAGCGACTGCAGGCTGCGCCGCGTGGTGATCCCGCGCAGCGTCAGCCGCCGCCACACGCGGTAGAAGAAACCCTGCGCCTGCTGCTCGCGGTCGACGACGGTGACGTCGAGGGGCGGGCCGTCCTCCAGAGTGACGAAGTAGCGGCGGCCGCGGTCGCCGTTGTCCGCCGTGTCGTGCATCTCCTCGCGCGCCGCGCTCACCGGGCGGAAGCCGACGGTGCGCAGCCCCGCCATCAGGGTCCGCCCGGTGGGCCGTACGTTCGGTGAGCCCACCGCGTACAGCGTTCCGGCCGCCACACTCCAGCCGATCAGCACCGTCAGGATGATCGAGAACGGTGTCGTGTAGCCGGTGACCAGCATCGAGAACGCGTCGAGCAGCAACACCACCCACAGCACGGCACGCCAACGCGGCCTGCGCGACATGCCCACGGCCGTCATATAGGCGATGACGGGCGCGAGGTAGCCGTGCACCGGGTCGGTCAGGGCATGGATGTCGCCGGGGGAGGGCTGGGTGAGCGCTTCCTGGATGGAGGGCGGGGCGGCGCGGGCGACCCACAGGTCCGTGGCGAGTGTCACTCCGTGGGCCAGGACGGCCGCGAGGACGCCGTCGGCGATGCGTACGCCGTCCCGCTTGATCAGCCGTTCGATCGCGAAGGCGACCGGTACCAGCAGGATCGCGATGCTCGACGCCAGACCCGCGATCTTGATCAGCAGATCGGGTGCCTGCCCCGTGCCCCTGTTGATGTCCTGCTCGAGCCCCGACGTGGTGCCGTGCGCGAACGCGGCGACCGCGAGCAGCACCACGATCCCGAGCACGCCCACCAGAAGCCGCATCAGGTCCGAGGGTCGGTGCACGCGCGCGGGGAGCAGCGGCTCGTCGCCCTCCACCTCGTCGTTGTGGGCGTCGGCGCCCTCCTCGTCCCGCTGCGGTCCCCGATGGGCAGCCGCTGACCGCGGCGTGTCGTCGTCGGGCGCCCGGGCGGGTCCGGTCTCGCCGTCGGGCGCCTTGTTGCCGCTGCTCTCGTGCGCCGTCTCGCGCGTGAGGCCGTCGGCGCGCCTCTCCTTGCTCGGTTCTTCGTTCGCCTCTTCGCCGGCGTGATGGCCCGCGGCGGCGGTGTCAGGGCGCGACGAACCCCCAGGGGTGCCCTCCGCGCCGTCGGGGTGCACGCCCTGCTGCTTCATCGTCTCTTCTTGGTCTCGTATCACCAGTCACCGCCCGCACGATGGTGGCATGCCCACCCGACACACGGGGGCATCAGGGTGCAAATGCGGGGGCGCACAGTCTGCCCGAAGCGCTGCGCCGGTGCGAGGGCCACGCTCGGCCGCTCTCTCATCACATTGTCGGTGGGGTGGGGCAGGATGGGGCGGATGAGCGAGGAGAACCTTGCGGCGGATGCCCTGCCCGAGTACGCGGAACGGGTTCTTGACGTGGCCGAACGCATTCCGCCGGGGCGCGTGATGACGTACGGGGACGTCGCCGAGTGGCTGGGGGACGGAGGCCCGCGCCAGGTGGGCCGTGTGATGGCTCTCTACGGCGGAGCGGTCCCCTGGTGGCGCGTCGTCCGCGCGGACGGCGTACTGCTCCCGGGCCACGAGCTGGAGGCGCTCGGCCACTACCGGGCGGAGGGCACCCCGCTGCGGGAGGCCGGCCGCGCCTCGGAAGGGCATCTGCCGCGGGTCGACATGAGGCAGGCGCGCTGGGACGGCGTCGAACGTGCGGAGGGTCACGTCTGACGGCTTCCGGCATCGCACGGGCCCAACGGGCGCGTGTCGCTCGTTCGGGTGAAGTAGGGCACAAGCGTGGCATGCCGTACGTTCGTGGATTGGGCCAACGCAGTGACGGGGGTGACAGGAGGGGCATGCGGGAGATGGATGAAGCCCTGCTTCCGCGGACCGGGCGGGCGTAGCGTCGAGGGCGCGCGTCCCGCTCATCCCGCCACCACCGCCCGCCACGGGCGGCAGCCCTGCCGG
This sequence comes from Streptomyces sp. NPDC001796, assembly GCF_042892355.1. NCBI lineage: Bacteria > Bacillati > Actinomycetota > Actinomycetes > Kitasatosporales > Streptomycetaceae > Streptomyces > Streptomyces sp. NPDC001796. Next base: position 271,167 of record NZ_JBIAUC010000004.1, on the reverse strand, counting down.
CCGCCGCCCGACCACCATCCCTCGACTAGGGCGTTCCGCGCCTGCAGTGACCAGCACGAGTACGACCACCAGGACCGGCGAACCACGTGAGCTCCTCTTCCTCCACCAGGCGCCTGCCGCACCCCCGGGTGCGGGAGGGGAGCCGTGGCGCTTACCGACTGGTGCGTACCCCGCCCGTCCGGGTGGATCCCCCTCGACTGGACGCGAGCCAGCGCGCGGTGGTTGAGCACGAGTCCGGCCCCCTGCTCGTTCTCGCAGGCCCGGGCACCGGGAAGACGACCACGCTCGTGGAGTCCGTCGCCGCCCGGATCGCCCGCGGCGGTGACCCGGACCGCATCCTGGTGCTCACGTTCAGCCGCAAGGCCGCCGTCGACCTGCGCGACCGGATGGCGCTGCGCACCGGCGCGGCGCACGCCCCGCAGGCCACCACGTTCCACTCGTTCTGCTACGCCCTGGTCCGCGCCCACCAGGACAGTGACCTCTTCGCCGAGCCCCTGCGGCTGCTGTCCGGCCCCGAGCAGGACGTGGCCGTGCGCGAGCTGCTCGCCGGCCAGCCGGATCTGGAGCGCCTCGGCCTCGCACACGTGCGCTGGCCCGACGAACTGCGCGCCTGCCTGACCACGCGTGGCTTCGCCGACGAGGTCCGCGCCGTGCTGGCCCGCAGTCGGGAACTCGGCCTGGGCCCGGACGCCCTGCACCGCTTCGCCGAGCGGACGGGCCGCCCCGACTGGCAGGCCGCGTCCGCCTTCCTCGCCGAGTACCTGGACGTCCTCGACCTCCAGGGAGTGATCGACTACGCGGAGCTGGTGCACCGCGCGGTCCTGCTGGCCCGCCGCCCCGGCGTCGCCGAGCGCCTGGCCGGCCAGTACGACGCGGTCTACGTCGACGAGTACCAGGACACAGACCCCGCTCAGGTACGGCTCCTGCAGGCGCTCGCGGGCGACGGCCGCACCCTGGTGGCCTTCGGCGACCCCGACCAGTCGATCTACGCGTTCCGGGGCGCCGACGTGAACGGCATCCTGGACTTCCCCGACGTCTTCCCGCGCACCGATGGCGCACCGGCCCCCGTCGAGGTCCTCAGCACGTCCCGCCGCTCCGGAGCCGCTCTCCTCGCCGCGACCCGGCTGCTGACCCAGCGCATGCCGCTGACCCGGCTCCCGGCGGAGAAGGTACGCGCCCACCGGGAACTCGCCGCCGTAAGGGACGGTGGCCGCGTCGAGGTCTACACGTACCCCACCCCCGGCACGGAACTGGACAACATCGCCGACATCCTGCGCCGGGCACACCTGGAGGACGGCGTTCCGTGGGGCGAGATGGCCGTCCTGGTGCGCGCCGGAGCCCGCATGATCCCGACGGTGCGCCGTGCCCTGACGGCCGCGGGAGTCCCCCTGGACATCGACGGCGACGACCTGCCGTTGCGCCATGAACCGGCGGTGACCCCGTTGCTGACGGCGCTGCGGGCGGTGGCGCGGGCGGAGGCGTCGCGAACAGGGCCGGAGGAAGCCCGGCAGGAGGGGGCGGAACCGGAACCCTGGCTGGACACCGAGACCGCGCTCACCCTCCTCACCTCTCCGCTCGCCGGCATGGACACCGCGGACCTGCGCCGCCTCGGCCGTGCCCTGCGTGAGGAGGAACGCGCGGCCGGCAACCCCGTACCCCCGCCCTCCGACGAACTGCTCGCCCGGGCGCTGGCCGAACCCGAGCGCCTGGTGACGCACGACCCGGCGTACGCGCGCGGAGCCCAGCGCCTCGGTGCGCTGCTCACCAAGGCCCGCGAGCGGCTCGCGGACGGCGGCACCGCAGAGGACGCCCTGTGGGTGCTGTGGGAGGGCACGCCGTGGCCCAGGCGCCTGGAGAACGCCTCCCGGCGCGGCGGCGCGGCCGGGCGCAACGCCGACCGTGACCTGGACGCCGTGTGCGCCCTGTTCGCGACCGCCGCGCGCGCCGAGGAACGCACCGGCGGCCGGGGCGCCCTGAACTTCCTGGAGGAGATCGAGGCCCAGGACATAGCCGCCGACACGCTCACCCGCCGCGCCGTGCGTCCTGACGCCGTCCGCCTGATGACCGCGCACCGCTCCAAGGGACTGCAGTGGCGTCTGGTCGTCGTCGCCGGTGTCCAGGAGGGCCTGTGGCCCGACCTGCGCCGCCGAGGCTCCCTGCTGGAGGCCGACCGCATCGGCCGTGATGGGCTCGCCGAACCCCTCACCCCCGGCGCGCTGCTCGCCGAGGAGCGCCGCCTGTTCTACGTCGCCTGCACGCGCGCGCGTGAACGGCTCGTCGTCACCGCCGTGAAGGCCCTCGCCGACGACGGCGACCAGCCTTCCCGCTTCCTCGCCGAACTCGGCGTCGAACCCAAAGACGTCACAGGCCGCCCACGCCGTCCCCTGTCCGTCGCCGCCCTGGTCGCCGAACTACGCGCCACGACCGTCGACCCGCGTGCCTCCGACACCCTCCGTGCGGCCGCCGCCCGTCGGCTGGCCCGGCTCGCCGCCCTCGCCGACGAGGACGGACGGCCTCTGGTGCCGTCCGCCCACCCGTACCGCTGGTGGGGCATGTGGGACCCGACGGAGAGCAAGGTGCCGCTGCGCGACCGCGACCAGCCCGTAGTGCTCTCCGGAAGCGCCCTGGACCAGCTCGCGAACACATGTGCCCTGCAGTGGTTCCTGGGCCGTGAGGTGAAGGCCGACACGCCGGCGACCGCCGCCCAGGGGTTCGGGAACGTGGTGCACGTCCTCGCCGACGAGGTCGCCTCCGGTCGCACCCCCGCCGACCTGGACGTGCTCATGGAACGCCTGGACTCGGTGTGGAACGCGCTCGCCTTCGACGCGCCGTGGAAGTCCGCCCAGGAGAAGGACAACGCGCGCGCGGCGCTCGAACGCTTCCTGAAGTGGCACGTCGACTCCAATGGCGCCCGGGCCGGGCGCCACCCGGTGGCGAGCGAGCACGACTTCGACGTCACCCTCGAAGCGGGCGACTACCAGGTGCGCATCCGCGGCTCCATGGACCGGGTGGAATCCGACGGCGAGGGCCGCGCCTACGTGGTCGACTTCAAGACCGGCAAGCAGGCACCCAGCGCCGCCGAGGTGGACCGTCATCCGCAGCTCGCGGTGTACCAGCTGGCCGTGCGTGAGGGCGCCGTCGACGAGGCGTTCGGCGGCCGGCGTCCCGAGCCGGGCGGCGCGGAACTGGTCCACCTGCGGCAGGGCGCCGCCGGGAAGGAAGGCGGTGAAACGCTGCCCAAGGTGCAGGCGCAGCAACCCCTGGAAGGGGAGTGGGCCGGGGAGCTGCTCGCCACCGCCGCCGGCAAGGTCCTCGACGAGCGTTTCTCGCCGACCACCGGCCAGCACTGCACGCACTGCGCGTTCCGGGCGTCGTGCAGCGCGCGGCCGGAGGGCCGGCAGGTCGTGGACTGACAGCACCGGTGTGACAAGTCGCACCACCCGTGCCGACCAGCGCATCGGCGGGCGCGGCAGGCAGTCGGGCACCCACTGTCAGTGGCCACCGATAGCCTCTCCGTCGTGCCCGCCCGTATCACCGACCCCGAGCAGCTCAAGGAGCTCCTCGGCATCCCCTTCACCCCGGAGCAGACGGCCTGCATCACCGCGCCGCCCGCCCCGCAGGTGATCGTGGCCGGAGCCGGGTCGGGAAAGACCACGGTGATGGCGGCACGCGTGGTGTGGCTCGTCGGCACCGGTCAGGTGGCCCCGGAGCAGGTCCTCGGCCTGACCTTCACCAACAAGGCGGCCGGTGAGCTCGCCGAGCGTGTCCGCAAGGCCCTGATCAAGGCGGGCGTCACAGACCCGGACGTGATCGACCCGGACAACCCGCCGGGCGAGCCGGTGATCTCCACGTACCACGCCTTCGCGGGCCGGCTCCTCACCGACCACGGCCTGCGCATCGGGCTGGAACCCACCGCACGCCTGCTCGCCGACGCCACCCGCTACCAGCTCGCCGCACGCGTGCTGCGTGAGGCGCCGGGTCCCTATCCGGCGCTGACCCGGTCCTTCCCGGACCTCGTCGGCGACCTCCTCACGCTCGACGCCGAACTGGCCGAGCACCTCGTGTCTCCGGAGGACCTGCGCGCCCACGACGCCGAGCTGCTGCACACCCTGGAAGGCGTCCGGCTCACCAACGCCGACCTGCGCAAGGTTCCCGAGACGGCCGCCGCCCGCCGGGAACTCGCCGAGCTGGTGATCCGCTACCGGGCGGCCAAGCGTGAGCGGGACCTGCTCGACTTCGGCGACCAGATCGCCCTCTCCGCCCAGCTCGCGGGCCTCCCCGAGGTGGGCCGCATCCTGCGGGACGAGTTCCGCGTGGTCCTGCTCGACGAGTACCAGGACACATCCGTGGCCCAGCGCGTGCTGCTCGCCGGGCTGTTCGGCGGCGGCAGCGGCCACCCCGTGACCGCCGTCGGCGACCCCTGCCAGGCCATCTACGGCTGGCGTGGGGCCTCCGTCGCCAACCTCGACGACTTCCCCGAGCACTTCCCCCAGGCCGACGGCCGCCCCGCGACCCGCCAGGCCCTCAGCGAGAACCGCCGCAGCGGCGGCCGCCTCCTCGACCTCGCAAACGGCCTCGCGGCGCCCCTGCGCGCGATGCACGCGGGTGTGGAGGCCCTGCGCCCCGCCCCGGGCGCCGAGCGTGACGGCCTGGTGCGCTGTGCCCTGCTGCGCACCCACTCCGAGGAGATCGACTGGATCGCCGACTCCCTCGCCCACCTGGTGCGCACCGGCACCGCTCCCGGCGAGATCGCCGTCCTGTGCCGCACCGCCACCGACTTCGCGGAGATTCAGGGCGCCCTCGTCGCACGCGACATCCCGGTCGAGGTCGTGGGCCTGTCCGGACTGCTGCACCTGCCCGAGGTCGCCGACCTCGTCGCCGTCTGCGAGGTCCTGCAGGACCCCGGCGCCAACGCCTCCCTGGTCCGCCTCCTCACCGGGCCGCGCTGGCGCATCGGCCCCCGCGACCTCGCGCTCCTGGGCCGGCGCGCCCGGCTTCTCGTGTCGCACGCGCGGGTGGACGGCGACGAGGACCCGGACCGCAGGCTCGCCGCCGCCGTCGAGGGCGTCGACCCGTCCGAGGTGATCTCGCTCGCGGATGCCCTCGACACCTTCCTCGAGCTGCCCATGGAGGCCGAGCGGGAGGACGACGGGCTGCCGTTCTCGCACGACGCGCGCGTACGGTTCGCGCGGCTGGCCGCCGAGCTGCGCGACCTGCGCCGCTCCCTCGCCGACCCGTTGATGGACGTCCTGCACCGCGTGCTGGCCGTCACCGGCCTGGAGGTCGAGCTGTCCGCATCCCCGCACGCGCTGGCCGCCCGCCGCCGCGAGACCCTCTCGAACTTCCTGGACGTCGCCGCGTCCTTCGCCGCCAACGAACCGGACGCCAGTCTTCTCGCGTTCCTGGGTTTCCTGCGCACCGCCGCCCAGTACGAGAAGGGCCTGGACAACGCCCTCCCCGGTGGCGAGAACACCGTCAAGGTGCTCACCGCGCACAAGTCCAAGGGCCTGGAGTGGGACGTCGTCGCCGTCCCCGGGCTGGTCAAGGGCACCTTCCCGAGCGCCCAGGGCCGCGAGAAGTGGACCGCCCAGGGCAAGGTGCTGCCGCACGCGCTGCGCGGCGACGCCGACACCCTGCCCGACGTCGAGACCTGGGACTCCCGCGGCCTGAAGGCCTTCCACGAGGCCATGAAGGAGCACCAGCACACCGAGGAGCTGCGCCTCGGCTACGTCACCTTCACCCGTCCCCGCTCCCTGCTGCTCGGCTCCGGCCACTGGTGGGGTCCCGCCCAGAAGCGCCCCCGAGGTCCCTCGGACTTCCTCCAGGCCCTCTACGAGCACTGCGAGGCCGGACACGGCGAGATCGAGGTATGGGCCGACCCGCCCGCCGAGGACGAGGAGAACCCGGCGCTCCACGAGGCCGCCACCGACCACGCCTGGCCGCTCCCGCTCGACGAGGCGGCTTTGGCCCGCCGCCGCGCCGCCGCCGCGACCGTACTCGCCCACCTGGAGCAGGTCGCCTCACACGAAGGCGCCCACCCGGCCGCCGACCACGACCCCTCCGTGTACGACGACCCCGAATGGCCGCCACCGCCGGACGACGAAGACCTCGACGGGGAGGAAGCCGCCCACGGCGCGTTGCCGCCCGCCGAGGAGGAGGCCGCCTGGGACGACCACCCCGAAGAGGACGCCTCCGACTGGGACTCCTGGACGACCCACCGTCCCACGTCCGCTTCCGCCGCTCCCCACGCGCGCGTACCCGCGGGCGACAGCACCCCCACCGTCCCGCACGCCCGGCGGCACCCGTCCGAGGACGGCCCCGCGCTCACCCCGGAGGAGGCCCGCACCGTCGCCTCCTGGGACCGCGATCTGGACGCCCTCACCGGAGAGCTGCTGCGCGCCCGCGCGGCCGTCACGGACGTGCCGCTGCCGCCGTCGCTGACCGCATCCCAGGTTCTGCGCCTGGCCGCCGACCCGGACGGGCTCGCACAGGAACTCGCACGCCCCATGCCGCGCCCCCCGCAACCGGCGGCGCGCCGAGGCACCCGGTTCCACGCCTGGGTGGAGGCGCGCTTCGAGGAGTTGCGGCTGCCCATGCTGGATCCCGACGAGCTGCCCGGCAGCGACGCGGAGATCGCCGACGAGCGCGACCTGGAGGCACTCAAGGACGCCTTCGAACGCACTCCGTACGCCCACCGCACCCCGTACCGAGTCGAGGCACCTTTCCAGCTGAGCATCGCCGGCCGCGTGGTGCGGGGCCGCATCGACGCCGTCTACCGCGTGGACGGCGAGGACGGCACGCAGTACGAGATCGTCGACTGGAAGACCAGCCGCGCCCGCACCGCCGACCCGCTCCAGCTCGCCCTGTACCGGCTCGCCTGGGCCGAGCAGCAGGGCGTGCCCCTGGACGCCGTCAGGGCCGCGTTCCTGTACGTTCGCAGCGGCGAGGTCGTACGCCCCGAGGGACTCCCGGACCGGTCCGCTCTCGAGCGGCTGTTGCTGGCCGGTCCCTCCGGTGGGGAACCGGCGGACCAGGATGTCGGCGCGGGCCGATAGGCTCGTGACCATGAGCGAGACCCCGGACAGTGCCGTCCGCACGTACATCGACACCCACCGCGCCGCCTTCCTCGACGACCTCGCGGAGTGGCTGCGCATCCCGTCGGTGTCCGCCCAGCCCGAGCGTGCGGCGGACGTGCGGCGCAGTGCCGACTGGCTCGCCGCCAAGCTGAAGGAGACCGGCTTCCCCACCGCCGAGGTGTGGCCGACTGCCGGAGCTCCGGCAGTCTTCGCCGAGTGGCCCTGCGACGACCCGCAGGCACCCACAGTCCTCGTCTACGGCCACCACGACGTCCAGCCCGCCGCCCGCGAGGACGGCTGGGACAGCGACCCCTTCGAACCGGTGATCCGCGACGGCCGTCTGTACGCGCGCGGGGCCGCCGACGACAAGGGCCAGGTGTTCTTCCACACACTCGGCGTCCGTGCCCATCTCGCCGCCACCGGACGCACCGCCCCGGCCGTCCACCTGAAGCTGCTGATCGAGGGCGAGGAGGAATCCGGCTCCCCGAACTTCCGCACCCTCGTCGAACAGCGCGCCGACCGGCTCGCCGCCGACGCGGTGATCGTCTCGGACACCGGCATGTGGTCCGCGGACACCCCCACCGTCTGCACCGGCATGCGCGGCCTCGCCGAATGCGAGATCACCCTGTACGGACCCGAGCAGGACATCCACTCCGGGTCCTTCGGCGGTGCCGTCCCCAACCCGGCCACCGCGGCCGCCCGCCTGGCCGCCGCCCTGCACGACGAGCACGCGCGCGTGGCGATACCGGGCTTCTACGACGGCGTCGTCGACCTCACCGACCGCGAACGCGAGCTCTTCGCCGAACTGCCCTTCGACGAGGAGCAGTGGCTGCGGACCGCCCGGTCGAGCGCCACGTACGGCGAGGCGGGACACACCACGCTGGAACGCATCTGGGCCCGCCCCACCGCCGAGGTCAACGGCATCGGCGGCGGCTATCAGGGCCCGGGCAGCAAGACGATCATCCCGTCCTCCGCCATGCTCAAGCTCTCCTTCCGGCTGGTCGCGGGCCAGGACCCCGACCACATCGAGAAGGTGGTGCGCGCCTGGGTGGCGGACGCGCTGCCCGCCGGGATCCGGCACGAGATCACGTTCGGCGCGGCCACCCGCCCCTGCCTGACGCCCCTGGACCACCCCGCCCTGCAGTCCGTCGTACGCGCCATGGGCCGCGCCTTCCAGCAGCCCGTCCGCTTCACCCGCGAGGGCGGATCCGGACCCGCCGCCGACCTCCAGGAGGTCCTCGGCGCACCCGTCCTGTTCCTCGGCATCTCCATCCCTTCCGACGGCTGGCACGCCCCGAACGAGAAGGTCGAACTCGATCTGCTCCTCAAAGGCGTCGAAACAGCCGCATACCTGTGGGACGACCTGGGGGAGAACCGGCGCGATGTCGACTGACGAAGGCGCGGGGCACAGGGTCACCCGGGCGGACCGCCCGGCGCGGCACACTGGAAGGGCCGCCCCGCCCGCCTCAGGCCCGCCCGACCCGGTCCCCGCCCGACCTACGCCTCGCTGAACCGCCCGCCGAAACCACCGTTGCACCGGGGGAGTTGGAAGCACTCGTGACCACCTGGACCGACCACACCGCCGACCGGCCCATCTCGCTCACCGCGCCGAGCGGCATCGACCGGGCCGCCCACCACCGGCTCGACGAGGCATGGCTCGCCGCGGCATGGAGCCACCCCTCGACTCGTTGCTTCGTGGTCTCCGGCGGCCAGGTCCTCATCGACGAGGCGCCCGACGGCCGGACCGAACTCGTCATGACACCCTCCTTCGAGGCACCGCTCACCGAGGCCCACCGCTACTTCCTGGGCACCGACGCGGACGGCGTCAGCTACTTCGCCCTCCAGAAGGACGCACTTCCCGGCCGTATGGACCAGTCGGCGCGCCCGGCCGGCCTGCGCGAGGCCGGACTGCTGCTGTCGCCGCGCGACGCGGGCCTGATGGTGCACGCGGTCGCCCTGGAGAACTGGCAGCGCCTGCACCGCTTCTGCTCACGCTGCGGTGAGCGCACGGTCATCGCGGCCGCCGGTCACATTCGCCGCTGCCCCGCCTGTGGCGCCGAGCACTACCCGCGCACCGACCCGGCTGTGATCATGGCGGTCACGGACGACGACGACCGCATCCTGCTCGGCCGCCAGGTGCACTGGCCCGAGGGCCGCTTCTCGACCCTCGCCGGCTTCGTCGAACCGGGGGAGTCCATCGAGCAGTCGGTGCGGCGCGAGGTGTTCGAAGAGGTCGGCGTCACGATCGGAGAGGTCCAGTACGTCGCCAGTCAGCCCTGGCCCTTCCCGTCCAGCCTGATGCTCGGCTTCCTCGCGCACGCCACCACGACCGACATCGACGTCGACGGGGACGAGATCCACGAGGCCCGCTGGTTCTCCCGGGAGGAGCTGCGCTCCGCGTTCGAGACCGGAGAGGTCCTGCCGCCGTACGGCATCTCCATCGCGGCCCGTCTGATCGAGCTCTGGTACGGCAAGCCCCTGCCGACCCGTAGCGTCTGACCTGGTGCCGGCGCGCACGGACGACCCGTACTGGAACCACAACGTCCACTACCACCCCACGGTCCTCGCCGCAGTCCCCGACGACTGCGGCGCGGTTCTGGACGTCGGCTGCGGCGACGGCCTGCTCGCCCGGAAGCTCGCGTCGAGGGCGGGATCCGTCACGGGCGTGGACCGCTCGCCGGACATGATCCGGCTGGCGCGCCGGGATGTGCCCCCGAACGTGACCTTCCTCGAAGCGGACTACCTCGATGACGCCTCGCTGGCGGAAGGCGGGTACGACCTCGTCAGCGCGGTCGCCGTCGTCCACCACGCGGCCTTCCAGGAAGCGGTGGAGCGTCTGGCCCGGCTCACGGCGCCCGGCGGCCGACTGGTGATCGTCGGGCTGGCGTACAACCGGACGTTCCTCGACTGGCTGATCAGCGGCTGCGGCGTGCCGGCGAGCCGGCTGCACGCGCTGCTGCGAGGAGGCAAGCGCGGTCCGACCGGCATGCCGATGGAGGACTCGACCATGCACTGGGGCCAGGTCCGGAAGGCTGCCCGGCGACTGCTGCCCGGCTGCCGGTTCCGGCGCCGGCTTCTGTGGCGTTACACGCTGATCTGGGACAAACCGCAAGAAGGCGGCCCCAGAGGCATCTCGGGAACCGCCTTCCGCGCAGGGCCGGGCCCTGCGGCCGTTACACGCCGATCTTCTGCTTGACCTGTGCCAGCGACGGGTTCGTCAGCGTCGTCCCGTCCGCGAACAGGACGGTCGGAACCGTCTGGTTTCCGCCATTCGCCTTCTCCACGAACGCGGCCGACTCCGGGTCCTGCTCGATGTTGATCTCGTCGTACGCGATGCCCTCACGGTCCAGCTGGCTCTTCAGCCGACGGCAGTAGCCGCACCACGAGGTGCTGTACATCGTCACAGTGCCCGACATGTCGGTTGCGCTCCTTTACGGCTAGGGTGCGTGGTCGCTGAGGAAGCAACGTTCGTGAAGGTTCCGCCATTCCCCGCCCCGTCGGCGCAACGGCTGCCGTATGGGCGTGACGGCTCTAGTAGTCGTATCAGTACGACCACAACCGTCCCCCTGTGGACAACTTCCGCACCCGCCTCCGCCGACCTGGCAGCATGGCGGGGTGACAGCAGCAAGGCATTCCACACTCTTCTCCCGGGCCCCCGGCAGTTCCCCGCACTCGGATCCGCCGAGCGGGGCGGACGCCGTGCTCGAGGGGCTCGACCCCGAGCAGCGCGAGGTGGCGACCGCCCTGCACGGCCCGGTGTGTGTGCTGGCCGGTGCCGGCACCGGCAAGACGCGGGCCATCACCCACCGCATCGCCTACGGCGTCCGGGCCGGCATCCTCCAGCCCTCCAGCGTGCTCGCTGTCACCTTCACCAACCGTGCCGCGGGCGAGATGCGCGGGCGCCTCCGGCAACTCGGCGCCGCCGGCGTCCAGGCCCGCACCTTCCACTCCGCCGCCCTGCGCCAGCTCCAGTACTTCTGGCCGAAAGCGATCGGCGGCAGCCTCCCGAAGATCGTCGACCGCAAGATCCAGCTCGTCGCGGACGCGGCCGCCGCCTGCCGCATCCGCCTCGACCGCAACGAGCTACGGGACGTCACGGCGGAAATCGAATGGTCCAAGGTCACTCAGACCGTCCCCGCCGACTACGCCGCCGCGGCCGCCAAGACCGGCCGCGAAGCGCCCCGCGACCCCGCCGAGATCGCCCAGCTCTACGCCGCCTACGAAGACCTCAAGCGCGAGCGCGGCGTCATCGACTTCGAGGACGTCCTCCTCCTCACCGTCGGCATCCTCCAGGACCGGCACGACATCGCGGAGGAGGTCCGTGCCCAGTACCAGCACTTCGTCGTCGACGAGTACCAGGACGTCAGCCCCCTGCAGCAGCGTCTGCTGGAGTTGTGGCTCGGCGACCGCGACAACCTGTGCGTGGTCGGCGACGCCAGCCAGACGATCTACTCCTTCACCGGCGCCACGCCCGACCACCTGCTCGACTTCCGTATCCGGCACCCGGGAGCCACGGTCGTCAAGCTGGTTCGGGACTACCGCTCCACCCCGCAGGTCGTCCACCTCGCCAACAGTCTGCTCGCCCAGGCCCGGGGCCGTGCCGCCGAGCACCGCCTCGAACTGGTCTCGCAGCGCGACCCCGGTCCCGAGCCCGTCTACACCGAGTACGCCGACGAGCCCGCCGAGGCGGAGGGCGCCGCCCGCCGCATCCGCGACCTGCTCGCCGAGGGTGTGCCCGCTTCCGAGATCGCCGTCCTGTTCCGCACCAACTCCCAGTCCGAGATCTACGAACAGGCCCTCGCGGACGTCGGGGTGCCCTATCAGCTCCGTGGCGCCGAACGGTTCTTCGACCGCCCCGAGGTGAGGAAGGCGGGCGTCGCCCTGCGTGGCGCGGCCCGTTTCGGCGCGAACGACTCCCTCCTCGACGACGCCGTCGACCTGCCCTCCCAGGTGCGTGCCGTCCTTGCGGGCGAAGGGTGGACATCCGTGCCGCCCGCGGGCTCCGGAGCCGTCAGAGAGCGGTGGGAGTCGCTGGCCGCGCTCGTGAATCTGGCCCAGGACTTCGCCGCGGCCAAACCCGACGCCACACTCGGCGACCTGGTGGCGGAACTAGACGAGCGGGCGAACGCCCAGCACGCCCCGACCGTGCAGGGCGTCACCCTCGCCTCCCTGCACTCCGCCAAGGGTCTGGAATGGGACGCCGTCTTCCTGGTCGGGGTCGCCGAGGGCATGATGCCCATCACCTACGCGAGGACCGACGAGCAGATCGAGGAGGAGCGCCGCCTCCTCTACGTCGGCGTCACCCGGGCGAGGGAACGCCTCCACGTTTCCTGGTCCCTGTCCCGCTCACCGGGTGGCCGCCCGGTCCGACGGCCGAGCCGCTTCCTCGACGGACTGCGTCCGGGTTCCTCCGGCACCACCGGCCGTACCTCCATCGGGGGCACCGGAGGCATCGAACGAGGCGTCAGGGCCTTCAGCACGGCCGCCACGGCCCTCACCCCACGCCGTACCAGCAGAACTCCGGCCCGCTGCCGGGTCTGCGGGCGCACGCTGTCGGACGCGGGGGAGATGAAACTGATGCGTTGCGACGACTGCCCCTCCGACATGGACGAGGGCCTGTACGAACGGCTGCGTGAGTGGCGGGCGGTGCAGGCGCAGCGCAGTGGGCAGCCCGCGTTCTGCGTCTTCACCGACCGGACGCTGATCGCGATCGCCGAGGCGGCGCCCGCCGATGAACGTGAACTGGCCCGCATCCCAGGGGTCGGAGCGCGCAAACTGGGCCGCTACGGAGCCGATGTTCTGGCCATCTGCGCGGGTCGCGACGTCGAGGAACAGGACAACGGTGACTGATACCAACTCGTCGAAAAAATAGTTTGCGCATGCCCCAGCGATCCCCATAGGTTCTTAGCCACGGGGACAGCGGCCTTCTCGGAGGCCCTGATTCCGTGTTGTACTTGCATATCCGTCGGACTGGCTCACCTCAGTCCCCCGAGACGCCGAGAGGAGGCGATTGAAGTGATCAGCATCAACACCAGCTCCACCAGCACCGCCAAACTGACCGATCACTCGGTCGTCTCCACGTGCATGCTCGGCGCCTCCGACCTGGGCACCGGTCTGTCCGGCATTCGTGCCGTGCGTCCGGCGTCCTCCCTGTCTCTCGCGGGTCTTCCCATCCGCGAGCGCAATGAGCGACCGACCAAGGCACTGGAAGCAGTAGTGGCACAGGCAGAGGCCTATGCCTTTGCAGCGGCCGGTGCCGGATTCCGGAAGCAGACGACGCAGCACCACCTGATGTGGGCCTTCCGTGGGCCAGAACCCTGGAGTGATCCAGCCTGATCGACGATCAGGCCGGCGCCTTCAGGGCCGCGGAACCCCATCCGGGATCCGCGGCCCTTCTGTTTTCCCCGAACGGGGACGGCAGAGCGAAGGGGCCTCGGGACAAGAAAAGAACCCGGTACCAGCCGACACCCGGTCCGATCGGACCGGAACGACCAGACGAGGAAGACGAACCGTGCAACTCGAAGCGCACGCCCCGTCCGTACCGCCTTCCGAAACGATCCCCCCGCCCGGCCTCACGGAGGACTCCACCTTGACCCCGCTCACCGCGCTGACCGCGCTCGACGACGCCATCGAGAACCTCGGCGTACCTGTCCCGTGCCGCTCGTACGACCCGGAGGTCTTCTTCGCCGAGTCGCCGGCCGACGTCGAGTACGCCAAGTCCCTCTGCCGCACCTGCCCGCTGATCGAGGCATGCCTCGCCGGCGCCAAGGAGCGGCGTGAGCCCTGGGGCGTCTGGGGTGGCGAGCTCTTCGTCCAGGGTGTCGTCGTCGCCCGGAAGCGGCCGCGTGGCCGCCCGCGCAAGAACCCGGTCACAGCATGAACACCGCAGGAACGATCGACCGTCCCCTCACGCACGACCCCAAGAAGCAGGCCCCGATGAAGCCGTCCACGAGTGAGCCCATGGGCTCCGCGATCCCAGACGTCACCACCACCGGCGCGAACGCCTCGCGTCAGAACAGGACCCGAGAGATGCAACTCATCCCAGAAGCCCTGGCTCGTGCGCATATGCGCGAGCGGCTGCACGAGGCCGAGCGGGAACGCCAGGCGGTGCGTCTGGCGGTGGCCCGCCGGATGCAGCGCCGGGCCGAGCGCGCCTCGCTGCGCGCCCGTCGCGCGCTCGCCATGGCCGTGATGCAGTAGCCGACCGCCGTCGGCACCAGGACAACCACGCAGGGGCCGCCCGAAGGGGTCGGCTCCTGCGGCGCATGGGAGATCCGGGCCGAACCGGTCACCCGTGGGCGGCCTGGACCGGCGCAGGTCCAGGCCGGTCCGGCGCGGGTCCAGGCCGGTCAGGCCTCCGCCGCCGGCTCCTCCTCCGCTGCCTCTTCCGGCAGGAAGCCCGGCAGCCACTCCTCCAGTTCGTCACGCAGGCGGACCGTCGCGCCCAGTTGGCACAGCACGCCGATGGTGCTCAGGGTCACCCGGTGGATGAGGAGATAGGCCGGAGGAAGGTTGAGCTGCTTGCCCAGCTGGTGGGCAGGGGATCGCGGGTCGGCGATACGGGCCGCCTGGCTGCGTATCCAGCCGCGAGTGAAGGTGAATTCGTCCGCCTGTGCCGGTTCGATGATCGGGAGGAGGTAGTCGAGGACCGCGTCGGGGTCGAGTGCGATGGACTCCTTGACGAAGCCCTCCTCGCACAGCAGTTCATAGACCGACTGGGCGTCTCCCTCCAAGGTCATGCGCAGGGAGTGCCCGATCGGGGTGGGCAGGCCGCCCGGCAGGCGGTCGACCGTGCCGAAGTCCAGGACGCCGAGGCGCCAGACGTCCTTCCCGTCGCCGCGGCGGGGGCCGGGCAGGAGACGGAAGTTGCCCGGATGCGGGTCCGCGTGGAGCAGGCCCGTACGCGCCGGGCCGGAGAAGAGGAAGCGGGCCAGCAGCTGCCCGGCGCGATCCCGCTGCTCCGGGGTGCCGTCGGCGATCACCTCCGACAGCGGTATGCCGTCGATCCACTCGGTCACCAGAACCTGCTCGCACTGGTGCACCACCGCCGGCACCGTGACGTCGGGGTCGCCCGCGAACTCCTCCGCGTGGGCCCGCTGAGCCTGCGCCTCCAGCCCGTAGTCCAGCTCCTCCGAAACCCGGTCGCGCAGCTCCGAGATCAGCGGCTTGATGTCCATGCCGGGGATCAGGGGGCCCAGCAGACGGGCGAAACGGCTGAGTTGGTTCAGGTCGGAGAGCAGGGCGTCGCCCGCGCCCGGGTACTGGACCTTGACCGCGACCTCACGGCCGTCGTGCCACACGCCGCGGTGCACCTGCCCGATCGAAGCCGCCGCCGACGGCTTGTCCTCGAATTCCAGGAACAGCTCCTGCCAGTCCGCGCCGAGCCTCTCCTCGAGGACTCCGTGCACCGTGCGGGTCGGCATCGGCGGGGCCGCCTCCTGGAGCTTGGTCAGGGCCGCGCGGTAGGGGCCGGCGACCTCTTCGGGGAGTGCCGACTCGAAGACGGACAGGGCCTGCCCGAACTTCATCGCGCCGCCCTTGAGCTCACCGAGCACCTTGAACAGTTGTTCGGCTGTGCGCTGTTGGAGTTCGCGGCCGACCATCTCCGCGGACTCGCCGACGATCCGTTTGCCGAGTCCCCAAGTCGCCCGCCCGGCGAAGCCGAGCGGGAGCGCGGCGAGCTTGGCGGTCCGGGTGACCGCCTTCCGGGGAAGATCAGACATGCGCCCTCCAAGTCCCAGACAGCCGTGCCGCGTGTGCCTTGCGGGAGAGGTTCCTCGACGGCCGTTGCTCCGCCATTGTCTCGCGCGGCTCCTCGTCCTCCGAGGTGTGTCCTTCCTTACCTTTCTCCGCCGCGCCGCACCCGCATGCGGGATGCGACCACACCGGCCTTGCGTGCCAGTCGAACCGGGGCACGGACGCCTCCCAGCGTGCGCCCGAGCTGGCGGGCTCGGAGCCGTCCAGGAAGGCGAGCGCGTGCCCGGCGGCGACTCCCGCGACAGCGGCCGCCAAGGCCAGATCGCACGCCTGGACCTGGGGCCGGCGCCCCGAACGCCACTGGGCGACCAGACGCGGCCAGGTCTCGTCCCGGTCGGCGCGCCCCCGGTCGAGGCAGCCGGCACAGCTCGTCTCACCGGGCAGGACGAACGGGCCGACGATGCCCGTGCCTTCCGCGACACCCGCGTACAGATGGGGTGTTCCCGAGGCGGTCAGCGGTTCCGCGCTGAGCGGGTCGGGAGCGTGCACGTCGACGCCGTCGCGGGGGGCGAGGACCACCAGCGAGAAGCCGGGGTCCGGGTCGTCGTGGAGAGGGCGGCGCGCGGCGCCGTCCCGTCGCCGGGGCCGGTCGGGGGCGGCCGCGCGGACCGCGCGGCGGGCCGCCTCCTCTCGGCGCTCGCCGATCGCGTCCGCCGGCAGGCCACCCGGGGCCACGTCCCACGGCTCGACGCAGCCCGTGTCGCGGACGTCGACCTCGCCGACGCCGGCGCCCGCGAGGAGCGAGGCGAGGAGGACGCCCACACGGCCCGCGCCGCGGACCTGGACCCGGAGGGAGCGGCGGGCGGCCAGACGCCGGGCGGCCTCACCGGGTGAGCGGGCGACCAGGGACAGGGATGCCAGATCGGCACGGAGACGGTCGAGGACGGTCGCCTTGGCGCGGAGGGTGTCGGCCTGCGGGCCACCGCCGGTGGCGTCGTCGAGCAGGCCCGCGCCCGACAGGTTGCCCACCAGCGCGTCGACGTGTCCGTCCGGCAGGCCCATGCGCCGGGCCTCCTCACGGAGCAGCGGCAGCCCGCGGGTGCCGTCGAGCAGGGTGAGGAAGCTGCCCGTCGCGGTGTCCACCGGGCCCAGCACCATCGCGTGCGCGGGTGCCATCCCGAACTGGACGGTGTTCAGATCGCGCCAGCCGCGCCGCAGCGCGGGCTTCACCATCGGATGCATGACCGGCCCCCGTAGTCCGTAATGCGTCGGTACGTCATCATGTGCGGCGGATGTATTGGTCCGTCGACGCATGCCAGCATGCCTGGACCCGGCGGAGCGTGCCGGAAGTTGTCCACAGGCGGAGGCGTTCGTCATATGAATCAAGTGCGCGGGGGTGGGGATCAGCGCGGAACCGCGCCGGAGGCGGGACTTCTCCCGTGTGCAGCGGGTAACGTCGGGGCGTGCCCGCCGACCCACCACACCGTGCCGGAAAGCCACAGAGCAGCACGACGAGCCAGCCGCCGAGCGGCTCGGGGACGAGCGCGATCGAGGTTCGCAGAAGCGCGCGACGCCGCAGAACGGTGTCCGCGTATCGCGAGGGTGATCGGACCGTCGTGCTCATCCCCGCCCGGATGTCCAAGGCGGAGGAGCAGCGCTGGGTGACCGTCATGCTCGACAAGCTGGCCGCGCAGGAGAGCCGCCGGGTGATCGGCGACGCCGATCTGGCCGAGCGTGCCGAGCGGCTCTCTCTGCAGTACCTGGACGGCCGGGCGCGGCCCGCCTCGGTCCGCTGGGTCACAAACCAGAACACACGCTGGGGCTCGTGCACCCCGTCCGAGGGCAGCATCCGTCTGTCCCACCGGCTGCAGGGCATGCCCGAGTACGTCATCGAGTACGTGCTGCTGCACGAGCTCGCACACCTTCTCGTACCGGGGCACGGGCCGCGTTTCTGGCGGCTGCTGGAGGCGTATCCGCGCACCGAGCGTGCCCGCGGCTATCTGGAAGGGGTGGTCGCGGCCGACCGGCTGCCGTACCAGCCGGCGCAGGACGAGGAGTAGAGGGGACCCGGCCACACCTCTCCCAGCGGTCGTACGGGTCATCTTCGCACTGCGTGCACACGCGGCGGACGTGCGGAGAAGCAGCCGGGTCCTGGCGACGATGCGGTTGTGTACCGGGTCTGTACCGGCTCCCTCCGCTCCGTGCGTTTGCCGTTAGCCTGGCGCGACGCACTCACATTCGGGATGGGGGACGGTCGTTACGCATGGCCAGGGAATTCCAACGCGGCCACAAGGCCAGGATCAGTGACCTCACGGCGGGCACGGACCTGTACGTAGGCGTGCAGATCTCCGCGCCCGGACTGAGCTTCGACATCAGCTGCTTCGGGCTGGACGCCGACGAACGGCTCTCGGACGACCGGTACTTCGTCTTCTTCAACCAGCCGAAGACGCCGGAGGAGGCCATTCAGCTCCTGGGCCCGCAGGCGGGGGACACGGAGTCCTTCCGGGTCACGCTCGACAAGATCCCGCCGCACATCCACAAGCTGTCCTTCACGGCGACGATCGACGGCGCCGGACAGATGTCGCAGATCGGCCCCGGACACCTGCGTATCGTCGCGGGCGGCGAGGAAGTGGCCCGCTATCCCTTCAGCGGCTCCGAGTTCACCACCGAACGCGCCGTCATGCTGGGCGACTTCTACCTCAAGGACGTCTGGCGGTTCGCCGCGGTCGGGCAGGGTTTCGACGGCGGCCTCGAGGCACTGCTGAAGAACTTCGGCGGGGAGGTCCTCGAGGAGGAGCAGACGCCCGCCCCGCAGCAGCCGCAGACCGGCGCCGCCCCGGGGTTCGCCCCGCCGGCGTTCGCCGCCCCGGCCGCACCGGCGCCCGCACCCCCCGCGCCTCCGGCCCCCGCTCCCGCGTCGATGCCGCAGCAGCCGCAGCCCGCCCCCCAGGGCTACGCGCCGCCCCAGGGAGCCGCTCCGCACGCTCCGGCGCCCGTGCCCTCCGTGCACGCCGCGCCCACCATCGTCGCGCCCCTGAACACGCCTCCCGCCGGAGCCGTGCCGCCGCCGGGCCCGGCGCCGCACGCCCGGCCGCCCGCTCCGCCCGGCCCCCCGCCCGGATACGGACAGCAGCCGGCCGCGTCGATGCCACCCGGGTACGCACAGCAGCCGCCGTACGGCCAGGCTCCCGGCCAGTACCCGGCCCCGCCCGGCACCCCCTCCCCGTACGGCGCTCCCCAGGCCGCTCCGCAGGGCGCCCCCCAGGCCGCCGGTGTGGCCGCCGCGTTGCAGGCCTTCAAGGAGACGCCCACCGGGCAGCGGTGGACGCAGCAGAACAAGAAGCTCGTCCGCGTGGACCTCGGCATCGGCGGCCAGCCCGTACTGGCCCGCCAGGGCAGCATGGTGCTCTACCAGGGCAAGGTCGACTTCGGCTACAAGGGCGCCGGCTTCGCCGGGCGGATCGTGGGCAACGCCACCGGCCAAGAGATGCAGCTCATGCGCTGCACGGGCCAGGGACAGGTGTTCCTCGCGGAGAACGCCACCGATCTGCACCCGATCGAGCTCCAGGGGGACGCGATCTGTGTCTCCGCGGAGAACGTCCTCGCCTTCGACGAATCCCTCCAGCACGAGGTGCGGCGCATCGAGGGGCACGGGATCCCTGGGGGCGCCCTGTTCACCATGCAGTTCCAGGGGACCGGCACGATCGTCGTCAAGACGCACGGCGCACCCGTGGTGCTGCCCGTCACCCCGACGACGTTCGTGGACTCCAACGCCGTCGTCGCCTGGTCGGCCGCCGCCCAGGTGATCGTCTCCAGCCAGGTGCGCATGCGCCGCAACGCCTATCCGGGTCACACCGGAGAGGGCGTGAACCTGCAGTTCCGCGCCGCACCCGGCAATTTCGTCGTCGTCCAGCCGTACGAGGTCTGAGGGAGCCCGTCATGAACCAGCCACTCGCGGGCTACGCCCCTGCACCCGTCACCGCCCGCATGGAGAACCACGGCAGCCACATGCTGAAGGTCGCCATGCAGACCGGAAACGACCTCCTCGCGCGCGTGGGCTCGATGGTCGCCTACGAAGGGTTCATCCAGTACGAGCCCAACCCGCCCGCCGTGCGCCAGATCGCGCGGGACTGGATGACCGGTGAGGGTGCGCCCCTGATGAAGTGCTCCGGCGACGGTCTGCTCTACCTCGCCGACTACGGGGCGAACGTCGTCGTCATCAACCTGGGCGGCGATGCGATCTCCGTCAACGCCACCAACCTGCTCGCCTTCGACGCCCACCTGCAGTGGGGTGTGGAACGTGTCAAGGGGCTCGCCAAGTTCGCCGGACAGGGCCTGTGGAACACGAAGATCTCCGGGCAGGGCTGGGTGGCCCTGACCTCCCGGGGCACCCCGATCGTGGTCGACTGCGGAGGAGGCGAGGACGAGACGTACGTCGACCCGGACGCCCTCGTCGCCTGGTCCCCGAACCTCAAGGTGAAGGGCAAGCGCAGCTTCAAGGCGCAGTCGCTCATCGGGCGCGGCAGCGGCGAGGCCTACCAGATGGCGTTCTCCGGGCAGGGCATCGTGGTCGTCCAGCCCAGCGAGGACAGCACCGACCGCCTCCGGATCCGGGGCTGAGGGGGAAACCGCACACCATGCAGAGCTCGCTTTTCGCCTACAACGAGCAGCAGACCCAGGAGCGCTACAGTCTGCAGAACCCGCAGATGCTGCGCGTCCTGCTGGAGGGCCACGACGACGTACTGGCGCGCAAGGGCACCATGGTCGCCTACCAGGGGCTCATCGAGTTCGACGCCGAGTACCAGAGCGGCGGTCAGCGGCGCGCGCGTGCACACACCGGCGAGGGCCTGGACCTGATGCGCTGTCACGGTCAGGGCACCGTCTACCTCGCCAACCTCGCCCAGCACGTGCACATCATGGACGTCGAGCAGGACGGGCTGACCGTCGACAGCAGTTACGTCCTCGCGATGGACTCCTCGCTGCACCACGAGGTCATCGCCGTCGACAGCCTGTACGGGATCTCCGGCTCCGGCAAGTACCAGCTCAACATCACCGGCCGCGGCAAGGTCGCGCTGATGACGTCGGGCGCGCCGCTGCTGATGCAGGTCACGCCGGACAAGTACGTCAACTGCGACGCCGACGCGATCGTCGCCTGGTCCACCGGCCTGCGGGTGCAGATGCAGGCCCAGACGCACTCCTCCGGGGTGTGGCGGCGCCGCGGCAACACCGGTGAGGGCTGGGAGCTCAGCTTCATGGGCAACGGCTTCGCGCTGGTGCAGCCCAGCGAGCTGCTGCCGCCGCAGAACGCCCAGATCGGGCAGGGCCTGGCCGCGCAGTTCGGCATGGGGCAGCACGGGGCACGGGGGCAGAACCAGGGCAACGTCTGGAGCTGAGCATGAGTGAGGGGTGACCGCAGCGGCGGTCACCCCCTGCCCGTTCACACCTTCACAGCCTGGCGCGCGTCGCCTCCAGCAGCCGTACGACGGACTCGTCCGCCACGTCCGCCACCTCGGCGTACGGGAACCAGCGCAGGTCCAGGGACTCGTCGCTGATCGCCTCCACGGCTCCGGCCGGGGCGAGCGCCGCGTACTGGACGTCGAGGTGCCAGGCGCACGGCGTGTGGTGCCGGTCCAGGCGCACCGGCCCGCCGGGCAGCAGGACCAGTCCCCCGATGCCCGACTCCTCGGTCGCCTCGCGGCGTGCGGCGTCCGCCAGCGTCACGTCGTCCGGCTCGCAGTGGCCACCCATCTGCAGCCACATCCGGATCTTCTTGTGAAGGGTCAGGAGCACCCGGCTGTGCTCGGGGTCGATCACCATTGCGCTCGCGGTGATGTGCCCGTCCCCACAGGACTTCCACATGCCGTCCGGGTGCGCCTGGAGGTGGTCCAGATACGCCTGGCGCAGCTCTTCCTGGCCCTCGTAGGACTTGAGCACGAGGACAGCGTCGTCGTAGAGGCTCACTCCGCGTCGTCGCCCTCGGCTTCGCCGTCGTCCTTCTTCTTCAGATCCGGCTTCGGAGCGGACCCGTCCGCCGCCTCGCCGAGCATCTTGTCCAGCTCGGAGAAGTCGAGCTGCTCGCGGTGCACGAAGCCGTCCGGGTCGTCCAGGTCGGACGCCGTCGGCAGCATGTCCGGGTGGGCCCACAGGCCGTCCCGGCCGTCCACACCGCGCGCGTCCGTGAGCGACGCCCACAGACGGGAGGCGTCCCGCAGCCGGCGCGGACGCAGCTCCAGGCCGATCAGCGTGGCGAACGTCTGCTCGGCCGGGCCGCCGGAGGCGCGACGGCGACGCAGGGTCTCGCGCAGCGCGTCCGCGGACGCCAGGCGCGGCTTCGCGGCCGCGTGCACCACCGCGTCCACCCAGCCCTCGACGAGCGCCAGTGCCGTCTCCAGACGGGCCAGGGCCGCCTTCTGCTCCGGTGTGTCCTCCGGCTGGAACATGCCCTGCTGGAGCGCCTGCTGCAGCTCCTCCGGGTTCTGCGGGTCGAACTGGCCGACCACGTCCTCCAGCTTCGCCGTGTCGACCTTGATGCCGCGGGCGTAGCCCTCGACGGCGCCGAACAGGTGCGAGCGCAGCCACGGCACGTGCGCGAACAGGCGCTGGTGGGCGGCCTCGCGCAGCGCGAGGTACAGCCGCACCTCCTCCTTGGGCACGCCCAGGTCCTTGCCGAACTCCTCGATGTTCAGCGGCAGCAGCGCGGCCTTCCCGGCCGGGCCGAGCGGCAGACCGATGTCGGTGGAGCCGACGACCTCGCCGGCGAGCACGCCGACGGCCTGCCCGATCTGCGTACCGAACATGGCGCCGCCCATGGAGCGCATCATGCCGATCAGCGGGCCCGCCATGGCCTGCATCTCCTCCGGCAGGACATCGCCCATGGCCGCGCCGACGCGCTCGGCGACCGGGTCGACGAGCTCCTTCCACGCCGGCAGGGTCGCCTCGACCCACTCCGCGCGGCTCCAGGCCACCGCGGAGCCCGAGCCGGACGGCAGTGACGTCGCGTCGTCGAGCCACAGGTCGGCCAGGCGGACGGCCTCCTCCACGGTGGAACGCTC
Source organism: Streptomyces sp. NPDC001796 (assembly GCF_042892355.1). Taxonomy (NCBI): domain Bacteria; kingdom Bacillati; phylum Actinomycetota; class Actinomycetes; order Kitasatosporales; family Streptomycetaceae; genus Streptomyces; species Streptomyces sp. NPDC001796. The sequence goes on along the minus strand of NZ_JBIAUC010000004.1, from coordinate 248,342 downwards.
GCCGGGGCTCACGCTCTGGTCCTTGGTGCCGTCGGGGGTGCCCTGGGAGACCGTCTGGCGGGCGATCTGCTTGGCCATGTCCCAGTTCACCGGGCCGCCCTCGTAGGAGAGCATCTGGCCCAGCTGCTGAAAGGCGGCGCCCAGGTCGGTGGGGTTCAGGGAACCGAACATCGCTGCGAGCGGGTTGTCGGCGCCGGCACCGCCGGCTCCGTGCAGCCCGAAACCGAACGGGTTGGCCGGTCCCTGACCACCGCCGCTCTGCTGGTCCTTCTCCTTGCCCTCGTCGCCGTTCTCCGGCTCCTCCGGCGGAAGGCCGAATCCGAATGGGGTGTCACTCACGGGATTCCTCGGCTGGTAAGGCCACCGGTTCCTTCCGGCGGCTGGCTGCCCGACAACACCACCCAGCGTAGACACCTTGACCCGATCGGGCCTGAGTGCTTCGCCGACTCGTGGCCTGCGGCAGGATGGATGCCACCTGGTACGCACGCGTGCTTTGCGTCCGTATGGAAGACAACCGCTGGAGACGCCCGGTGAGTTCCCCAGATCCGCAGGTTCGCGCAGCGCGAAACCATTCAGCCCACCCGTCGCCCGACCACCGCCCCTCGAGGACGGCGCTTGGAGCCGACGAGTCGACTGCCATCCGCGGGCCGGTCGTCGCGGTCACCGGCGCCGCGTCCGGGGTCGGCGCGCTGCTCACCGAGCGGCTCGCCGCGTGCGAGGAGATCAGGCAGGTCGTCGCCATCGACGAGCGGCGCGGGGAGTGCGCGGCGGCGCGGTGGCACATCCTGGACGTGCGGGACCCGGCGATCGCGGAGAAGCTGCGGGGCGCGGACGTGGTGGTGCATCTGGCACTCGACCTGGACCTGGAGACGGACCCGGCGGCGCGCACGGCGTACAACGTGCGCGGAACGCAGACCGTGCTGACCGCGGCGGCGGCCGCCGGGGTGCACCGGGTGGTGCTGTGCACGTCGGCGATGGTCTACGGGGCGCTGCCGGACAACGAGCTGCCGCTGTCGGAGGACGCCGAGCTGCGGGCGACGGCGGAGGCGACCGGAGTCGGGGACCTGCTGGAGATCGAGCGGCTCGCGCGGCGGGCCCCGAGGGCGCATCCGGGGCTCAACGTCACCGTGGTGCGGCCCGCTGTCCTGGTCGGGGGCACGGACACGGCGCTGACCAGGTATTTCGAGTCGCCTCGTCTGCTGGTGGTGGCGGGGTCGCGGCCGGCGTGGCAGTTCTGCCACGTCGAGGATCTGTGCAGTGCCCTGGAGTACGCCGTTCTGGAGAAGGTGGAGGGGGAACTGGCCGTCGGGTGCGAGGGGTGGCTGGAGCAGGAGGAGGTCGAGGAGCTGAGCGGGATCCGGCGGATGGAGCTGCCGTCCGCGGTCGCGCTGGGCGCGGCGGCCCGGCTGCACCGCATCGGGCTGACGCCGTCGCCGGCCGGGGACCTCGCGTACACGATGTACCCGTGGGTCGTGAGCGGGAGCCGGCTGCACGACGCCGGGTGGCGGCCGAAGTGGACGAACGAGGAGGTGCTGGCCGAGCTGCTGGAGGAGGTGGCCGGGCGGCACACCGTGGTGGGGCGGCGGCTGGGACGCAAGGACGCGACGGCGGCGGGGGCCGCGGGGGCGACGGTCGCTCTGCTCGGCGCGGCGGCGGTGGTGCGCAGGGCACGGAAGGCGCGGCGGCGGGTCTGAGGGGCACGGCCTCCTCCTCATCCGTCCTCCTCATGCGGCTCACAGGCCGGACCGGCAGGAGGCGTGGGTCGCCCCCCCCGTACCGCGACGCTTCCAGGACCCACGCGCGCGTGCCTCCTGAATCGTCTGTTCCTCCTTCTTCGAGGTGTACGGCACGATGGGGGCATGGCACCCAACAGTGATCACCCCGGTGAGCAGGTCGCGGACGAGCCCATCAAGCTGCTGGCCATTCGGGACACCCCGCTCTCCGTCGACGAGATCTTCCGCGCCGTGGGGGACGACGCCGCGGGAGGGATCGCGCTGTTCGTCGGGACCGTCCGCAACCATGACGGCGGGGCCGACGTCGACGCGCTCGGGTACTCGTGCCATCCGACCGCCGAGGCCGAGATGCGACGCATCGCCGAGAAGGTCGTCGCCGAGTACCCCGTGCGGGCGCTCGCGGCGGTGCACCGCGTGGGTGACCTGCGCGTCGGTGATCTCGCCGTCGTCGTCGCCGTGGCGTGTCCCCACCGGGGCGAGGCCTTCGAGGCCTGCCGCAAGCTCATCGACGACCTCAAGCACGAAGTGCCCATCTGGAAGCACCAGAGGTTCTCCGACGGCACCGATGAATGGGTCGGCGCGTAACGCCGTCGTTCACGGGTGGTGGTCGGGCGACGGGAGGGCGGGCGGGTGCCTGCTGAGCGGGGGAGCGTATACCTCTCCTGGGGTTAACCAACCTCTCACCCGGGCTCCGGTTGCGTAACCGTACCCCTCGCGTGAGCGTTGACATTGCGGATGATTAATCTGCTGATCAGTCAGTTGCGGTCGCTCATCGGGGTTGGGAGGTCGGCATGGCGGCGCTCGCCTGGTTGCTGATTCCGTTTATGGCTGCGCTCGGTGCAGGACTGTGGGGCAGTTGGGCCAGTCGGAACCGCAAGGCCGCGGGCGACGGCTCCGAGCTCGCCGGGTACGCGCGTTTCCGCGAGGCGATGGAGAGGTCCCACTCGGGCGGCTGAGCGCGCCGAGGATCCAGAGGATGCAGGGGCCGCCCGTGCTCGTACGGACGGCCCTGACGGTCCGCTGACAGCACCGTCCCGTACTGTCGTTCCATGCCACGCCGCACCGCGACGATGCTCGCCTCCACCTTGATGCTGATCGCGCTCCTGTGTGCGGGAGTGTTCATCAAAGTGCCGTACTCGGAGATGTCCCCGGGGCCGACGGTGAACACCCTGGACGAGCACGACGGCCAGCCGGTGCTGCAGATCTCCGGGCGCAGGACCTACCCGACGACCGGACACCTGAACATGACGACCGTCCGGGTCACCAGCGCCGACTACAACATGAACCTGGTGGAGGCCGTCTACGGCTGGCTGGCGCGCGACACCAAGGTGGTCCCGCACGACACGCTCTACCCGGACGGCAAGACCGAACAGCAGTCCACGCAGGAGAACGCCGAGGAGTTCAGCCAGTCCCAGGAGAGCGCCAAGGTCGCCGCCCTGAAGGAGCTGGGCATCCCGGTGAAGTCCTGGGTGATCGTCTCCACCGTGCTCAAGGGGGCGCCGGCCGAGGGCAAGCTGCACGCCGGTGATGTCATCAAGGCCGTCGACGGCAGTGTCGTGAAGGCGCCCGAGGACGTCGCCAAGCTGGTCACCAAGCACAAGCCCGGCGAGAAGGTCGTATTCACGATCGTGCCCGCCAAGGCGCAGGCCGCCGCCGAGAAGGCGCACAAGACGGCCACCGAAACCCAGGATGTGACGATCACCACGACGAAGTCCCACGACACCGCCAAGGAGCGCGCCATCGTCGGGATCTCCGCCGGGACCGATCACACCTTCCCGTTCACCATCGACATCAAGCTCGCCGACGTGGGCGGACCGAGCGCCGGGCTGATGTTCGCGCTCGGCATCTACGACAAGCTCACCCCGGGCAGCCTCACCGGCGGCAAGTTCGTCGCCGGCACCGGCACCATCGACGACGACGGCCAGGTCGGACCGATCGGCGGTGTCGAGCTGAAGACCGTCGGCGCGCGCAGCAAGGGCGCCCAGTACTTCCTGACCCCCAAGGACAACTGCGCCTCCGCCGCCAAGGAGACCCCGAAGGGGCTCACCCTGGTCAAGGTCAACACCATCGCCGACGCCCTGAACGCCCTCAAGGACATCCGCACCGGCAAGACCGCCGATCTGCCGAAGTGCACCACCAAGGGCTGACAGCAGCGCCTTCACATGAGTGGGGGCGCCCGGAAGCCTCCGGGCGCCCCGCCCCCGTTGCGGGGAGCGCTCAGTCCTCGAACGTGGCCGCCAGTGCCTCCGCAAGGCCCGGCACCAGGTCCGGGCCCGTCAATACCTCCGTCGGCGAGTCCTTCTCGCGAAGCCGCAGCGCCGACTCCCGCGCGCCGTCCCGCAGCACCGCGACCGTCATCCGCACCTCCTGGCGCTCCGGGTGCTCGGCGACCCACGCGGCCAGCTTCTGCTCGCTCAGTCCCTGGGGGACCTGGGACTCCGCGGACGGCGGCAGCATCAGCCGCTGCACCGTGAGCGCACAGCCGGCCACCGCATCGGGCCAGGCGATGGTGCCGAGGAACTCGTCCAGCGGCCGGTCGGCAGGGATCTCGTCCTGCTCGATCGGGGTGAGACCCGCGGCCTCGGGCTCCTCCTCCAGACCGAGCTGGGTCGCGAGCGCGGGCTCCTCGGTCCGCAGGCGCGCGGTGTCGACGAGGGCGAAGAGGCGAGCGGGCTGGTCCCAGCCGAGGCCGGAGGCGTACTCGTCGATCTCGAGCACGGCCCGGGTGAGCGGGTTCGCTGCCATGGGAGTGTTGGACATGGTCACAATCCTGCCTCGTTCGCACCCCGAAGCGGGAACCGAGTAAAGCGCCAGTAAGTTGCATAGGTGAGGCTCCGCGATCGTGGAGCCTCATCCATGGTCCGCGTTCACGGGGGCCTGACGGATCAACTCGGATCAACAGCGAACTTCGAGGTGCGCACCTTGGCTTTCCAGATGCCCGACCGCGGCGGAGGCCCGACGGGGCCACGGATCAGAGTGGGCCGCCCGTCCGGGCGGGCCCGGACCCTGCTCATGACGCTCGGGGTCCTCGCCGTCCTCGGTATGGCGTTCGTCATGTTCGCCGGTTTCTGGACGGACTGGCTGTGGTACCGGTCGGTGAAGTACTCGTCCGTCTTCACCACCACCCTGTGGACCAAGATCGGACTCTTCTTCGTCTTCGGTCTGCTGATGGCGGCAGCGGTCGGCGTCAACATCTGGCTCGCGCACCGGCTGCGTCCGCCGCTGAGCGCCATGTCCATGGAGCAGCAGAGCCTCGACCGCTACCGGATGGGGATCGCGCCGTACAAGACGTGGCTGCTGCTCGGGATCACCGCCCTGGTGGGCCTGGTCGCGGGTGCCTCGGCGTCCAGCCAGTGGCGGACCTGGCTGATGTGGGTGAACGGCGTGCCGTTCCACCAGAAGGACCCCCAGTTCCACCTGGACGTCTCCTTCTACGCCTTCGACCTGCCCTGGTACCGATTCCTGCTCGGTTTCGGCTTCGCCGCGACGGTCCTGTCGCTGATCGCCGCCGCGCTCACCCACTACCTGTACGGCGGGCTGCGGATCACCTCCCCGGGAGCGCGCGCCACGGCCGCCGCCACCGGGCACCTGTCCGTGCTGCTGGGTGTCTTCGTCGCCCTGAAGGCGGTCGCCTACTGGCTCGACCGGTACGGACTCGCGGTCAAGTCCAGCGACTTCAAGGCGACCGGCAACTGGACGGGCCTGAGGTACGTCGACGCGAACGCCTACCTGCCGGCCAAGACGATCCTGTTCTGCATCGCGGTCATCTGCGCGCTGCTGTTCTTCGCCACCCTGTGGCGGCGCACCTGGCAGCTGCCCGTGATCGGCTTCGGCCTGATGGTGCTCTCGGCGATCCTCATCGGCGGGCTGTACCCGGCGATCGTCCAGAAGTTCCAGGTGCAGCCGAACGAGCAGGCCAAGGAGGCGCCGTACGTCGACAAGAACCTCAAGGCGACCCGCGAGGCCTACGGCATCGACGACGCCCAGGTCAGCGAGTACGCCGGGACGAGCAGCACCAAGGACAAGAGCACGCTGCGCGACGACGCGGACGCCACGGCGAGCATCCGCCTGCTGGACCCGAACATCGTCTCGCCGACGTTCCAGCAGCTCCAGCAGATGAAGAACTACTACGCGTTCCCGACCAACCTGGACGTCGACCGCTACACGAAGGACGGCAAGGACCAGGACACGGTCATCGGTCTGCGTGAGCTGAACCTGAACGGCATTCCGAAGAACAACTGGATCAACGACCACTTCCGCTACACCCACGGCTACGGTGTGGTCGCCGCCAAGGGCACCACCGCCGACGCCAACGGCCAGCCCGTCTTCGCCGAGTCGGACCTGCCGTCGACCGGTGACCTCGGGACGTACGAACAGCGGGTCTACTACGGCGAGAAGACCACCACGTACTCGATCGTCGGCGGTCCCCAGAAGGAGATCGACTACTCCGACGACAACGGCGAGAAGACCACCAGCTACCGGGGCAAGAGCGGGGTCAGCCTCTCCAACCCGATCAACCGGGCCGCGTACGCGGTGGCGTTCAGCGAGCCGCAGATCCTCTACTCCGGCGCCATAGGCGACGGCTCGAGGATCCTGTACAACCGCACGCCCAAGGAGCGTGTCGAGGCCGTCGCGCCGTGGCTGACCATCGACGGTGACGCCTACCCCGCGGTCGTCGACGGCCGCATCCAGTGGATCGTGGACGCCTACACGACGTCGAACGGCTATCCGTACTCCTCCCGTACGACGTTGGGCGACACGACAGCCGACTCGCTGACCGCGGGCAACACCCAGCGCGCGGTGATGGCCCAGCAGAACCAGGTCAACTACATCCGCAACTCGGTGAAGGCGACCGTCGACGCGTACACGGGCGAGGTCAAGCTCTACCAGTGGGACACCGAGGACCCCGTTCTGAAGACCTGGATGAAGGCGTTCCCGGGCACAGTGGAGCCGCGGAGCGACATCTCGCCGTCGCTGATGTCCCATCTGCGCTACCCGCAGGACCTGTTCAAGGTCCAGCGCGAGCTGCTGACCCGCTACCACGTCAAGGACGCGCAGACGTTCCTCAGCGGCAGCGAGGTCTGGCAGGTGCCCGACGACCCGACGAACAAGACGGGCAACGCGGTGCCGCCGTACTACCTGAGCATGAAGATGCCCGACCAGCAGGCGCAGGCGTTCTCCCTGACGACGACGCTCACGCCGAACGGCCGTGACAACCTGAGCGCCTTCATGGCGGTCGACTCCGAGGCGGGCACACCCGACTACGGCAAGATCAGGATTCTGAAGCTGCCGACGAGCAGAACGGTCGACGGGCCGAAGCAGGTCCAGAGCCAGTTCAACTCCGAGCAGAGCATCGCCGAGTCGATCAGGCTGCTGAAGGGCGGCGACTCCGACATCGAGTACGGCAACCTGCTGACCGTGCCGCTCGACGGGGGACTGCTGTACGTGGAACCCGTCTACGTCCGCGGCGGCGGGCTCAAGTACCCCCTGCTGCGGAAGGTGTTGGTGACCTACGGCGGCAACACCGCGTTCGAGGACACGCTCGATGAGGCGCTCAACAAGGTCTTCGGCGTACAGGGTTCCACCCCGCCGCCGGACACCGGGACCGGCAACCCGCCGACGCCCGCCAACCCGACCGTCCAACAGGCGCTCCAGGACGCCCAGAAGGCCTTCGACGCCGGCCAGGAAGCCCTCAAGAAGGGCGACTGGGAAGCGTACGGGCGGGCGCAGAAAGACCTGCAGGACGCGCTGAAGCAGGCCGAAGAGGCCCAGACCAAGGCCGGGAAGACCAGTGGCGGTGGCGGCGGCGCGAGCGGCAGCCCGAGCGGTTCGCCCGGCAGTTCACCGAGCGCTTCCGGCGGGAGCTGAACCAGGACCCCTCCCGCGCCGTGATACGGTGAACCAACAACGGCGCGGGGTGGAGCAGCTCGGTAGCTCGCTGGGCTCATAACCCAGAGGTCGCAGGTTCAAATCCTGTCCCCGCTACTGAAGTCGAGGGCCCGGATCCTGATCGTGGATCCGGGCCCTCGACGTGTGTGCGACACGAGGGGGAGTACGGCGTGACCAGGCGACTTGCCTGAAATGCGGCTGCTTGTGGGGGCAGTTGGCCACTTCTGTGTTTGACTTGTCTCTCTGTGGGCATGTCGACAAAACGCTGAAGTGACCTCACTGGCTGCGGTATACCAGGTGTACCCAGGTTGCAGGTGGTGCGACGATGGACGTTATGGGGGACAAGGCAGCTCTGTTCGGGACGGGCCGATTTGTACGGCCCGCCGACCGGCTCGTGGATCGGCCGGCCGAGCAGTCCGCCGACATGTCCGCTCACGGGTTCGCCCACCAGTCCGTCGATCACTCGGCCGATTCCTCTGCCGATTCCTCCGTCGACCCATCCGATGACCGGGCTGTCGAGCAGGCCGTCGAGCGGGACGAGGCCGGTGAGGCGGCCGAGGAGGCACGGCAGCGGCTCGCCGCCGAGGCCGGTGACGTCCAGGCGATGAGCGTCCTCGGCGCCATGCTGCTGCGCCGTGGCGATCTCGACGGAGCCGAGCCCCAGCTGCGGGCCGCCACCGCCGCGGGTGACCGCGCCGCCGCCAACAACCTGGGTGTCCTCCTGCATCAGCGCGGATACGCCGAGGAGGCGGCCGGCTGGTGGCGCATCGCCGCCGTCGCCGGGTCCGCCGCGGCCGCGCACGCCCTCGGAAGGCACCACCGCGAGCGCGGCGACGAGCCGGCCGCCGAGTACTGGCTGCGCCAGGCGGCCGAGCAGGGGCATGTCCTGGGCGCGTACGCGCTCGCCGATCTGCTGGAGCACCGCGGTGACGACAGCGCCGAGCAGTGGATGCGGGCCGCCGCGGAGCGCGGGCACCGTGAGGCCGCGTACCGGTTGGCGAGAACGCTCGACCGCAGGGCGCTGGGCGAGCAGGAGGCCGGCGCTGACAACGGTGTCGAGCCGTCCGCGCTCGAGGAGGCGGAGCAGTGGTACCGGCAGGCCGCCGCGCGCGGTCACCGGCGCGCGGCGCTGCACCTCGGGGCGATCCTGGAGCGGCGGGGCGATCTGAAGGAGGCCGGTCGCTGGTACCTGACGAGCGCGAAGGACGGCGAGGCGCGGGCCGCCTGCGCGCTCGGCTTCCTGCTGCGGGATGCGGGGGATACCGAGAGCGCCGCGGTGTGGTGGCTCAGAGCCGCCCAGGAGGGCGACGGCAACGCGGCGAACGCGCTGGGCGCGCTGCACGCCGAGCGTGGAGAGACGCAGACGGCCGAGCGGTGGTACCGGGCGGCGATGGACGCGGGCGACGTCAACGGCGCGTACAACCTGGGGCTGCTCTGTGCCGAGCAGGGGCGGACCGCGCAGGCCGAGCAGTGGTACCGGCGCGCGGCGTACGCCGGGCATCGGGAGGCGGCGAACGCGCTGGCCATCCTGCTGCTGCAGGGCGGGGACGCGACGGGGGCGGAACCCTGGTTCTCCAAGGCGGCGGAGGCGGGGAGCGTGGACGCCGCGTTCAACCTGGGGATTCTCTACGCCGGGCGGGGCGACGACGACACGGCCCTCGGATGGTACGAGCGGGCGGCTGCCGCCGGGCACACCGAGGCGGCGCTCCAGGTCGGGATCGCCCGACTGCGCCAGGGGGACGAGCAGACGGCCGAACGGCATCTGCGCTGCGCCGCGGGGGGCGGCAGCGCGGAGGCGGCGTACCGGCTGGCCACGCTCCTGGACGCGCGGCGGCCGCCGGCGCCCGAGCACGAGCTGGGGGAGCCGTCGCACGAGAAGAGCGAGTGCGAGGAGTGGTACGAGCGGGCGGCCTCGCAGGGGCACCGCCGGGCGCAGGTACGGGTCGGGATGCTGGCCGCCGCGCGGGGGGACGTCGTGGAGGCGGCGCGGTGGTACCGGGAGGCGGCGGAGGGCGGGTCGCGGAACGGCGCCTTCAATCTCGGGCTGCTGCTGGCGCGGGAGGGCAGCGAGCCGGAGGCGGCGCTGTGGTGGACCCGGGCGGCCGACGCCGGGCACGGGCGGGCGGCGTTGCGGCTGGCGCTGGTCTACGCGCGTCAGGGGGAGCTGGCGGAGGGGCAGCGGTGGGCCGACCGGGCGGTGTCGCTGGGGCCGGCGGAGGTCGCGGAGCGGGCGGCGCGGTTGCGGGACGCTCTGCGGGAGGAGCTGTCGGCGTGACGGAGAGCGGCTCTGGGCGCCGGAGGAGCGGGCGCCGCTGAAGCGATTTGCCTCTGTCCGTGTCGCTGACGTAATGTTGCGTTCACCGACGCGGGGTGGAGCAGCTCGGTAGCTCGCTGGGCTCATAACCCAGAGGTCGCAGGTTCAAATCCTGTCCCCGCTACTGAAGGACCGAGGCCGGAACCCGAATGGGTTCCGGCCTCGGTCTGTTGATGCCGGTCTGTTGATGCGTCGATGCGTCCCCTGTGGCGCTTGATGCGTCCCCTGTGGCGCTTGATGCGTCCCTTGTGGCGCTTGATGCGCCCCTTGCGAGGCGGACGCAAAGCCCGGCGAAGCGCCGCTACGCCGCCGAGCAGTTCGGGCACAGGCCGCGGTACGTCACCTCTACGTCCGACACCGTGAAGCCGAAGCGCTCCGAGGCGGGGAGGTCCGCCAGCGGGTTGCCCATCGGGTGGACGTCGCGGATCGTTCCGCAGTTGGCGCACACCAGGTGGTGGTGCGGCCGGTGCGCGTTCGGGTCGTACCGCTTGGCGCGCTTGTCCGTGGTGACCTCGAGCACCTCTCCCAGGGACACCAGCTCACCCAGCGTGTTGTAGACGGTTGCCCGGGAGATCTCCGGCAGCTTCGCGACGGCGCGCGCGTGCACCTCGTCGGCCGTCAGGTGGACGTGCTCGCCGTCGAGGACCTCGGCCACGACGCGCCGCTGCGCGGTCATCCGCCATCCACGTCCGCGCAGCCGTTCCAACAGGTCACTCATACCCACCAGCCTAACAGCTGCGGACCAGATTCCGAACAGGTGTGACTTTGGATGCTTGCTTGACTTGGACTTAGTCCAATGTAGGATCGAGTTCGGCGCTGGTCCGGATGACCGGTCTGCGGAAGGCAAGGCAGTGGCAGTGACTGAGGAGGCTTAAAGTGACGCAGGGACCGCTCACGACGGAGGCCGGTGCTCCGGTGGCCGACAACCAGAACAGCGAGACGGCAGGCGTCGGCGGCCCGGTTCTCGTTCAGGACCAGCTGCTGCTGGAGAAGCTCGCCCGCTTCAACCGGGAGCGCATCCCGGAGCGAGTGGTGCACGCCCGTGGCGCGGGTGCCTACGGCACCTTCACGGTCACCGCCGACGTCACCCCGTACACGCGTGCCGCCTTCCTCTCCGAGATCGGCAAGCAGACCGAGGTCTTCCTGCGCTTCTCGACCGTGGCGGGCAACCTCGGCGCCGCGGACGCGGTCCGCGACCCGCGCGGTTTCGCGCTGAAGTTCTACACCGAAGAGGGCAACTACGACCTCGTCGGAAACAACACCCCGGTGTTCTTCATCAAGGACGCCATCAAGTTCCCCGACTTCATCCACACCCAGAAGCGCGACCCCTACACGGGCAGCCAGGAGGCGGACAACGTCTGGGACTTCTGGAGCCTCAGCCCGGAGAGCACCCACCAGGTGACCTGGCTCTTCGGCGACCGCGGTATCCCGGCGTCCTACCGCCACATGGACGGCTTCGGTTCGCACACCTTCCAGTGGAACAACGAGGCCGGCGAGGTCTTCTGGGTCAAGTACCACTTCAAGACCGACCAGGGGATCAGGAACCTCACCGCCGAGGAGGCCGAGATCCTCGCGGGGAAGGACCCCGACTCGCACCAGCGTGACCTGCGCGAGGCGATCGAGCGGGGGGAGTACCCGACCTGGACCGTCTCCGTCCAGATCATGCCGGCGACCGAGGCGGCGACCTACCGTTTCAACCCCTTCGACCTCACCAAGGTGTGGCCGCACGGCGACTACCCGCTGGTCGAGATCGGCAAGCTCGAGCTCAACCGCAACCCGGAGAACGTCTTCGCCGAGGTCGAGCAGTCGATCTTCAGCCCCGCCCACTTCGTGCCCGGTATCGGTCCCTCCCCGGACAAGATGCTCCAGGGCCGCCTGTTCGCCTATGGCGACGCGCACCGCTACCGCGTCGGCATCAACGCCGACCAGCTCCCGGTGAACCGCCCGCACGCGGCCGAGGCGCGCACCCACGGCCGGGACGGCTTCCTGTACGACGGCCGTCACAAGGGCGCCAGGAACTACGAGCCGAACAGCTTCGGCGGGCCGTTCCAGACCGACCGGCCGCTGTGGCAGCCGGTCCCGGTGCAGGGCGCCACGGGCAACCACGAGGCCCCGGTGCACGCGGAGGACGACGACTTCGTGCAGGCGGGCAACCTGTACCGCCTGATGTCCGAGGACGAGCGGGACCGCCTGATCGGCAACCTCGCGGGCTCCCTCTCGCAGGTCTCGCGCGACGACATCGTCGAGCGCGCGATCGAGAACTTCCGTCGGGCCGACGGCGACTTCGGCAAGCGCCTGGAAGCCGCGGTGCAGGCCCTGCGTCCCGTTCGCGGCTGAACCGGCGCCGCCCACGCCGTCCCGGTCGCCCGTATGCCGGGCCGCTCGGTCGATGGTCGCGGTCGGGTGCGGTGCCTGTGCGGATCCTGTCCGGACAGGCACCGTCGTGCATCAGTTCACCGCTGCCGGCCGGCGGGCCGGGGCCCAGCAGCGGATGATGTCGCGGACCGAGACGACGCCGACCGGTTGGTCGTCGTCCAGGACGATCAGATGCCGGAAACCGCCGTGGGCCATGGCCCGCGCGGCCTCCTCGAGGGTCCAGGACGGCGCGGCGAACACGACGTCCATGGTGGTGTGGGCCTGGGCCCGTTCGATGTCCGGGCTCTGGCCCAGGCCGACGGAGTTGAGGATGTCGCGCTCGGTGAGGATGCCGGGGCCGCCGGCGTCCGGGTCGAGGACCACCGCCGCGCCGACCCGGCGGGCGGACATCAGGGCTGCTGCCTGGCGGAGAGTGTGTGCGGGGCCGATGGTGAGGACCACGGTGCTCATGGCGTCGCGAACGAGCATGGGGCGGAGCCACCTCCTACGAGTGCGCTGGAGCTACGAGTGCGCTGGACCGAACCCACTCGACCGCACTGGCTCAGGGCTCCGGAACCGTGGGATGCCGCCCGCCGGAAGCGCCCGCCCCAGGCTTCACAAATTCACAAGTGGGTGATGCCCAGGTTCCCAGGCAAAGGGCCGGTCAACAAGAGGGCGCGCGACGTGAGTTCAGGGGCGCTCGCGGTGCACAGAAGCACCCTTGTGCACCCCTGGTGTCTCGTACCGTCCGGTAGGGGCTGGTCACCGGTAGGGGCTGGTCACCGGTAGGGGCTGGTCACCGGTAGGGCTGGCACCGCTCATTCGGATACCGGCAGGACCGCTCGGGCTAGTACCGGTCGTTCAGATGGTCGAGCAGGGTGTCGTGGAGCAGCCCGTTGGACGCGGCCGCGTTGCCGCTGTGCGGGCCCGGGCGGCCGTCGAGGCCCGTGAAGGAGCCGCCGGCCTCGGTCACGATGATCGCGTTCGCCGCCATGTCCCACAGCGACAGCTCCGGCTCGGCGCAGATGTCCACCGACCCCTCCGCGACCATCATGTACGGCCAGAAGTCGCCGTAGCCACGGGTGCGCCACACCGCGCGTGTCAGGTCGAGGAAACCGTTCAGCCGGCCCTGCTCCTCCCAGCCGGACAGTGACGAGTACGCGAAGGACGCGTCCGACAGCCTTGAGACGCGCGACACGTGCAGCCGCGACGCCGAGGACAGACTGCGCCCCGTGAACGCGCCGTGCCCCTTCGCCGCCCACCAACGCCGGCCGAGCGCGGGCGCCGAGACGACACCGACGACGGGCTGGAAGCCCCCTTCGCCCGCCTCCATCAACGAGATCAGCGTGGCCCACACCGGCACGCCGCGCACGTAGTTCTTGGTGCCGTCGATCGGATCGATCACCCAGCGGCGCGGGCCCGTGCCCTCGACGCCGTACTCCTCGCCGAGGATCGCGTCCCGCGGCCGGGCGCGCTGGAGCTGGCCGCGGATCAGCTCCTCGGCCGCCTTGTCGGCCTCACTCACGGGTGTCATGTCCGGTTTGGTCTCGACCTTGAGGTCAAGGGCCTTGAACCGGCCCGTGGTCGCGGCGTCGGCCGCGTCCGCGAGCACATGGGCGAGCCGCAGGTCATCGAGATAGTCGGGCATGACCGAACCGTATCTGCCCCTTCGCCGCACCGGCCACACGGGACGGGGGATCTTCCTGGGGCGCCTCCGCGGGCGGCCCCGCGCCGCCGTGCGATCGCGGCGTGTGACGGCCGGTGCGCGCCTTTCCATGCCGCCGAGAACCCTTGACACGGTTGGTGCACGCGTCAACCCTGTGCGTCAGAGCCGCTGGTCCCGAGGGAGGCGACGATGCCTGCAGCGCGGGAATCCCTGCTGGACGCCGCCTATACGGCGCTCCAGCGCCGTCCGTGGTCCGCCGTGCGCATGGTGGACGTGGCCGCGGCGGCCGGTGTCTCCCGCCAGACGCTGTACAACGAGTTCGGCAGCAAGGACGGGCTCGCCCGCGCACTGGTGCGCCGGGAGGCGGACGGGTACCTCGCCGGTGTCGAGAGGGCTCTCGCCGTACCCGGGGGCATCGGCGAGCGACTGGCTTCGGCCGCGGAGTGGACCGTCTCGGCGGCCCGCGAGAACCTCCTCGTCCGCGCGATGCTCACCGGATGCTGGAGCGAGTCGTTGCCGTCGCCGTCGCTCGCGGCCGTGTCGTCCGGCTCCGCCGTACCGGCACAGCGGCGGGCCGATGGGCCACTGCCCTCACCGTCGGATCTTGTGGGTCTGGTCCTTGATCGCGCCGTGGCGGCGGTGGCCGTGCCCGGCATGGGCAAGGGCGATGCAGCCGAGCTGGCCCGTGCCTGTGAGGTGGTCGTCCGGTTGTCGCTGTCGTGTGTGGCGGCTCCGCCGGGGCAGAGCGGGGTCGCGGAACTGGTGCGGGCTGCTCTGCCGCGGCAGGTGCGCCCCGAACCCCACCTCTTGTGGGGCGTGCCCCCTCGGGCTCAGTGAGCCGAGCCCGAGAGCTGCAAGCCGATCACCCCCACGATCACGAACGTGATCGAGACGATCTTCAGCGTGGACACGAGGTCACCCAGGAACACCATCCCGTAGATCGCCGTCCCCGCCGCCCCGATCCCCGTCCACACCGCGTACGCCGGACCCACGTCCAGCTTCCTCAGGGACAGCGTCAGGAGGCCGAAGCTGCCCAGCGCGAAACAGCAGAACGCGATGGTCGGCCAGAGCCTGGTGAAGCCGTGGGAGAGCTTGAGGCAGACGGCGAAACCGGTCTCGAGAAGTCCGGCCACGATGACCAGCAGCCACGCCATGTGTCGTCCTCCACGTCCCCACGCCGACTGCTCAGGCCCTGTCGGATCTCGGTGCGTGTAAGCCTTTACCTGCGTGTGAGGGACCCAAACACCGGCGAGGTCAGTCCCCTTCCCTGCGTTCCCGCGTGGCGAGCAGCCTGCGCAGGGAGTACAGCCGGGCCGGATCCGCGTGCCCCTCGGCGACCCACGCGTCGAGCGCGCAGTCCGGTTCGCCGTGGCTGCACGCCCGAGGGCAGCCCTCGGTGCCGGGCTCGAGGTCCGGGAAGGCGTGGATGACGCGGGACGGATCGATGTGGGCCAGGCCGAAGGACCGTACGCCCGGGGTGTCCACGACCCACCCGTCCGCCTCCCGCAGCGGCAGCGCCAGCGCCGAGGTCGTGGTGTGCCGGCCACGGCCCGTGACCGCGTTGACATGCCCGGTCATGCGGCGCCGGTCCTCCGGAACCAGCGCGTTGACCAGGGTCGTCTTGCCCACACCCGAATGCCCGACGAAGGCGGTGACCTTGCCGTCGAGGTGGGCGCGCACCCGGTCCGCGGCGTCGCCGGTCTCCAGTTCCTCACGGCTGGTGACGACGTAGGGGATGTCCAGGTCGCCGTACAGCTCCAGGAGCTTCTCGGGCGGGGCGAGGTCCGACTTGGTCAGCACCAGCAGCGGGTCGAGGCCACCGTCGTAGGCCGCGACCAGGCAGCGGTCGATCAGGCGCGGGCGCGGCTCGGGGTCGGCGAGGGCGGTGACGATGGCCAGCTGGTCGGCGTTGGCGACGACCACGCGCTCGTAGGGATCGTCGTCGTCGGCGGTGCGGCGCAGCACCGAGGAGCGCTCCTCGATACGGACGATCCGCGCGAGAGTGTCCTTCATGCCGGACAGGTCGCCGACCAGGGCGACGCGGTCACCGACCACCGCCGCCTTGCGGCCGAGTTCACGGGCCTTCATCGCCATGACCGTACGGCCCTCGACGAGGCAGGTCAGCCGCCCGCGGTCGACGGTGAGCACCAGGCCCTCCGCCGCGTCCTCGTGCTTCGGCCGGATGTTCGTGCGTGGCCGGTTGCCCCTGCGGTTGGGACGCGTGCGGATGTCGTCCTCGTCGGTGTGCTTGCCGTAGCGGCGCATGGTCGTCAGTCCGCCCGTCAGTTCCCCAGCATCCCGGTCCACAGGTCGGGGAAGTCCGGCAGCGTCTTGGCCGTGGTCGCCACGTTCTCGATCCGCACGCCCTCGACCGCGAGGCCGATGACGGCGCCCGCGGTGGCCATGCGGTGGTCGTCGTAGGTGTGGAAGACCCCGCCGTGCAGGGGGCGCGGGCGGATGTGGAGACCGTCGGCGGTCTCGGTGACGTCACCGCCCAGTTCGTTGATCTCCTTGGTCAGGGCGGCCAGGCGGTCCGTCTCGTGCAGCCGCAGATGGGCCACGCCGCGCAGGGTGGACGGGGAGTCCGCGAGGGCCGCGACCGCCGCGATGCCCGGGGTCAGCTCGCCGACCTCGCTCAGGTCCACGTCGATGCCGTGGACGGCACCGGAGCCGGTGAAGACCAGGCCCCGTTCGGTCAGTTCGCAGGAGCCGCCCATCTCGGTGAAGATCTCACGCAGGCGGTCGCCGGGCTGCGTCGTTCGGGCCGGCCAGTCCGGGATGACGACCTTGCCGCCGGTGACCAGGGCGGCGGCGAGGAACGGCTGGGCGTTGGACAGGTCGGGCTCGACGGTCAGGTCACGGCCGAGCAGGGCGCCCGGGGTGACCCGCCAGACGTTCGGCTCGCCACCCGACTCCGGGGTGTCGACCTGGGCGCCGACCGCGCGCAGCATGTCGACCGTCATGCGGATGTGCGGCAGGGAGGGCAGCGTCGCACCCGTGTGGCGGACCTCGACGCCCTGGTTGAAGCGGGGGGCGGACAGCAGCAGGGCGCTGACGAACTGGGAGGACGAGGACGCGTCGACCGACACCGGTCCGCCGTCCAGCGCGCCGCCGCCGTGGACGGTCAGCGGCAGCGCGCCGCGGCCGTCGTCGTCGATACGGGCGCCGAGGGCGCGCAGGGCGTCGATCACGCCGTTCAGGGGGCGTTCGTACGAGCGCGGGTCGCCGTCGAAGCGGACCGGGCCGTCGGCGAGCGCGGCCACCGGGGGCAGGAAGCGCATCACGGTGCCGGCGTTGCCGACGTCGACCGTGGCCGGGCCGTGCAGTACGGCGGGGATGACGCGCCAGGTCTCGCCGGAGCCGTCCGGGCCGCCCGCGACGGAGGAGCTGGATGTCACCGTCTCCTCGATGCCGACGCCCATCGCGCGCAGGGCCGCGGCCATCAGCAGGGTGTCGCGGGAGCGGAGCGGGCGGCGCAGCCAGCCCGGCTCGGAGGCGAGGGCGGCGAGCACGAGGGCGCGGTTGGTGACCGACTTGGACCCGGGCACGTGAACCGTCGCGTCGACGGCTCCGCTCGCGTGCGGGGCGGGCCAGAGGTCGGTGTGCGGGGGGTTCGGGGCCATGGCCCCACTCTATAAGGGCGCTGTTGAGGGGAGCATCGTTCGGGAGCGGCGCCGTCATGGCCGGTCGCCGTCCCAAAGTCCCCCGGCTCCGTCGAACAGGGGATCTCCTCGCGGCGGTGCCGCACATCGACACGGTGGCGCCCCGTTCGGCGTCACATCTCCAGCAGCCAGCGTCCGCCGCCCATCAGGGAGCACAGCGACACCGCATGGAACAGGAACAGCCACAGCCCGGCGGGCACGTTCGTCAGCCGGGCGAGCTGGTCGGCGTCGGAGTCCCGGGCACCCGCGCGCGACCGCTTGACCTGCAGCTCGAAGGCGGGGCGTACGCCGCCGAGGAGCAGGAACCACACCGCCGCGTAGGCGAACGCCGCCTGCACCTGCGGGCCGGTCAGCCAGGACACCGCCAGGAACGTGCCGCCGGTCAGCAGCACGGTCAGCGCCCCGTAGGCGTTGCGGATCATCACCAGCATCGACACGAGCAGCGCTGTCGCCAGCCACAGCAGCGCGGTGATGTGCCCGGCGGCCAGCAGCGCCGCGCCGCCGAGGCCGAGGAGCGGGGGAGCGGTGTACCCCGCGGCGGCGGTGAGGATCATGCCGAGCCCGTACGGCTTGCCACGGCTGACCGTCAGGCCGCTGGTGTCCGAGTGGAGCCGGATTCCGGTGAGCGTGCGGCCGGTGAGCAGCGCGACCAGGCCGTGGCCGCCCTCGTGCGCGATGGTGATCGCGTTACGGGATATCCGCCACAGACTGTGCGGGACGACCACGGCGAGCGCCGCGACCATGGTGGCGATCACCACCCACAGAGCGGGGTCCGGTTGGCTGCCGAAGACCTCGTCCCAGAGATCGGGCAGCGAACTCAGCGAGGTCGAGGCGAGGCTGTCCATTGCGGTGAGTGGCTCCAGGGTCGTCGGCGGATCTGGCAGTGTGGCACGCATGTGCGGACGGTACGCAGCGAGTCGCAGGCCCGAGGATCTCGCAGGAATCTTTGAAATCGACAAGATCGAGGAGTCGGAGCCGGAGGAGTCTCCGGCGCCCGACTACAACGTGGCTCCGACCAAGGAGGTGTACGCGGTCCTGGACCGTCCTGTGAAGGACGCCGACGACCCGCGCCCGGTTCGCCAGCTGCGCAGGCTCAAGTGGGGCCTCGTCCCCTCCTGGGCCAAGTCGCCCGAGGGCGGCGCCCGCATGATCAACGCGCGTGCCGAGACCGTGCACGAGAAACCGTCGTACCGCCGGGCCTTCGCCGCCCGGCGCTGCATCCTGCCCGCCGACGGCTACTACGAGTGGGTCACCGGCAAGGACGAGCGCGACCTGGAGGTCGAGGGCAGGCGCAAGCGCCCGCGCAAGCAGCCGTACTTCGTGCTGCCCGCCGACGGCACGGTCTTCGCGATGGCCGGGCTGTACGAGTTCTGGCGGGACAGGACCCTGCCCGACGACCACCCGCGGGCCTGGTGGGTGACCTGCTCGGTGATCACCACGGAGGCCGAGACGACACCGCTGGCAGTGGCGCCGGCCGGGGGCCCGCGCACCCTGGCCGACATCCACCCCCGGATGCCGCTGATGCTCACCCCGGACCGCTGGGACGCGTGGCTCGACCCCTCCCGCACGGACCCCGACGACCTGCGCTCCCTGCTGGACCCGCCACCCCCGGGGCTGATGCGCGCCTACCCGGTCTCCACGGCGGTCAGCAACGTCCGCAACAACGGCCCGGAGCTGCTGAAGGAGCTGGCGGGGCCCGAAGAGGGCACACTGTTTTGACGTGACCGATGTGACACAGAGCGTCGAGACGGACGCCGGTACGGCCCGCGTCACCTGGCACCGGGCGAAGCAGGCGGGGCTGGTCCTGGCCGTGAGCCACGGCGCCGGCGGCGGCATCGAGGCACGCGACCTCCAGGCACTGGCCCGGGTCCTGCCCGCGCACGGCGTTAGCGTCGCGCTCGTGGAGCAGCCCTGGCGCGTCGCCGGCAAGAAGGTGGCGCCCGCGCCGAAGACGCTGGATCTGGGCTGGCGCGGGGTGTGGCCCGCGCTCGCCGCCCCGGGGCTGCCGGTGGTCTCGGGCGGACGCAGCGCCGGGGCCCGGGTCGCGTGCCGCACCGCCGCCGAGCTGGGCGCGCACGCGGTCCTCGCCCTGAGCTTCCCGCTGCATCCGCCGGGCAGGCCGGAGAAGTCCCGGGCGGACGAACTGCTGGGCGCGGGCGTGCCCACGCTGGTGGTGCAGGGCGGCAACGACCCGTTCGGCAGGCCCGAGGAGTTCCCCGGGGGCTCCTACGAGATCGTCGGGGTGCCGTACGGCGACCACGGCTTCGCGGTGCCCAAGCGCGCGGACATCACCCAGGAACAGGCCCTGGAGACCATCACCGACGCCGTCGTGAAGTGGGCCACGTCACTGGGGTGACGGTGGGAATGTCGCGAGGCGGACCACTGTTGTCGGGATCAGACAGCACCGGGCGTGCTGTACGCACCGACGAGAGGAAGTCCGCCGCATGGGTTCGACCATCTGCCCGAGCCGCAGCAGCAGCGCTGACCTGGACTGGACGGTGCTGCACGCGGCCAAGACCGCTCCGATTCGAGCGGCGGCGGGCAACGATGTTCGTCTATCCTCCGATTCGAGTGGGATCGGTTTCGGTCCTGCCACGTCGCTGGAGGAGGTGGGTCCGGTCACCGGTACCGACGCAGGGACCGACTACGGCCAGGCGGAGCAGCCCGAGGGCCGGGGCACAGGCATGGAGTCGTCCGCCGAGCGCAGTGCGCGCTTCGAGCGGGACGCGCTCGAATTCCTCGACCAGATGTACTCGGCCGCGCTGCGCATGACGCGCAACCCGGCCGACGCCGAGGACCTGGTGCAGGAGACGTACGCGAAGGCGTACGCGTCCTTCCACCAGTTCCGCGAGGGCACCAACCTCAAGGCCTGGCTGTACCGGATCCTGACCAACACGTTCATCAACTCCTACCGCAAGAAGCAGCGCGAACCCCAGCGCAGCGCGGCCGAGGAGATCGAGGACTGGCAGCTGGCACGCGCCGAGTCGCACATGTCGACCGGTCTGCGCTCGGCGGAGTCGCAGGCGCTCGACCACCTTCCCGACTCGGACGTCAAGGAAGCGCTCCAGGCGATCCCCGAGGAATTCCGCATCGCCGTCTACCTCGCGGACGTAGAGGGCTTTGCCTACAAGGAGATCGCCGACATCATGGGGACACCCATCGGCACGGTGATGTCCCGGCTGCACCGGGGCCGCCGTCAACTGCGCGGCATGCTCGAGGACTACGCCCGCGAGCGAGGGCTGGTCCCGGCCGGCGCCGGAGAGTCGAACGAGAAAGGCTCGGGCTCATGAGCTGCGGAGAGCCGCACGAGACTGACTGCAGTGAGGTCCTGGACCATCTCTACGAGTTCCTCGACAGTGAGATGCCGGACGTCGACCGCACCAAGTTCCAGCAGCACTTCAAGGAGTGCTCCCCCTGCCTGGAGAAGTACGGGCTGGAGGAGGCCGTGAAGAAGCTGGTCAAGCGGTGCTGCGGCCATGACGACGTGCCGACGGACCTGCGGGCGAAGGTCATGGGCCGCATCGAGCTGATCCGCTCCGGCCAGACGGTCCCCGAGCACGATGTGACCGCGACTCCGCAGGAGTCCTGAACTCGAGTTCGGGCGCTCGGTCAATCCTCGGCAGTTCGTCACTCGAACGTGCTAATCCACGGGCCGAAAGCCCATGGATTCGGCCAATGCCACCCCGGTGCGCCACCTGCCCCTCTAGGCTCCCGAGCCTGAATGGGGGCATGACCGGGCCCGCCCGGTTCCTGGGCCGGGCGCCGGTCGGCGGGAGGTGGCGTCGTGGGACCGGTTCGGCCTTGGGGCTACGTGTACGTCGGCTGTGCCGCCCTGGCAGCCCTGTTCTGCGTGGCCCCCGTGCCGGAGCTGCCCGTCCCCTGGTGGGCGGTCACCCTGCTCGCCCTGCTCTACGCCGGCTGCGAGCAGGTCCCCCGGTGCTCCCTCGTGGGCCGACACGCCCCCGACGGCATGGGCACGTTCTTCCCTGTGCTGCTCGCCGCCGCCTTCCTGCTGCCGCCCCCTGCCGCCGCACTCGTGCCGCTGCCTGGCGCCCTGCTCGCCCGGGTCGACGGGCGGCCGGCCTGGCTGCGCCGGACCTGGCGGGCCGCGCAGCTCGCCCTGGCCGTGTGGGCGGCCTCCCGGGTGCACTGGTCGCTCGGCGGCCACGACGCGGTCGTCGGCCCCCGCTTCCCGTACGCGCTCCTGCCCGCGGGCGCCGCCGTGGTGGCGTTCTGCCTGGCGCTCACCGTCCTCGACGGCGGGATCCTGGCGCTCGCCGAAGGCGTACCGGCGCGCACCGCCTGGCGCGGCCTGTTCCTGCGCTCCCTCGCGCCCGTCGCCGTGCACGGCCTGGCCGGACTGATGATGGCCGTGCTGTGGCGCAGCACGTACGGGCCGCTCGCGGCCATGCTCGTGCTGCTGCCCATGTATGTCTCCTGCTGGGTCTTCGCCCAGTACCACCGCGAGCGGGCGGCCCATCAGGCCACGATCCGGGCGCTCGTCCAGGCGGTCGACATCAAGGACGGCTACACCCGCGGGCACAGCGAACGGGTCGGACAGGCCTCGATGATGATCGCCCGCGAACTCGGCATGGACGACGAACGCGTCGAGGTGCTGCGGTTCGCCGGGATCCTGCACGACGTGGGCAAACTCGGCGTGCCCACCAGGCTGCTGCGCAAGGACGGGCCGCTCACCCCCGAGGAGCGGCGGATCATCGAACTGCACCCCGAGTACGGCCACGAGATGGTCCGCGGCATCGGGTTCCTCGACGAGGCGCGGTCCGCGATCCTCCACCACCACGAACGCCTCGACGGCAGTGGGTATCCGTACGGGCTGACGGGCGACCGGATCCCCGAGTGCGCCCGCGTGGTCGCCGTCGCCGACGCCTTCGACGCCATGACCTCCACCCGCTCCTACCGGCGGGCCCGCCCCGTCGCCGCGGCCCTGACCGAACTCCAGCGGTGCGCGGGGTCGCAGTTCGACCCGGCGATGGTACGGGCGTTCGTCCGGGCGCTGGCACGATGGGGGTACCCCCGCTCGAGTGAAGCCGAGGGTGGGGAAGGCCGGCACCCGGTGGTGACCGCGGACGAGGAGCGGCGCGGGGAGGACAGGGAAGCCCGGACGCGCGGAAAGGTGCCGCCTCCGGCCCTGCCCGTGGTCGGCCGCCCGGCCGGGCGGGGACCGGATGGGGGCGGTGCATGACCGCCGGCCGCCGCCTCCCCTTCGTCCTCGCCCACGCGGCGGCCGGGCTCCTGGGCGCCGGCTGTCTCGCCCAGACCCTCTGGCACGGCCTCGAGGAACCCGGTGCCGCCCTCGCCTTCGGGGTGCTCGTCGGCGTCGGCGAGCTCGGCCGGTGGAGCGGCAGCGGCGAGCGGGAGCCCGCACCCCTCGGGGCGGCCGGGGCGCTCGCCTACGCCCTCCTCGGGGAGACCGCAGGCCGGCCCACCCACCATGGGGTGCCCCAGGTCGTCGCGGTGGTGCTCGCGGCCTCCCTCGCCGGCTGCGTGCCGCACGTGGCCCGCGGGCGCGGCCCCACCACCGACCACCTCACCCGCCGCCTGCTCACCGTCGGCTTCGCCGCCGTCTGCTTCCAGCCCCTCTACCACCACGGCGGACCGCAGAACCGGAGCGGACCCGCGTACGCGCTGGTCGTCGTCGCCCTGCTCGTCCTGACCACCCTCTGCGACGCCGTGCTCGCCGCCGCGCTCGCCCACTGCCGGACCCGCTGGCCGTTCGGGCCGCTGCTGCGCGACGAACTGCGCGGCAGGCGCGGCATCGGCTCCGCGGTGTGCGCCACGGGAGCCGTGATGTCCCTGGCCGTCGCGGTCGTCGGCCTGTGGGCGCTGCCCGTCTTCTCGCTGCCGCTGTTGCTCACCCAGCTCTCCTACCGGCGCTACGCGGCCGTGCGCACCACCTACCGGCAGACCATCGTCTCCCTGGCCCGTGCCCCCGAGATCGCCGGGTACACGCCCCCCGGACACGCCCGCCGCGTGGCCGAGCTCAGCAGGGCCGTCGGCCGCGAGATGGGCCTCACCGAGCCCGAGCTGACCGTCCTGGAGTACGCGGCCCTCATGCACGACATCGGACAGCTCAGCCTGGTCGACCCCGTACCCGCCGGGGCCACCGCCCGGCTGCCCGCCGAGGAGCAGCGGCGCATCGCCCTGCTCGGCGGCGCCGTGGTGCGTCAGACCGGCGTGGACGCCGAGGTGGCCGTCGTCGTGGAACGGCAGGCCGACCCCTACCGGGAACAACCGGTGAGCGCCAGAATCGTCCGGGCGGTCAACGCGTACGACGAGATGACGATGGAAGAGACGGGACCGGGGGGACCGCTCAGCGCGCTGGAACGGCTGCGGCTCGCCTGCGCCCACGACTACCAGCCGGAGGTCGTGGAATCACTCGCACGAGTGCTGCAGCGAGACGGTCTGAGGGCTCCGGCGGTGGGGTAACCCATGGGTAATGAGCGCCCGTCCGGCCGTACGTGGTTGGATGCGAGGAGAGGGTGTTCGGGGGCACAGCTCGGTCCGTGGCCCCCGCAGACGGCAGGAATCCGGCAGGCGGGAATCGCAAGGGACTGGCAGGCGGAATCGTGAGGATCTTCGGGAAGGGACGGCACCGGCCCTCCGCCTCCTGGCGGCAGGCCACCGACCGCGCGTTCACCCTGATCGGTGACGGCCGGTACGAGGACGCGGGAGCGCTGCTGACCCGCGCCGCGGATCTGGAGCCCTGGCTTTCGGAGTCCTGGTTCAACCTGGCGCTGCTGCACAAGTTCCGCCACGACTGGGAGCAGGCCCGCACCGCCGGGCTGCGCGCGGTGGCGTTGCTCGAGAAGGAGACCGGGGCGCCCGACTGGTGGAACGTGGGCATCGCCGCCACCGCCCTGCAGGACTGGCCGCTGGCCCGCCGCGCCTGGCAGGCGTACGGGCTGAAGGTCCCGGGGGGTGCCGCGGTCTCCTCGGAGCCCGTCGGGATGGAGCTCGGCAGCGCGGCCGTGCGGCTGTCGCCGGAGGGCGAGGCCGAGGTGGTCTGGGGCCGCCGGCTGGACCCCGCCCGCATCGAGGTGCTCTCCATCCCGCTGCCGTCCTCCGGGCGCCGCTGGGGCGAGGTCGTGCTGCACGACGGGGTACCGCACGGGGAGCGCACGACAGCCGTCGGGCACACCTACCCCGTCTTCGACGAGATCGAGCTGTGGGCGCCCTCGCCGGTGCCCACCTGGGTGGTCCTGCTGGAGGCCGCCACGGAGGCCGACCGGGACGCGCTGGAGCAACTGGCCGCCGACGCCGGGTTCGCCGCGGAGGACTGGTCCTCGTCCGTGCGGCTGCTGTGCCGTACGTGCTCCGAGTCACGGATGCCGGCCGACGAGGGTGACGGCGAGCACCTCGACCCGCACGACCACAGCGAGCCCGGTCACCCGGGGCCGCTGGGGCACCGCACGGACGGGCAGCTGTGGGTGCCCGAGCGGGAGTGCGGGGTGGCCGCGCCGGCATCGCTCGTTCGGGGGCTGCTGGACGGGTGGGTCGCGGACAGTCCTGATTCCCGGGACTGGCGGGACCTCGAAGAGGTGTGTTGACCGGGCCTTCACAGGTCTCCCGGGGAGGTCGCCCGGCCACGCCCCGTAGGCTGTACTCGCAGATTTCCCCATGGTTGCAGGAAGGCGTACGTCGGTCATGGCGCAGCAGGACACCGATCAGCAGCACGCGGGCGTGCTCCCCGTCGACGACGAGGGCTTCGTCGTCGACACGGAGGACTGCGAGGAGCGCGAGACGGCCTGGCGGGAGCGCGGCACCTCGCGGCCGATCACCGTTGTCGGGAACCCGGTGCTGCACAAGGAGTGCAAGGACGTCACCGAGTTCGGCGAGGAGCTCGAGCAGCTGGTCGCGGACATGTTCGCCAGCCAGCGCACCGCGGAGGGCGTGGGCCTGGCCGCCAACCAGATCGGTGTCGATCTGAAGGTCTTCGTCTACGACTGCCAGGACGACGAGGGCGTGCGCCACGTGGGCGTGGTCTGCAACCCCAAGCTGGTCGACCTGCCCGCCGACAAGCGCCGTCTGGACGACAGCAACGAGGGCTGCCTGTCCGTGCCGACCGCCTACGCGCCGCTCGCCCGACCCGACTACGCCGAGGTCACCGGGCAGGACGAGAAGGGCAACCCGATCAAGGTGCGCGGCACCGGCTACTTCGCGCGGTGTTTGCAGCACGAGACGGACCATCTGTACGGCTACCTCTACATCGACCGGCTCTCCAAGCGCGAACGCAAGGACGCCCTGCGGCAGATGGCCGAGAACGAGCCCCGCTACCCCGTGGTGCCCAACGACTGAGCCACCGGGGGTGTCTCGGACACCCCGGCACTTCCTCGTCGACGGCGCCGGCCGGGCACTACGCCCTGCCCGGCGCCGTTCGCGTAGGTGTCGCGTTCATGTGTGCGTCGCACGTTCGATCCCTTGTACGCATGAACTGATCCTTAATCAGTCACGCAAGGGGAGAATCTCGGCACAGTGGGGGAGTGAGTGGAGCAAATCCGTTCCCATGCCGGTCAGTTGTAGTGCTGAATGGAATGCGCGGGACAACGCGACGGCGCTGCGCTCGGCACGACGGAGGGGCGCGGCGCCAACCGGCCGCTGAGAGGGGTTTGTTCGTGCCAGCTTTCCCACACAGCACTTCACCGACGGTGACCGCGGTCGCGGTTCCACCGGCGCTCCGACTGCCGGTGATCGAGGCCGCGTTTCCCCGTCGACTGCATCCGTATTGGCCCCGCCTGCAGGAGAAGACACGTTCCTGGCTGCTGGAAAAGCGGCTCATGCCGGCGGACAAGGTCGAGGAATATGCCGACGGACTGTGCTACACCGACCTCATGGCGGGTTACTACATCGGCGCCCCCGACGAGGTCCTGCAGGCGATAGCCGACTACAGCGCGTGGTTCTTCGTCTGGGACGACCGCCACGACCGGGACATCGTGCACCGCCGGCCCGCTGCCTGGGGCAGGCTGAGGTCGCGACTGCACAAGGCCCTGGACTCACCCGCGGACCATCTGCACCATCAGGACCCCCTGGTGGCCGGGTTCGCGGACAGCGTGCTGCGGTTGTACTCGTTCCTCGGCCCCACGTGGAACGCGCGCTTCGCCCGGCACTTCCACGCGGTGATCGAGGCGTACGACCGGGAGTTCCGCAACCGCACCCTGGGGCGCGTCCCGACGGTGGACGCCTACCTCGCACTGCGCCGGCTCACCTTCGCGCACTGGATCTGGACGGATCTGCTGGAGCTGAGTGCCGAATGCGAACTGCCGGAGCACGTCAGGAAACACCCCGCATACCGGCGGGCGGCCTTGCTGAGTCAGGAGTTCGCCGCCTGGTACAACGACCTGTGTTCCCTCCCCAAGGAAATAGCGGGGGACGAGGTCCACAATCTAGGAATCAGTCTCATCCATCATGAGGGGCTGACGCTGGAAGAGGCCGTCCGAGAAATACGGCGACGGGTCGGGCAATGCGTCACGGATTTCGTCACCGCCGAAAAGGAGGCACTGCGGTTCGCCGACACCCTCGCGGACGGCACGGTGCGGGAAAAGGAATTGGGCATCGCGGTCAGGGCGATCGTCGCAAACATGCGGAACTGGTTCAGCACCGTGTACTGGTTCCATCACGAGTCCGGCCGGTACCGGGTCGACAGCTGGGACGACCGGTCGACACCCCCGTACGTCGACAACGAAGCGGCAGGTGAGAAATGACTCTGGAATCGGTCAGGGCCCAGGCGCCGATGGAGCCGTCTGTTCCGCCGCTCGCCGCGGGCGGCGTCCCCGGTCTCGGACACGGCTGGAAACTGGCCCGCGACCCGCTCGGCTTCCTCGCCCGGCTGCGGGACGACGGCGACGTCGTACGGCTGAGGATCGGCCCGAAGACGCTGTACGCGGTCACCAGCCCCGAACTCGCCGGCGCCCTCGCCCTCAGCACCGACTTCCAGATCGGCGGGGCACTGTGGGAGTCCCTCGAGGACCTGCTCGGCAAACAGGGCGTGGCCACCAGCAACGGGCCGCTGCACAGGCGCCAGAGGCGGGCCATCCAGCCCGCCTTCCGGCTCGAGGCCATCCCCGCCTACGGCCCGATCATGGCGGAGGAGGCGCACGCGCTCGTCGAACGCTGGCGCTCCGGCGCCGCCCTCGACACCACCACGGAGGCCTTCCGCGTGGCCGTCCGCGTCGCCACCCGCTGCCTGATGCGCGGCAGTTACATGGACGCCCGGGCCGAGCGGATCTGTGCGGCGCTCACCACACTGTTCAGCGGGATGTACCAGCGCATGGTCCTGCCCCTGGGGCCGCTTTATCGCCTGCCGCTTCCGGCCAACCGCGAATTCAACCGGGCATTGGCCGATCTGCATCTCCTGGTCGACGAGATCGTCGCCGACCGCCGGGCATCCGGTCAAAAGCCGGACGATTTGCTGACGGCTTTGCTGGAGGCGAAGGACGAGAATGGCGAGGCCATCGGGGAACAGGAGATCCACGACCAGGTCGTCGCCATCATCACCGCCGGAAGCGAAACCGTCGGTTCCATGATCATGTCGCTCCTGAAGGTCCTCACCGAGCACCCCGATCAGGGCGACAAGGTCCGCGACGAGGTGAAAACCGTCGTGGGTGACCGGCCGGTCGCATTCGAGGACGTCCGGAAGCTGACGTACACCGCGCACGTCATCGTCGAGACAATGCGTTTGCATCCCGCCGTATGGATATTGACGCGGCGGGCGGTGGCCGACACACGGCTCGGCGGATACCGCATCCCGGCCGGGGCCGACGTCGTCTACAGCCCGTACGCGATTCAGCGTGATCCGCGCTCCTACCGGCGGCATCTGGAGTTCGACCCCGACCGGTGGCTTCCGGAGCGGGCCAAGGAGGTCCCCAAGCACGCGATGACCCCGTTCGGCGTCGGCAACCGCAAGTGCCCGGGCGACCACTTCTCGATGGCCGAACTCACGCTCCTCACCGCGGCGATGGCCTCCGCCTACCGCTTCGAACAGGCACCTGGGTCCGAGCCCGGGCCCCGCATCGGCATCACGCTCCGCCCGCGCCGGCTGCTGCTGCGGGCCTTGCCCCGCTGACGCCCCTCGCGACGGGCGCAGGTTCAGGCGGCACGCGGGCCGCCCGAACCTGCGCCGCAGGCGTTCAGAAGTCCTCGTCCAGGTCGACGGTGCCCTCCACGGCGACCTGGTACGCCGACGGACGCCGCTCGAAGAAGTTCGTCAGCTCCTGGACGCCCTGGAGCTCCATGAAGGAGAAGGGGTTCTCCGAGCCGTACACCGGGGCGAACCCGAGGCGCGTGAGGCGCTGGTCGGCGACGCACTCCAGGTACTGCCGCATCGAGTCGGTGTTCATGCCCGGCAGGCCGTCACCGCACAGGTCTCGGGCGAACTGCAGCTCGGCCTCGACAGCCTCCCGGAGCATGTCGGTGACCTGCTGCCGGAGCTCGTCGTCGAAGAGGTCCGGCTCCTCCTTGCGGACGGTGTCCACGACGTCGAACGCGAACGACATGTGCATCGTCTCGTCGCGGAACACCCAGTTGGTGCCGGTGGCCAGGCCGTGCAGCAGGCCCCGGCTGCGGAACCAGTACACGTACGCGAAGGCGCCGTAGAAGAAGAGGCCCTCGATGCAGGCGGCGAAGCAGATGAGGTTGAGGAGGAACCGACGGCGGTCCGCCCTGGTCTCCAGGCGCTCGATCTTCTCGACGGAGTCCATCCATGTGAAGCAGAACTCGGCCTTCTCACGGATGGACGGGATGTTCTCCACGGCCGCGAAGGCCGCCGCCCGGTCGTCCGGGTCAGGAAGGTAGGTGTCCAGGAGCGTCAGGTAGAACTGGACGTGGACGGCCTCCTCGAAGAGCTGCCTCGACAGGTACAGGCGCGCCTCGGGCGAGTTGATGTGCTTGTAGAGGGTCAGCACCAGGTTGTTGGCGACGATCGAGTCGCCGGTCGCGAAGAAGGCCACCAGGCGGCCGATCAGGTGCTGCTCGCCCGGGGTGAGCTTGGCGAGGTCGGCGACGTCCGAGTGGAGGTCGACCTCCTCCACGGTCCAGGTGTTCTTGATGGCGTCCCGGTAGCGCTCGTAGAAGTCCGGGTAGCGCATGGGACGCAGGGTCAGCTCGAAGCCGGGGTCGAGCAGGTTCTGGTCAGTCATAACAGTCGGCGCGAAGCGCCGTCCTCCAGGGGTGGTGGTCGGGTGGCGGGTGGGAATTACTGGCAGGCCTCGCAGGACTCGGGGTTCTCAAGGGAGCAGGCGACGGCTTCGGCGTCCGGGGCCGACTGCTGTACGGGGACGGTGGCCCCGGCCCGTGCGGCGCGGGCGATACGGGTCGCCGGGCGGGAGCGCAGGTAGTAGGTCGTCTTCAGGCCCCGCTTCCAGGCGTAGGCGTACATCGAGGAGAGCTTGCCGATGGTCGGAGTCTCCATGAACAGGTTCAGCGACTGGGCCTGGTCCAGGTACGGGGTGCGGGCGGCGGCCATGTCGATCAAGCCGCGCTGCGGGACCTCCCACGCGGTCCGGTAGAGCTTGCGGACGTCCTCGGGGATCCAGGAGAAGGACTGCACCGAGCCGTTCGCGTCACGCAGCGCCTCGCGGGTGCGCGCGTCCCAGACGCCGAGTGCCTTGAGGTCCTGCACCAGGTACGAGTTGACCTGGAGGAACTCGCCGGACAGCGTCTCGCGCTTGAAGAGGTTGGAGACCTGGGGCTCGATGCACTCGTAGGCACCCGCGATGGACGCGATGGTCGCGGTGGGCGCGATGGCGAGCAGCAGCGAGTTGCGCATGCCGACCGCGGCGATGCGTTCGCGCAGGGCCGCCCAGCGCTCCGGCCAGGCCGGCTCGACGTCGTAGTGGTCGGGGTGCAGCACGCCCCGGGCGGTGCGGGTCTTCTCCCAGGCCGCGAGCGGGCCGTGTCGCTCGGCGAGGTCGGCGGAGGCCTCGAACGCGGCGAGCATGACGCGCTCGGCGATCCGCGTGGACAAGGCCTTGGCCCCGGGGGAGTCGAAGGGCAGCCGCAGTTTGAAGAAGACGTCCTGCAGGCCCATCACACCGAGGCCGACGGGACGCCACCTGGCGTTGGAGCGGGCCGCCTGCTCGGTGGGGTAGAAGTTGATGTCGACGACGCGGTCGAGGAAGGTGACGGCGGTGCGGACGGTGGCGTCCAGCCGCTCCCAGTCCATGTCCCCGTCGGCCACGAACGCGCCCAGGTTGACCGACCCCAGGTTGCAGACCGCCGTCTCCCCGTCGTCCGTGACCTCCAGGATCTCCGTGCAGAGGTTGGAGGAGTGGATCACGTGGCCCGGCTCGGCCGTCTGGTTGGCGGTGCGGTTGGCGGCGTCCTTGAACGTCATCCAGCCGTTGCCGGTCTGCGCGAGGGTGCGCATCATGCGGCCGTACAGGTCCCGGGCGGGGATCGTCTTCTTGGCCAGGCCTGCCGCCTCGGCCCTGCGGTAGGCGGCGTCGAACTCCTCGCCCCACAGGTCGACCAGCTCGGGCACGTCCGAGGGGGAGAACAGCGACCACTGCTCGTCGGCGTCGACCCGGCGCATGAACTCGTCCGGGACCCAGTGCGCCAGGTTGAGGTTGTGGGTGCGGCGGGCGTCCTCTCCCGTGTTGTCCCGCAACTCCAGGAA
Organism: Streptomyces sp. NPDC001796; assembly: GCF_042892355.1. Classification (NCBI taxonomy): domain Bacteria; kingdom Bacillati; phylum Actinomycetota; class Actinomycetes; order Kitasatosporales; family Streptomycetaceae; genus Streptomyces; species Streptomyces sp. NPDC001796. The sequence continues at coordinate 217,093 of NZ_JBIAUC010000004.1, read as the reverse complement.
CTCCTCGATGTCGGAGTGCCAGGTCTCCAGGTAGACGGCGGCGGCACCCTTGCGCCGGCCGCCCTGGTTCACGGCGGCGACCGACGCGTCGAGGGTCTTCAGGAACGGGACGATGCCGTTGGAGTGCCCGTTGGTGCCGCGGATCAGGGAGCCGCGGGAGCGGATGCGGGAGAAGGCGATGCCAATGCCGCCGGCGTGCTTGGAGAGGCGGGCGACCTGGTGGTAGCGCTCGTAGAGGGAGTCCAGCTCGTCCTTCGGGGAGTCGAGGAGGTAGCAGGACGACATCTGGGGGTGCCGGGTACCGGAGTTGAAGAGGGTGGGGGAGGACGGGAGGTAGTCGAGCCGGCTCATGAGCCCGTAGAGCGCGGCGACGTCGTCCACCGACCGGCTGCCCGTCTGTGGATCGAGCGCGGTGTCGTCGGCGAGTCCGGAGGCGACGCGGAGCATGAAGTGCTGGGGCGTCTCGACGACCTTGCGGGTGATCGGGTGCCGCAGGAGGTAGCGGCTGTACAGGGTGCGCAGGCCGAAGTAGCCGAAGCGGTCGTCGGCCCGCTCGTCCACCAGGGCGTCGAGACGGTCGGCGTGCAGGCGCACGAACGCGGCGGTGCGGTCCGCGATGAGCCCTTCCCGGTGGCCGACGGCGATGGACTCGGTGAACGACGTGACGCCCTGGGAGGCGGCCTCGGCGCGAATGCCGATGGTCAGCAGGCGGGCGGCCAGCTTCGAGTAGGCGGGGTCCTCGGAGATGAGGCCCGCGGCCGCCTCCGTGGCCAGCTCGCGCAGCTCGGCCTCGTCGGCGCGGGCGGACCGGCCGCGCAGCGCGGCGGCGGCGACCCTGCCGGGGTCGGCGTCGGGAAGGTCGGCGGTCAGCTCGGTCAGGGTCCGCAGCAGCGCGGCACCGGGACCGTCGGTTTCCAGGCCCGCGGCTGAAGCCGGATCGGCTGGCACGATGGTCACGTGGGGCTCTCCCTCGCTCGGCACGGGGCCTGGCGGAGGGCAGGGCGGCTCACGAGCGCACGCGGCGTCGCGTCCACCGGCCCATTCCACGAGGCCCGGACGTCAGGGCACCCGGACCGGACGGCCGGGCGCGCTGTCGGCAGGTCCTCGGACTGACGCTCGTACGACGGCATGCGGGCATACGTGTACGAGTACACCGTTGCGGGACAGTTCCGGATTCGCACCGGATTCCCCTGCGGCGACAGCGAGCATGAGCATACATCTTGTGCCGGGCTGCGACGCCACCCCCAGATGTTGTGTCGCTGCGGCCTCAGAGCGTCAACTCGTAGGTGAGGAGAGTGATGTCGTCGAGATGGGGGAGCGGGTTCCAGTCCCGCTCGGGTGTGCGAACGAAGCCCAGGCGTTCATAGATGCGGTGGGCGGTGCGCATCGTGCGCTGGGTCGACAGGACGACCCGTACGCAGCCGTCGGTGGCCCGTGCGCGGTCGACGCAGGCCCGGACGAGAGCCTCTCCTGCGCCCCGGCCGCGGGCGGCGTGCGCGACCGCGAGCATCCGTATCTCGGCCTCTCCCGGCCCCGCGATGTCGGCCATGGGGCCGCCGCCGGTCGGCACGAAGGTGACGCCGCCGAGCACATGCCCGTCCGCCACGGCCACCAGCACCTGTGCCGTGGCGGCCCGCCCTGCCACGTCCTTCAGTTCGTCGAGGTAGGCATCGCTCTCGCCGAAGTCGAGGAGGCCGTCCCGGAGGTAGGCCTGCGCGGTGATCTCGCCGAGCGTGTCGTACTCGTCGGGGGTCGCCTGCCGGATGGTGAGGTCCATGGGGCCGAGTGTGCCGGACGGGTACGACAGCGGGCCGCCGGATTTTTCTCCGACGGCCCGCTGACCCGCGTACGACGTGGGCTCAGTGCGATGTGCCGGCCGTGGCCGGCGGCAGTTCCACCTGCACCCCCGGGTCGCCCGCGTCCGCCGTGTAGTCCTCCGGCTTCGTCTCGTCGATGCCCTCCGGAGCCTTCAGCGCCTTCAGGACGAACGTCAGCACCACCGTGACCACCACGTTCAGCACGAACGCCGTCAGGCCGATGTAGCCGATCTGCCCGATGCCGGGGATCTCCTTGGCGGAGCCGCCGAAGTGCGACTGGGTCGGGGACGCGACACCGTATGCCGCCAGCGTGCCGTAGACCATGCCGACCGCCCAGCCCGCCAGCAGCGCCCAGCGGTGGAACCAGCGGGTGAACAGACCGCCGACCAGGGCCGGGAAGGTCTGCAGGATCCAGATGCCGCCGAGCAGCTGGAAGTTGATGGCGACCGTCTTGTCCATGGTCAGGACGAAGACCAGGGCGCCCACCTTCACCAGCAGCGACACGATCTTGGAGACCCTGGTCTCCTCCGCTGCCGTGGCGTTCGGCTTGATGAAGTCCTTGTAGATGTTGCGGGTGAAGAGGTTCGCGGCCGCGATCGACATGATGGCCGCGGGCACCAGCGCGCCGATGCCGATCGCCGCGAAGGCCACGCCGGCGAACCAGTCCGGGAACATGTTCTCGAACAGCTGCGGAATCGCCAACTGCCCGTTCTTGACCTTCACACCCGCGGCGATCGCCATGAAGCCCAGCAGCGCCAGCAGGCCCAGCATCAGCGAGTACAGCGGCAGGATCGTGGTGTTGCGGCGGATCACCTCACGGCTGCGCGAGGACAGCGTCGCGGTGATCGAGTGCGGGTACATGAACAGCGCGAGCGCCGAGCCCAGCGCCAGCGTGGCGTACGTCCACTGGGTCGCCTCCGAGGGCGCGAGGGCCCCGCGCGGCTTGCCGGTCACCGGGTTGACCTGAGCGAACGCATGCCCTGCCTTCGCGAAGACGTCGTCGAAGCCGCCCAGCTTGATCGGGATGTAGATGATCGCCACCGCGATGACGATGTAGATCAGCGCGTCCTTCACGAACGCGATCAGCGCGGGCGCCCTGAGGCCCGACGAGTACGTGTACGCGGCCAGCACACCGAAGGCGATCAGCAGCGGCAGGTCCTTCACGAACCAGTTGGTGTTCTCGCCGCCGCCCACGCCCATCACGTCGAGGACGGCCTGGATGCCCACCAGTTGGAGCGCGATGTACGGCATGGTCGCCAGGATGCCGGTGAGCGCCACCGCCAGCGACAGGCCCTTGGAACCGAACCGGCCGCGCACGAAGTCCGAGGTCGTGACGTATCCGTGCCGGTGCGAGACCGACCACAGGCGCGGCAGGAAGGTGAAGATCAGCGGGTACACCAGGATGGTGTAGGGCACCGCGAAGAAGCCCGAGGCGCCCGCCGCGTAGATCGCCGCCGGCACGGCAACGAACGTGTACGCGGTGTACAGGTCGCCGCCGAGCAGGAACCAGGTGATCCAGGTTCCGAACGAGCGGCCGCCGAGGCCCCACTCGTCGAGGCTGTGCTCGTTGTCGGCCCTGCGCCAGCGCGCCGCCAGGAAGCCCATGACGGTGACGGCCAGGAAGAAGAAGATGAAGACGCCGAGTGCGACGCCGTTCACGCCGTCCTTCACTGCGACGCACCCCCCTTCCGGCCCGCGCGGGAGCGCTGGTCACGCTGCCACAGCTTGTACGCGAACATCGTCAGCGCCGTGGAGATGAGCACCCACAGCATCTGGTACCAGTAGAAGAACGGGATGCCGATGAACGCGGGGTCCGTCTTGGCGTACGAGCCGACCCACAGCATCGCGACGAAGGGTGCTACAAGGCAGAGGGCGATGACGACGCGCACGGGCGTCACCACCGCCGCTCTGGCTGCATCTGGTTGATCGGACATGCGGCTCCGTCCCCTCACTGGTCACCTGTGCACCTGTGTAATGCGCAGGCAATGTAGGTGACCCCGTCATGAAAGCGGAAGCCCTCGTCCGTATATCGGTCGTGACCAGGCCCTTAAGGCGGGGCTGGTTTACTCCGCGGGCCGCTTCAGCCGCGCCACGAACTTGTAGCGGTCGCCTCGGTAGACGGACCGCACCCACTCCACCGGCTTGCCCTCGCGGTCCAGTGAGTGGCGGGAGAGCATCAGCATCGGCAGGCCCACGTCCGTGCCGAGCAGACCCGCCTCGCGCGGGGTGGCCAGCGAGGTCTCGATGGTCTCCTCGGCCTCCGCGAGATGGACGTCGTAGACCTCCGCGAGCGCCGTGTAGAGGGAGGTGTACTTCACCAGCGAGCGGCGCAGCGCCGGGAAGCGCTTGGCGGACAGGTGCGTGGTCTCGATCGCCATCGGCTCGCCGCTCGCCAGGCGCAGCCGCTCGATGCGCAGCACCCGGCCGCCGGGCGAGATGTCGAGCAGCCCGGCGAGCGTGTCGTCGGCCGTGATGTAGCCGATGTCCAGCAGTTGCGAGGTGGGCTCCAGGCCCTGCGCGCGCATGTCCTCCGTGTACGAGGTCAGTTGCAGCGCCTGGGACACCTTCGGCTTGGCGACGAACGTGCCCTTGCCCTGGATGCGTTCGAGCCGTCCCTCGACGACCAGCTCCTGCAACGCCTGGCGCACCGTCGTGCGGGAGGTGTCGAACTCCGCGGCCAGCGTGCGCTCGGGCGGCACCGGCGTGCCCGGCGCCAGCGTCTCCGTCATGTCGAGCAGATGCTTCTTCAGACGGTAGTACTTGGGCACGCGCGCGGTGCGGACGGTCGTCCCGCCCTCGCTCTCCGCACTGCTGACGTCGGTGCTCATGCTCTGCCTTCCCGGCTCCGGATGCCGAAGCGACCGACAGGCAGTCGGTCACGGCTCACATCGTGGCACGGCTTCATGGGAGCAGAGCCCCACGCTCCGTGATCCCCGTTCCACGGACGGGGATCCCCTCTGTATACCGTCGGACCCCTCGCTGGTCTAGTCCACATAGTGGAAGTGGTCCAGTCGCGGCCATGGGAATCCGTGTGCCCGTTTTCGCTGGGTTCCTACTTAAAGGTCCTTTCATATGTAGGTCGCATAACGAACGCCCTGAGCGGCTCGAACACCCTTGACGCGCCTATTGGTCTGAGCCAAGCTCCCCCGTACTGGTCTACACCATTGGTCCAGGTCCCGGCCCCACGGGCGGTGCGCGTCGTCACGCCGCGGGGACAAGGGGGGTTTGTGGCATCCCTGAGGAGGATGGCGTGAAGCGCAAACTGACAGTCGCGATCGGTATCGCGGGCATGATGGTCTCCATCGCGGCATGCGGGGGCGGGAAGTCCGGCGGGTCGAGCACGGGGGCGGACGCCAAGGAGCTCACCGTCTGGCTGACGGTCGACGCCCAGAACAACTGGCCGGCGCTGGTGAAGGCCGCCGACGACGCGGTGCTGAAGAAGCACCCGGGCCTGAAGATCAACCACGAGTACTACGGCTGGCCGGACAAGAACACCAAGCTCGACGCCGTCCTCGCCACCGACAAGGCGCCCGACGTGGTCGAGATGGGCAACACCGAGATGCTCGGCTACATGGTCAAGGGCGCCTTCGCCCCGGTGGACCCGGCCAAGTTCGACAACTCCGCCCAGTGGCTCGACGGCCTCAAGTCGTCCGTCACGTACGACGGCAAGACCTACGGCGTTCCCTACTACGCCGGCGGCCGCGTCGCCAACTGGCGCAAGGACATCGCCGCTTCGGTCGGTGTGAAGACGCCGCCGAAGACGTACCAGGAGCTCACCGCCGACCTGGACAAGATCCAGCAGAAGGAGGGCAGCGGGTTCAGCGCCTGGTACCAGCCCACGCGCGACTGGTACGCGGCCATGTCCTTCGTCTACGACGCCGGCGGGTCCATCGCCAAGCAGGAGGGCGGCCAGTGGAAGGCCGACCTCTCCTCGCCCGAGTCCCTCAAGGGCCTCAGCGAGTTCAAGTCGGTCATCGACAAGTACATGCACGGCGACAAGACCAAGGACGAGTCGGACCGGTACATCGTCTACGGCCAGGGCAAGTCCGCCATGATCTTCGGCGCGGCCTGGGAGGGCGCGGCCGCGGCCGACCCGAAGGCCGACAAGACCGGGGGCAAGCTGAAGACCGGCCTCGAGAACTTCGTGATGCCCGGCCCGTCCGGCAAGAACATGCCCGTGTTCCTGGGCGGTTCCGACCTCGCGATCCCGGTGAAGTCCAAGGCGCAGTCGCTGGCCGCCGAGTGGATCAACGCGTTCACGGGATCGCAGGGCCAGAAGGGCCTCATCGCCAAGGGCAACCTGCCCAACAACAAGACCGATCTGGCGACCCTGAAGAACGACCCCGCGACGGCGGTCCCGGCCACCGCGGCCGAGTCCAACTGGTTCGTCCCCATGGCACCCGGCTGGGGCCAGGTCGAGAAGGCGCAGGTCCTGCAGACGATGCTGCAGGACATAGGCACCGGCAAGAAGTCGGTCGAGGCCGCGGCGAAGGAAGCGGACGCCGCGATCGACAAGGTCATCAACACCAAGTGAGCCGACGGCAGGGCCCCGTGGACGCCGCGGTTGTCCGGGGAGGGGCCCTGCGTCTCGTACGACCGTGGGGGCGGGCCGCCGTCCTCCTGCGGCCGTGCGGGTTTCGCCTTCGTACGACCTGAAGGACCGCTGAGGAGCGCGCGATGAGTGCCGCAGACACGACCACCCCTGCCAAGGTGCCGCCGCCGCGGCAGGCGCCTCCACCACCGGGCGCCGTCGCCGTGAGGCCGGGCAGAGGGCGGGCGCCGGGCGGGGCCGCCGTGCCCTGGGCGCTGCTCGCCCCCTGTCTGCTGGTCCTCGCCCTGGTGATGGGCTATCCGCTGGTCCGCCTGGTGACCCTGTCCTTCCAGAAGTTCGGCCAGTCCCAGCTGTGGGGGTTCCAGCCGGCCCAGTCGGCAGGGTTCGCCAACTTCACCAACGTGCTTCAGGACGGCGAGTTCTGGGCGGTCGTCGTGCGCACGGTCGTCTTCGCGGCGGGCTCGGTGATCTTCACCATGGTTCTCGGCATGCTGATCGCGCTGCTGCTCCAGCGGGTCTCCGGCTGGATGAAGACGCTGATCAACATCGTGCTGGTGGCCAGCTGGGGTATGCCGGTCATCGCGGCCACCACCGTCTTCAAATGGCTGTTCGACTCGGATTACGGCATTCTCAACGCCCTGCTGAGCAAGCTGCCCGGCGTGCATCTGATCGGCCACAACTGGTTCGCGAGCGGACCGCAGGGCCTGGCCGTGATCATGCTGCTCGTGGTCTGGGGCGCCGTCCCGTTCGTCGTCATCACGCTCGGCGCGGGCCTCACCCAGGTGCCCGTCGAGCTCCAGGAGGCAGCCCGGCTCGACGGCGCCGGCTCCTGGGGCGTGTTCCGCCACGTCACCCTCCCGATCCTGAAGCCGATCATCGTGATGCTCACGACCCTCTCCGTCATCTGGGACATGGGCGTCTTCCCGCAGGTCTTCGTGATGCGCGGCGGCCACCCCGAGGCCGAGTTCCAGCTGCTCACCACGTACTCGTACGACCGGGCGTTCGTGGTCGACGACTACGGCCAGGGCTCCGCGATCGCGCTGATCACCGTGCTGTTGCTGCTCGGCGTCGTCGCCGTCTACATGCGTCAGATGCTGAAGATCGGAGAAGTCGAATGAGCGGCATGAGCGGCATGAGCGGCACGAGTGCGACGACGCTCACCGGGCGCGCCGTGGCCCGCCGCCGGACCAGGTCCCGGCTCGGCTGGAACCTCCTCGGCCTGCTGGTCCTCCTCACCGCGGGCTTCCCCGTCTACTGGATGATCGACACGGCGTTCAAGCCGGCGAAGGACGCCATCGACCCGGACCCGAGCCTGCTGCCCACGGGGCTCACACTGGACAACTTCCGCCGGGCGCTGGCCATCGCCGACTTCTGGGGACCGGTCGGCCGCAGCCTCGTCGTGTCGCTGTCGGTGGTCGCGATCGGCATCGTCGTCGGCATGCTGGCGGCGCTCGCCATCTCCCGGTTCGCCTTCCGCGGCCGGAAGATCGTGATCGTGGGCATCCTGGCGGTCCAGATGGTGCCGCTCATCGCCATGATCATCCCGGTGTTCCTCCTGCTCAACGACCTCGGCCAGTACGACAAGCTGTCCGGCCTGATCATCACCTACCTGACCTTCATCCTCCCGTTCACGGTGTGGACGCTGCGCGGCTTCATCGTCAACATCCCGCGCGAACTGGAGGAGGCGGCGATGGTGGACGGGTGCTCGCGCACCGGCGCCTTCCTGCGCGTGGTCTTCCCGCTGCTGGCCCCCGGCCTGGTCGCCACCTCGGTCTACGGCTTCATCCAGGCCTGGAACGAGTATCTGTACGCCCTGATGCTGATGAGCCAGCAGCACCAGACCGCGACGGTCTGGCTAGGCAACTTCACCACCAAGCACGGCACCGAGTACGCCCCCATGATGGCCGGCGCCACGATGATGGCGGTGCCGATGGTCGTGCTCTTCCTCCTCGTCCAGCGCAAGATGGCCGCGGGCCTCACCGCGGGCGCCGTGAAGGGATAAGGCCCCCGATGACGACATTCGCCAGCGGCACGGACACTCTGACGCGCGATGCGCTGACGGTCCTCCAACCCGGCTTCATCGGCACCACCGCCCCCGACTGGCTGCTGCGGCGCCTCGGCGAGGGCCTGGCGTCCGTGGGCCTGTTCGGCCGCAACATCACCTCGCCCGGGCAACTCGCCGCCCTGACGGCCCAGTTGCGCGCCGAACGCGACGACGTGCTCGTCGCGATCGACGAGGAGGGAGGAGACGTCACTCGCCTGGAGGTGCGGACCGGCTCCTCCTTCCCGGGCAACCACGCGCTGGGCGCGGTCGACGACGTCGACCTGACCCGCGAGGTGGCGTACGCACTCGGCCGCCGGCTCGCCGAGTGCGGGGTGAACCTCAACTGGGCGCCCTCGGCCGATGTGAACTCCAACCCCGCCAACCCGGTGATCGGCGTCCGGTCCTTCGGCGCCGACCCCGAGCTGGTCGCCCGCCACACCGCCGCCTACGTCACCGGCCTGCAGTCCGCCGGTGTGGCCGCCTGCACCAAGCACTTCCCGGGGCACGGGGACACGGAGGTCGACTCCCACCTCGCCCTCCCGCGCATCGACGCGGAAGAAGCGGTGCTCCAGGACCGCGACCTCGCCCCGTTCCGCGCGGCGATCACCGCCGGCACGCGCGCCGTGATGAGCGCGCACATTCTGGTCCCGGCCCTGGACCCGGACCGCCCGGCAACGTTGTCCCGGCGCATCCTGACCGACCTTTTGCGCGACGAGCTCGCCTACGACGGCCTGATCGTCACCGACGGCATGGAGATGCGGGCGATCGCCGGGACGTACGGCATCGAGCGCGGCAGCGTCCTCGCCGTCGCGGCCGGTGCGGACGCCATCTGCGTGGGCGGCGGTCTCGCGGACGACGCGACGGTACGACGTCTGCGGGACGCCCTGGTGGCGGCGGTCCGTTCCGGCGAGCTGGCCGAGGAACGGCTCGCCGAGGCCGCGGAGCGGGTACGGGCGCTGGCGCGGTGGACGGCGTCGGCGGCAGCGGACGGCGTCGGCCCACATCGGCCGCCCGTCGCCGACATCGGCCTGCTCGCGGCCCGCCGCGCGCTGAAGGTCACCGGCGAAGAGGGCTTCACCCCGCTCACCGAGCCGCCCTACGTCGCCGCTCTCACCCCCGTGGCCAACATCGCGGTGGGCGACGAGACCCCGTGGGGCGTGGCCGCCGAACTGCTCCGCCTGTTCCCCGGCACGGAGACCGGCAGCTTCGCCGGGGAGGCGGCGGGGCGTGCGGCGCTGGCGGCCGCCGGGCCCCGGCGGATCGTGGCGGTGGTCCGCGACGAGCACCGTCACCCCTGGATGGCCTCCGCCCTGGACGCGCTCCTGGAGCAGCGTCCCGACACGATCGTCGTCGAGATGGGCGTGCCCCAGGCCGCGTCTCGCGGCGCCCTGCACATCGCCACCCACGGGGCGGCGCGGGTGTGCGGCCGTGCGGCGGCGGAGGTCATCGCGGGCCGTTGAGCCCTGGCGGGGAGGACGCCGGGTCCGGGTGCCGTCCGGACCCGGCGTCCTCCTTGTGAGGCGCGTTCCTGCGCGGGTGTTAGATCCCCTGCCAGTCGGGCTTGTTGGCGTAGGTGTGGCGGAAGTAGTCGGCGAGCTTCAGCTTGGACGCGGCGGCCTCGTCCACGACCACGGTCGCGTGCGGGTGGAGTTGGAGCGCGGAGGCCGGGCAGACCGCGGCGACCGGGCCCTCGACGGTCGCGGCGACCGCGTCCGCCTTGCCCTCGCCGGTCGCCAGCAGCACCAGGTGCCGCGCCTCGAGGATGGTGCCTATGCCCTGGGTGATCACGTGGTGCGGCACCTGGTCGATGTCGCCGCCGAAGAAGCGGGCGTTGTCGATACGGGTCTGCTCGGTGAGCGTCTTGATGCGGGTGCGGGAGGCAAGTGAGGAGCACGGCTCGTTGAACCCGATGTGCCCGTCGGTCCCGATCCCGAGCAACTGCAGATCCACGCCACCGGCACCGGCGAGTGCCCTGTCGTACTCCTCGCACGCGGCCTGAACGTCCTGTGCAGTGCCGTCGGGCCCCAGGAAGGCGTCCATGCCTATCCCGAGCGGCTCCAGCACCTCCCGCCGGAGGACGGAACGGTACGACTCCGGGTGGTCAGCGGGCAGTCCGACGTACTCGTCGAGCTGGGCGACACGCGCCCGCGAAACGTCCACGGCACCGGAACGCACCCTGGCCGCCAGGGCCTCGTACACGGGCAACGGTGTCGACCCGGTGGCCACACCGAGCAGGGCGTCGGGCTTGCGCCGGAGCAGCCGCGCCATGGCCTCGGCGATGAGCTCGCCACCCGCCTGAGCGTCCGGAACGATGACAACTTCCACGCTGGGCCTGCCGATCTGAGGAGAGGGGACTGGGAACCGGGGGAATGGACCATGTGGTTTAGACCAATCTAACAGAGCCGGGGCCGTCGGAGGGGGTGCGGGCGGAGTGTTGGCGGAAGGCGAGGCGGCGGTCCGGCGGGAGTCGACGGCGCGTCGGACACGGGGCCCGGCCGAGGCCGCCTGCCTGGCGAATTCGGGCCGACAGGCTCACTGACCTGCCCCGCTCTGACCGGCATGGCCCGGCGCGGATCCGCCACCGCCTCCCCGCCGAGGCATCGCCGGGTCCGAGGGGGTGGAATAGGAGCCGTCAGGCCAGAGCGAGACGCACTGCCCACCCCGGGAGGATCCCCATGACGCCGACGACACCGGACCCTCAGCGAGACCTCCCGGGACGGATCATGGCCCGGGAGATGGCCGAACAGCCCGCCGTGCTGCGCCGCATCCTCGACGAGGGGGCACCGCGCATCCGGGAGGTGGCCCGCGAGGTCGCCGCGCGCAAGCCCCGGTTCGTGCTGCTGACGGCCCGCGGCACCTCGGACAACGCCGCGCTCTACGCCAAGTACCTCCTGGAGATCCGCCTCGGCCTGCCCTGCGGTCTCACCTCGATGTCCACGACCACGGCCTACGGCGCCCGCTCCGACCTCACCGACGTCCTCGTCATCACCGTCAGTCAGTCCGGCGGCTCCCCGGACCTCGTCGCCTCGACAAGGGCCGCCCGCGAGGCCGGCGCCCTCACGCTCGCCGTGACCAACAACCCGGACTCACCGCTGGCCGCCGTCTCCGAGTACCACATCGACGTCATGGCCGGCGAGGAGAAGGCCCTCCCCGCGACCAAGACCTACACCGCCTCCCTTCTCGCCCTCTATCTCTTCGTCGAAGGACTGCGCGGGGGCGACGGCGCGCCCGCGAAGGCGCTGCCCGACCTCGCCGAGCAACTCCTCGCCCGCCAGGACGAGGTCCGCACCCTCGCCGCCCGCTACCGCTTCGCCGAGCGCATGGTCATCACCTCGCGCGGCTACGGCTACCCCACCGCCAAGGAAGCCGCCCTGAAGCTGATGGAGACCAGCTACATCCCCGCGCTCTCCTACTCCGGCGCCGATCTCCTGCACGGCCCGCTCGCCATGGTCGACAACGTCTCGCCGGTCATCGCCGTCGTGACGGACGGCAAGGGCGGCGCCGCGCTCCAGCCCGTACTCGACCGGCTGCGCGGCCGCGGCGCCGACCTCGTAGTCATCGGACCGCCGAGCCAGGTCGAGCAGGCATCGGCGGGGTTCGTCCTGCCGACCGAGGGCGTGGCCGAGGAGGTCCAGCCGATCCTGGAGATCATCCCGCTCCAGCTCCTCGCGTACGAGGTCACCATCGCCCGCGGCCAGGACCCGGACGCCCCGCGCGCCCTGGCCAAGGTGACGGAGACGCACTGACAAGCGGCTGGTGTGCCGGACGTCCGCGGGAGGCCCTAGGTCAGGGAACCTCCCGTCGCGTCCACCCAGCTGCCGGTGACCCACCGGCCGGCGTCGGAGGCCAGGAACGCCACCACGTCGGCGACGTCCGCCGGGGTGCCCACGCGGCCCAGTGCCGACAGGGAGGCGGCCCAGGCCGCGCCGTCCTGTGTGCCGTGGAGCAGCCCGGCGGTGTTGTCGGTGTCGATGATCCCGGGGGCCACCGAGTTCACGGTTATGCCGCGAGGGCCCAGCACCTTGGACAGGTCGCGGGTGAAGACGTCCAGCGCGCCCTTCGTCATCGCGTAGGCGATCTGCTGCGGTATCGCCGCAGTCCTGGACAGGCCGGAGGAGATGTTGATGACACGACCGCCGTCTCTCAAGCGGTCAAGGCCGCGGCGCACGATGAAGAACGGCGCCTTCACGTTCACCGCGAAGACCTTGTCGTACTCGTCCTCCTCGATCTCCGGCAGCGGGCGTGCACCGCCGATGCCCGCGTTGTTGACCAGGATGTCCACGCCGTCCGCGTGGCGGTCGAAGGCCTCCCACAGGGCCTGGGCGTCGCCCGGCAGCCCCAGCTCGACTCCGATCACGAACGCGGACCCGCCGGCCGCCTCGATCGCTGCGACCGTCTCCTTCGCCGCCGCCTCGTTCCGGCCGTAGTGCACGGCAACCCGCGCACCGTCACGCGCCAGCCGCTCGGCGATTCCCCGGCCGATGCCCCTGCTCGCCCCTGTGACGAGCGCGGTCCTCCCCGCGAGCACGCCCACGCCGACACCCCTCTCCATTCCCTAGCGGTCGATACAGAAAAGACCGTACTGCAGGGCAGGGCGATTTCTCTAGCATCCGCTATAAAATCCACCCCATGGTGGAGAGCCAGGACAGCGACCGACAGCCAGAACCGCTACCCGGGGGGCCGACGCGGACCGCGACCGAGGGTGATCCGGCGACCAAGTCGACGTCGGCACGCGGCGGTTCCGGGTCCTCCCGTCCTCGCGGACGCCCCCGTTCCTTCGACCGGAGGACCGCCCTCGAAAAGGCCCTCCTCGCGTTCTGGGAGCACGGTTACGAGGCCACCTCCGTCTCCGACCTGACCCGCGTCATGGGCATCGGCGCGCCGAGCCTGTACGCGGCGTTCGGCGACAAGCGGTCACTCTTCGAGGAGGTCGTCGGCGTCTACGACGAGCGGTACGGATCCTTCGGTGACCGCGCCCTCGCCGAGGAGCCCACCGCTCGTGCCGCGATCGAGCGGATGCTCCGCGAGGCCGCCGAGATCTACACCGCCCCCGGGCGCCCGCACGGCTGCCTCGTCATCCACGCCGCCGCCAACTGCGCGACGCCGGAGATCGAGGAGTCCCTGCGGGCGCGGCGCAACGCCAACATCGACGCCTTCGAGAGCCGCATCCGGGCGGCAGCCGCCGCCGGTGAGCTGCCCGCCCGTACCGATGCCCGCGCCCTCGCCCGGTACGTCGGCGCGATCATCCAGGGCATGTCCCAGCAGGCGCGCGACGGGGCCACCCGGGAGGAACTGGAAGCGCTCGCCGAGGTCGCCCTCGCCGTCTGGCCCCAGGCACGGACCGGCGGGGACTACGCTCCAACTGGGTCGTCGGGGCGGCCAGGACGGATGCGTGAAGGCATGGATGTCTGATAAAGAGACAACAACAAACATCCTTCAACGCATGGACACATGCACCAGGATCCAGGCACCATGGTGTCCTCAGTGTGGTCTAGTCCAACAGGCCGACGACGCTGGGTAAAGTAAGTAAAGCCACAAGCCCCGCCTTCCCCGCACAGGAAGGCGGACCGAGGAACCGGCGCTCTCTGCCCTGACTGCTCCGGCTCCTCGACCTTCGGCCGACCGGGACCGCACACCCCGCGGCCGTTGCTGCTCCGGGCTGCGGTGCCGGGAGGGTTGAGGGTCCCTCCCAGGCGCCGCGGCCCGCGGGTGCTTTCCGGGGGCCGTAAGGGCGCCGCACCCGGACCGCTTCCCGGCGGGGTCGTACCTGGACAGCTGCACCGGCCGATTTCGATCGATGTCCGAACGCCCAGGTACCCTCGCACACGTGCCCTCCATGAACGAACTGGTCCGCCAGCACACCGCCCTCAGTGACTCCGACCTGGAGTGGCTGCACCTGCTGGTGTCGGAGTGGCAGCTGTTGTCCGACCTCTCCTTCGCCGACCTGGTCCTGTGGGTGCCCACTCTCGACGGCATCCGGTACGTGTCGGTGGCCCAGATGCGTCCCAACACCGGCCCCACGTCCTACCAGGACGACATGGTCGGCCACCTCGTCCCCCGCGGCCGCCGCCCCATGCTGGACGCGGCCCTGGACGAGGGCCGGATCGTGCGTGAGGGAGACCCGGAGTGGCGCGAGGAGGTCCCGGTCCGGGTCGAGTCCATCCCCGTACGCTGCGGGGGGCGCGTCCTCGGCGTCATCGCGCGCAACACCAACCTGCTGACCGTGCGGACCCCGAGCCGCCTGGAGCTCACCTACCTCCAGAGCGCCTCCGACCTCGCCCAGATGATCGCGGCCGGCGCCTTCCCGTTCCCCGACCAGCAGGTCGACATGGACGCCTCACCGCGCGTCGGCGACGGCCTGATCAGACTCGATGCGGACGGCATCGTCCAGTACGCGTCACCGAACGCTTTGTCGGCGTACCACCGGCTCGGCCTCGCCGCCGACCTCGTCGGCCAGCACCTCGGCAAGACCACGGCGGAACTCGCCCCGACCAAGGGGCCGGTGGACGAGGCGCTGGTCAAGCTGGCCAGCGGATGGGCGCCGCGCGAGTTCGAGATCGAGGCCAACGACGGGGTGATCCAGTTCCGCGCGATCCCCCTCAAGCCCAAGGGCACGCGCATCGGCTCGCTGGTCCTGCTCCGGGACGTCACCGAACTGCGGCGTCGCGAACGTGAGCTGATCACCAAGGACGCGACCATCCGGGAGATCCACCACCGGGTGAAGAACAACCTCCAGACGGTCGCCGCCCTGCTCCGACTGCAGGCCCGCCGCATCGAGTCCGACCGCGGCAGGGAGGCACTCGAGGAGGCCGTGCGGCGGGTCGGCTCGATCGCCATCGTCCATGAGACGCTGTCCCAGAACCTGGACGAGCGTGTGGAGTTCGACGAGATCGCCGACCGGGTGCTCGCCATGGTCGCGGAGATCTCGCCCGGCACGGTCACCGGCCGGCGCAGCGGCCGCTTCGGCATCCTCGACGCGGAGGTCGCCACCCCGCTGTCCATGGTGCTCACCGAGGTCCTGCAGAACGCGCTGGAGCACGGTTTCCGTCAGGGCGAGACCGGCACGGTCGAGGTCTCGGCCGTCCGCGGCGGTACGCCGAAGGAGGCGCGCCTCCTGGTCACCGTCCAGGACGACGGGGTGGGCCTGCCCGAAGGCTTCGATCCGCAGACCGCGGGCAACCTCGGGCTGCAGATCGTACGGACGCTGGTGGAGGGCGAGTTGGGTGGGACCTTCGACATGGTCCCGGCCCCGGGGCGCGGCACGCGCGTGATCCTGGACATCCCGGTCCGCGCGCAGAAGTGAGCCCGGGCGGCGGCGAGCCGGTACGGACGCCGCCGCCCCCGCTTCGCAGGGCATCGTGGGCATCGTCCCCACAGCAATGAGCCCCGGGCCACCAAGTGGCCCGGGGCTAAAGCTCGTTGCTGCCAGCTGCTGCTAGCGACTGCGCGCTGCGGCTCGGGGGCGGGAGAAGCGTACTCGCTGTACGCGCCGCCAAGCTCAGGCTCGTCGGGGCGGGTGTGTCAGGCGGAGGCCTGACGGGCCCGGTTGCGGGCGGCGCGGCGCTTCATGGCGCGGCGCTCGTCCTCGCTGAGACCACCCCAGACGCCGGAGTCCTGGCCGGACTCGAGCGCCCACTGCAGGCACTGCTCGATAACCGGGCAGCGACGGCAGACGGCCTTGGCTTCCTCGATCTGCAGCAGCGCAGGACCAGTGTTGCCGATGGGGAAGAAGAGCTCGGGGTCTTCCTCGCGGCAAACGGCGTTGTGACGCCAGTCCATGGCTGCTACCTCTCCTTGGTATTACATGCAGATTGCTTGTGAATGTGAACGCTTTCACGAATCCCTCAACAAGTGAAGGGCCGACCGTCAGACTCACTGAGGTGGTCCTGTGGATTGAGGAGGGGTTCGAGCACTCTCGACGGAAGCCGGTGTTGCGGGCTGTCCCGAGCGCCACGTAGAGACTCGCAAACCTCAGCGGCGGATACAACCCCTTCAGGAAAGTTTTTTTTGATTCCTTGGTGTCGACTAGGTCACAGCCGTACTTCCAAGGGGTGGATCCTGGCCTAAACGTTCGAGTGAAAGGACTTTAGCCCCTTCTGCTCACACAATCACACGCAGTGCACGGCGTACGCCTGTGAACGTCACGCTCGTGCGCACCCCGAGGTGGTCGCCGTCCATCTGCAGGGGCAGGGGCACCTTCGAATGCAAGGTGAAGCCGGTCAGGTCGTGCATCGAGACCACATGCCTGCCCCGGGGTCCCCGCTCGGGGGACGAATTGAGCAACTGGGTGGCATACCGGGCAACCGAGGCCGTCGAAAGGCGGCTGAGGGCGAGCACGTCGAGGCCGGTATCGAACGAGGCCTTAGGGGAGGCGTACACCGGACGATTGCCGAGAAACGTCCAGGGCGCGGTGTTGCAGATTATGGACATGACCAGATCGGCGACCGGCTCCTCACCCGCCCGCTCCAGGGTGATCGTGCCGTGCCGGCGATGCGGTTCGTCCAGGAACTGACGGACCACCTGGCGCAGATAGAGCGCATGGGTGGACCGCTTGCCCTGCTCCCGCTGCTGCTCCACCCGGCCGACCACTCCCGCGTCGAAGCCGAAGCCCGCGTTGAAGGTGAACCAGCGGGAGGGCACCGCCTCGTCCTCGGTGCCCGGGGTGCCCGCGGCGAGACCTAGTCCGACCACACGCTCACGGCGCTCGCGCAGGCCGTCGAGGATGGCGCCGGTGGCCTCCACGACGTCGTTGGGCAAGCCCAGGGCCCGGGAGAAGACGTTGGTCGAGCCGCCGGGCACCACGGCGAGCAGGGGAAGGCGGTCGGGGTCGGGGCCGTGGTGCAGCAGGCCGTTGACGACCTCGTTGACCGTGCCGTCGCCGCCGAGTGCCACGACCAGGTCTATGTCCTCGCTCTCCGCGGCCTGCCGGCCGAGGTCCCGGGCGTGCCCCCGGTACTCGGTGGTCACCGCCTCGAGCTTCATCTCGCTCGCCAGCGCGTGGATGAGTACATCACGGGTACGTGCGCTTGTGGTGGTTGCCGCCGGATTGACCACGAGAAGTGCACGCATGGTGTGCAGCGTACCTACTGGGCGGTACTCGGCCCTAGCCCGGTTAGGGATCCGGTAAGAGGACCGGGAGTGGTCTTGAGCACAGCGGGGCCGGAGGCGTCCGCGGCGGTGACCGGGCCGAGGGCTACCCTTCAGGGGTGAGCGCTGAGCAGAACCCAACCCCTGAGACCCGCCAAGCCGGGCCCCGCCCCACGCGGCTGACCGCCGCGGCGGCGCTGGCCGGCCTGGAGGGGCTGGCCCTGGTCGCGGGCGGCGTCTGGACGCTCGTCCTCGGCCTCACGGGCGCGCCGGACGACCGTCAGCAGGCCGTCACACTCGGCATCACCCTGATCGTGCTCGCGCTGCTTCCGCTGCTGGCCGCGCGGGGTCTGCTGCTGCGGCGCGGCTGGAGCCGGGGGCCTGCCGTCATCACCCAGATCATGGCGCTGCCGGTGGCGTACAACCTGCTCCGCGCCGACAGCGTCGCGATCCCGGTCGGCATCGTGCTGGCGATCGTCGCGGTGACGGCCCTGGTGCTCCTGGTGAACCCGGCGACGACGCAGGCCCTCGGAATCCGCGGTCCCGGCCGCGCGGAGGAGCCGAAGCGGTAGCCGGCGCCCGGCCGCGTGGGGGAGCCGAAGCGATAGCCGGTGCCCGGCCGTCGCGGGGCGCCGCTGACCGGTAGCCCCGCGTGCCGCAGTCCTACTCCTCCACCAGCAGTTTGTCCCGCAGCTGCGCCAGCGTCCGCGCCAGCAGACGCGAGACGTGCATCTGCGAGATGCCGACCTCCTGCGCGATCTGCGACTGTGTCATGTTGCCGAAGAAGCGCAGCAGCAGGATCCGCTTCTCCCGCGGCGGAAGATCCTCCAGCAGCGGTTTGAGCGACTCGCGGTACTCGACGCCCTCCAGCGCCTCGTCCTCCGCGCCGAGCGTGTCCGCGACCGCCGGGGACTCGTCGTCCGTGTCGGGGACGTCCAGGGACAGCGTCGAGTACGCGTTGGCGGACTCCAGGCCCTCCAGGACCTCCTCCTCCGAGATGGCCAGCTTCTCGGCCAGCTCGTGGACCGTCGGAGAGCGGCCGTGCTGCTGGGACAGCTCGGCCGTGGCCGTCGTCAGGGCCAGGCGCAGCTCCTGCAGGCGCCGCGGCACCCGCACCGCCCAGCCCTTGTCGCGGAAGTGCCGCTTGATCTCGCCGACGACCGTCGGGGTCGCGTAGGTCGAGAACTCGACGCCCCGCTCCGGGTCGAAGCGGTCGACCGACTTGATCAGGCCGATGGTGGCGACCTGGGTCAGATCGTCCAGCGGCTCGCCGCGGTTGCGGAAGCGGCGCGCGAGGTGCTCCACGAGCGGCAGGTGCATACGAACCAGCTGGTTGCGCAGCTCCGCGTACTCCGGGCTGCCCTCCTTCAGCTTGCGCAGTTCGACGAACATCGCCCGCGCGCCGCTGCGGTCCTGTGGATCGTGCTGTGCGCCGACCGGCGCACCCTGCTCAGCGTCTCGCTCGTGCTCGCTCATCGTCCCGCCCGTCGTCCGCCGCCCTCCGGAGGACGTACCCGTGGCTCCGCCTGCATCCCGTCGTGCGCCGCCCCGGACGGAGAGCGCCTCGTCCGCCCCGGCCGGACCCGTCTGCACGGGTGCCATGACCGCCGACGCCTGGCCCTCCGGATGCGGACGGGCCTGCTCGGGGATGCCGTCCACGCCTTCCGCCATGCGCGGCGCCCCGCCCGGGCCGCCCGCGCTCCCGGCAGAGAACTTCCGTGTGCCGCGCTCTTCGTCCCGCACCGGCCCGTCCCCGTTCGTCACGCCGGCCCGGGTCCCGCGCCGCGCTGTTTGTAGAGGCTGATGGACACGGTCTTGTCGTCGGAGACCGCGGAGGAGACCTTGCCGGCCAGGGCCGACAGGACTGTCCAGGCGAAAGTGTCCCGCGAGGGGGCATGGCCGTCCGTGGTCGGGGCCGCGACCGTGACCTCCAGCGAGTCGTCGATGAGCCGGAAGACACAGCTGAGCACCGAGCCGGGCACGGCCTGCTGCAGCAGGATCGCGCAGGCCTCGTCGACCGCGATGCGCAGGTCCTCGATCTCGTCGAGGGTGAAGTCCAAACGGGCCGCGAGACCGGCCGTGGCCGTGCGCAGCACCGACAGGTAGGCACCCGCAGCCGGCAGCCGGACTTCCACGAAGTCCTGGGTCGCGGGCTCGCCTGCGATCTGGGACACCCTCACCTCCAAGGTGGTACGAGCTGTTTCGGGGGCCGAGGGTCGCCCCCCGGGCTAACGCCCCTCGTGGTTCAGCGGTGACGCTATCGCGCTCTCAACGTACCTGTCCCCGGGACCCCGACCCCTTGCTGTCACTCATAGTAAACCCATGTATACGCACAGTGGCTAGGGGTCTGGCGGAACCAATCGGGAAGAGCGCGCGCCGGTTTGACGTACCCGGACGTCGGAGCGGCCAACCGTCCGGATCCAGGGTCACACGGGCGCCGGTCCGGGGTCACACGAGTACATGGTCGACGAAGCACCAGCGCCAGCTCTCGCCCGGTTCGAAAGTACGCATCACCGGGTGGCCGCTGACCTCGTGGTGCGCCGTGGCGTGCCGAAGGGGCGAGGAGTCGCAGCAGCCCACATGCCCGCATTCCAGGCACAGACGCAGTTGCACCGGGTGCGTACCGGCGGCGAGGCACTCCAGGCAGGTCTCGCTCTGGGGCTTGGGCTCGGGGTCCGGCAGCGCGTCGACGTGCCTGCACTGTTTCATGATGGCCAGGTTACGACGGGTCCGCGGGAAGCGGTGCGGAAAAAGAGGGCGGGCGGAAGACGATGAACGTGGTGCCACTGCTGTTGCTGGTCGCCGGCAGCGCGGCCGTCGCCGGGGCGGCCCGCCGGACCCCGGTGCCCGCGCCACTTCTGCTCGTCGCCGTGGGCCTGGCCGTCTCGTATCTGCCCGGGGTGCCCGAGTACACCCTCGACCCCGCGATCGTCCTGCCGCTGGTGCTGCCCCCGTTGCTGTACACCGCGGCCACCGACAGCTCCTACCTGGACCTGCGGGCGCAGATGCGGCCGGTGGCCCTGCTGTCCGTCGGATACGTGCTCTTCGCGACGCTCCTCGTGGGCTGGGCGACGTATCTGATCGTGCCGGGCCTGCCGCTGACGGCCGCGCTGGTCCTGGGTGCGGTGGTCGCGCCGCCGGACGCGGTCGCGGCGACGGCGGTCGCCCGGCGGGTCGGCCTGCCCTCGCGGATCACCACGATCCTGCAGGGGGAATCGCTGGTGAACGACGCGACCGCGATCACCGCGTACAAGGTGGCGCTGGCCGCGGCGGTCGGCGAAGGCGCGACCTGGTCGGGCGGCGTACGGGAGTTCCTGCTCGCGGCGGTCGGCGGGGTGGTGATCGGTCTGCTGCTGATGATGCCGATCCACTGGCTGCGCACCCACCTGAAGGAGGCGCTGCTGCAGAACACGCTCTCCTTGTTGATCCCGTTCGTCGCCTACGGCGCCGCGGAATGGGTGCACGCCTCCGGAGTGCTCGCCGTGGTCGTCGTCGCCCTCTACCTCGGCCACCACAACTGGCAGGTCGACTTCGCGACCAGGCTCCAGGAGGAGGCGGTGTGGAAGATGGTCGCGTTCGTGCTGGAGTCGGCGGTGTTCGCGCTCATCGGACTGCAGTTGCCGGTCGTGCTCAGAGGGCTCGGTCCGTACGAGGGCACGCGCGCGGCCTGGTGCGCGGTAGCCGTGTTCCTGGTGGTCGTCGTGTCCCGGTTCGTCTGGGTGTACCCGGCGACCTTCCTGCCGCGTGCCCTCTTCGGGCACATCCGGGAGCGCGAGGACAACCCGACGTGGAAGGGGCCGTTCGTCATCGGCTGGGCGGGGATGCGGGGGGTCGTGTCACTCGCGATCGCCTTCTCGATCCCGCGGACCGTGCACGGCGGCGGCCCGTTCCCCGACCGCAACCTGGTCCTCTTCCTGACCTTCACGACGGTGATCGGCACGCTGGTGGTCCAGGGGCTGAGCCTGCCCCCGATCATCCGGCTGCTGCGCCTGCCGGGGCGCGACGCCCAGGCGGAGACGCTAGCTGAGGCGAACGCGCAGGCCCAGGCGTCCCGGGCCGCCGAGCAGCGCCTCGAGGAACTCCTGGAGGACGAGCGCAACGCACTGCCGCCGCCACTGGCCGACCGCCTCCGCACCGTCCTGGAGCGTCGCCGCAACGCTGTCTGGGAGCGGCTGGGCTCGGTGAACCCGGTGACGGGCGAAACGGTCGACGACACCTACCGGCGGCTGTCGCGAGAGATGATCGGTGCTGAGCGGGAGGTCTTCGTCAAGCTCCGCAACCACCGCTACATCGACGACGAGATGCTCCGCACCCTGCTGCGCCGCCTGGACCTGGAGGAGGCGGCGGCGTACCGGGAGACGACATGAGCGCCTGGCCGGGCGCCGGATGCTCCCCTAGGGAAAGGGGCGACCCGTGATCACGGCCGCCACGGTCGTCCCCCTCGGGAACGCCCCCTCCCGGGTCAGCGCGACCAGTCCGTACAGCAGCTTGGCGACATAAAGACGTTCCACAGGCAGGTCGTGGCGGGAGGCGAAGTCCGTCGCGAACGCTTCGAGTTCGGGGGTGGTGCGGGCATACCCGCCGAAGTGGAAGCGGTCGTCGAGGGACCAGGTGCCGCTGCGGGCTCCGAAGGCGCCGGTCTGCAGGGCCGTCACCTCGGCGGCCAGGAAGCCGCCCTTCAGGACGGGGATGCCCAGGGCCCGCTGGCCGGGGGACAGGCCGGCCGCCAGGCCCGCCAGCGTGCCGCCGGTGCCGCAGGCCACCGCGACGACGTCGGCCCGGCCGCGCAGCTCCTCACCGAGCGCCCGGCAGCCGCGCACGGCGAGGCGGTTGCTGCCGCCCTCCGGAACCACGTACGCCTCCTCGGCGTCCGCCGCCCGCAGGATGCCGGTCAGCGTCTCCGGCTCCGCCTTGTGACGATAAGTCGACCTGTCGACGAAGTGCAGTCGCATGCCGTCGGCCCTGCACCGGGCCAGTGAGGGGTTGAGCGGGTGGTCGGCCAGCTCCTCGCCGCGCACCACTCCGATCGTCTCCAGCCCGAGCAGCCGGCCCGCCGCGGCCGTGGCCCGCAGATGGTTGGAGTACGCACCCCCGAAAGTGAGCAGGGGGCGGCCTGCCGCGGCCCGCAGATTGGGGAGGAGCTTGCGCCACTTGTTGCCGACCAGGTCCGGGTGGATCAGGTCGTCGCGTTTGAGCAGCAGTCGTACGCCGTACCGCGCGAACCGCTCGTCCACGACCTCCCGCAGCGGCGACGGCAGGCGCGGACGCAGCGCGGTCGCCGGGTCGGGCGTTACGCGGTCGTCCCGCTCGTCAGGGCTGGTCACCCCGCCATTGTCGAACACCTGCCACCGGCCGAGGGCGCTCGGGAACGCGCGCTCAAGTGCCCAGCGCGGCCGTGATCCAATCCCGCTCTTTTGTGTAATGGTGCGACCACGTTCCGTGATGGAAGGCTGGTCCTCGCAGATCGGATGCATGACCGGGAGGGGCATTACCAATGTCGGTAGGCGAAGAGGTCCGCGCCGAGGAGAACAGGCCGCAGCAGAGCCTCGGCACCGCGGCGGCGCGGAACCTGGCCACCACCACCAAGTCCGCACCCCAGATGCAGGAGATCAGCTCACGGTGGCTGCTGCGCACGCTGCCGTGGGTGAACGTGCAGGGTGGCACGTACCGGGTCAACCGTCGCCTGACCTACGCGGTGGGCGACGGCCGTGTGACCTTCGTGAAGACCGGTGACCAGGTCGCGGTCATCCCCGCGGAGCTGGGCGAGCTGCCCGCCCTGCGCGCGTACGACGACCTGGACGTGCTCGGCGAACTCGCCCAGCGCTGCCAGCAGCGCAGGTTCGCACCGGGGGACGTGCTCGCAGAGTTCGGCAGTCAGGCCGACGAGGTGTTCCTGCTCGCGCACGGCAAGGTGGAGAAGATCGGCACGGGCCCCTACGGGGACGACGCGGTGCTCGGCGTCCTGGCCGACGGCGCCTACTTCGGCGACCAGGCGCTGCTCGACCCGGACGCCATCTGGGAGTACACGGCCCGCGCGGTCACCGCCTGCACGGTGCTCGCCCTGCCCCGCCGGGAGGTCGACCAGGTCGCGGAGCGGGCCCAGTCGCTGCGCGACCACCTCCAGCGGCAGCGCTCGATCCCGGCCCAGCGCACCAACAAGTACGGCGAGAAGACGATCGACCTCGCCGCCGGCCACACCGGTGAGCCGGAGATCCCGCACACCTTCGTCGACTACGAGGCATCGCCCCGCGAGTACGAGCTGAGCATCGCCCAGACCGTCCTGCGCATCCACACGCGCGTGGCCGACCTCTACAACCAGCCGATGAACCAGACCGAGCACCAGCTCCGGCTGACGGTCGAGGCCCTCAAGGAGCGTCAGGAGCACGAACTCATCAACAACCCCGAGTTCGGGCTCCTCAGCAACTGCGAGTACGACCAGCGGCTGCAGCCGCACGACGGCGTGCCGAGCCCCGACGACATGGACGAACTGCTCAGCAGGCGGCGCGGCACCAAGCTGTTCCTCGCTCATCCGCGTGCGATCTCCGCGTTCGGCCGCGAACTCAACAAGCGCGGACTCGTCCCGGAGACCATCGACATCGGAGGCAACCGCATCCCCACCTGGCGGGGGGTGCCGATCTACCCGTGCAACAAGATCCCGGTCACCGAGGCCCGTACGACCTCGATCATCGCCATGCGTACCGGGGAGGAGGACCAGGGCGTCGTCGGACTCCGCCAGTCCGGTATCCCCGACGAGATCGAACCGAGTCTGTCGGTGCGGTTCATGGGCATCAACGAGCAGGCGATCATCAGCTATCTGGTGACGGCGTACTACTCGGCCGCCGTCCTGGTCCCGGACGCGCTGGGGGTCCTGGAGAACGTCGAGATCGGCCGCTGGAGGTGATGCTCCTCCTCGGCTCGTCCGCCTACGAGACGCGTTCGATCGCGGCCCAGAAGCGGCACTCGGTGTTCCGTCCGTCACCGTGGGTAGATCCTCCGGGTATGTGCCCAGCGGCAGCGGAAGGCGTCACCGTCCGCAGACTCTACGAGGCGGTTCCATGAGTGAGTTCATGACGGAGCCCAAGCGGGGCCCGTCCCTCGCGCGGCGCGGCCCGGCCGGTATCCCGAGGCGGCGTGACCCGCTCCCCGGCCGGCCGGCACCGTCCGACGGACAGGAGGCCGTGGCGATCCTGGAGCGTGCCCGCGCCGCGGTCGACCCCGAGCTGCGCCGAGCCGTCGACTCGCTGCCCGGCTCCATGCGCCGGATCGCGCGCTACCACTTCGGCTGGGAGCACGCGGACGGCACCCCGGCGACCGGCAACGCGGGCAAGGCGATACGACCCGCGCTCGTGCTGACCGCCGTCCGGGCACTCGGCGGGCAGGAGCCGGCCGCCGTAGGGGCCGCCGCCGCGGTGGAACTCGTCCACAACTTCACGCTGCTGCACGACGATGTGATGGACCGGGACACCACCCGCAGACACCGCCCCACCGCGTGGACCGTGTTCGGTGACGCCGACGCGATCCTCGCCGGAGACGCCCTGCAGGCGCTGGCCCTGCGGCTGCTCGCCGAGGATCCGCACCCGGCGTCGGGCCCGGCCGCCGCCCGGCTCGCGGCCTGCGTCGTCGAGCTGTGCGCCGGACAGCACACGGACACGGCCATGGAGCGGCGCGGCCCCCGCGACGTCACCCTCGCGGAGGTGCTCGCCATGGCCGAGGCGAAGACGGGCGCCCTGCTCGGCTGTGCCTGCGCGCTCGGCGCGCTGTACGCGGGGGCGGACGCGGCGGACGTGGCGGCGCTGGACGCGTTCGGCCGTGAGGCGGGGCTCGCCTTCCAGCTCATCGACGACGTGATCGGCATCTGGGGCGATCCGAGCCGCACCGGCAAGCCGGCCGGTGCGGACCTCATGGCCCGCAAGAAGTCGCTGCCCGTGGTCGCCGCGCTCGCCTCCGGTGCACCGGCCGCGGCCGAACTCGCGGAGCTGTACGAGAGGCCCTACCAGGAAGGGGAGTTGGAGCGAACCGTGCTCGCCGTCGAGCGCGCGGGCGGTCGTGACTGGGCGCAGTCGCAGGCGGCCGACCGGATGGGCCGGGCGATGCAGGAGCTGTCCCGTGCGGTTCCCGACCCGGACGCGGCGGGTGGTCTGCTGGCGCTGGCCGAGTTCGTCACCCGGCGCAGCACCTGACCGGCACCACCGCTGGACCCCGGAGACCCGGGCCCGCGCGGCTCCTGACCCCGCACGGTCCCGGGGACTCCGGCCGGGGCGGCCCTCCGCACCTCCCTGCGATGTGCGGAGGCCCGCCCCTTCCCACCCGCATCCCCCGGCCGATCGAGTGACGGTTAGGCTGCAACCGCCGTACGAACCCGGCGAGTTGATGCGAAGGGGTGGGCTGATGGGCGTGGCCATTCGGGCGGCCGGCCAGAGCGACCGGGAGCTGGTCGTCCGGCTGCTGGACGAGGCGTTCCAGAACGACCCGGTCAGCAGCTGGGTCTTCCCGGGCGAGGAGTACCGTCGCAGGACGCACCACCGGCTGATGGCCGTTTTCACCGACGTCGTGCTCGCCGAGGGACGCATCGACATGACCGAGGACGGCACGGCGTGCGCGCTGTGGCTGTCCATACCCGCAAGTGACCACTCGGCGGGCGCCGGCACGGACGGGGCGGAGGCCGAGGAGGGGAACGACGGGGTGCGGCTGCGGGAGGCCGTCGACCCGGAGAACGAGCGCGTGGAGCGGATCGCCCGGCTGACGGCCGAGGCGCACCCCGCGGACCGCGCCCACGAGTACCTGTGGATGATCGGCGTGGCCACCGGACACCAGGGGCAGGGCCTGGGCACCGCGCTCATCCAGCACGTCCTCGACCGCTGCGACAGCGAGGGCCTGCCCGCCTATCTGGAGGCGAGCAGCGCCCGTAGCACCCGGCTGTACGAGCGCCTCGGCTTCGCCTTCACCGGACGCACCGTGGACCTCCCGGACGGCCCGCGGATGTGGCCGATGTGGCGGGAGCCGCGCTGAACCACTGACCCCGGCGGCGCGGTCCACAGCGGGCGCAGGCCGCCGGATCCGGCCTAGGCTGGGGGCATGGGCAGCCAGGACCCCGTCTGCCCGTCCTGCGGGCAGCCCGTCGCCACCGTCGTACGGCGCCACAAGACGCTGGGCGCCGTGGTTCCCGTATGGCGCCCCGGCCCCTGCCGGAATCCGCGGTGCCCGGCCTACGCGGCCCGGGAACCCGAGGAGACGCAGTCGAAACGGCACGGCGAACGCACCCCGGGAGACCGCTAGCCGGGCAGGCCGCCTGTCCAGGGGTCGCGGCCCGTCAGGCAGTAGGTGCCGCCCGCCGGGTCGCTCATCACAGTCCAGTGGGTGCCGTCGGCGACGTGCGTGGCGCCGAGCCGCTCGTGCCAGGCCAGGGTCGCGGCGATGTCCGCGCACGCCAGGTCCAGGTGGACCGAGGCGGGGCGTTCGGTGCCGAGGCGTTGCAGCAGAATACGGACGGGGAGGCCGGCGGGCGCCCTGACCACGTGGAACTCCGGGAGCGAGCCGGGGGAGGACTCCCAGTCGGTGAGCTCGGTCCAGAAGGCGACCTCGGCGTCGAACACGGACGGGGAGAGGTCGAGGCACACCTGGTCGAGCCGGCAGGCCGCGCCGTCGGGGCCCTCGACCAGGGGCGGCCGAACGGACTCGCCGTGCCAGGGCACCGCGCAGAACAGCACCCCGCCGGGGGAGCGGAGGACCGCCCAGCCGGAATGGTCGGCGACGACGTCCGCGCCCAGCCGACGCGCCGCCGCCACGAGCGCGGGCACGTCCTCCACCGCGAGGTCGAGATGGGCGCCGCCGCCCGCGCGTACGGCCTGCGCCTTCAGGCAGGCGTCGCCCGACCGCGGCAGCAGCGTCAGGAACTCGCCGTCCTCGCCTCGGGGTTCGGACGGCTTGGTGTCCGTGACGGCGGTCCAGAAGTCGCAGGACCGACCGAATTGCTGGGCGGGCCGGTCGACGAAGGCGTACGTCCAGCGGATCGGTTCGCTCATCGGGCGCTCCGGCGCTCCAGGAAGCGCAGCAGGTTGCCGGCCGGGTCGCGGAAGGCGCAGTCCCGTACGCCGTACGGCTGGTCCATGGGCTCCTGGAGCACCTCCGCGCCGGACGCCTGGACCCGGGCGAAGAGGGCGTCGCAGTCCTCGGTGGAGAAGATGACGCCGCGCAGGACGCCCTTGGCCAGCAGCTCCGCCATCGCCTGGCGGTCGGCGGGGGAGGCGTCGGGGTTCGCCGCCGGGGGCTCCAGAACGATCTCCACGTCCGGCTGGAGCGGTGAGCCGACCGTCACCCAGCGCATTCCCTCGAAGCCGACGTCGTTGTGCACCTCCAGGCCGAGGACGTCCCGGTAGAAGGCGAGCGCCTTGTCGTGGTCGTCGACGGCGATGAAGCACTGGGCGAGTTTCAGGTCCATGAGGCCAGGCTAGAGCTGCTCCCGGGGATCTGTGCGTGTGTCGCCCGGCCGCCCACGGCGCGGGCGTGTCAGCCCCTTCGCCACGCACGGCGGTATCGCGGCCCCCTGCTCGTGCGACCGTGCCCGGTACGCGCTCGGCGTCTCGCCGACCAGTTCCGTGAACCGTGAGCTGAAGGACCCCAGCGAGGTGCAGCCCACGGCGATGCAGACCTCCGTCACGGTCAGGTCGCCGCGCCGCAGCAGCGCCTTGGCCCGCTCGATACGGCGGGTCATGAGGTAGCCGTACGGCGTCTCCCCGTACGCCTCGCGGAAGCTGCGCTGGAAGTGCCCCGGCGACATCAGCGCGGTACGCGCCAGCGCCGGTATGTTCAACGGCTCGGCGTACTCACGGTCCATCCGGTCGCGCGCACGCCGCAGCCGGACCAGGTCCTCCACATCCACGCCGTCAGCATCGCACGGTCCTGTTCCTCTACGCCGAGTCGGTCCCCGTCCACGACCCCCACGGGCACGCGGCGGCGTTCCGCGCCGAGGCCCGCGCCCTGGTGGCGGCGGGTCCCGACCCACTGACTCGCAAGGAGCGCGACGACACCCGCTACGGGCTCACCGATCTGCTGGACGACCTGGCCGACGTCCAGGACCGCCACGAGCAACTGGTCCTCGCGGACCGGGTGCTGAGGAGCGCGTCCATCCTGCTGACGGACCACCACCCCGCATGGTGGGGCAACGGCAAGTGGCTCCCGCGCCGCCTGACGGCCGCCGACCCGGTCCTCGGCGCCGCCCTCCTGCAGGCACACCTCACGCTCGCCGAACACGCCGACCCCGCCCCGCTGACCGCGATGGCGCAGGAGATCCTCGACCTCATGGGCGGCCCCCTGCGGGAAGGCTGCTCGAGTCTGTGGGCCGAGCGCGGGAAGAACGGGGAATGAGCCGCGTTCCCCGTGGACCGGCGACAACGCGACGGGGCCCGGCCGGTTGTGCGGCCGGGCCCCGTCGGGTGTGGAGCGGACCTGCGAGGGTGCACCGCTCGCCGGTCGGTCGTGGGCAAAAGACCTGGTCAGGCCTTCTTGGTCTCCCAGAAGATCTTGTCGATCTGGGCGATGTAGTCCAGTGCCTTCTGACCCGTCGCCGGGTCCGTCGAGCCCTTGGCGGCCGAGAGGGCCTTCAGGGTGTCGTTGACCAGCTGGTGCAGCTCCGGGTACTTCTCGAAATGCGGGGCCTTGAAGTAGTCGCTCCACAGCACCGACACGTGGTGCTTGGCGAGCTCGGCACGCTGCTCCTTGATGGTGGTGGCGCGCGCCTGGAAGTGCGGGTCGTCGTTGGCGGCCATCTTCTCCTGGATGGCCTTCACCGACTCCGCCTCGATGCGGGCCTGAGCCGGGTCGTAGACACCACAGGGGAGGTCGCAGTGGGCGCTGACCTTGACCTTCGGGGCAAACAGGCGGGAGAGCATGAAGCTGTCCTTCCTCGTGATCGTCATCTCAGGTGGGACATTACTCCGTAGGGGACCGGTTTTGGCGAGTGCCCCCAGGGGCTTACGCCAAAAGTCCAGGGTGAGACTGGGACTGGTGGAGGAACGGACCGGGGAGGTGCCGGGTGATGCCGGAGCTGTCACAGGAGACCGAACGCACGAGGGCGTTGCTGCCGCTGGGGGTGGCTGAGGTCACAGGGCCGTCCATGGTGCCCACGCTCCAGCACGGGGACCGGCTGCTCCTCCAGTACGGGGCCCGGATCCGGCCCGGTGACGTCATCGTGCTGCGCCACCCCTTCCAGCAGGACCTGCTGGTCGTCAAGCGTGCCGTGGAGTTGCGCGAGGGCGGCTGGTGGGTGCTCGGCGACAATCCGTACGCGGGTGGGGACAGCACCGACTACGGCACCGTCCCCTGGGAACTGGTCCTCGGGAAGGTGTGGTTCCGTTACCGTCCGCTCCGCGACGATCAGCGCTCGGCGTTCGCGCGGCTGCGCTGGGCGCTCTCCGCCGCCCGGCCCGTGCTCTCCGACCGGTCCGCCTCCAAGCGCTTGCGGGCCCGGTAGGCGGCCACGTTCGCGCGTGTCGCGCAGCGGTCCGAGCAGTAGCGCCGGGAGCGGTTCGTCGAGGTGTCGAGGTAGGCGTTGCGGCAGGGGGCCGCCTCGCACAGGCCCAGGCGGTCCACGCCGTACTCGGTGAGGTGGAAGGCGAGCCCCATCGTGGCGATGGCCGCGTAGCCCGCGGTCGCGTTCGACGGGTGGTCAGCGAGGTGCATGTGCCACAGAGGGCGGTCGTCGTCGTCCCGGTGGTCGTGCCCGGAGATCTGCGGGCTCACCGGGAATTCGAGGAGCAGGGAGTTCAGCAGGTCCACGGCGAGTGTCTCGTCGCCCCGGTCCGCCGCCTCGAAGACGGAGCGCAGCCGGGCCCGGACCGAGCGGAAGCGGGTCACGTCTGCGTCGGTCGCACGGCGGGCCGCCGACTGGTTGCCCCCGAAGAGGTCGCGGACGGCCTCCACCGAGGTCAGCGAGTCCTTGCCCCGGGCCGGTTCCTCGCTGTTCACGAGACGTACGGCGTAGTCCGAGTAATAGGCCAGTTCCACTTGTAGTCCTTACGAAGGCGCTCTATCGTCGTGGGTGCGGTGCGTAACAGATGACCCTGCGTCCAGGGTATTACGCAGTTCTGTGAAGGAGGGGGCTTCCGTTGGACACAACGACCGGATCCACGACGGGCACCGACTGGCAGGCATGGCAGGAGAGCTGGGACCGCCAGCAGGAGTGGTACATGCCCGACCGCGAGGAACGCTTCCGGATCATGCTGGACATGGTCGAGGCGTTCGTGGGCGCCGAACCCCGTGTGCTCGACCTCGCGTGCGGCACCGGCAGTATCACCGCCCGGCTCCTCGCCCGCTTCCCGAAGGCCACCAGCACCGGCGTCGACCTCGACCCGGCCCTGCTCACCATCGCGCGCGGCACGTTCGAGGGCGACGACCGCGTCACGTTCGTCGAGGCAGACCTCAAGGACCCCGACTGGCCGGCGCGCCTGCCCTACGACGCGTACGACGCCGTCCTCACCGCCACGGCCCTCCACTGGCTGCGCGCCGAGCCCCTGGAGGCCCTCTACGGCCGGATCGCGGAACTCGTCCGCTACGGCGGCGTCTTCATGAACGCCGACCACATGATCGACGACACCACGCCCCGGATCAACGCGGCCGAAAGCGCGCAGCGGCACGCCCGCATGGACCAGGCCATGCGTGACGGCGCCTTCGACTGGGCGGAGTGGTGGGCGCTGGCGGCCAAGGACCCCGTCCTGGCCGCGCCCACCGCCCGCCGCTTCGAGATCTACGGCGCCCACGCCGACGGCGACATGCCCTCCGCCGCCTGGCACGCGCGCGTACTGCGCGAGAAGGGCTTCGCCGAGGCCCGCCCGGTGTGGTGCTCCCCCTCGGACACGCTGCTGCTGGCCCTCAAGTAGGGCCGAAGTTCTGCTGCTGTGCCGCGCGACTCCCTTGATCCGCGTTGTCGGGCGTCGTTAGCGTGTCCCTGTCAATTCGAATGTTTGTGTGCGCTTGTGCGTCCTCGCACGCCTGGCTGACCACCAGGGAGCGCGCCTGACGAAGGGGGAAGTGTGCGCAGCAAGCTGCTCGGCGCCGAGGTGGAACAACCGCTGGCAGGGCTGAAGTTCCAGCCTGCGGGCTGATCTCTCTGCCTTGACCGATTTCGTGGCCCCCGGACTGTCGAGGCGGGCCTGCCATGGCACACATGGCAGGCCCGCCTCGTCCATTCACAGCACCTTGGACAGGAAGGACTTCGTCCGCTCGTGCTGGGGGTTCGTCAGGACCTCGCGCGGGTGGCCGGACTCGACCACCACACCGTCGTCCATGAAGACGAGCGAGTCGCCGACCTCCCGGGCGAAGCCCATCTCGTGCGTGACGACGATCATCGTCATGCCGTCCTCCGCGAGGTCCCGCATGACGTCGAGGACCTCGCCGACCAGCTCCGGGTCGAGGGCCGAGGTCGGCTCGTCGAAGAGCATCAGCTTGGGCTCCATCGCCAGAGCGCGGGCGATGGCGACGCGCTGCTGCTGTCCGCCGGAGAGCTGGGCGGGGTAGTGGCCGGTACGGTCACCGAGGCCGACCCGGTCCAGCAGCCGCTGCGCCCGCTCCCGAGCGGCGGCCTTGCTCTCGCGCTTGACCTGGACCGGCGCCTCCATGACGTTCTCCAGCGCCGTCATGTGCGGGAAGAGGTTGAAGCGCTGGAACACCATGCCGATGTCCCGTCGCTGCGCCGCGACCTCCTTCTCCTTCAGCTCGTAGAGCTTGTCGCCCTTCTGCCGGTAGCCGACCAGGTCCCCGTCGACGTACAGCCGCCCGGCGCTGATCTTCTCCAGGTGGTTGATGCACCGCAGAAAGGTGGACTTGCCCGAGCCGGAGGGGCCGATGAGGCAGAACACCTCCCTCGGGTTCACCTCCAGGTCGATGCCCTTGAGGATGTGCGAGAGACCGAAGGACTTGTGGACGCCCTCCGCCTTGACCATCGGACCGCCGCCGCTCTTGGCGATGTCCTTGCTGAGACTGCTCATCGGGCCACCTCCGGGCGACGGAACGAACCGAACAGACGGAGGTTCCTCTTCAGTCGCTGCAGCGGGGTCGGCGGCAGGTTGCGCGTCGAACCGCGGGCGTAACGGCGTTCGATGTAGTACTGGACGATGCTGAAGATCGTGGTCAGGATCAGGTACCAGATCGACGCCACGAAGTACATCTCCACGACCGCCAGCGAGGTGCTGGAGATGTCCTGGGACCGCTTGATGAGTTCGTTGAACTGGACCGCGTAGGCGAGCGACGAGGTCTTCAGCATGTTGATGAACTCGTTGCCCGTCGGCGGGACGATCACCCGCATCGCCTGCGGGAGGATCACGCGCCGCAGGGTCTGACCCTGGGTCATGCCCAGCGCGTGCGACGCCTCCGTCTGCCCCTCGTCCACCGACTGGATACCGGCCCGCACGATCTCCGACATGTACGCGGCCTCGTTCAGGCCGAGTCCGAGCAGGGCCGTCAGGAACGGGGTCATGACCTCGTTCATCTCGTTCTTGTAGAACCCCAGGTTGAGGATGGGGAACACCAGCGAGATGTTGTACCAGAGCAGCAGCTGCACCAGCACCGGAGTGCCGCGGAAGAACCACACGTAGAACCAGGCCACGGTGCTGGTGACCGGGTTCGACGACATCCGCATGACCGCGAGGACGACGCCCAGGGCGAGGCCGAGCACCATGGCGAGCACGGAGATGTACAGCGTGTGCCAGGCTCCGGAAAGGATCGTCCCGTCCGTGAGATAGTCCGGGATCACGCTGTAATTGATCTTCGCGTTGGAGAACGCGATCCCGATCAGCACCACCACGGCGACGACCAGGACGCCGGCCACCCAGCGGCCGTAGTGGCGCACCGGTATGGCCTTGATCTGCTCCGGCGGCACCGTCGGCGCCGGAATCTTGTCGACAGTGTCAGTCACGGTGACTGCCCTTCAGTGTTGCGTGAGGTTCAGGAGCCGCCGTTGATCTTCGCCTCGGTCACCGCGCCGTCCGTGACGTTCCACTTCTGCAGGATCTTCTGGTACTCGCCGTTCTTGATGATCGCGGTCATGGCCGCCTGCAGGGCGTCGCGCAGCTGGGTGCTCTCCTTGCTGACCGCGATGCCGTACGGACCTGCCTCGATCTGCTCGCCGACGACCTCGAAGTCCTTGCCGTCGCCCGAGGTCTTGGCGTTGTAGGCCGCGACCGGGAAGTCGTTGAGGTCCGCGACCGACGCGCCCTGCTTGAGGCGGAGCAGAGCCTCGGGGTCGGTGTCGAAGGTCTGCAGCGTGATGGCCTTCTTGCCGTCCTTCGTGCACTTCGTGCTCTGCGCCTTGGCGACGCCCTCGGACGTGGTGCCCTGCTGCAGGGCCACCACCTTGCCGCACAGGTCGTCCAGCGACTTGACGCCCTTCGGGTTGCCCTTCTGGACGAGGATCGAGGTACCGGCGGTGAAGTAGTCGACGAAGTCGACACCGTTGCCGATCTTCTTGCCGGTGTCGGAGTCGATGCCGTTCTGGCGGTCCTTGGTGTCGTTCATCGCGGACATGATCACGTTGAACCGCTTGGCCTGCAGCCCCAGGATGAGCTGGTTGAACTTGCCGTTCTGGAAGTCGAACCGCACGCCGAGCTGCTTGCCGAGCGCCTCCGCGATGTCCGGGTCGATGCCGACGGCCTTGCCGCCCTGCATGTACTCGACCGGAGCGTACGAGATGTCGGAGCCCACCTTGATGACGCCCGCGTCACGGATGTCCTTGGGGAGCTTGCCGGCGAGCGGCGCCGAGGACGTGGACGAACCGCCGCCGCTGTTGTTGGTGCTGCCCTTGTCCGTGTGGTCGCCGCAACCGGCAAGCACCAGGGTGCCCGCGACCGCGATGGCGCCGACCCCGGCTATTCGGGAGCGCGTGGCGGTCGTACGACGGGTGGAGCGTGCGGTCATGGTGGTTCCTCCGGCGGAATGGGTTGTGCCGACGGGTCGACGAGTACACACACCTTCGGGTGTCGCGACCTCGTGTGATTGAGGCATCTTGCCAGTCGCACCGCGGCATTCAGGTGACCCGCTATGTCAAAATCGGATAACGGGTGACCCCCGAACCGCCTCGGGCGGCCGATTTCGGCCGCACCTTGTGCGGGAATCCTTCCTTCCGGCCGGAAGATCTGCGGTGCATCTCACCATGCGGTCGGTCTCACGCCCGCGCGCGTGATCGTGTGAGGGCGTGCAGCGGACTTGTCCACATTTTCGGCCATGAGTCATCTCACCGGCGTGTGACCTTCGCGTTATGGACTCGTCCCGGACACCATCCGTCCGGTAAGAAGGTGCGTTACACCCCTCATCCGGGGCTCAGGGCGCGTGTGCGGCGCGCCCGTCGCGTATGTGCCCTCACGCACCAGTCACATGGGCCGTACGCGGTGCCCGCCCACCCCTCAACCAGGAGTGGTCACCCTCAACCCATGCAGATCTAAGGGGTACAAGACAGTGGCAGCGGAGATCGTCAACTCGCGCAGCGACAGCAACGCGGACCAGGACGGCGGGGCGGAGCCCCACGATTCCTTCGATCCGGCGTTCGCGCTGCACCGCGGCGGCAAGATGGCCGTGCAGGCCACCGTGCCGGTCCGTGACAAGGACGACCTGTCCCTCGCCTACACGCCCGGCGTGGCCCGGGTGTGCACGGCCATCGCGGAACAGCCGGAGCTGGTCCACGACTACACATGGAAGTCCTCGGTCGTCGCCGTGGTGACCGACGGCACGGCAGTACTGGGGCTCGGCGACATCGGCCCCGAGGCCTCCCTCCCGGTGATGGAGGGCAAGGCGATCCTGTTCAAGCAGTTCGGCGGCGTGGACGCGGTGCCGATCGCGCTGGACTGCACGGACGTGGACGAGATCGTCGACACCGTGGCCCGGCTCGCACCCTCCTTCGGAGGTGTCAACCTGGAGGACATCTCGGCGCCGCGGTGCTTCGAGATCGAGCGCCGGCTCCAGGAGCGGCTGGACATCCCGGTCTTCCACGACGACCAGCACGGCACGGCCGTGGTGACGCTGGCCGCCCTGCGGAACGCGGCGCGGCTGACCGGGAAGGGGCTCGGCGACCTGCGGGCCGTCATCTCCGGCGCCGGCGCGGCGGGCTTCGCCATCGCGAAGATGCTGGTCGAGACGGGGATCGGCGATGTCGCGGTCGCCGACCGCAAGGGGGTCGTCTCGCGGGAGCGGGACGACCTGACGCCGGTCAAGCGAGAGCTCGCCGATTTCACCAACAAGGCGGGGCTTTCGGGGTCTCTCGAGCACGCCCTTGAGGGCGCCGACGTCTTCATCGGAGTCTCCGGCGGCACCGTGTCGGAGGAGGCGGTGGCGTCGATGGCGGAGGGTGCCTTCGTCTTCGCGATGGCCAACCCGAACCCGGAGGTGCATCCGGACGTCGCCCACAAGTACGCGTCCGTGGTGGCGACCGGCCGCTCCGACTTCCCGAACCAGATCAACAACGTGCTCGCGTTCCCCGGCATCTTCGCCGGAGCCCTCCAGGTGCGGGCGTCCCGCATCACGGAGGGGATGAAGATCGCGGCGGCGGAGGCGCTGGCAGGGGTCGTCGGGGACGATCTCGCCGCCGACTATGTGATCCCCTCCCCGTTCGACGAGCGGGTCGCCCCCGCGGTGACGGCGGCGGTGGCCGCGGCGGCCCGGGCGGAGGGCGTGGCTCGCCGGTAACGGTGTGCCGGGTGGGCGGGGGGCTTTCCTCCCGCCCACCCGCGTGTGTGGAGCGCGGCTTCAGGCCCGGTGTCCGCACGGCACCCGGCGTCGGTGCGGGCCGGGCGTCGGCTGCGCTTTCCGGCGCCGGCAGGGCGCCTCTCCCAGAGGGGGTTCTTCCGCGCCCACCCGTGCCGTCCTGGGGCCCCAGGCCGTCGCGGGGGAGGCACGACTGCCCGCCGCTGCGTACGCGCCCCCAGCGGGATGCGTGTCACAGTCGGCCATGGTTCCGTGACTCCCTGGCGGAGCCTAATCTCAAGGTCATGTTCGCTGCCTACGCCGCCCGTATCGACCGCGACAACCCCCTCTCCGGCCTTGAGCTGGGAGAGCGCCCGGCCCCCGAGCGGAGGCCCGGCTGGACTACCGTGACCGTCAAGGCCGCCTCCCTCAACCACCACGACCTCTGGTCCCTCAGGGGCGTGGGACTCTCCGAGGACAAGCTCCCCATGATCCTCGGCTGCGACGCGGCCGGCGTCGACGAGGACGGCAACGAGGTCGTCCTCCACTCCGTCATCGGACAGACCGGCCACGGCGTCGGCCCCGACGAGCCGCGCTCCATCCTCACCGAGCGCTACCAGGGCACGTTCGCCGAACAGGTCTCCGTCCCCACCTGGAACCTCCTTCCCAAGCCCGGGGAACTCTCCTTCGAGGAGGCCGCCTGCCTCCCCACCGCCTGGTTGACCGCCTACCGGATGCTGTTCACCAACGCCGGCGTCCGCCCCGGTGACTCCGTCCTCGTCCAGGGCGCAGGCGGCGGTGTCGCGACCGCCGCGATCGTGCTCGGCAAGGCGGCCGGCCTCAGGGTCTTCGCCACCAGCCGGGACGAGGCCAAGCGCAAGCGGGCCGTGGAACTGGGCGCCGTGGAGGCCCTGGAGTCCGGCGCCCGGCTGCCGCAGCGCGTGGACGCCGTCATCGAGACCGTCGGTGCCGCCACCTGGTCCCACTCGGTCAAGTCCCTGCGTCCCGGAGGCACCCTGGTCATCTCGGGCGCCACCAGCGGTGACCGGCCCTCCCACGCCGAACTCACCCGCATCTTCTTCCTCGAACTGAAGGTCGTCGGCTCCACCATGGGCTCCAAGGACGAACTTGAGGACCTGCTCTCCTTCTGCGCCGCCACCGGCGTACGCCCCGTCATCGACGAGGTCCTTCCCCTCGACCGCGCCCGCGAGGGCTTCGAACGCCTCGAAGCCGGAGACCAGTTCGGGAAGATCGTGCTTACGGCCAACTGACGGCCAACCGACCGCCCACTGACGGCATTTTCCTCTACGTGCCCATGGCGGGCTCGGGAATCGTCCCGAGCCCGCCATGGGCGTTTCTGCGACCGGTGTGTCAACCAGGGTTGACAATCGATGCCGTGTCAACCTATGTTGACACCATGACCGAAGCAACGGATCTCGCCGAACGCGCAGGCGACCGCGATCCGCGAGTCGGGCTGCGAGCCGTCGCCGCGCTGCGCAGGCTGCTGGAGCAGCTGGAGGCGGTGCAGGTGCGCAGCGCGCGCAATCAGGGCTGGTCGTGGCAGGAGATCGCCGCGGAACTCGGAGTCAGCAGGCAGGCCGTGCACAAGAAGTACGGGAGGCAGTGATGTTCGAGCGGTTCACCCAGGACGCCCGCGCCGTGGTCACCGGCGCCGTCGCGCACTGCGAACGTGCCGGTGAGCAACGCGTCGACGAAGCCCACCTGTTGCTCGCGCTCCTCGAGGGGGAGGGTGGCCGTGCCGCGTCCGCCCTGGCGGCGCTGGGGCTGACCGAGCGGCGCGACGCGGTCGAACGGGACCTCGCCGAGGCCCGCCGTCGCGGCGGGCTCACCCGCGCCGACGCGGAGGCTCTCGCCGGGCTCGGCATCGACCTCACCGAGATCGTCTCCCGCGTCGAGGAGGCCCACGGACAGGGCGCGCTGGCCGCGACCCACGCAGGTGCCGTACGGCGGTCCGGGCGCCGCCCCTTCACCGGCGGCGCCAAGGACGTACTCACCCGGTCCCTGCGCGCCGCCCTGGCGCACGGCGACCGGCATATCGGCGACGAGCACCTGCTCCTCGCCCTGACCGCCCGCCCCGGCGTCCCCTCCGAGGTCCTCGCCGACCACGGAGTGACCTATGCGGCCGTGGAGGACCTGCTGTGGGGAGGCAGCGGCCGGGCGGCGGCGGGGTGAGCCTGCCGCCGGGTGACGCTCGGCCGGCGGTGAGGTGAGGAGCCCTACCCCTTCCGTGACCGCAGCGTCGCCCCGATGTGCGCCGCTGCCGTCGACAGATGCCGGCGGGTGTCGCGCAACTGCTCCTCGGTCACCCCGTGATCCCGGGCCGCGTCGCGGATGTCGTCACGGAAGCGGTCAAGAAGCCGGTCCAGGGCGCGGGCCGGGTCGCCCGGGAAGTCCTCATGCGCCCAGGACGGCTCGTAGGCCCCCGGGAAATCCTCGGGCGTCGTCGCGTACTCGGGCTGCTCCGGCGTCTTGCGCGCATCCGCGGCCCCCGGACGCCCGAAGCCGAAGTCCTTGCCGAAGTCCTTGCCGAAGTCCTTGCCGAAGTCCTTGCCGAAGTCCTTGCCGAACTCGCCGAACTCCTTTGCCAGTTCGGTCAGGCCTTCCCGGACGCCCTTCGGCCAGTCGCCCCGCGCGAAGTGGTCCTGGACCTGCTCCTGCACCCGTCGCGCCATGCGCTGCAGCTCCTCCTGCGCCTGGGCGCGCGCCCTCTCCTGTGCCTCCTTGGCCTGACGGCGTGCCCGCTGGGCCTCCTCACGGGCCCGCCGGCTCTCGTCCTTGGCGCGCCGGGCCTGCTCCTTCCACTCCTGCTTGACGCGGCGCATCTCCTCCCGGGCGGCGCGCCACGCCTCCTTCTCCGCCTGGTCGCCGTACCCCCCGTAGGCACCCTCGTGCTCCTTGGTGCCCCGGCGCGCCTCGGAGACCGCGGCCCGCATCTCGCGGCGAAGGTCGCCCGCCGCCCCCCGCACATCCGCCTGGATCTCGGCGGCCAGCTCGGCGACCGACTCGCGGATCTCCAGCTCCAGGTCGGCCAGTTCACCGCTGCGGTCGGCCAGTTCGGCACGGCCCGCGTCCGTGATGGCGTACACCTTGCGGCCGCCCTCAGTGGTGTGCGTGACCAGGCCCTCGGCCTCCAGCTTGGCCAGCCGGGGGTAGACGGTGCCGGCGGACGGTGCGTACAGCCCCTGGAAGCGCTCCTCCAGCAGCCGGATCACCTCGTATCCGTGGCGTGGTGCCTCGTCGAGGAGCTTCAGCAGGTAAAGCCGCAGGCGTCCGTGCGCGAAGACGGGAGGCATGTCAGAGCCCCTTCCGCTCGGTGGGGCCGCCGGTCGTGCCGTGGGCGGAACGGTCTGCCGGGACGGCGGTGTCGTCGCCGCTGGTGCCGGGGGACGCCTCGGCGGGCGGCGTGTCCCATGGCTCGTCCTCGGCGGGTGGGCGGCGCAGCAGGGCGATGGAGCCGGAGACCGTGGTCGCCTTCAGCCGGCCGTTGCCCCCGCCCAGGCGGCCCGTGATCTTCTTCGCGCCCCACTGCCCGGTGACGCGCAGGTCGTCGAAGGCGTTGGACACGGTGCCGCTCGCGGTGTTCGCCTCCACCTGCGCGTCCGCCGGGTGAGGGAGACGGATGGCGATCTCGCCCGAGACGTTCGTCAAGTGGGCGTCGGTGGGACCGCCCGTGGGATCGAGGTCCAGGATGATCGAGCCGCTGACGGAGTCGGCCTTCACGGACGGGCACCCGCCCTCGATGACGGTCAGGTCGCCGGACACGGAGTTGAGCCGCAACTCGCCGGTGACGCCCTGGGCCTCCACGCTTCCCGACACCGTGGTGGCGTGGACCGGGCCGGAGAGCCCGGCCAGGGTCGTCGCCCCCGTGACGCTCTTGACGTCGGCGCCGCCGTCGATCCCGGAGACCAGGGCGTCGGCCCCGACCACGCCCACCTCCACGCGGGTGGACGCCGGGACGGCGAGGGAGACCACCGCGCTGCGACGCCAGCCCTTGGGATCGAGCCACTTGAGGAAGCCCTTCCAGGGCAGGTCGTCGTAGGCCACGGTGAGGGTGCCGTCCTTCTGCGTCACCGTCAGGGCGGGGCCCTCGACCTGCGAGACCTCCAGCCGGGCGGAACCCTCGTCGGTGCCCACCACGTTCACCGTTCCGTTGACGATGCGCACATGGAGTGCCGTCACCGGGTCATCGAAGGTGAGCTTCCTCGGCTCGGCGACGGACCACTCGGACATGGTGCTGACCTCCTCGGCCGGTGCGGGCGGGGCGAGCGACGGGCGGGCGCCTCGACACGCTCGACACGCTCGACACACGTCGATGAACGCGGCATATCGCGTCTTCGCTATTCACGATATATCGCGGCCGCGGGAAGTCAAGACACCCGATCCAGTGATCACCCACCAACGGGTGGGACAGCGCCCGTGAACGGGGCGCCCCGCCCTGTCGGCTGCCTACTCGTCGTCCTCGTCGTCCAGCCGTGCCAGCCAGGTCGCCAGCCGCTCCACCGGTACCTCGAAGTCCGGGTTGAGGTCGACGAACGTACGGAGCTGCTCGGCGAGCCACTCGAAGGTGATCTCCTCCTGGCCGCGCCGCTGTTCCAGTTCCTCGATGCCGCGGTCGGTGAAGTACATGGGGATGCTCTCCTGCGTTCGTAAGCTGCGATGGTGCCGGAACCAGCCTACGGACCGGCCGGGAGCGCCGCGGGATAGCTCCGCTCCCCTTCCTCGAGCCAGGCGAGGAGCTGCCGGAGGCGCAACGAGCGGGAGGGGTGGGGCGCTTCCTCGGAGAGGATGTCCGTGATCCAGGTGATGGCCTCCGCCGTGGCCCCTGCCGCCTGCATATCGGCGAAGAGGGCGACTTCCAGGTTGCCGTTCGAATCCGACTGGGAAAGGACGTGGCGCCACACTGTCATCGCAGCGTCGCGTCGACCGAGCGCGGCACAGTGTCCGGCGACTTCCCGGATCTGGTCCCAGCTCAGCCAGCATCTTTCCACCGCCACGCGCACCGCCAGCGGCACGGCTGCTGCGCCTTCCACGCTGAGCAGGGCCCGAAGCCCCGACATCACGGCCTTCCCGTCCGCCGACGGCAGGGCGATGAGGCAGCGGCTCAGCTCACTGATCACAGGCAGCAGTCGGTCCGCCTGTTCCGTGCAGGCGGGGAGAGCCTTGATCACCCCCTGCAGCCAGTTGCTGTTCACGGCCAGCATGGGAGTGGACTTCCAGATGTCCGGGAACAGCTCGGCGGCGGATATGCCGCGGACCTTGATCAAGATCTGAGCGGCCGTCTCGTACCCGTCCTCCAGCGCGTTGGGCGTGCGCAGGGCGAGTTCAGCGACCTCACAGGCCTCGGCGGGTGCTCCTGCGTCGAGGAGGACCCGGGCCATCTCGGGACGATCGTGGGGCAGCACGCGTCGACCGCGTGAGGTGTGCTCCATGATGTGCTCGACGGCCGACAGGCCCTCGGCTCGCAGCCAGGTGGCCACCGACTCGTCGGCGTACCCGATGAACTCACCAGAGCGGTCGAGCATGTCCCGGGCCCATGCCGCAGCCTCCGCCCGTCCGCCCAGTCCGGTCAGAGCCGCACGGAGGCGGGCGGGGATCCAGGGGTAGTGGCCGAGATCCGGGGAGCTGCGTTCCAGGGCGCTGACCAGCACCGGGCGGCTCTCATCACCGCATACGGCGATGAGGGTCGCCGTGGCCCAGTCCAGCGGATCCGTCCACAGCTGATCGGACGCCAGGAGATGCCGGGCGAGTTCGGCGGCTGCCTGCTGCTCATCGAATTTCTCCAGCACTTTGCCGGCGCTCATACAACTCAGGGAATCGCACGCGGGTCGCCGAAGGACCAACTCCACGACCTGCTCGGCGACCTGGCTGCGCGTCGCTTCTGGAGTCACCGTCATCCATGCTTCCGTGGCCTTGCCCACCGTCGTGGACCGGACGGAGTGGTCGGCCAGCACGGTGCCCGCCAACTGCTCCACGTCCTCCGACATATCCATCTGGGCCAACGCCTCCAGAACGAAGCCGGTCATCGACGGGTACACGGCCGGGGACGACATGACAGCGAGAGCGCGTCGGCGCACCGCCTCCTTCGCACTGGGGCCGAGGACGCAGGCGATCTCAGCAGCCTTGTCCAGTGAGTCGTACACACCTCCCAGCACGCCGATCAGCAGCTCTTCGGCGACATCGGCCGGTCCGAACCGGCTGAACGCCCGGAGCGCGAGCAGCCGCTCCTCGACCGGCATGTCCACGGATCGCGCCATGTCTTCCAGCCGGTCGGCGACGGTGGGCACGTGACCCAGGCCGCCGAGGACCTTGAAGGCCTCAGCCTGATCGTCGCGGTCCCAGCCACTGCAGGCGATGCCGACCAGCCGCTCGACCAGCTGCTGGGAAGCAGCGGCGCCGAACCTGACTCCCTCGGCGAGAAGCAGACCAGCCAGCAGTGGTCGCTCGTTGCCTCCCGCGGTGCCCGAGAGAAGGCGTTCCGCGACCAGGTCCGGGTCACAATCGGGCCTGTCCGCCCACAGACACAGCACGAAAACGGCCAGCGTCTGGTCGTCGTCCTGAACGGCCCGCCAGAACCACGACTCCAGTTCCGGGAAGTCTGCACGTGCCTCGGCGGCGTAGGACTCGGCGGCGAAGTATTCGGCGAAGGAGTGGTGCAGGAAACGAAAGCCGTTCTCCGCGCCGACGAGCAGTCCGGTGCCGCGCAGGAAACCGGAGAGGTCGTCCTGCCAGTCGGGCAGCCTGTCCACCAGTGCCGGTATCTGTCCCCGTACCCAGTCAGCGGCCGCGTCGAGCAGCGGGCCTTTCTTCTCCAGCCGGTGACGGCCCAGCATCCGGAGCATGGCACGTTTGTTGCTGTCCAGCCAAAGGTGCAGTTCCAGGCGATCCGGCTCGTCGCGGAGACGGTGGCGTAGAGCACTCCGCCCGGTCGAGGAGTGCCGGGCTCCCTGAACGAGCAGACGTGCGAAGAACGCCTGGTAGAGACTCACCCGGTTCGTGGGCAGCGGGCGACTGGGACTGATGGTCGCGTTCACCGCCGCGATGGTGGCCAACAGCGGATTGCTCACGAGTTCCCGTAGACGGCTGTCCTCGGTCTCCTTGAGGAAGCGATCGGCGGCAGAGGATGCCTGCTCGTCGCCGAACTGCGCGGCGAACCAGCTGGCGGCGAACTCGCGCAGTTCCTCGGGGCCGAACGGTTCCAGCATGTAGTCGCCGAACGCCACCGTGCGGAGCGGCGACAGTTCGGCATCGGGAAGGGAACGGCTGGTGATGACGAAGCGATAGTCGCTGTCGGTGCGAGCGAACTGTGCGATCGTCCTGATGACTGCCCTGCGCGCGTCGTGGTCGGTGATCTCGTCCAAACCGTCCAGGAGGACGAGCCAACGGGCGCCGTGCACGCGGCCCCGGAAAAGCCAGGGGGCGGGGTCCGCCACGAGGGAGGACCCCATGCTGCGGCGCACGGCACGGTCCAGTGTCGCGCTCCATGAGGCCGACTCCCCGACCAGCGTGTGGGCGGCGATCCGCACCGGCAGGACGGGCTCCTTCAGTGGCGCGGACAGGCTGGTCTCCTGGCGCGTCCAGATGCGGGCCAGGGTCCAGGCGAGATGGCTGGTCAGCGTAGACTTGCCGGCTCCGGGTTCCCCGGTGATCAGCAGGTGTTCGTGACGGGCGAGCGCGTCGTGAACCGGCATCCTGGCCTCCACGCGCGGTGGCTCGGCGTTCCGGTCGGGTTCGCTATCGGCGTTCCGGTCGGGTTCGC
This sequence comes from Streptomyces sp. NPDC001796, assembly GCF_042892355.1. Lineage (NCBI taxonomy): Bacteria > Bacillati > Actinomycetota > Actinomycetes > Kitasatosporales > Streptomycetaceae > Streptomyces > Streptomyces sp. NPDC001796. The sequence continues at coordinate 173,153 of NZ_JBIAUC010000004.1, read as the reverse complement.
TATCGGCGTTCCGGTCGGGTTCGCTGCGCGGTTCACCCCTGCGCCGTTCCGTGGTCTCCGGAACGGCGTCGCGAGATGCACGGACCCGCTGGCGGACGTAGACAGCCGACAACGGCGGTTCCTCCACGTCCAGCGTGTCGTACGGCAAACGCTCGACCGCACGCGCCTGCGCCTCCAGCAGGGTCTTCAGGGAGAGGCTGGGCTGCGGGAGTTCCGCCCATGAGGTCAGCTGCGGTTCCTTGGCCTCCCGGGCGGCCTCCGCGGTGCGGTCCATGGCCTCCCTGGCGTGGACCCACAGCGGCAAGACCTCGGCCGGCTCACGGCCGAGGGCCACGGCGTAGGCCTTGACCTGCTGGAGCCTTGGCAGTTCAGCGGCGTTGTGGATGCCGTACACCACGCGCTTGGGGGCGACTTCGTCCTGGACGACGGCGCCGGGGCTCCGGTACCCCGCCTTCCTGAACGCCTGGGCGAACCACTCCGCCAACTCCTCAAGCTCCGGGTGCCGTTGCCGGTCCCCTTTCGGTGGTCGTCCCCCGGTCATGGCCCCCTCGCCGATTTCCGAATTTCCCGCAGTTTCCCCAGCGTAGAGGGAAACCCTTGCCCGGTCCCAGAGTTGAGGCAGCCACCCGCCAGCCGCCCGTCCGAGGGAGACCTCTGTGCCGACGACCGCCACCGACCCCGTTCTCACCATCGCCGTCGTCCTGGTGAGTGCGCTGACCACGCTGGTCCGCGCCTGGATCGCCCACCGCACGGCCGTAAGCAGGGAGCAGGAGCACACCGAGCGGACACGTATCGCCGTGGGCGGCTCCGCGAGCGAGCACCGGGCCGCCGTGGTGAGGGCCTGCGCCGAGTTGGAGGCGGCGGCCCAGCAGCCGGCGGCGCGGCAGCCGGCCCTCAGGCGGCGCGGACCGCGCAGCCCGTGAGCCGTCCGGGACACGGAAAAGGCCCGGCCCGAGTCACGCGGACTCGGGCCGGGCCCCTCGTGGTGCTCCGGTGAGGCCTACGCCTCGAACACCTCACGCACCAGCTGCTCCTGCTCCGCCTGGTGCCGCTTCGCCGAGCCCACCGCCGGGGACGACGAGTGCGGGCGGGAGATGCGGCGCAGGCGCTCGCCGGCCGGGATGTCCGCGCCGACCGCCAGGTCCAGGTGGTCGATCAGGTTCAGGGCGATGAACGGCCAGGCGCCCTGGTTCGCCGGCTCCTCCTGGGCCCACAGGTACTTCTCGGCGTTCGGGTACTTCTTGATCTCTTCCTGGAGCTCCGCACCCGGCAGCGGGTACAGGCGCTCGAGGCGGATGATCGCGGTGTCCGTGATGCCGCGCTTCTGCCGCTCGGCGTCGAGGTCGTAGTACAGCTTGCCGGCCACGAAGACGACCTTGCGGACGGCAGCGGGGTCCACCGTCGAATCGCCGATGACCGGGCGGAACTGACCCGACGTGAACTCCTCCGTCTTCGATGCGGCGGCCTTGAGACGCAGCATCGACTTCGGGGTGAAGACCACCAGCGGCTTGTGGTGCGGGTTGTGCACCTGCCAGCGCAGGAGGTGGAAGTAGTTCGACGGGAGGGTCGGCATGGCGACCGTCATGTTGTTCTGGGCGCAGAGCTGGAGGAACCGCTCGACGCGGGCCGAGGAGTGGTCCGGTCCCTGACCCTCGTAGCCGTGGGGGAGCAGCAGGACGACACCGCTCGTCTGGCCCCACTTCTGCTCGGCCGCCGAGATGTACTCGTCGACCACCGTCTGCGCGCCGTTGACGAAGTCGCCGAACTGCGCCTCCCACATCACGAGCGCGTCGGGGCGGGCCAGTGAGTAGCCGTACTCGAAGCCCATGACCGCGTACTCGGACAGGAGGGAGTTGTAGACGTTGTAGCGCGCCTGGTCCTCGGCCAGGTACTGGAGCGGGGTGTACTCCTCGCCCGTCCGGCGGTCGATGAGGACCGCGTGGCGCTGGCCGAAGGTGCCGCGCTGGGAGTCCTGGCCGGACAGGCGGACCGGGGTGCCCTCCAGGAGGAGGGAGCCGACCGCGAGGGTCTCGCCCATGCCCCAGTCGATCGTGCCGTCCTCGACCATCGCCGCCCGGCGCTGCAGCTGCGGCAGCAGACGCGGGTGCACGTGGAAGGAGTCGGGGATGTTGACCTGGGACTCGGCGATCCGCTTCACGACCTCCGTGGAGATCGCGGTGTTCACGGCGACCGGGAACTCCGCCTGCGGGTCCGGCACCGGGCCGGCGGTCGGCTGGGCCGTGGTGGCCTCGCGGACCTCCGTGAAGACCTTCTCCAGCTGGCCCTGGTAGTCCTGCAGCGCCTGCTCGGCCTCCTCCAGGGTGATGTCGCCGCGACCGATCAGGGACTCGGTGTAGAGCTTGCGCACCGAGCGCTTCTTGTCGATCAGGTCGTACATCAGCGGCTGGGTGAAGGCCGGGTTGTCCGACTCGTTGTGACCGCGGCGGCGGTAGCAGATGAGGTCGATCACCACGTCCTTGTTGAACGCCTGGCGGAACTCGAAGGCCAGACGCGCCACGCGCACGACCGCCTCCGGGTCGTCGCCGTTCACGTGGAAGATCGGGGCCTCGATCATGCGGGCCACGTCCGTCGCGTACATCGAGGAGCGCGAGGACTCGGGGGCCGCGGTGAAGCCGACCTGGTTGTTGATGACGATGTGGACCGTGCCGCCGGTGCGGTAGCCGCGCAGCTGCGACATGTTCAGGGTCTCGGCCACCACGCCCTGGCCCGCGAAGGCCGCGTCGCCGTGGATCGCCACCGGCAGGACCGTGAAGTCCGTACCGCCCTTGTTGATGATGTCCTGCTTGGCCCGGGTGATGCCCTCGATGACCGGGTCGACCGTCTCCAGGTGGGACGGGTTCGCGGCCAGCGAGACCTTGATCTGCTCGCCGTCCAGACCCGTGAAGGTGCCCTCGGCGCCCAGGTGGTACTTCACGTCGCCGGAGCCGTGCATCGACTTCGGGTCGAGGTTGCCCTCGAACTCGCGGAAGATCTGCGCGTACGACTTGCCGACGATGTTCGCCAGCACGTTCAGGCGGCCGCGGTGGGCCATGCCGATGACGACCTCGTCCAGGCGGGACTCGGCAGCGGAGTCGATCACCGCGTCGAGCAGCGGGATGACGGACTCGCCGCCCTCGAGGGAGAAGCGCTTCTGGCCGACGTACTTCGTCTGCAGGAAGGTCTCGAAGGCCTCCGCCGCGTTCAGGCGGCGCAGGATGCGCAGCTGCTCCTCGCGCTCCGGCTTGGTGTGCGGGCGCTCCACGCGGTCCTGGATCCACTTGCGCTGCTTGGGGTCCTGGATGTGCATGTACTCGATGCCGGTGGTGCGGCAGTACGAGTCGCGCAGCACGCCGAGGATGTCGCGCAGCTTCATCATCGACTTGCCGGCGAAGCCGCCGACGGCGAACTCGCGCTCCAGGTCCCACAGGGTGAGGCCGTGCTCGACGATGTCCAGGTCGGGGTGCTTGCGCTGGCGGTACTCCAGCGGGTCGGTGTCGGCCATGACGTGGCCGCGGACCCGGTAGGAGTGGATCAGCTCGAAGACGCGGGCGGCCTTGGTGACGTCGTCGTCGTGCGAGGCGTCGATGTCCTTGAGCCAGCGGACCGGCTCGTAGGGGATGCGCAGGGCCTCGAAGATCTCGTCGTAGAAGCGGTTCTCGCCGAGGAGGAGGCCCGCGACGATGCGCAGGAACTCGCCGGAGGCGGCGCCCTGGATCACCCGGTGGTCGTAGGTCGACGTGAGCGTCATGACCTTGGAGATGCCGAGCTTGTTCAGGGTGTCCTGGGAGGTGCCCTGGAACTCCGCCGGGTAGTCCATGGAACCGACGCCCATGATCACCGACTGGCCGGGCATCAGGCGCGGCACCGAGTGGACCGTGCCGAGGCCGCCGGGGTTGGTGAGGGAGACGGTGACGCCGGTGAAGTCGTCCATCGTCAGCTTGCCGTCGCGGGCACGGCGGACGATGTCCTCGTAGGCCTGCCAGAACTCGAAGAAGTTCAGCGTCTCGGCCTTCTTGATCGCCGCGACGACGAGCTGGCGGTCGCCGTTGGGCTTGACCAGGTCGATGGCGAGGCCGAGGTTGACGTGGTCCGGCTTGACGAGGGTGGGCTTGCCGTCCTTCTCCGCGTAGTGCCAGTTCATCGACGGCATCGCCTTGATGGCCTGGACCATCGCGTAGCCGATGAGGTGGGTGAAGGAGATCTTCCCGCCGCGGGCGCGCTTGAGGTGGTTGTTGATGACGATCCGGTTGTCGAAGAGCAGCTTCACCGGGACCGCGCGCACGGACGTGGCCGTGGGGATCTCCAGGGAGGCGTTCATGTTCTTCGCGACGGCGGCGGCGGGGCCGCGCAGCGTCACCAGTTCGGGGCCGGCGGGGGCCTCGGACACGGGCTCGTCCTTCTTGGGCTGGGCAGGGGCCGCGGCGGGCTTCGCGGCGGCGGGTGCGGCGGGCTTGGCCGGAGCCGGTGCGGCGGCCGCCGGAGCGGGCTTCGCCGGGGCCGGCGCGGCGGCCGGCTGCGGTGCGGCGGCGGCCGGGGCCTGCGGTGCGGCGGGGGCCGCGGGCGCGGCCTGCGCCGCCTGGGGCGCCGTGGTGGTCTCCGCGGCCCCCGCAGCCGCGGTACCCGACGGAGCCGAGGAGGCAGCCGCGGCGGCCCCCGGCTTGTAGTCGGCGAAGAAGTCCCACCAGGCGCGGTCTACCGAATTCGGGTCCTGGAGGTACTGCTGATAGATCTCGTCGACGAGCCACTCGTTGGGACCGAACGCAGCAGCGGGGTTCTTCCCGGCTTGGTCGTCGGTCGAGACGCTCGGGTTACTGGGGGACTGTGGCGACACGGCGGCAACCGCCCTCTTCCGCTTCACAAGGTGATTGGACAGCGGGAATAAAGGCTACGCCTCCAAGACCGCGAAGGTCAGGTCGGGCCGGTTCATCGTCGCGTAAGTCACATCGGAAAGTGCGTTTCAGGGGTTGAAATGGCGGGAAACAAGCGTGGTTCCGGTTGTGGGCGGGTGCGACGACCCGGACCCGGCGCGGGGAGTGCGCGGGCCTCTGCCTGATCACACGTGTCCGGCTGCGCGGACGGACGTGGATCTTGTTGCTCCGCTTCGAACTTTACGTCAACTTGGCAGAGATGGCTCTCCCGGAAGGGTGACCTGGATCCGGCAGCCGCGCGGGGATTCGGCCACACCGATCCGGCCACCGTGCAGATCCACCGCCCAGCGGGCGATCGCCAGGCCGAGGCCCGTGCCGCCGTCGCTGCCGGGCCCGTGCGGCCGGTTCACGGCGCCGCGGTTGAAGCGCTCGAAGACCCGGTGCCACTCCGACCGGGGGATGCCGGGGCCCTCGTCGAGCACCTCCAGCACCAGGGAGTCCGGTGCGGGGCCGCGCCGGGCCTTCACCGTGACGCGGCCGTGCGGCGGGCTGTGCTTGACGGCGTTGTCGATCAGGTTGGCGACGACCTGGTGGATCCGCTCCGGGTCCGCGTGCGCGGTCAGCTCCGGCGGGGAGACGTCGAGGTGCAGATGGACGTCCGTACGGGTGTGGCTGCCGGAGCCCGAGGCGATGCCCGCGCGCGCGGAGGACACCATCTGGGCCTCCTTGAGGACGCCCGAGAGGTACGGCCACACCTCGAAGCGACGTTTCTTCAGCGGAACGACGCCGTTGTCCAGGCGGGAGAGGTCCAGCAGCGTCTCCACCAGGCGTCCGAGGCGCTCGGTCTGCTTCAGAGCCGTGCGCATGGTCTCCGGGTCGGCTTCGGTGACCCCGTCGACGATGTTCTCCAGCACCGCGCGCAGCCCGGCGATGGGCGTGCGCAGCTCGTGCGAGACGTTCGCGACCAGCTCCTTGCGCTGACTGTCCTGGGCCTCCAGCTCGTCGGCCATCAGGTTGATCGTCTGGGCCAGGTCACCCAGCTCGTCCCTGCGGTTGTCGCGCACACGACGGCTGTAGTCGCCGTGCGAGATGGACCGGGCCACCGCGTTCATCTCGTCCAGCGGGGCGGTGAGCGAGTGCGCCACGAACTGCGTGATCAGCAGGGTGGCGATCATCGAGAACACCGTGATGAACCGCAGCTCGGTGGCGGTACGCACCGCGATCATCAGCAGGCCCGTGGTGATGAACACCGAGATGACGACCAGCGCGCCCAGCTTGGTCTTGATCGAGAACGGACGTACGCCGCCCCAGGGCTGCCCGGGGCTCCTCCGCGCGGCCGACCGCCCGTCGCTCATGGCGTCGGGGTCTCCAGGGCGTAGCCCACGCCGTGCACCGTCCGGATGCGCTCCGCGCCGATCTTCCGCCGCAGCGCCTTGATGTGGCTGTCCACGGTGCGGGTGCCGGAGGCGTCCGCCCAGTCCCACACCTCCGCGAGCAACTGCTCACGGGAGAGCACGGCGCGTGGCGTGTTGGCCAGGCACACCAGCAGATCGAACTCGGTGGGCGTCAGATGGACGTCCTCGCTGCGAACCCGCACCCGGCGCTGTGCGTGGTCGATCTCCAGTTCGCCGAGGCGCAGTATGCCGGTGCGCGGGGTCGAGGCGGCCAGCGCCGCCCGCTCCACCCGGCGCAGCAGCACGTGCACGCGCGCGGCCAGCTCCCGCATCGAGAACGGCTTGGTCATGTAGTCGTCGGCGCCGACACCGAGCCCGACCAGCATGTCGGTCTCGTCGTCGCGCGCGGTGAGCATCAGCACCGGCACCGGGCGCTGGGCCTGCACGCGTCGGCAGACCTCCAGGCCGTCGAAGCCCGGCAGCATGATGTCGAGGATCAGCAGGTCGGGCTGCCAGGCCTCCGCCGTGTCGACCGCCGCCGGACCGTCACCTGCCGTTTGCACGAGGAATCCCTCCGCGCGCAGACGGGTGGCGATGGCGTCGACGATCGTCTGGTCGTCCTCGACCACCAGGACGCGCCGCTGAGCGCCCGGGGTCGCCGTCGTGCCGTTGTGGGAGGTGTGTGTCTGCTCCATCGCCCGCCCCTGGGGTTGCTTTCCGGAATCCGTGGGGTGATCCCATGACTGCGTTTGACGCTTGAATGATCCGCGTCAGGGATGCAGCGTACGGGGAGTTACCGCCGGTCGGCTATCCAGGTCCGATCGCGAGGTGCACGACGTCGGGAACGCCCCGGGCAACGGGGACCTCTTCGGTACGCACCTGCCGGAACCCGGCATTCCTAAGGGTTCCTTCAAATTCCGGAGAAGGCTCGGCCGACCAGACCGCGAGCACACCGCCGGGTTTCAACACCCTTGCGCAGCTTGTGAGTCCGTGCGTCGAGTAGAGGCTTCCGTTGTCGTCCGTGACCGTCCACGCGGGGCCGTTGTCGATGTCCAGGCAGAGGGCGTCGTACGTGTCGGATGTCTCATTGACGTGGGCGACGAGGTCGGCCTCCACGATGTGGGTGCGCGGATCGGCGAGCGCGTCGGCGGACAGCGTGGACAGGGGGCCGTCGAGGTGCCAGTCGATGACGGCGCGTTCGCGTTCGACGACGGTGATGCGTCCCCAGCGGGGGTCGGCCGCGGCGTGCGCGAGCGAGAAACCGACGCCGAGTCCGCCGATCAGCACGCTCGGGTCCGGGCGGCCGTCCAGGGCGTTCGACGCGGCCTGCACCAGCAGCCGTTCCGAGCGTCCGTCGGAGGTGTCCATCAGGAAGCAGCCGTTGGCGATGATCTGCAGCAGCTCACCGTGGCGCCGCAGCACGACCTCGCCGTGCGGTCCCTCGCGACGGTCCAGGACCACCGGGGTCTCGTGGGTGTCGTACGGATGAGGCATGAACAACATTCTGGTGACCGGCGGTGCGGGGGACGACGGATTTTCTCCGGCGATCGAACTGGTTTTCCCGCAGGGGTCGAACGGAGCGCCGATGCCGCCGGCAGCCGCGCGCGGTCGGCCCGGACGCCGGAAACAGCTGGGAAGTTGCTATGAATCGCGTCTCGGGTGGCGTCGGTCATAGACAGCGACCGGCGCGGCGCGAAGGGTGGAGCGTGACGGAAGGAGCGCCGCACCTTGGAACGTACGGTCTCGGCGGCTGACGCCGTGCTCACGCCCCCCGAGACGGGCGCGCCGCTTCTGGACGGCATGCCGCGCCAGCGCACGGCGCCGCAGCCCGTCGCGCCCCCGGCTGCGCTCCCGGTGCCGTGGACGGCACCGCGCCTGGTGTCGCTGCTGCCGGGCCCCAAGCGGGCGCCGTTCACTTTCGGCTACGCCGCCCTGCTGCTGGTGACCTCGCTGTTCGCCCAGTTCGCCGACCCGTCGCTGATGGACGCCCTGTACCAGGGATCCAGCACGGACGTCGCGCATCTGATGCGCAGTCCGGCGGTGGTGCTGCTGACCAGCGCGCTGTGGATCGCGGGCGGGGTGATGTCGTACTACACGCTCGTCTTCCTGGTCGTGCTGACGGCGCTGGAGCGGCGGATAGGCGGCGCGCGCACGGCGGTCGTCTTCCTGCTCGGGCACGTTCTCGCGACGCTGGGCACCGAGGTCCCGGTCGGCCTCGCGGTGCTGGCGGGCCATCTGCCGGACAGTTCGCTGCACCGCCTCGACTACGGCATCAGCTTCGGCGTGGCGGCGAGCCTGGGCGCGCTGACGGGATTGCTGCGGCCGTGGCTGCGCTGGACCGTGCTGATCATGTTCACCGCGCTACTCCTCCAGGACCTGGCCGAGTTCACGGACCCGCTGAGCAACTGGGGTCATCTGCTGGCGCTGACGGTCGGCATCGCGACCTGGCCGCTGGTACGGCGCTGGGCCCGGACCGGCGCCGAAGCCGAGGTGGCGCCGGCTCGGTAACTCCGGCCTCCGCCCGGCGGTTCCGTTGTCACGCGCCCCTCAGGCGGCGCCGTCGTAGGTTCCGCTCGCGGACGCCGTCCCGGGCTCTCGCCGTGATCCGTCCCGGCCTCTCGCGGTGATCCGTCCCGGCCTCTGCCGGTGATCTTCCCCCCTTCCCCCGGCGCCGATCCGGGCCTGGTCACAGCACTCGCAGCAACTGATCGCTGACAGCGAACAAGGGTCGGGGAACAATCGAATCCTCTCGTGCATTGAGTCTGCACAGCTCAACTTGACTGCCGAAGGGGAGATCATGGCTTCGACGTCCTCACCGCTCACCCTGCCTGTGCTGCCGCTCGACGGCGAGGTTGTGCTGCCCGGCATGGTGGTCCCGCTGGACCTGAGCGACTCCGAGGTCCGCGCGGCGGTGGAGGCCGCCCAGGCGGCCGCCCGTTCCGAGCCCGGAAAGCCGAGGGTCCTGCTCGTTCCACGCATCGACGGCACCTACGCCGCCACCGGTGTCCTCGGCACCGTCGAGCAGGTCGGCCGGCTCGCGGACGGCGACCCGGGCGCCCTCATCCGCGGCCTGGGACGGGTGAAGATCGGTGCGGGCACCACCGGACCCGGCGCGGCACTCTGGGTCGAGGGAACACGCATCGACGAGACGGTTCCCGACCCGCTGCCCGGCCACGTCACCGAACTCGTCAAGGAGTACAAGGCCCTCGCCGCCAGCTGGCTGAAGAAGCGCGGCGCCTGGCAGGTCGTCGACCGCGTCCAGGCCATCGACGACGTCTCAGCGCTCGCCGACAACTCCGGCTACTCGCCCTTCCTGACCACCGAACAGAAGGTCGCACTCCTGGAGACCACCGACCCGGTGGCCCGGCTGAAGCTCGCCACCCAGCAGCTCCGCGACCACCTCGCCGAGCAGGAGGTCGCCGAGTCCATCGCCAAGGACGTCCAGGAGGGCGTCGACAAGCAGCAGCGCGAGTTCCTGCTGCGCCGCCAGCTCGAAGCCGTCCGCAAGGAGCTGCGCGAGCTCAACGGCGACACTAAGGAGGGTGAGGAGTCCGACGACTACCGCGCCCGCGTGGAGGCCGCCGACCTGCCCGAGAAGGTCCGTGAGGCCGCGCTCAAGGAGGTCGACAAGCTCGAGCGCACCAGCGACCAGTCCCCCGAGGGCTCCTGGATCCGCACCTGGCTCGACACCGTGCTGGAGATGCCCTGGAACGAGCGCACGGAGGACGCGTACGACATCCGCGGCGCCAGGGGCGTCCTGGACGCCGAGCACGCGGGCCTGGAGGACGTGAAGGAGCGCATCACCGAGTACCTCGCGGTGCGCAAGCGGCGCTCCGACCGGGGTCTCGGCGTCGTGGGCGGCCGCCGCGGCGGCGCCGTGCTGGCGCTCGTCGGCCCGCCCGGCGTCGGCAAGACCAGCCTGGGCGAGTCCGTCGCGCACGCCATGGGCCGCAAGTTCGTCCGCGTCGCCCTCGGCGGCGTCCGCGACGAGGCCGAGATCCGCGGCCACCGCCGTACGTACGTCGGCGCCCTGCCCGGCCGTATCGTCCGCGCCATCAAGGAGGCCGGTTCCATGAACCCGGTCGTCCTGCTGGACGAGATCGACAAGGTGGGCTCCGACTTCCGCGGCGACCCGGCCGCGGCCCTGCTGGAAGTCCTGGACCCGGCGCAGAACCACACCTTCCGCGACCACTACCTGGAGGTCGAACTCGACCTGTCGGACGTGGTGTTCCTCGCCACGGCCAACGTCCTGGAGGCCATCCCGGAGGCGCTCGCCGACCGCATGGACATCGTCCGCCTGGACGGCTACACCGAGGACGAGAAGGTCGTCATCGCCCGTGACCACCTGCTCCCGCGCCAGCTGGAGCGGGCCGGTCTGGACAAGGACGAGGTCACGATCGACGAGGCCGCGCTGCGCAAGCTCGCCGGCGAGTACACCCGCGAGGCGGGCGTGCGCACCCTGGAGCGGTCCATCGCGCGGCTGCTGCGCAAGGTCACGGCCCAGCACGAACTCGGCGAGCGGGAGCTGCCGTTCACCGTCCGGGACGAGGACCTGCGCGGGCTGCTCGGGCGCCCGCACCACGTGCCCGAGTCCGCCCAGGACCCGGCCGAGCGGCGCACCGCGGTCCCCGGTGTGGCGACCGGCCTCGCGGTCACCGGCGCGGGCGGAGACGTCCTGTACGTGGAGGCGTCGCTGGCCGACCCGGAGACGGGCGCGGCGGGCCTGACCCTGACCGGTCAGCTCGGCGACGTGATGAAGGAGTCCGCGCAGATCGCCCTCAGCTTCCTGCGCTCCCACGGCGCCGAACTGGAACTGCCCGTCGGCGACCTGAAGGACCGGGGCGTGCACATCCACTTCCCGGCGGGCGCGGTCCCCAAGGACGGTCCGAGCGCGGGCATCACGATGACGACCGCGCTGGCCTCGCTGCTGTCGGGCCGGCTGGTCCGCACGGACGTGGCGATGACCGGTGAGGTCTCGCTCACCGGCCGGGTCCTGCCGATCGGCGGGGTGAAGCAGAAGCTGCTCGCCGCGCACCGGGCGGGGGTCACCACGGTGATCATCCCCAAGCGCAACGAGCCCGACCTGGACGACGTCCCGGCGGAGGTGCTGGACAAGCTCGACGTCCACGCCGTCACGGACGTCCGCCAGGTGCTCGAGCTGGCGCTGGCGCCCGCCACGAGCGACGCCACGCCGGAGGTTCCGGTGGCGGCGTGACGGACGCTGCCGGATGAGGGAAGGCCCGGGTTTCGTGAGGGAGGCCCGGGCCTTCGCCATGGACCGGTGCTGCCGTTGGTCTACGCCTGCGAAATACTGGCGCAGCTGCGGCGACGGCGACCTACGGCGGAAACTTAGAGGAACGGGACAGCGGACCAGGTGACTGACGTGCACGAGGACGGAAACGGCGAGCGGCGTCCGGTGGACCCGGGCGCGTCGGCGGAGGGTGCGGACCGGGCCGGTGGCGTGAACCAGGAGTTCCTGGCGCTGGAGCGCGAGCTGACCGTGTTCCTGCGGCGCGCCCGCGCCAACGCCGGCCAGATGGCCCGGGAGGTCCACCCGGACCTGGAGTCCGCCGCGTACGGGCTCCTCGTACGGCTGGACGAGTGCGGCCGCCAGCGCGCCACGGAACTCGCCGCCTACATCGGTGTCGGCAAGGCCACGATGTCCCGCCAGCTGCGCGCCCTGGAGGAGTTGGGTCTGGTCGCCCGGGAGCCCGACCCGGCCGACGGCCGCGCCTGGCTCGTGCACCTCACGGAGGAGGGCCACCGGCGCGTCGGCCTCGTCCGCGAGGCCCGCCGCGCCCGCTATGTGAGCCAGCTCGCCCACTGGGACCCGCGCGAGGTGGCGGAGCTGGCACGGCTGCTGCACCAGTTGAACCTGGGCATGGACAAGCAGTAGCCGTAGGGGTGGCGGGAGCCCCACGAGGGCGCCGGCCCTGAGGGGAGGCAGGCCTACGGGGCACGACCCCTACGGCTCCACGTACACCACCGTCGCGTCGTCGTGCGTCTTGCTGCGGCCGAGGTACGCCCGTTCCTCACGGTCGGCGCTCTCCAGCGCCCGTACGCGCTCCACCAGCGCCGCCGCGCCCTCCTTGCGGACGACCGTGAACAGATCCGTCCAGTCGCCCTGGCGGAACTTCTCCATCCAGCGCGTCGCCCCGTCCGTCAGGCCCAGCAGGGCGCGCACCCGCCCGCGCGGCAGTTCCCCGGTGACGGCGCGGGCCGCGACCGAGGGGTCCGCGGCCGCCGTGAAGAAGCCGCCCTCCTTGTTGCGGACCGTCGCGTCCACCAGCGCGTCCGTGGCCAGCGCCGCGCGCGGGAGGCGGGCGAGGCGGTTGTCCAGGAGGGCGGTGACCGTGCCGTCGGGGGCCTCGACGAGGAGCGCCGAGTCCGACAGGACGAGGTACTCCACCGCGGCATCGGACCAGCGGGCGAGGACCACGGTCGCCTGGGGTGTCCGCGGGTGAGAAAGCTCACAGGTGGCGGAGTGGGTGTCGGCGGTGCGGAGAACGGCCTCCGCCAGGACCTCCGGCAGTGTCAGATTCCTGTGTGAAACAGACAGTTCGGTCAGCAGGCCGCCCAGACGCGCACAGAACCAGGGGACGGAATGCAGACAGCCGTCGTCGCCGGCCGGCGGGGTCACCCCGTCCAGGACGACCAGCGCCCCGCCCTGTCCCGAGGCCGGTAGCGCGAGCGCGGCGAAGTCCTCGTTCGGGTGCTTCGCATCGCCGGGTTCGGACGTCAGCTCAATACGCATCCAGCCAGTCTGCACGAGGTCTTCACAAGGTCCACGAAAGGCTGTCAACGGTCGCCGGATCGACGCGAGCGCGCAGGTCAGCCGCCTGGTTTGGTACGGAATAATCGCTTCCGGTGAAGCGTGGCGGCGAATATTGCCAAAGTGCGCCGCAGACGTCCAACCGGCCCACCGCGCAAGACCTCCGCACGCGCCAGAGGAACTTGCCCGCCAACTCCCCACCGATGTTCACTCCTTCGGGTGGCGGGTCAGGCGAAGCCGGACCTCTGCTCACCGGCACTGGGAGGGTCGGAAGCCGTCGTACCGGGTCGGCATTCCCGTTGACGGAACGTCACCCCGGGCCCATGGGTACACGAGTGAGGAAGTGCGAGCACCGGTGCAGAAGACGCGGCCTCGGAGCACAGGCAAGCAGACGGCCCCCGCGCAGGGGGCCTCGTCCGAGTCCGCGGGCCACGGCCGCCCCGCCCATGTGCGCAATCGGCTGATCGTCGCCGTCGCCGTGGTCGCCGCCGCCGTCGTCGGGGCAGGGGCGCCGAGCGTCGTCGCCGCCTCCGGGCAGCTGCACGACTCCCAGAACCTGGTCACGCTCGCCGAGCAGACCCAGGACGCGCTCGTCCTCGCCCACTCGCTGGCCGACGAACGGGACGAGGTCACCTCGTACGTGGCCGCCGGGCGCCCCGGGTCCAAGGCGCCCGCCGAGCAGCAGCAGGCCCGCGTCGACCGGGAGATCGAAGACCTGCGCGCCAACCCGGACCTCTCCGCCGGACTGCGCAAGGACCTCGACGACGTGGCCGCGGTACGGCGAGCGGCGCTCACCGGAAAGAGCACCGCTCTCCAGGCGCATCAGGCGTACTCCGACGCCATCACCGAGCTGCACGCGCTCGCCGAGCAGCTTGCCGAACAGATTCCGCCGCGCGCGGGCTCCGGCGCCCACTCCCTCGCCGAGCTCGACACCGCCGTGCAGCAGGCCGCCGCCGCCCGCGGACTGCTCCTCGCGGCCCTGAACATCCCGCACACCACCCGGACCGTCATCAGCCCGGTCACCGGCCTGCCGACCACCACCAGCACCTCCTCGGACGCCGACACCAAGCAGCGCGACGCGCTCACCGCCGCCGCCCAGCAGGCCGCCGTCCGCTCCGACGCGGCGATCGCCGGCTTCCGCGACACCGCGCCCGCCGCGGCCAAGTCCTCCTACGACTCCACGGTCACCGGCCCCGAGGTGTCCTCCGCCGAGAAGTACCTCGCCTCCCTCACCGACCAGCCCACCCTCTCCGACAGCGACCTCGACCTGAGCACCAAGAAGGTCGACGCCGCGCTGTCCGCCCGCGTCGACCTGATGCGCGGCGTCGAGTCCTCCCTCTACGAGGCCCGCAGCAAGGACCTCGCCCAGCTGCGCGACGACGACGTGACCGCGCTGGAGATCCGCATCGCCGTCCTCGGCGCCATCCTGCTGGTCGCCGTCGGCATCGCCATGGCCATGGCCCGCAGCCTCACCCGCCCGCTCGCCGTGCTCCGCCTCGGCACCGCGCGCGTGGCCGCCGACCCGGCCGGCGAGGAACCGGTGAAGTTCACCGGCCGAAACGACGAGTTCGCGCAGGTCGTCCGCTCCGTCAACGCCCTGCACGCGCACGCCGTCGCCCTCCAGGACCGCCTTTCGACCCTGGAGGCCGACCGCAGGCACCTCGTCGGCCAGCGGCAGACCATGGCCGACGAGCGCGAGAGGCTGCGCGCCGAACTCGCCCAGGCCGCCGCCCACCTGCAGCAGGTCCGGCACAGCATCCACTCCACCTTCGTCAACCTCGCCCTGCGCACTCTCGGCCTGGTCGAGCGCCAGCTGACCGTCATCGAGGGCCTGGAGGAGCGGGAGCACGACCCGGAGCGGCTGTCCACGCTGTTCAAGCTCGACCACTTCGCCACGGTCATGCGCCGCCACAGCGAGAACCTCCTCGTCCTGGCCGGCGCCGAGCACGTCCAGCAGCACGCCGGGCCGGTGCCGCTCGTCGACGTGGTGCGCGCCGCCGTCAGCGAGATCGAGCGCTACGAGCGCGTCCGTATCGCCGCGCTGCCCCCGCACGCGCACGTCGCCGGGTTCGCCGCCGACGACCTGTCGCACCTGGTGGCCGAACTCCTGGAGAACGCCACCTCGTTCTCGCCGCCCGACGTCCCCGTCGAGATCTCCGGCTGGCTCCTGGAGAGCGGCGAGGTGATGCTCTCCGTGCAGGACGAGGGCATCGGCATGGCCGCCGAGCGGATGAGCCGGCTCAATGCCCGGCTCGCCGACTTCGACCCGGAGGACTCCTACGACCAGGAGAGCGGCGAGGGCCTCGGGCTCGGCCTGTACGTGGTGGCCCGCCTCGCCCACCGGCACGGGGTGCGGGTGCAGCTGCGGGAGCAGAAGCAGGGCGGCATCGCGGCCGTCGTGGTCCTGCCGAGGCCGCTGCTCGCCGAGGCGCCGGCCGCGGCGGTACCCGCCGGGGCCCCGATGGCCGGGGGCGTGCCCTCCTTCTCGCTGCCGGGCGCGGACGCGGAGGTCAACTCCAACGTCCTCAGCGGCCGTGCACGGCTCGCGCCGGGGAGGCCCGGGGGCGACGAGGACCCTCTGATCACGGCGGCGGAGGAGGCTGTACGGGAGCGGGAGCAGAGCGAGCAGCGGCAGGAGCCCGCGCACGCCGAGGAACCCGTGGGGGACGACTGGGGCGCACCGCGAGCCGAACCCGTACGGGACGACTGGGGCGCACCGCACGCCGAGTCCGTTCGCGAGCCCGCCGGCCCCGAGCCCGCCGCCGAGC
Organism: Streptomyces sp. NPDC001796; assembly: GCF_042892355.1. Taxonomy (NCBI): domain Bacteria; kingdom Bacillati; phylum Actinomycetota; class Actinomycetes; order Kitasatosporales; family Streptomycetaceae; genus Streptomyces; species Streptomyces sp. NPDC001796. The sequence goes on along the minus strand of NZ_JBIAUC010000004.1, from coordinate 157,351 downwards.
CCGAGTACGGTCCCGAGACCACGATGGAGCTGTTCCTTCCGTCGCCCCGCGTGGAGCCGTCGCCCCGTGCGGAGGAACCCGCAGCGCCCGCCGACATCCCCGCTCAGGCGGCGGCCGACCCCTACGCCATCGGCCCGGAGAGCCACGAGCGCACCGTGGACGAGGGCGAGCCGCGCCCCGCCGCGCAGGCGCCCCGCAGCCCCGCGCCGGAGCCGCCCGCGCCGGACGCGCTACAGGACCCCGAGGAGCCTCAGGAACCCGAGACCCCCCGGCTCACCGCCAAGGGGCTCCCCAAGCGCACCCCCAAGATCTCCGCGCCCGCGCCGGCCCCGCGGCCGCGCGCCGGCGGTGTGGACGCCGAGGCGCTGCGCCGCAGGCTCGGCGGGTTCCACCGGGGAGCCAAGGAGGGTTTCCGCCACGTCGAGGCGGAGATCGCCGAGCGGACGGGGGAGACCAAGGCACCCGGGCGCCGGCCCACGGCCTCACCTCAGCACGCGACACCCGGCACCGCACAGGACGTTGAATCATCGGGGGGCACAGTCGAGGAGGCAAGCAGTTGACCGCGTCCAGTATCTTCGGACTGAGCAGGGAAGCCCGCAACCTGCACTGGCTGCTGACCAACCTGGTGGAGGAGGTGCCCGGCATCCTGTCGGTCGCGGTGGTCTCTTCCGACGGCCTGCTCCTGCTCTCGTCCGACCCCGGCCGGGTGGCGGATGCCCGCGCCGGCCGCGACGGAAGGCCCAGCGGCCCCAAGGGGTCCGCCGCCGACCTCGCCACCATCGTCTCCGGCATCGGCAGCCTCACCATCGGCGCCGCCAAGCTGATGGACGCCGGCCGGGTCAAGCACACGATGGTCGCGATGGACGAGGGCAGCCTGTTCGTCATGTCCATCAGCGACGGCTCGCTGCTCGGCGTGCACGGCTCCGCGGACTGCGACATGAGCGTGGTGGCGTACCACATGGCGCTCTTCGTCGGCCGCGCCGGACACGTCCTGACGCCCGAACTCCGCAGTGAGCTGCGCAGGTCCCTCGAGGCCGAGTCGGCAGGGAGCGCCCGATGAGCCGGACACAGAAGAAACTGCCCGTCCGCGGCGGCGAGCGCAAACCCGCCCGCGTACGCCCCTACTCCCTCACCGGAGGCCGTACCCGCTTCGGCCACGTCCTGCTCGTCGAGACCTTCGTCGCCGCCCTGGACGCCCCCGAGGAACGGCGGGAACTGACGAATGGTTCACTGTCCACCCGCGTGATGCCGGAGATGCGGGCCATCGTCGAACTGTGCCGCCGTATGCGCACGGTGGCGGAGATCGCGGCACTGCTGAAGATGCCGCTCGGGGTGGTCCGCGTGCTCCTGAGCGACCTCGCGGACCAGGGAAAGATCCGTGTGTACGGAACCGGTCACGGCACGGGAGCGCCGGACCGCGCTCTGCTGGAAAGGGTGCTGAGTGGACTCCGTCGTCTCTGACGCCGCCCCGGGCGTCGACCGACTCGTCGAGCGCGACGAGGAACTGAAGGCCTGGCAGACGGACCGTACGCGTGCCCCGATAGCCACGAAGATCGTGGTGGCGGGCGGCTTCGGCGTCGGCAAGACCACCCTGGTGAGCGCCGTCTCGGAGATCACGCCCCTGCAGACCGAGGCGCTGATGACCGAGGCCAGTGAGGAGACCGACGACCTCACCGGCACCCCGGACAAGCTCACCACCACCGTGGCCATGGACTTCGGCCGCATCACGCTCGACGACGACCTGGTGCTCTATCTCTTCGGCACACCGGGCCAGCAGCGGTTCTGGTTCATGTGGGACGACCTGGTGCGCGGCGCGATCGGAGCGGTCGTCATGGCCGACACCCGGCGGCTCGCGGACTGCTTCCCGGCGCTCGACTACTTCGAGAGCAGCGGCCTTCCGTACATGGTCGCCGTCAACCACTTCGACGGCAGTGAGCGGTTCGAACCCGAAGACGTGCGCGAGGCCCTCACCATTCCCGCACACATACCTGTCATGATCATGGACGCGCGCCGCCGGATCTCGGTGATCGAGACCCTCCTGGCCCTCGTCGGCCACGCGCTGGACGTCACCCCCGAGTAGTCCCCCTTAGGAGCACCACCCGCATGCGGAAGATACTCGTCGTCGGAGCCGGCCAGTCCGGACTCCAGCTCGCCCTCGGCCTCCAGTCGCACGGGTACGAGGTCACCCTGATGTCCAACCGGACCGCGGACGAGATCCGTACCGGCCGGGTCATGTCGACGCAGTGCATGTTCGACACGGCGCTGCAGCACGAGCGCGACCTGAAGCTGAACTTCTGGGAGTCCCAGGCCCCGAAGATCGAAGGACTCGGCGTGTCCGTCGCCGCTCCCGGCTCGTTCGACCCGGGCCCGTCGCAGCGCGCGATCGACTGGGTGGCGAAGCTCGACGGGTACGCGCAGTCGGTCGACCAGCGGCTGAAGATGGCCGGCTGGATGGAGACGTTCGCGCAGCGCGGCGGCCAGCTCGTCATCCACGGCGCGGCGGTCTCCGACCTCGATTACTTCTCCCGCACGTACGACCTGGTGCTGGTGTCGGCCGGCAAGGGCGAGCTGGTGTCGATGTTCGCCCGGGACCCGGAGCGGTCCCCCTACAGCGAGCCGCAGCGCGCGCTCGCCGTGTCGTACGTCCACGGCCTCGGGCCGCGCCCCGAGCACCCGGACTTCGACGCGGTCCGCTGCAACCTGGTCCCGGGCGTCGGCGAGCTGTTCGTCATGCCGACGCTCACCACCTCCGGCCGCGCGGACATCCTGTTCTGGGAGGGCATACCCGGCGGCCCGCTCGACGTCTTCAAGGGCGTCAAGGACCCCGGCGAGCACCTCTCCCTGACCCTGGAACTCATGGAGAAGTTCACGCCCTGGGAGTACGCGCGGGCCACCAAGGTCGAGCTGACCGACGCGGGCGGCACACTGGCCGGGCGGTACGCGCCCACCGTGCGCAAGCCGATCGGACGGCTGCCCGGCGGCGGACTGGTGCTCGGCGTCGCCGACGTGGTCGTGGCGAACGACCCGATCACCGGGCAGGGCTCCAACTCGGCGTCCAAGTGCGCGGCCGCGTATCTGGCCTCGATCCTCGAACACGGGGACAAGGAATTCGACGAGGCGTGGATGCAGCAGACGTTCGACCGCTACTGGGAGACGGCGCGCCACGTGACCAAGTGGACGAACGCGATGCTGGGCGTGCCGCCGGAGCACGTGCTGAACCTGATCGGAGCGGCGGGGGCCATGCCGCCGGTGGCGCACCGGATCGCCAACGGGTTCAACGACCCCTCGGACTTCGAGAACTTCTTCTACGAGCCGGAGAAGGCCGAGGCCTACCTGGCGTCGGTGGCCGGCGCCTGACCTGACGCCTCCGGGCGCACGGTGCCGGACGCCGTCGGCCCCTCGGCCGTCGGCGTCCGCGCCGCGTCGGGCACACCGGAGGCCGGGGCCGTCTGCTGGGCCGCCGCGGCCGTGTCCTGCTCGTACCGGGCCAGGGCGGCCAGTTGTTCGGGAGTGAGGGAGGCGAGCCGCTTCTCGATGTCCTTCAGCCGCTGTTCGACGTCGTCCCGCGCCTTCTTCTGCTGGTCGGTGAGGGTGAGCTGGTCGTCCAGCGCCTTACGGGCCGCGCGGGCGACGGCGTCGGCGCTCCTCTCGGCGTAGGTCAGCTGGTTCACGGTCGCGGCCCGCTCCCGCGTCAACTGGCCGATCAGATGGCCTTCGTCGAGCGCGTGCTGCGGGTCGCGGGCGAACAGCAGGCGTACGTACGGGGAGAGGGACGTGCTGCCTTGGTACTGCTGCCGGGCCAGCCGGCCGGCCGCGACGCGGCTGCTCTGCAGGTCGAGCCGGGTCCTGGCGAGCCGCCCGTCGAGCCGGGCCACCTCCGCCTGGCGCTGCTTGAGCTTCTCGGTGGTGGCGTTGTAGGCATCGGTGGCCTGCTCCGCCGAACGGTAGAGCTGCTGAAGGTCGGTCAGGAGCTGCGCGACGGGCGGGGTGCTCGGCTGGGGTGTGGTGGTGGGGGCGGGGTCCGGTCGGGCCGTGGTGCTGAGGCTCGGGTCCGGTCGGGCCGCGTCACTGAAGGTCGGGTCCGGTCGGGCCGTGGTGCTGAGGCTCGGGTCCGGTTCGGCCGTGGCGCTGTGGGTCGGGTCCGGTTGGGCCGTGGTGCTGGGAGTCACGTCCGGTTCGGGCGTCGTGCTCGGCCGTGTGTCCGGCTCGGCGGTGGTGCTCGGCGCGGGGTCCGGCTGGGCCGTGGCGCTGGGCAGGGGGTCCGGCTGGGCCGTGGCGCTGGGCGCGGGGTCCGGGTCGGCGATCGCCGGCGCGGCGGCGAGCAGGGCCCACGTGGTCATCGCCGCCGTACCAGCCAGGCGCCGCAACCTTTCTGACATGTCATCACCTCCGCATGCCGGGTGGTCCCTCCACCTCGCACCGGCAGGATGAGACGGGTGCGGCCCGTGCGCGCGCCGAGTGGTCGGTTCGGCGCAGCGAGGTCACTCGTGGGCGGTGTCCGGGGCGTCTCCCGGCGTGGCGCCCGGCGTCCGGCGCGGCTTCGGCCACGGCCACCGCAGACGGCCGCCGGTGTCCCCCTCCGGGTCGTACTCGTACTTCCAGCCCGGGTGGAGACCGAACCTGCCGCTCGGGCCCGCCTGGACGCGACGGTAGACGAGGACGGTGGGCGGACCGCCGGCCGCGTCCGGGACCGGCACGCGGTACGTCTTCGGGGGGTGACCGGTGAGGCCGAGCAGGACGGGCAGGACGCGCCCGTCCAGGGGGCCGCCGACGAACGGGGTGTCTTGGCTCTTCACGCAACCAGTGTCACAGCAGGTGACCGGCGTCGCCGAGCACGGGCAGGACGCGCCGGGCCAGGGCGCCGACCGGGCCCTCGGCGCTCTCCAGGGCCAGCGCGGAGCGGACCACGGCGGCGGTCTGCGCATCACGTGCCGCGGTGGCGACCAGTCCGGCCACGAACTGGTCCACCAGCCAGTCCCGCAACTCCTCGACCGGGGGCTGCTTGTCCTGGTCGAGCCATATGAGGGAGGCGGCCTCGACGGAGGTGATCCACATGCGTACGGTCATCCGCAGCCCGGGGCCGGGGTCCTCGACGCGGAGGTGGCTGAGGATGTGCTCGGCCGCGGCCCGGCGCACGCCGTCGACTATGGCGGTGGTGCGGGACGTCTCGACCACGCTGCCGCCCTGGAGCAGGGCGCTGAAACCGGCGTCGTGCCGGGCGACGAAGGCGAGGTAGCGGTCGAGGGCGCGGCCGAGGCGGTGGCTGAGCGGGCCCTCGGGGGGTTCTGCGAAGCACTGCCGCAGGTCGTCGGCGGCGGAGCGGAGTGCGGCCTCGTAGAGCTGCTGCTTGCCGCCGGGGAAGTAGCGGTAGACGAGGGGGCGGGAGACGCCGGCCGCCTCCGCCACGTCGTCGAGGGAGACCTCCTCGGGGGCGCGGTGCGCGAAGAGGGTGAGCGCGGCGTCGAGGAGTTGCCTGCGGCGTTCTTCCACGCTGAGCCTTCGGTACGCGCGCGTGGTGGCCTCGGAGGTCATGTTCGCAGCGTAATCGTGTTGCCGGGAGGACGAGGCACCCGGAGCCGCAGCGGCCGTGCGGGGGGCCGCGCCCCCGGACCCCATCGGCCTGAACGGCCTCGTCCTCAATCTCCCCCACTCTCGGCTCCGCTCGAGCGGGGGGACCCCCACGAGGGGCTGAGAATGCAGACCCGAAGCGGAGACGTACTCATGCCAGCAACCCCGACGACCTCCACAGCCGTCGGCCCACACCCCTGAGCACCCCGATGTCGTCCAGGAAGTCCGTCAGCCTCTTCGCTCCCGTCTGCATGACCTCCCGGCGGTGGCCGCTCGCCCTCACCTGGGCCATCGCCTCGCGCTTGTCCAGGCCCACGTTCGTGTAGACCTCCGGGTTCACGAAGGCCACCGAGAACACGCGTGCGAACTCGCCGGACGTGATGCGGGTGAACTCCTGCGACCACCGCGGGGCGGTCAGCATCTGGCGGCGCAGTTCCTCGCGGGCGTAACGGACGTGGCGGGCCTCCTCGACCACATGGATACGGGTGACCCCGCGGATCAGGGGCTGCACCCGCTCGTCGGGGAACGTCAGCCGCTGCATCCAGTCCAGGACCTCCTCGCCCAGCAGAGTGGCCGTGAAGGAGCCCGGCGTCGTCGAGACCGTCTTGAAGACGCGGCCCAGGTTCTGGTGCGCCCGGCTCACCGGGTACCAGGGCGTGTCGCCGTGCGCGATCAGCCGGGCGAACATCTTCGAGTGCCGGCACTCGTCCTCGATCTCGGTCAGCGCGTACCGCACGTGCGCGCTCGTCGCCGCCTTGTCGTAGATGTGCCGGACGAGCAGCTGCATCAGGATGATCTCGAACCAGATGCCGAGGGAGGCGAGCGCCGCGGCCTCGTGCTGGGAGAGCCGGATCCGCTGTTCCTCGCTCATCCGCCGCCACAGCGGTGTGTCGTACAGCGACACCAGCTCCGGGGGCCAGAACCACTTTCCTTCCTCGTAGGGCGCGTCCCAGTCCAGTTCCTCGTCCGGGTCGAAGGAGTGTCTGGCTGAGGAGGCGAGAAGCCGCTCCGCCACCTGCTCCCGGTCCTTGAGCAGTCCGAGCGCGTCGCGCAGCACGTCTGTTTCCGTCACGGTCGTCATCGCTGTGCCCACCATCTCGTCGTACGGGCCGCCTGTTACCCGCGGTCACCGTCTTATGAGACTGCTTGTCAGCAAGGTCGTCAATCCCTTGCGTTCCACTTGTTGACGCGGCGTCTACCTCATGTGAGCGTGTGCTCATGCCGACGTTTGAGCTGTACGCCAAGGAGCCGGAGGAACCCCTCTGGCAGGTGCCCGCGAGTGGCGCGGCCCGCTTCAGCTGGGAGTACGACGACGGGCGCGACCGGCTGCTGGCCCTGTACCAGAAGGGCAAGGACAAGCAGTGGGACGGGCAGAAGCGGATCGACTGGGACCTGGAGGTGGACCCCTACGACCCGCTCGGCACACCTGACGAGGCGATGACCCTGTACGGGACGCCCTACTGGGCGAAGATGACCGACAAGGACAAGGGCGAGCTGCGCAAGCACTACGCCTCCTGGCAGTTCAGCCAGTTCCTGCACGGCGAGCAGGGCGCGATGGTGTGCGCGGCGCGGATCGTGGAGTCGGTCCCCGACATGGACGCCAAGTTCTACTCGGCGACCCAGACGATGGACGAGGCGCGGCACGCGGAGATCTACGGCCGCTTCCTGCACGAGAAGATCGGGATGCTCTACCCGATCAACGACAACCTCCAGGCGCTCCTCGGAGACACCCTGCGGGACAGTCGCTGGGACATGCCGTACCTCGGCATGCAGGTCCTCATCGAGGGCCTGGCGCTCGCCGCCTTCGGCATGATCCGCGACACGACGGACAAGCCGCTGCCCAAGCAGATCCTCGCGTACGTCATGCAGGACGAGGCCCGGCACGTGGCGTTCGGCCGCATGGCGCTGCGGGACTACTACAAGCAGCTCACGGACGCCGAACTGCGCGAACGCGAGGAGTTCGTCATCGAGGGCTGCTACCTGATGCGCGACCGGCTGCGCGGCGTGGAGGTGCTGGAGAACTTCGGCATCCCCAAGGCCGAGGCGGAGGCGTACAGCGAGAATTCCGAGTTCCTCCAGCTGTTCCGCCAGTTGCTGTTCAGCCGCATCGTCCCGTGCGTGAAGGACATCGGCCTGTGGGGCAAGCGCCTCCAGCAGGCCTACGTCGACATGGGCGTCTTCGAGATGGGCGACTCGAACCTGGACCTGCTGATGGCGCAGGACGAGGAGATCGCCGAGAAGCTGGACGTGGAGCGCTTCGCAGCGGAGGAGAGGGAACGGGTCGCCGAGGTGGAGGAGGCGATCGAGGAGGGTCATCGTCTCGGCGGCTGATCACTCGACCGACGGGCGAATCGGCATATTCGTCTGGGTACGCTGGCCGTACCGGGCAGACTCCGCCGCATGGGAGCAATCATGAGCGCCGCACGTGACTACGGTCTGGACGACGACTACGAGTGGGCTCGTCCGCCGGAGGGTGGCTGGACGGCGGACGACCTCGACAAGCTTCCCAATCTTCCTCCGCACACGGAGCTGATCGACGGGAGTCTTGTCTTCGTGAGTCCGCAGACTCGTTTCCATGCACGTGCCATGCTCTTGCTGGTGAACGCTCTTCTGGATCAGGTGCCGGAGGAACTGGACGTCATCCACGAGATGACCATCAAGCTCGACAAGCGCAATCGACCGGAGCCCGACGTCCTGGTTTTCCGTGCGGACGCCGACGCCGGTCCTCGGCAGACCTGGTACCGGCCGGAAGACGTCGTCATCGCTGTCGAGGTCGTCTCGGAGGACTCGGAAGACCGGGACCGGGAGGTGAAACCGCGGAAGTACGCGCGGGCGGGCATCCCGCACTACTGGCGCGTCGAAGAGAACAAGGGTCTTCCGGTGGTGTACGTCTACGAACTCGACCCCGCAACCCAGGCCTACGGCCTGACCGGCATCTTCCACGACAAGCTGGAACTGACCGTCCCCTTCCCTCTCACCATCGACCTGACCGCGATCAACCGCCGCCCACCGGTCGCGCCTCCCTCGGAGGAAACGACGTCCGCAGGGTGAACGCGTACTCCGTCGGCCCGTGCGCGCGGAGGTGAAGCAGCCGCTCCTCCGCCTCCGCCACCGTCGGGCGGTGGCCCGCCGGGACCCACCACAGGGCCGTCACGGCCTCTTCCAGCCGCTCGAACCACTCCCGGCGCCGCGCCAGCATCTCCCGGTGCAGGCCCTGGTACATGAACGCCGTCAGCGCGTCGATGTCGCGCCACATCGTCAGGTTGATGATCAACCACTCGTCCCCGAACACGGGGACGTCCGTGGCGTTGCCCGAGTCGTCCTTCAGCCGCCAGACGAAACCGTCGAAGTCGTCGGCCGCCGCGTTCACGGGGTCCAGCGCCTCCACGAAGTCCTTCAACTGCGGTGAGTCCAGTGGGGCCTTGAGGCGGGCGATGTTGACCTGGGCGAGTTCGTGGGCGGAGTGCGGCTGATCGGTCGTCATGCACCGCACGGTAGGTCGGGGTCACGCCGGGCGACAGCCCCCGTCTCAGTCCCTGGACCTCAACCCCTGCCGTGTGGCCGGGAGTTGAGCACCGCCTCCATCACCGCCTTCGCGATCGGCGCCGCGTCCCCGCCCCCGCTGACCTCCCCCTGCCGGCCCGCCGCGTCCTCCACCACCACCGCGACCGCCACCGCCGGCTCCAGCGCGTCGTCCGCCTGCGCCCAGGAGATGAACCAGGCGTACGGCCTCTCGGAGTTGTCGAGGCCGTGCTGGGCCGTGCCCGTCTTGCCGCCCACTCGGGCGCCGGGGATCGCCGCGTTACGACCCGTGCCCTTCTGCACCACGTCCGTCATCATCTCCCGCAGTTGTTCCGCGGTGGTGGCGCTCATCGCCCGGTGCAGGGTGCGGGGGGTGGCCGTGGAGACCGTCTCGCCGTCCTTGGTCGTCGTGCGTTCCACCAGGTACGGCGCCTTCACATCGCCCCCGCCGGCCACCGTCGCCGCGACCATCGCCATCTGCAGCGGTGTCGCCCGGGTCTCGAACTGCCCGATCGAGGACAGCGCCAGCTGGGAGGCGTCCAGCTTCGCGTCGAACGTGCTCGGCGCCACCGCGAACGGCACCCTCAGCTTCCGCTCGCCGAAGCCGAAGTTCGCCGCCGTGCCCGTCATGTTCTTCAGCCCCACCTCCACGCCCAGCTTGGCGAACACCGTGTTGCACGACCAGGTGAAGGCGTACCGCAGCGACGCGTCCGCGCAGTCGTCGGTCTCGTTGGTCAGCTCGGTCCTCGAGCCGGGCAGCCGGTAGGGGTCGGGGGAGTCCGTCGGCGCGTCGAGGTCCGTCACCACCCCCGCCTCGAGGGCCGCCGCGGCCGTTACCACCTTGAACGTGGAACCGGGCGGATACGTCTGCCGGATCGCCCGGTTGAGCATCGGCCGCGCCGCGTCCCCGTTCAGCCGCTTCCAGGCCCGGGCCACGGACGGCGACGTCCCGGACAGCTCCCCGGGGTCGTACGACGGCGTCGAAACCAGCGCCAGGATCCGCCCCGTCGTCGGGTCGACCGCGGCCACCGCGCCCGCGCGCCCGGCCAGCCCCTGGTACGCCGCCCGCTGCGCCGCCCCGTTCAGCGTGGTGACGACATGGCCGCCGGGGAGGCGCTTCCTCAGGACACCGTTCCACAGCGGAAACGGATCGAGCAGCGGGTCGGTGCCCGACAGCAGCGCGTCCTCGGTGTGCTCCAGCAGCGTCGTCCCGTACACCTGGGAGGCGAAGCCGGTGACCGGCGCGTACAGCGGCCCGTCGGTGTAGGTGCGGGTGTGGCGGAACATGCCGCCCGTGTCCCGGGACCCGGTCACCGGGCGGCCGTCGACGAGGATGTCACCGCGGGGAGCGCCGTAGCGGGCGATCATCTGCCGGCGGTTGGCCGGGTTGTCCCCGTAGCGGGCGGACTCGAGGATCTGCACCCGGGTGGCGTTCGCCAGCAGGGCGATCAGCAGCACCGCGCACAGGGCCGCCGCCCGGCGGATGTACCTGCTCACGATGGGGCCGTCCGGTCGTACTGACTGCGGGCCGAGTCACTGATCCGGATCAGCAGCGCCACGATGATCCAGTTGGTCACCAGCGACGAGCCGCCCTGCGCCAGGAACGGCATCGCCATGCCCGTCAGCGGGATCAGGCCCGTCACCCCGCCCGCGATCACGAACACCTGGAGCGCCACGATCGACGCGAGCCCCACCGCGAGCAGCCGCCCGAACGGGTCCCGCAGCGCCAGCCCCGCCCGATAACCGCGCTCCACCAGCAGCGCGTAGAGCAGGAACAGCGCGCACAGGCCGGCGAAGCCCAGTTCCTCGCCCGCCGTCGCCAGGATGAAGTCCGACTTCACGGCGAAGCCGATCAGCACCGAGTGCCCGAGGCCGAGCCCGGTGCCGAGCGCGCCGCCCGCGGCGAACGCGAACAGCGACTGGGCGAGCTGGCCCGCGCCCTGGCCCGCCTCGATCGACGCGAAGGGGTGCAGCCAGTCCTCGACCCGGGCGTGCACGTGCGGCTCCAGCCGGCCCACGGCGAACGCGCCCGCCGTCGCGAGCAGCAGACCGACCGCGATCCAGCCGGTGCGGCCCGTGGCGACGTACAGCAGGACCACGAACAGCCCGAAGAACAGCAGCGAGGTGCCGAGGTCGCGCTCGAGGACGAGAACGCCGACGCTCAGCAGCCAGATCGCCACCACCGGGCCGAGGACCCGCCCGGTGGGCAGCTGAAGCCGCCACACCCGGCGGCCCGTGAACGCCAGCGCCTGCCGGTTGGCGGCCAGGTACCCGGCGAAGAAGACCGCGAGCAGCAGCTTCGCGAACTCGCCCGGCTGGATGGAGAACCCGGCGACCCGAAGCCAGATCCGGGCGCCGTTCACCGCCGGGAAGAAGATCGGCAGGGTGAGCAGGGCGAGCGCGGCGCCCCCGCACAGGTAGGTGTAGCGCTGGAGCACCCGGTGATGGCGCAGCAGCAGGACGACGGCGATGAACAGCGCCACGCCGAGCGTCGACCAGGACAGCTGGGTGGGGGCCGCCCGGTGGCCCGGGGTCTCCAGGTCGAGACGGTAGATCAGCACCAGTCCCACCCCGTTGAGCAGTACCGCGATGGGCAGCAGCAGGGGATCGGCACAGGGGGCGCGCAGCCGCACCGCACCGTGCCCGAGCAGCGCGAGCGTGCCGAGCCCGGCGCCGTAGCGGAGCGCGCCCGGCGGGAGGGTGCCGTGCCGGGCGAGGCCGACGGCGCAGTAGCCGTACACCGACAGCAGCACGGCGAGGACGATCAGGCCGAACTCGGTTCCCCGGCGCCGGGGCAGGCGCAGCGCGGGGGCGGGGGCGTCCGCCGGCGTCACGGTCCTCGCTCCTGGCGTTCCGGGCGGGATCATGTGCGGAACGTAGCAAGCGGTGAGCGGTATGTCCCGTTATGTGAAGGCAATCAGCCCGATCCGGTACTCCTTGGCGTCTCTGGGAGGGAGAGCGTGGCCATGGCCCCGCCGTCCGGCGCGTTGGCCAACTCCAGCCGGGCGCCCAGCACCTCCGCCTGACCGAGCGCGATCGTCAGCCCCAGGCCGTGCCCCTTCGCGCCGCCCTCGGTGCGGAACCGCTGCGGCCCATGCGCCAGCAGGTACTCCGGATAACCGTCCCCGTGGTCCCGTACGGTGACCCGTGCACCGTCGACCGTCAGCACCACCGGGCCCCGCCCGTGCCGGTGGGCGTTCGCCACCAGATTGCCGAGCACCCGCTCCAGCCGCCGCCGGTCGGTCGCCACGCACGCGTCCCGCACCACCCGGACCTCGACCGGGGGGCCCGATGCCCGCACCACCCGCTGCGCCAGCGGCGCGAGCCTCTCCTCGGCCAGCTCCAGGCGTTCGCCGCCCGCGTCCAGGCGGGAGATCTCCAGCAGGTCCTCGGTGAGCGTGCGCAGCGCCGCCACCCGGTCCCGCACCAGCTCGGTCGGCCGCCCGGGCGGCAGCAGCTCGGCCGCCGCGTGCAGCCCCGTCAGCGGGGTGCGCAGCTCATGCGCCACGTCCGCGGTGAACCGCTGCTCGCTCAGCAGCTTGCCCTGCAGCGTGGCCGCCATCGTGTCCAGGGCGCCCGCGACCGCGGCCACCTCGTCCTGGGGGCGCGCCGGGTTCCTCGCGCGCCGGTCGTTCACACGCGCGTCCAGGTCGCCCGCGCTGATCCGCCGAGCCACCTGCGCGGTGGCCTGCAGCCGCCGGGTCACCCGGGTCACCGCGAACGCACCCACGCACAGCGTCGCGCCGCTCGCCAGCGCCGATGACCACACGATCGCCTCGTCCAGGGCGTCGATGATGCGGGCGCCCTGCGCGTAGTCGACCTGCACGGCGAGCGCCCGTCCGCCGTCGGCCGGGCCCGCAGCCCACATCGTGGGCTGCTGATCGCCGCTCCCGACCATCGTGCCCCGGTACCCGTCCGCCGCCAGTTCCCGCAGCGGCGCCGGCAGTCCCGGCGGGTCGACGCCCGCACCGTGCGGCAGCCGGTCGCCCGCCTCGTACGCCTGCGCCGCCTCCGTCAGCCGGGCCAGCGCCCGGCCGCGGGCCTCGCCGACGGTCCGGTCGGTGACCTGGACGTGGACGAGCACGCCGAGCAGCGCGGCCAGACCACAGCACATGACCGTGATGAACGCGGCCGCCTTCCAGGTCAGCGTGCCGGTCCAGCGCGGCAGCCGGCCGAGCGTGCGGCCGAGGGTCCTCATCGGGCGCTCTCCGACGGGACGGGCCTGGCCGGGGGAGAGGCGGACGGGACGGGCGAGGCCGAGGGAGAGACGGACGGGGCCGGTGCGACCGGCCGACGCGGGGGCGCGGTGCCCACCCGCACGATCTCGTCCCGGGTCGCCAGCATGGCGTGCTGGTGCGGATCCCAGGTCCACTCTGTGCGGAACTCGTAGCCCGGCAGCGTCGACGGCGAGCGGATGATCACCGTCGGCCCCGCCAGCTCCACGCTGATCACGCTGTCCGAGGTGCCCATGACCTGCACCAGCCGGTGGTGCTCGACGGTGTACACGCGCACCGCCAGCTGGCCGTCGGGGAAGCGGATGCCGAGCACCATGTCGTCCTCGCCGTCGCCGGTGAGGTCGCGGTAGTACGCCCGCAGGACCGGGCACTGCCGCCCCAGCGGGCCCGCTGCGCCGCAGTCCTTCAGCCGCTCGCGCGTCTCGGCGTACATGGCGAGCGGGCCGGAGTACGTGTCCGGGTGCGCGGCGACCTCGGCGCGTACGACGTCCAGGGGATCCACCCGCCGGATGTCATCATCCGGAACGGTGATGCCCTTGACGGTCTCGGTGTCCGCCTCGCCGTAGTCCAGGGCGGGCGTGGAGGCGGGCGGCAACTGGGGCCACAGCCGCATCGGGCCGACGGCGGTGGCGGTCGGGCCCGCGCCGCGCAGGGCACCGGAGTCGCCGCAGCCCGCCAGCAGCAGGGCGGCCACGGCGACGCCGAGGGCCGCGCCCACGCGACGGCTGCGGAACGCCGTGCGCACGGGACGGCTGGGGAACGCCGTGCACACGCGACGGCTGCTGGGGCACACGGGGGCGTCCGTCCTTCTTGCTCACCTGATGACCGGTTGTTCTACGACCGGCCAGTGAGGTTACTCCGCGAGTTCCTCCAGGAGGCGGGCGGTGTCCAGGCCCGCCCGCAGGTACTCCACGAACAGCTCGTTGTGCAGCGCCCAGGGCCCGCGTCGGGCGCGGATCATGCGGATCGCCTCCTCGGGGGTGTGCCCGGCCCGGACCAGCGCATGCGCGACGACCAGACCCGAACGGTTGTACCCGTGGTAGCACCGGACGAGCACCCGGCGCCCGTCCTCCAGCGCGTCGTCGGCGGCCTGCGCCAGCCGCATCACACCCGCGAGCTGCGTCCCGTCCAGCGGGCCGTCCGGGATCGGCCACACATGGTGCTCGACGCCGTCGTCAGGCCCGTGCCCGGGCAGCCGCAACAAGGTCAGCACCAGATCGAACTCATCACGTACGACGGCGAACTCCCGCTCCCCGGAGCGCCCCCTGAACTCGTGGCCGCCCATCCACAGACCGGGCACGATCTCGCTCCACGGGCTCTCGGGAGCCGGAACATCGGGTTGCTTTCTGCGGGTCCGCAACGGCGCCTCCCACCGAGTCCCCAACTGCTCACAAAGGTAGCCGGGTTCTTGCCCCCGGAGCACCCCGCCTGTTCCCATGGTCCAGGGGTGATGGCGCATGGACGGACTGCGCGTCGTGCCGACCTGGCGGCACGGACAGGAACGCCTGTACGTGTGCAGCACCGACGGCCGGAACATCGCCTGGTACGACCGGGAGACCGGGCGCGTCAACCTGCTGAGCGAGGACCTGCGCGAGGACGTGCTCGACGCGCTCGGCCCGTTCGTGACGGGCCCGGTGACTGTCGGGCCGCCCCCCGTGCCCACCCCCGCCGAGCTGGCCCGGCTCTCCCTCCACCCGGACGACGACCTGGCACCGAACCGGCCCGGCGAGGCCCTGTTGATCGCCCTGGACCGCGACCCGGGCCCCACCCACCGGCTGCGCCCGGACCCACGGCGCCGGGCGCTCGCCGCCGAGCAGGCGGTCGGTGAGGCGCTGGACGGCCTGGAGGGCGCGGGCTGGCGCACCCTGCACTCGGTGCCGCTGCCCGGTGGAGACCGCATCCACCACCTGGCGATCGGCCCCGGCGGCCTGCTGGCGGTGCACTCCCTCTACGCCCGCAGGCAGCGGGTCCTCGTCGCCGACCCGATGGTGACCGTGGGCCGCCAGGAGGCGCGGCCGCTGCTGCGCCGGGTGAGCGCCGACGCGGACCGGGCGTCGTACGCGCTGACGGCCGAGGTCCACCCGGTCCTGATCGTCACCGAGCCCGCCCGCCTGGAGATCAGGACCCCGCTGCGCAGGGTCCGCGTGCTGAAGGACACGGACCTCCCCGCCCTGGCCCGCTCGGGCGGCATGCTGAAGCCGGCTGACGTGGAGGCGTTGCACGCGATGGCACGGGACCGGCACACGTGGTCCCGGGTGTGACCGTGGGACGACGGCGCATCGCAGGGGCTCGGGGCAGTGGAACCGCTTGGCCCCGGAGCAGTGGACCGCTCGGCCTCAGGGCAGTGGAACCGCTTGATCCGGGTCGCAGAGCGCGGCCATGAGGTCCCCGTACGCCTGCAACCGGGGGGCGATGTCCGCGGCGCGGAAGACGAGACTGCCGGGCGAGGCGCAGTCCCTCACCTCCTCCCAGGTCACCGGCGCCGACACGGTGGGCTCCGCCCGGGCGCGCAGCGTGTACGGCGTGGCGGTGGTCTTGCGCGCCGCGTTCTGGCTCCAGTCCACGAAGACCTTCCCGGGCCGCAGACTGCGGGTCATACGGTGGACGACCAGGCGGGGCATCGCCTTCTCCGCCTCCACGGCGAGCTGCCGGGCGTAGTCCGTCGTCCGCTGTGAAGGCGTCTGTTCCACGGTGGCGAGCAGATGCAGCCCCTTGGAGCCGGAGGTCTTCGCGTACGCCTCGATCCCGTCCGCCGCCAGCCGTTCCCGCAGCCACAGGGCGACCTCGCAGCACTCGACGATCGCCGCCGGTGCCCCCGGGTCGAGGTCGAAGACCAGCCGGTCGGCGATGTCCGGCGTGTCGATGCGCCACTGCGGGGTGTGGAACTCGGTGACGAGGTTCGCCGCCCACATCAGGCTGGCCAGGTCCTGGATCAGCACCATGCGGGCCGCGCCCTCCGTACGCGGCACCTCGGCGGTGGTGACCCAGTCGGGCGTACCCGGCGGCACGTTCTTGGCGAAGAACAGCTGTCCGTCCGGCCCGTCCGGGTAGCGCAGGAAGGACAGCGGGCGGTCCCGGAGGTGGGGCAGCAGGGCGCCGGCGGTGGTCGCGTAGTAGTGCAGCAGCTCGCCCTTGGTGAAGCCGGTCGCGGGATGGAGCACCTTCTCCAGGTTGCTGAGCGCCAGCCGTCGGCCCTCCACCTCAGTGATCGGCGTCATACGATGAGAATCCCATGGGAACCCCATGAAATCGCCCGACCTATCCGGAAAAGGGGCGGAACGTGCGATCCATCTGGAACGGCGCCATCTCGTTCGGCCTGGTGAGCATCCCCATCAAGCTGATGAACGCCACCGAGAACCACTCGATCTCCTTCCGTCAGATCCATCTGGAGGACGGCGGCCGGATCCGGTACCGCAAGTTCTGCGAGCTGGAGGACCGCGAGGTGGCGCAGGCGGAGATCGGCAAGGGGTACGAGGACGCGGACGGCTCGGTCATCCCGATCACGGACGAGGACCTGTCCCAGCTGCCCATCCCGACCACCAAGACGATCGAGATCGTGGCGTTCGTCCCGCAGGACCTGATCGACCCGCTCCAGATGGACACGGCCTACTACCTGTGCGCGAACGGCACCCCGGCCGCCAAGCCCTACACGCTGCTGCGCGAGGCGCTGGGACGCACGGGAAAGGTGGCGATCGCGAAGTTCGCCCTGCGGGGCCGGGAACGGCTCGGGATGCTGCGCGCGGTCGGCGACGTCCTCGCCATGCACGCCCTGCTGTGGCCGGACGAGATCCGCGCACCGGAGGGCGTGGCACCGGAGGGGAACATCACGGTCCGGGACAAGGAGCTCGACCTGGCGGACGCCCTGATGGACACGCTGGGGGAGGTGGACCTGGACGAGCTGCACGACGAGTACCGCGAGGCGGTGGAGGAACTGATCGCGGCGAAGGCGGAGGGCAAGGAACCGCCGACGGCGCCGGCGCCGGAGGGCGGCAAGGTGCTCGACCTGATGGCGGCGCTCGAGAAGAGCGTGCGCGTGGCCAAGGAGGCGCGGGGGGCGGGCGAACAGGAGGCGGAGCAGAAGGCCGAGGTCAGACGGTTGCCGCAGCGGAAGGCGGCGCGTACGGAGCCGAAGGAGACCGGCGGGAAGAAGAGGGCGCCGGCGGCGAAGAAGACGGCGGCGAAGTCGGGGACCACGGCGAACAGGACGGCGGCCAAGCAGAGTTCGGCCAAGCAGAGTTCGGCCAAGCAGAGCACGACGAAGCAGACCGCGGTCAAGCAAGGCGCGACCAAGAAGACGGCAGCCAAGAAGACGGCGGCGAAGAAGACACCGGCGAGGAAGGCGAGCGCGAAGGGGGCTTGAGACACCGGCGAGGAAGGCGAGCGCGAAGGGGGCCTAGCGCAGCCGCCGCAGCGCCAGTACGGCGTTGTGGCCGCCGAAGCCGAAGGAGTTGCTCAGGGCGAGGTCGCCGCGTGAGGGGAGCGGGCGGGCGCGGCCACGGACCACGTCCAGCGGAATCTCCGGATCCTGGGAGTCCTCGGGACGGTGGGCTGTCGCGCCGATCGTCGCAGGGATGAGCCCGTGGTGCAGGGTCAGCACCGTGGCCACGGCCTCCACACCGCCCGCCGCGCCCTGCAGATGCCCCAGGTGGCCCTTGACCGCCGTGACCGGCACGGCGTCGCCCAGCACCTCCCGTAGCGCGATGCCCTCCGCGAGGTCGCCGTCGGGCGTGGCGGTGGCGTGCGCGTTCACGTGGACGACGTCCGCGGCCCGTGCCCCCGCGTCCCGCAGCGCCCGCCGCAACGCGAGCACGATCCCGGCACCGGACGGATCCGGCGCCGCCATGTGGTGCGCGTCGGCGGACAAGCCCCACCCGGCCGCCTCGCAGTACGCACGCGCCCCGCGCGCCCGTGCGTGCTCCTCCGCCTCCAGCAACAGGAACCCGGCGCCCTCGCCGTTCACGAACCCGTCGCGGTCCTTGGCGAAGGGCCGGGAGGGCGAGACGTCCCCCACAGCGTGCCGGGACAAGGCCCGCAGCGCAGCGAACGACGCCATGATCGCCGGTGTCACCACCGCCTCGGCGCCGCCCGCCAGGGCCACGTCCACGTGGCCGTACCGAATCCGGTCGACCGCCTGCCCGATCGCCTCGGTCCCCGAGGCGCAGGCACTCGTCACGGTGCGCGCCTCCCCGGTGATCCCCAGGTCGATCGATATCTGAGAGGCGGCCTGCGAGGGCACGGTCATGGGGGTGGTGAGGGGCGAGACCGCGCGAGGCCCCCTCTTCCGCAGCACCCGGTCCCCGCCGACCAGCACGGAAGCGTCGCCGAGGATGGACCCTACGGACACGCCGACGCGCTCGGGTTCGAGCCCGCTGTCCATCGCGCCCGCCAGATCGAATCCGGCATCCCGCCAGGCCTCCCGTGCCGCGAGCACCCCGAATTGCGCGGCCCGGTTCATCCGCCGGGCCCGCGGCCGGGGCAGCAGCGCGGCGGGATCGGTGGGCACGGTCCCGGCCGTGCGGACGGGCAACCCGGTGAAGTCGTCACCCGTCAACTCGGATATCCCGCACCGCCCGTCGACAAGCCCCTGCCACAACTCGGCCACCCCGACACCGAGCGGGGTGATGGCTCCGAGCCCGGTCACGAGGACCCGCCGCGGCGTGGCACCGCGGGTCGGCCGGCGAGAGCCCGGGCGGTGGCGTACGAGGTGGCCGGGGGCCTCGTCCTGTTCGGTCGGCTGAGGCAACCCGGCGTCCGGAAGCGGCGGTCGGGGCGAGGAGGAGGCAGAGGGGCGCATGGTGCCACGCAGCTTTCCGTGGATCCGAACGCTGCTGCCCCCAGGCCCGGTTGTGCTGTCCGTCGGTCAACTCCACTGTACGTCTCCCGCATACGGGACGGGGTCGGGGCCGCATAGGACACCATGGAGCCATGCGCCGACGTAGACCGGACACCAGCTCGTGGATCGAAGCCCCAGACCCGGTGCTCGCACTCGCCCGGGAGGAGCTGGCCTTCTACGAGGAGGTGCGCGACTCGGCCCGCAAGTGGTACCGCGTCACCGAACTGGGAGCCCTGGCCACCTCGTCGTCCACGGTGGTGGCGGCAGGGCTCCATGCTCCCGCCTGGCTCACCGCTCTCATCGCGGGCGGCGCCCTGTTCTTCACCGGGTTCCGGCAGGTGTTCGGGCACGGCCCCCGTTACGTCCTGGCGGCGCAGTCCCGTGAGTCCCTGCGACGAGCCCTCAACCGCTACCAGTTGCGCCCCGAGGCCGACCGGGACACACGAGCGCGACAGGAGCTGCTCGCCGCAGTGGAGCAGGTGGGCGACGAGGAACTGCGGCAGTGGGTCCAGCAGCGGCAAGGGACCGCCTTGGACGGCAACGGCCCGGACAGCGGCTCACCGGCGCTTTCCTGAACCCGGCACGGGCCCGCGCCGAGCGGCGCCCGCCCACACCATCGCTTCACGGAACACGCACACGACCGCATCGAAAGTTTAGGGTTCAAGAGTTAGTCTGCCCCGGCAGTCGAGTGACCGAGAACGACTGATCCGCGCGGCACTCGCACCCCACCAGGCACAGGAGACCCGGCGTGCGCGACGGTGATGTAGTGGTGATCGGCGGCGGTTACGCGGGCGTTCGCCTGGCAAAACGGCTGGACGCCCTGGCCAGGGTCACGTTGGTGGACCGCAAGGAGGTCTTCTTCCACCGCATCGCCTCCCTGCGCGCGGGCGTGCGCCCGGAGTGGACGGCCACTCCTTTCATTCCGTACGACCGGCTGCTGCGCAACGGCCGTGTCCTCGTCGGCAAGGCGGTCCGCATCGACACCGCCGAGCGGCACGTGGTGCTGGCCACCGGCGAAAGGCTGCCGTACGACGTGCTGGTGATCGCCACGGGCGCCGACTACCCGGAACCGGCGCGCTTCACCGGCACCACCACCGACGAGGCGGCCAAGTCGTTCGCCGGACACCAGCAGCACGTGGCCACCGCCGACCACGTCCTGGTCGTCGGCGGCGGGCCGTCCGGTGTCGAGCTCAGCGCCGAGATCCGCCTGGTCCGGCCGGACGCCCGGGTCACGCTCGCCCACGCCGGGCCGGAGCTGCTCCACTCCACGGGCAGCACGCGGGCCGGCCGCAGGGCTCGCGCCTGGCTGGAGTCCCACGACGTGGAGGTGCGGCTCGACTCCTTCATGTCCCCCGGCAGTGCCTTCGGCACCTATCGCGACGCTCACGGCGACGTCGTCGACGCCGACCTCTCCTTCTGGGCGACCGGCACCACCCCCAACACGCTCTGGTTGCGGCTGGCCGGTCACGGCGACTGGCTCGACGGTGCCGGTCATGTGAAGGTCGACCGGACGCTCCGGGTCGAGGGGTGGAGGGACGTGTTCGCCGTCGGTGACGTGAACGACGTCAGGGAACTCAAGATCACCCCTGCCGCGCTCGCCCAGGCGGACATCGCCGCCCACAACATCCGCGCGCATCTGCGGGGTTCCGGCAGGCACCGCAAGGAGCCCCGCTTCTACCGGCCGAGCCGCCGCACCCCGCTCATCGTGCCGTTCGGCCCGGCCGCCGGAGTGACCGTGATGCCCGTGCCGGGCGGCGAAACCGCCGTCCTGGGCAGCCGCACCAGCACCCTGGCCAAGGCCAGGACGCTCCTGACGCCGTATATGAGACGCCAGCTCGGCTACACCGCGGCCTGAGGCGCCGACGGGACGACGATCGAAACGTTTGCGTTTCGCTACGAGGTTCCCTACTCTCGGGACGGTGTACGAAACCGTTTCGGACAGACGGTCTCCTGCCTTCTCCCCGAAGCGACCTCCACACCGGCCGAGCATCGAACGAACCGACGCCCACACCCCGTACCCCGAGCGCTGGACGGACACCGTCGTCCTGCTCCGCCTCGAGGCAGAAGGCACTGAGCCACCCGGAGCCCTTGAGCCCCGCAAGAGGGATCACATGGAATTCATCCAGACCGAATCCGCCCCGGCCACAGATTCCGGCCGAACCCACCACCACGCCCAGCCCAAGCACCGATGGTGGGCGCTGGGCGTGATCGCCCTCGCCCAACTCATGGTGGTGCTCGACGCCACGATCGTGAACATCGCACTGCCGTCCGCCCAGCAGGACCTGGGCTTCGACAACAACGGACGGCAGTGGGTCGTCACCGCCTACTCGCTCGCCTTCGGCAGTCTGCTGCTGCTCGGCGGCCGGCTCGCCGACCTGTTCGGCCGCAAGACCACCTTCATCATCGGCCTGGTCGGCTTCGCGGCGGCCTCCGCACTCGGCGGGGCGGCGAACGGCTTCACCATGCTCGTCGTCGCGCGCGCCATCCAGGGCCTGTTCGGCGCCCTGCTGGCTCCCGCCGCGCTCTCCCTGCTGACCACGACCTTCACGGACACCAAGGAACGCGCGAGGGCGTTCGGCGTCTTCGGCGCCATCGCCGGTTCCGGCGCCGCCGTCGGCCTGGTCCTCGGCGGCCTGCTGACCGAATACCTGAACTGGCGCTGGACGCTGTACGTCAACGACGTCATCGCGGTCTTCGCGCTGATCGGCGCCATCGTCTTCATCAGCCGCTCGGTCCCGGCCCAGCGGCCCCGGCTGGACATCCCGGGCGTGATCCTGGTCTCCGGCGGCCTCTTCGGCGTCGTCTACGGCTTCGCCAACGCGGAGACGCACGACTGGAGCAACTGGATGACCTGGGGCTTCCTGGCCGCGGGCGGTGTCCTGCTGCTGGCGTTCTTCCTCTGGCAGACCCGGGCGAAGCACCCCCTCCTGCCGTTGCGGGTGCTGGCGGACCGCAACCGCGGCGCCGCCCTGTCCACCGTTCTCATCTCGTCCGCCGGCATGTTCGGCGTCTTCCTCTTCCTCACCTACTACCTGCAGGCGACGCTGGCCTACTCGCCGGTGAAGAACGGTGTGGCCTTCCTGCCGATGGTGGGCGCCCTGATGGTGATGGCGCAGCTGTCCACCAACGTGCTCGTGCCGAAGATCGGCCCCAAGGTCATCGTGCCCATCGGCATGCTGCTGGCCGCCGGCGGCATGGTCTGGCTGACCCGCCTCGGCCTGCACAGCGGCTACGCCGCGCATGTGCTGCCGCCCCTGCTGCTGATGGGCGCGGGCCTCGGCCTGTCGATGCCCGCGGCGATGAGCTACGCGACCCTCGGCGTCCAGGCCAGCGACCAGGGCGTGGCCTCGGCGGCCGTCAACACCACGCAGCAGGTGGGCGGTTCGGTCAGCACCGCGCTGCTCAACACGCTGGCCACCAGCGCCGCGACGGACTACGCGAAGCACCACATGACCGACCCGCTGGTCAAGGCGAACGCCGCGCTGCACAGCTACTCCACCGCGTACTGGTGGTCGGCCGGCTTCTTCGCCTTCGCGGTGCTGGTGACGGTGCTGCTCTTCCGCCGCAAGGCGACGCCTCAGCCGGCTGCGGACACGCCTGCCGCCCCGGCCTCGGGGGCCGCTGCCCCGGAGGCCGCCCCGGCCACCCCTGAGCCCGAGCCCGCGGCCGTCGCCGTCGCAGGGGACACCGGCGGCCGGGCCACCGACCGCCCGGACCTCGAGATCGACGGTCCGGACCTCGAGATCGACCGCCCGGACATCGAGATCGAGGGTCCGGGTGTGATCCGCGGCCAGGTGCGGGACGGGGCGGGCACACCACTGGCTCGCGCCGCGATCACGGTGCTGGACCCGACGGGCCGCCAGGTCGCCCGGGCCACCTCGCGCGAGGACGGCTCGTACGCCGTGCACACCTCCGCACGCGGGAGCCTGGTGCTCATCGGCTCGGCGGCCGGACACCAGCCCCAGGTCGCCACGCTGTCCCTGAACGGTGCACCGATCGCTTACGACCTGGTGATGCCCGCCGGCACGGGCACCCTGTCCGGCACGGTGCGCGACACGGGCGCAGAGGCGCTGTCCGGAGCCCTGGTCGTGGTCACCGACGAGCGCGGCGCCGTGGCGTCCTCGACGACGACGGGGACCGACGGCGCCTACCGGATCGCCGACCTCCTCCCCGGCGACTACGCGGTCACGGTCACCGCGGCGGGCCGCCGCCCGGCAGCCTCCCTGGTGACGGTCACGACCGAGGGCACCCACCACGACATCGAACTCCGCCCCGCCGCCGACGTGCGCGGCACGATACGCACCCGGGACGGCCGCACGGTGGAGGACGCCCGGGTCACCCTGCTGGACGCGGAGGGCAACGTCGTGGCGGCCCGCTCCACCGGCCCGGACGGCACGTACGCCTTCACCGATCTCTCCGGCGAGGAGTACACGGTGGTCGCCAGCGGCTACCCGCCGGTGGTCACGCCGGTGAAGATCGACGGGGGCGGGCGCCAGCAGGTGGACGTGTTGCTGGGGCACGAGGAGGCGTAGGGGTCCGGCAACGGCGGCCGCCGGCCCGGACCGTCCGACGGGGCGGTCCGGGCCGGCGGCCGCCTGCGGCAGGGCTGACTCGACGTCGGTCCCGGTCCGCGGACAAGCCGCAGTTCCCCGCTCGATCTTGTGCGCTCGTGGTGCGGAGCGCCGCGGCCGGTGCGAGTCGCGGACGAGACTTCGAGACTTCGAGCAGGGACCGGCGACCGGTCAGTACTCCCCGCCGACACATGGCGGGCGTCCGATCAAGGCCGCTGCTGGTGAAGTGAGGCGACCCCTGTCGCGCGATGGCCTGGCCCTAGGGAAGGACCCCGTACACGGCCGCGTCCGAACGGCGGTGAACGGGGCTGAATGAGACGGAAACCGAATCGGCCGCATTCCTCACGGCAGCATTTGAGACGGCGGGCGGCCAGTTGCCGCAGCCACCGTCATTCGTGGAGCTGAGCCGCCTCGGGCCGCACCGCGAGCATGCCCGAGCCGGGCTCGTGTGCGTCCTCGAACAGCAAGGTCTCGTCCTGCCCGAAGTCGGGGGCCTGGAAGGGGTTCGTCGTCGGAGGCGGTGATGCTGCAGCGGAGCGGCGGGGTTGCCCGTCCAGGGCGGAGAACAGTGGCGTCTGGTCGATGAGAGGTCTCTCTTTCATTACAGGCCCCTGAAGGCGCTGGCGTGCTCTGATGCCCTGACCGGGCACAGCGGTCCTACAGCTTGGTCATCTTGGCGTACGGGCTCAAGATCCGCATTCGCGCGGAGCCGAAATCCACGAGCGCCGCGATTCCGTCCTCGACGCCGATCACCCGGCCGAGGCCGTAGACGTCATGGGTGACCTGGTCGCCCGTGGCGAAGTGCTTGGGAGCCGGCGTGACCGGGGCCTTGAAGGGGCTGGTAGGCAAGTGACGCTTCGGTGCAGCACGCTTTGTCATGGCTCAGTATGAGCCTACGCGCACCCCGTTTGCTGTGGCCGTCGGCACAGATCCGGACGGCAGCAACCGCGTCAGGCCACTGACCTGGGGATTTCGAGACCAGATACGGCAAAACTCGACCGCAGGCCTCCCCTGCTGACAGTGGCTGACCACCGCGTCCGGCACGGTTGCGGCACGAACCTCAGCCGACGACGGTCGGCCACGGCAGCGAATGAGGTCGAGCGTGCCCGTGACCCGCAGAACACCGTGGACCTGTGTGCGGGCTCGAACGCCTTTGGAAGCGGCCGTCGCGGAGCTGGGCAGGGTGTCCCCCGACACGGCCGAGCGCCTCGCAGAACTCCTGCGCCCGGCATTGATTGGCACACGGATTCGACCGAGACCGCGACGGCGACGAACACGCATCGATCACCGCCGAGGAACACGGCTTGGTGCACCTCGGGACCGTTCGCCTTGAAGCGGCCGCACTGCTGCCGAAGCCGAGCACGGCAGGACTGTTGCGCGGAGCAAGAAGCGACGGCTGAACCACCTTTGGCCGCCCGGCGGTCCACACCTGTGGGTTGAACCGCTGTTCGACACCGGGTGGCCGCAGTCCGAGCGTGTTTCTGCGATCAATTCGCCCAGCCCCGTAGGACGGCGTTCTACCGGCGCCCCCGGTCCCGGCCGAGCCGCATGCAAACGGGTGACACCAGCCCGGGAAGCTGCGATCATGCTGACTTGCAATGTCGCTTGCCAAGGCCGCGGGTCGGGGAGTGCTAATTGATCAATCCCACAACACGGAAGCCGCGGGTTTTCATCAGCCACAGCTCACGGCGGCGCACCGCGGAGGAACTGCGCGAAGGCGACACGCCCAACCGGCATCATTACCGCAAGGAGTTCCTGGGCTTCCTGTTGGACCGGCTGGAGAGCGCGATTGGTGACGCGGGATTCGAGGTGTGGGTCGACCGCAGCCAGATCGCGGCGGGAGAGGAGTTCGAGCAGAAACTCAGCTTCGCACTCTATACCTGCGACATCGGTATCATCCTGATAGATCTCGACGCACTCGACTCGGCATATGTGCGTAAAGAGTCGACCATTCTCATGTGGCGGCACCAGATGGACGGCATCTGGACAATCCCGGTCCTGCTTTCCGGTGTGAACGCGACCGACCTGGCCGGCAGTCATCTCGGCCCCGCCCCGGTCGGCCTCAGTTCGCTGTCACTGCTGAGCGCACCGTCGTCGAAACTCAATCGGCAAGCGGCAGAGGAACTCGCCGACCTGATCACCGGAGAGCTCACCAAGGGTGCGAAGCTGCCGGAACGGGATTCGCCTTCGACCCGCTGGATCCAGGACTTCGTCGAACTCACTTCCGGCGTGTCGGTGGAGCGGTTGTGGCGCGTTGCCGAGCCCCTCGGGGTTGACCGTGCCGAGTGGCAGCGCGCCCGGGAGCCACATGCGATGGTTGCTGCGGCGATGCTCGGTGCGGATCTGCACAGCGTCTACAAGGCACTCGTGCAATTGATGAGCCTGGTCGACGAGGAAAAGGCCAGGGCGAAGACCGTGCAGCGGGCGTTACCCCTGTGGGTGGATCTGGACGCGGCCAAGATCGTGGTGGATGTCGGCGCCCTGCCCGCTGACCAGCGAGTGCTCGCGATCGCGACTCCGGCCTACCGCCTCGGCAGGCACGTGATCGAGCGCGGCACCTTTTCGGCCCCGGAGTATGCCACCCTTCCGGTACCCGACCCGGTGGGCGAGGAACCATTCGCCGAATTGCTGCACCGGTACGAGACCACCCTGCGCCGCACGCTCCACTTCTTCGGCGACGACACCTCCGAGACCTTTGCGAGTGAACTCGATGCCCTGGGAGGCAGGGTGTTCACGCTGATGCGTTGTGAGCACCTTGATCCGACCACCACGGTCCGTCTTCTCGAGGCGCTGCGCAAGCGTTTACCGGGCATCGTGTACGTGCTTCTGGGGAGAGGGGAGAGCAATGTGTGGCGCAAAGTTGAAGCGCCGATGGTCTATCGCAGCCCACGCGCGGACTGGGAGCGAAGCGCACGCCGATATGTCAGCCGTATGGCCAGCCTGGTTGGCGAAGAGATAGCAGTGGAGAGCGATGACTGACGAAACCGCTCTCGACGAACTCCTGACCTGTGTTCAGGATTTCCGGGACACCGCCGACGCCGTCGCGGAGTCCCGGGGCGACCTGAGAGACGGTCGGGTGTACGTCGTATCGGACGAGATCAAGACTGCGATCAAGGTCGCGATCGTCACCGGCCGGCCATTGCTGCTGTCCGGTCCGCCAGGCTGCGGAAAGTCCAGTCTGGCCAGCTATGTGGCGCGCAATCTCGGTCTGGCCTACAGCGAGTTCACCGTGACGGACGGCGCGCAGCCACAGGAACTGCTCTGGCGCGTCGACACGGTACGCCGGCTCAATGACGCGCAGTTGGGTCGGTTGAACACGCCGGACGGCCCGAACTCGCTCAACCAGTACATCGACCCCGGCCCACTGTGGTGGTCCCTCGATCCGAAGACGGCCCGTCGGCGAGGAGCTTCGGGCGAGGCGAGCGCTGTGCCCGACGCCAGACCGCCGAGCCAGTTGCGGGACCACCATCCGACTCGGTCCGGTGCCGTGTTGCTGATCGACGAGATCGACAAGGCGGACAGCTCCTTCTGCAACGGCCTGCTGGTGCCGCTGGGCAGTCGGCAGTTCTTCGTCCCCGCCATCGACACCATGGTGGTCGCCGACGAGACACAAGTGCCGGGCAGCCCGATCGTGCTGATCACGACGAACAACGAACGCGACCTGCCGGATGCCTTCGTACGCCGCTGTATCGCCCTGTCCATTCCCCCGCCGACGCCGGAGAAGCTCGTCGAGATCGCACTGCGGCACTTCGGCCGTCGGGCGCAGGAGCAGGACACCCAGCGACAGATCACCACGCTGGCTCAGCGCATGGCCGGTGGCGATCACCAGGGCAGTACGTCCTCGACGCCGAGCACCGCAGAGTTCCTCGATCTGGTGCGGACGCTGCTGAGCCTGAAGATCGACATCGATGGCGCCGAATGGAACATCGTTCAGCAACTGATCATCGAGAAGCGGGACGTCCGCAGCTCCCGGATGATGGAGTGGTGACTTGTTCGAGCTCGCCGACGCGCTCAAGATCGTGGCGATGCGCAGCCACTTCGACGATCTCGATCTCGCCCTCCGATACGTCGGCTGCGTTCGCTCGACGGAACCGTCGGAGGTGGTCCCGCCGGCCGACATCCCGCCGGTCGGCGCCGACGAGCTCGATTACCCCGAGTTCGAGGACAGCGTGCCGCGCTCAGCCGCAGCGGATGGCTGGGCCCAGCTCAGCGAGGCCGAGTTGGAGGAAGTGGCACGAGAGGCGAAAGCCGGCGAGGACGGCGGGCGCCGGCGGCAACGGCACCGGTCAGGCCCGAACGACACCAAAGCGTATGTGATCCCACTGGTCCTCGAACCCACCGAGGAACAGGAGCAGCCGGCGCCCGCATACACCTCGGTCGCGCCACCCAGGCCGGCAAGCCGCAGTCGGTCCACCGCGGCGCGCTCGGCGATCAACCCGAGGACCGGCAAGGCCACCATGCACGCTCTGCTGAAGCGGTCCGCCGAGAGCGCAGAGATCGACGTCGACGCCGTCGTCCAGCGGCTGGCGCTGGCGCTGCCCGTCAACGTCGCCCCACGGGTGAAACGTAATCTGACAGTGCCGCCGATGCACCTGCTCTACGACACAAGCCTGCTGATCGGCCCGTACGCCGACGACGTGCGGCACCTGGTGGGGCTCGCGCGTTCGCTCTTCGACGCCGACTACCTGGAAGTCCGTGCCTACCGCAACACCATCCGCGGCGGTTGCGGCAGTGGCCCTGTCTGGACTTGGGGCCCGTTCCGCTTTCCTCGGGTGCCGGCGACGGTGGTCTTCATCACCGGGAGCTTCGGCGGCGATCTCACCGCCCGAGTGCGTGAGTTACAGGAGATCGTGAGTGAACTGGAACGTAAGGGGCACCACGCCTGCGTCCTGTGGCTGGGTGAGCCGCCAAGGCCTGCTGAAGGAACGTTGCGATCATGGCGAATGATCCGCACCTGAACTATCTGTCGTCAGCGCTGCGCGACTGGCTGGCCCAACCGCTGGCGGACGAGACCGACCCGGACGTCCTGGTGCTGGCAGGCATGCTGTGCACCCCACCGATCATTCCGTACCGGTTGTTGCGGCGCATGCGCCGCAGCGTGCTGCCCAGGCCGGGCACGCTCGGCATCGAGGGTGTGCTGTGCTCGGCGTGGTTCGTGGAAAGCCTCGCGACGGACGGCTTCGTGTTCGCTCCGGACTTCGTGTACGGACTGCGTACTCGGCTGCGCGCCGGCTTGGTCGGCCGGGACCTCGGGGCCGACCGAGAGGGGTTGCGCCGGCTCATTGATGAGGAGACGGCTGAGCTGTCGCCGCTGCTTCGGCTCGAGGAGCGGCTGTGCTGGGCCTACGGCACCGTTGCCGATTTCAGCCCGACGGTCGACAAGATCTTCACGGACGTCGTGTGCACGATCGTCCAGGAGAACCGGCCGCAGGCCCTGATCTGGGCAGCGGGCGCGTTCGCCCGCCTGCCGCGTGAAGTGATCGTGGGTTCCGGGGCATGGGTGCTTGCGCACTTGTGCGGCGTCGCCGGCCTGCCCCGTCCGACTGTCGACTGGCCGGAGGACGGTGTCGACGAGGGACTGCTGCGCATGGCGCTCCCGCTGTTGCCGGACGCCCTGCTCGGACTGCACCGCGACGGGGAGACCCTGGAGATCGGGACGATAACCCGCCGGCGGCGAACCGCGATCGCCGTGCCCGCCGTGTCCCCCAAACTGCTCACCGTCGAGCCGGAAGGGCGTGACGCGCAGGTCGTCGACCTGTCGACCGGACCGGTTCGGCTCGAAGTCGGCCGGTCGGCCGTGAGCATCCAGGACATGCGTGGGCGTACGTACCGCTTGGCCGCTTTCACCGGGGCCGTGCCTCCGGAGGAGTCGGTCATGGACGAGGCCCTCGCCGAACTGGATCGACGATGGCGGGAGCGGGCGGAGATGGAGGCCACAGTCACCCGGTCGACCGGCACCGGGAGTGGCCTCATCGTTTCGTTCACTGATTTCCCGGGATGCACAGGATTTCTGCCGGCCAGTAGGGCCGACGTCACGCCGTTCACCCACCGACGGCTGGAAAAGCTGGTCGGCTCCACCATCCGCGTGCGAGTCATCAACTTGGACAGGTCACTACAACGAGTTGTAGTCGAACGGGTCCGGATGCGATGGTCCACCGGGAACCTGGCAGTCGGTGATGAGTTCGAGGGCCCGGTCGTATCCAAGGTGAATTTCGGCATATTCGTCTCGTTCTCGGCCGCCGCCGGCTTTGCGGACGACTTCAAGCTGCACGGTCTCGTGCACAGGACCGAGTTGAGCTGGACGCAGACATACGACAACGCCGCCACATACCCTGTTGAAATCGGCGACATGGTTCGCGTCCGCGTCATCGAAATCGACGCGGACAGGGAGCGCGTCATACTGTCCATCAAACAAACGCAGGCGGATCCTTGGACAAGGGCGTCTCAGCTGTATCGTGTCGGTGATCAGATCACGGCCAGAATAACGAAAGCCGTGCCTTTCGGCTGGTTTCTTGAGATGGTCAAGGGTTTTGACGCGCTCCTGCACATTTCCGAGGCTCCCGAAGGCAGCACCTTCGATGCGGGCACCCAGCTCACGGTCTGGGTGATAAACGTCGACCATGAGCAGCACCGCATGTCACTCACATTGCGGCGCCCACCGTGGTGAGTTGGCGCTCGAACGTGTAGGTCAGCGCAAGCTGCCGCACACCGTACACCGCACCCCACGTATGTCAACTCCCAAGCAATTTTTCTGGACGGGCAGACGGGGATGCTCGGCAATCTTGAGAAGAACGTCGCCGAAGTTCGTTATCTGCTCTACAAGTAAGTAATTTCCTTGAAGCGTTGAGTCCTGTGGAAAGAGCGAGCGGATCCTGACAATGACGAGAGACGAAGCCGTCGAGGCGGCACGTGTTCACCTGCGGGGCATTTACTGAGACGGTCCGCCGACCATCGTGATGCAGCCGGAACTCTCCGTTGAGCACGAGGCGGCGTGGGCCGTGCGTTTCGACAGTCAGGAGCACATAGACACCGGTGACATCACCCAGGCGCCGATGGTGCGGGTTGTCCCCGTCTTCAAGGACGGGGCGTTTGTGGGATTCCCTCCCTCCGCCTACACCACCGAGCAGTTGAAGACATGGCTCGCCACGGGGCAGCGGCCCAGGAAGCCGTTCTGAGCCCATGAGTGATCCGGCATCGCAGGCCGAGGACTGGTTGCGGCAGACCTACCGAGGCATGGTGGAACTGTCCGGCTCCGGCCCGGTCGTTGAACGGCCCCAGGCATGGGTCTTCGGTTGCCGCGCGCGGCCGGTGCCCGGCTACCCGACGACCTCCATGTTGACCTCGCTGCTCGCGGTTCCCAAGAGCGGCAGCAATCCGTTCCACCCTGCCACCGACGATCCCTGGGCGGATCTGGAGGCCTTCGACCGTACTCCTGGGCCGCGCGACCCCGCAGCGCAGGCGCTGCGCACCAACGCACGTGGCTGTCTGCTGGCCGCAGACGCGCCTTGAACGGCGGCAGAGCCACGCCGTTGTGTGGCGGCCCTTCCATGAGGCACCGGGCTGGTGGGACCGTATGATCCACTGGCACTTCCCCGCGGCCGAG
Source organism: Streptomyces sp. NPDC001796 (assembly GCF_042892355.1). Taxonomy (NCBI): domain Bacteria; kingdom Bacillati; phylum Actinomycetota; class Actinomycetes; order Kitasatosporales; family Streptomycetaceae; genus Streptomyces; species Streptomyces sp. NPDC001796. The sequence continues at coordinate 126,019 of NZ_JBIAUC010000004.1, read as the reverse complement.
GTGTCGGCCTGTGCGGGCTGGGAAGAGGTGATCGCCGCGGTGCAGGAGCCGGGTCCGGGCACCCGCGGCGTGGTCTGGATCCGCCGTGAGGCCTACGGTGCAGAGGCGACAGGACACCTGGTCTACGCACACAACAACGGTGGCCAGGTGGTGCTTCTCGATCCCCAGGCGGGTCGGCTGGCGCGTCTTGAGCCCACTGGGATCCGTCGGCTGACCCTGGCCCGCTTCGCGGGTGGCGGCGGCAATGAAACCGGGCCCGGGGCACCTGCCTGGCGTCGTCAGGCCCCTGACCTTGCGTCGGCGATCAGGAAGGCGGAGGAATGGCTTCTGGGCACATACAGAGGTGAGGTCGCCCTGGTCGATTCCTCGCCCGCCGACGAACTCGCGCGCGGTTGGCTGTTCGCCTGCAACACCAAGGCGTTCCTCGCCGGCGGACGCCCAGCTGACGCCATGCTGGACGCCGCCCTGGTCGTGCCCAAGGACGAGGCCGAGCCGTTCGGGCTGCCCAACTCCGATCCATGGGGCTGGCTCGCGCGTTGGGACGGCGGTACGGAGCCGGGCGCCGAGGGCCTCGATCTGCCGCCGAAGCCGGGGCCGGCGAGGTGGATGCCACAGACGATGGGCCGACTGGGGACCGTGGTGTCCGTCACGGACCACACGGAATGGGCAACCATCTTGGCCGAACTCGCCACCTCTTCCGAGGGAGCTCGCGCGGTGGTCTGGATCCGTCGCGAGGACCGCCGTGGCCGCGAATCCGTCGGCTTGCTCGTCGTCGCTGCCCACACTCCCAAGGGCCTCGTGCTGATCGACGCCGCGCGTGACGCCCCTGCTGCACCGGACGACACGGGGGTGCGCTCGCTCCACGTCCTCCGCTACGGCTGAGGGCCGGTGGCGTCAGAGCGCCTGGAGCCCACGGTCGAACTCCGAGTCGGCGAACTCGCGGGCGGCTTGAGCGTCGCCGGTCTGAGGAGCCCGGAGGTGGCTGCAGGCGCTGATGGCCGTATCCGGAGCCGTCGTGGCAAGCGGCGTAACGGTGTCGGGCATGACGGCTCCTAACGTACGGGCCGCCCCGCTGATCGTGGCGGCCTCGGAAGCGATCTTCCAGCCGTTGTCGTAGCGCCGCTCGTACTCACGAACAAAGCCACAGGGCTTTCTCCCACGTACCAGATTGTCGCGACGGAGCCGTGGGTGTCCGCCGTGGGCGCCCGCCGGGCGGCAGGCCCCGCCGGAGTGGTGAGGGTGACACTGGGCCTCTGCGCGGTGTGTCGCAGGTGAGCCGGCGCCGGATCAGTACGCTCCCTCGGGTCCTGGACCTCTGCCAAGCGGGCTCCGCTCCCATTCGGTAGGAGCGCGGATCAGATCTAGGGCAAACCGCTGCGGCGCCTACGCAAGGCGCGGCTTGACGGTCCGGTATGAGTGTCTCGTCGTGGACGGCTGCGAAGGGCAGGAGCTGGGCCGCCGACAGGCGGCCGTTGTCCTGGCAGTCCTGCAATGTCTCGTTGAACAGCAAGAGCAGCATCAGAGAGCCGACCAGGATTCGCCGCACCAGCCCGTCGTAGCAGGCCTGTTCCGATGTATTGGGTGCCCGAGTGGGCTCACACCCGCGCAAACTCCACGACCGGTGCGGCGAGCGTCGTCTGGGGTGGATGACCTGCAGGTTTGGGCCAACGATGGCCAGAAGGCGACCGCCAAGGAAGCGTCGCCACATATGCGGCAAAGGCCCGCCTCCCGGCGAGGGAAGCGGGCCGGGCACCTTGACCTGCAAAAATGTTGGTTACGTCGGTCCCCCCGGCGGGGGACTCGGGACATGGGCGCAGGGAAAATCGCCGGTCGGAGGCGGCCAGCTCGTGATTCAGTCCGTTGTCCGGCTGAACCGGTAGCGCCGTGGGCCGGCCGTAAGGGCTGGGGCGGAGGCGATCTGAGCTCGCGCGTTGGTTGGTGGCCATGCACTCGGCGACGACATCGACGATGGCCTGACCGACTGGCCGTGTCGCAGGTGTGGAGCTGAGGGTTCCGGTGTGCGGTCGGGCTCAGATGATCTCGCTAACGGCGTCGTAGATCTCGTCCACACGCTCGGGTTGGAGTTCAGGGCGCGCGTAGTTCGCGGCACGGATCGACTGGAGGAAGTCCACAGGGAGGGCGACGTGGTAAGTGTGGAGGTAGAAGCGGAGGTCTCCACGCCACACCCACTCGCCATCTGCCGGCGACCGACGTGCGGGGCCTTCTGCTGTACTCGATGTGTTTCGTCTGTTGGTCTGCCGCTCGGCCGGGAGCGGCAGACCAGCGCTGTAGCCCGGACGAGCGGCAGTCCGACCAGTGGGCCGCAGAGGATGTGGCGCGATCCCTATCGCTGGATCGGATGTGATCAACTCGTCTGGCTGGCCCGCCACTCCAAGGCGTGAGGCTCTTCCGTGAACTCGACAAGGTGCTGGCCGGCGTACCGCTGGAGCGCATCGCGCACCTCCGCCGGGGTGACGCGGAAGAACTCCTTTCGGGCGTTGACGCGGTTGACTCGATGGTTCGCGAACTCCTGATGCAGTTGGGATTCCAGGCCAACTGCGTCCTTGCTGAAGATCAGTGCGTGGACATCGAACCGGAACGGCACTGATGCGCCGCTCAGCTCGTAGACGCGCTCCAGTGGTTCCAGGCGTCGCGTCATCCCGATCTTGACCATCCGCTCCCCGAAAGCGCCGATGTTCGAGATCACGTATACGTACCCAGCGCGGACATTGGCGGCACGCGCCTCGACGGAACTGAGGGACTCTTCGATCTCTGCCAGCTTGGCTTCCATCTCCGCTACCGCGTCGGTGTCCCCACGCTCCCGGAGCCGCTCCAAAGCGGCCTGGTAGTGGCTCAGCTCCTTCTGCAACTTCTCCCGCTCGCGCTCCAACTCCCGTTGGGCAGCCGCCTCTTCCTTCTCGCGTGCTCGGATCTCCCGCTGAGCTTCCTTCTCCTCCTCTTTCTTCTGAAGGTAGTCGGCAGTCAGTTGCAGCTCGCGCACGCGGGCGTCGTGGTAGGCGTCCGAGATACGGATGTTCATGGTGGCCCCGAGCTTGGCGATGGTCTCCCGGCTCTTGTAGAGGCGGTCAATCAGGGAGTTCAGACGGTGGGGGCGCATGGAGCGCACCGCGTAATCCGCCTCGGCGTTGTAGGCCCTGAGCATGAGCTTCGAGAAGTCCCGTACCATCTTGCGCCCGGCGCTGGCAGACCCGTTGACCGTCCAGTCCTGAGCTGCGAGTACCGCCTGGTCGGTTCGCGCAAGCTTCTTGATATCGGCCTGCAGTGACTCCAATCGAGTGCGGTAGGCAATGGCATCCTGCAGCAGATGCCGGTAGGCGTAGATTCCGACCTGCTGAAGCATTGCCGTTTCGTCGGTGGCCACGACCTGAGCCTGGAGTTCGGCAAGTCGGTTACCGGCCTGATAGGTCTCCTGCCGAACCCTCTCCGCCTCTCTCCGGGCAAGCTCGGCGTCCTTGGAAGCCTTCTTCGCTTCCTCTTTCTGCTTCTTCACCTCTTCGCGCGCGTTTTGGCGGATCTGCTCTGCGTCGGCTTCCGCAGCTTCGCGCAAGGCAGCGGCTTCCTCGCGCGCCAGACGCAGCGCTTCGAGGACCTGCACGGCATCCATGCCCTGCGTGCGCGCTATCCAAGCTCGCAGCTGTTCGATCTCTTGGGTCTCGTCGCGCCGACGTCTGCCGAACAGGCCACCACGGCGAGCAGACGCAATGGGCGCCTGTGGGAGTGCGGCGGGCTCCGCTCCAACGACCAGGTCGGCGTATGTCGGGCCGGGCCGCGCGGTCAGCGCGCCGTGGACGTCCGCAGCTTGGCCAGCCAGTGCCGTGACGTCAGTGCTGACGCCCACAGCACTCACGCTATTCGTGGTGTCGGGCACCCACAGCTGCCAACCTGGCGGCGGCGGTGGCCACGACGGGTCCGGGTGCCATCCCGGGGGCGGCATCCATTCCGGAGGCGGTGCCGGCCAACCTGGCGGCGGATTGAACCGATACAGCATGCACGCCCCCCAACCCGGCCTGTCCCCACAGGCCGACACATCGGGTCCACAGCTCGTGCGGCCTCGAGCGCGGACAGTTAGTAGACGGAGCGTACTACTTGCCCAGGCCAACGACCCCGAGCGATGGGCCGCCCAGGATCCTGCGGGGGTACTGCATGCTCGACCCCACACCGCTCTGCGTGCCCTATGAGGAAAGTGGACTCCGAGGGGTGGCTGACTGCGGTCATTCTCGGCTTCTGCGCGGGTTGGGCAGGAGGCGTGCCGCTCAAGGTGCCTCCAGGTCTGTCCGCCAGTGTGATCCGGTGACCCGACAGCCAGGCCCTCGTACATGGCGCCAATGGTGGCCTGGGAAATCGAACACATGATTGAATCTAGCCATGCGATCGTTTCCCGCCGATCTCGCCCGGATGCAGCAGGAGTGGAGCGTCACCTACCGGCAGCTCGCCGAGCGGCCCGGCCGTACCGAGCTGCGTCGGCGCCTGTACCGGCTGTCGGCTCAGATGTTCTTCCATCCCTACTGGCAGCAACGGCGCCCAAGCCCCACCGCGTGGCAGGACCTGCGTGACCTGGGGCGGTCAAGCCGGGACCTGAGTGAGCGGCGTCAGCAATGACGCGCTGGAATGCGGGGCCGCATGTCCCTGATGATCCTGCAGACATGTCCGGTCCGATTCGCGTGATCGTGCATCCGCCGTCGCCCACAGGTGGCCGGCGCGTGCGCGTGGATGGCGAGATCCTCGGGCTGGCTCACAACGTGGCCGACGTCGCCGAGTTCCTCCGCCGCGCCGGGCTGGAGATCGACCCGGCAGAGGTGGCCGGGGCGCCGTGGGTCGACTGGCGCGGAGTGGGGCCTGGGTGCTGGGGGCCGGAGACGAGCAGTTGATCGCCCCGCGGCTTCCGCTATTGGCCCGGCCGCCTCACGTGATCAGTAGCGGAAGCGAGCCGTAGCGCCGTCGACGTGAAGGAGGAAGTTCTGAAGTACCTGGCCATGAAGTGGCCGCACGCGGCGCCGAACACGCGCAACGGGATCAATGAGGCCCTGACTGCCGTGACGATGGCCCTTCTGGACGATCGTCCGGGGTAGCCGTCCGAGGAACTGATCAGGAAGGCACTCCGCAACTGGGCCTTCGTCCTTCCCGGTCAGGACGAGCGTGAATTGCCGACCGAGATCGCGAACACCTTGCATGGGCTGGCCAAGGCGTCGCGCCCGCTCTCGGACCTCGGTGACGCCGCGATCGGCAGGGCCGTCCTGGACTCGCTCAAGCTGAAGCTCGACGGGACGGCGGCGGCCGCGGAGACTGTCAGGCGGAAGCGTCGGACACTGGTCAACGCGCTGCACTACGCGGTGGACCTCGGAGAGTTTAAAGAGAACCCGATCACGGCCATCCGATGGAAGAAGCCGAAGGTTGCCGGGGAGGTCGATCTCCGGGTGGTCGCCAATCCCGAGCAGGCTCGTTCCCTGTTGACTGCGGTCTCGTACGTCGGTGGGTACAGCCGGGCGCGTGGCCGCCGACTGGTTGGCTTGTTCGCCTGCATGTACTACGGCGCCCTGCGTCCCGCCGAGGCCGTGGGCCTCACCAGTGCCGATCTGAAGCTGCCCGGGGTTGGCTGGGGGACGGCACTGCTGAACCGGACACGTACCAGTGTCGGCAAGCAGTGGACCGACTCCGGCGAGACCCACGACGACCGAGGCCTCAAGAACAGGCCGGCCGAAGAGGTCCGGCTCGTACCGATCCCGCCCCAGCTCGTTGCCATCCTTCGGCAGCACCTCGAGACGTTCGGCACTGCCGAGGATGGACGATTGTTCACCAACGAGCGCGGGGGAGTGGTCGGCTCGTCCACCTACTACCGCGTCTGGCAGGAGGCTCGTGCGCTGGCGCTCCCGCCGGCCGCGGTCGCCTCGCCGCTCGCCGCCCGGCCGTACGATCTCCGGCACTCGGCGCTATCGACCTGGCTTAACCCCGGAGTGGACCCGACTGAGGTCGCCGAACGCGCTGGCAACAGCGTTGAGGTCCTGTTGAGCCGCTACGCCAAGTGCATCGACGGTCGGCAGGAGATCGCAAACCGCAAGATCGAGGAATTGTTGCGCGAGTACGAGTGAGCGCATGTGGTGTCAGCCTTAGGCCCCCGGACCTATCTGGGGGCCTTAGGCCATTGCTGCAGCTGACCAGGGGAAACACCCGGAGATCCGGCCTGGTCCTCCACGCTCCACTCGGTGGGCACTGCTCGGCCGTGCTGATACTGCGCTCGGACGAGCCGGATGCCGCAGTCGAAGGTGATCGCAGGAAGTTCCGTCTGGAATTTACCGAAAAGCTATTGACTCATGACATTCAGTGCGCATCATGGTGAGTAGGCCATAACACCGAAAGAGTTGCAAAGTCGATCAGGACGTCTAGTCGGCGTAGTGACTTGGACAGGATGTGGTTGAGGCCCCCGGCAAGCCGGCGCGATACCGAGGCGACAGTGACGACTGAAGCTTCAGGACACGTGCAGTACTACCGGGGACTGTTTTTTGCCCTCAGAGCCTTCGCACGGCTGGGTGCCGGTGCGGAGGTTCTGGCATGCCCACTCTCAGCGGAACCGAAGAGCAGCAGGCGTAGTCCGTTCCTGCAGGCCAGACCTACGCATTGAGTATGTCGGCGCTCGTCGTGGAGGTCCTGGCCGGGACTACCCGGCACGCGGTCGCGACGTTGACGCGGCGGTGTTGCCCGGGGCTCAGATGCGGCTCTGACGGGGCCGGCCTGTTCGGCTTTGTGCGTGAGTTGGGGGAGTGTCCAGGGGCGGGGTGAAGTCTTCGTCTGGGACCACGAGACCGATAGCCGGTTCATGGTCGTCGGCGGGCTGCACCGGTACCTGGAGCGGGCTCTGCAAGAGAGTTGGGGGACTGGTACCCAAGGCGTCAGGCCTCTGGTTCCGCCAGGGCCTTGGCGTTTTGCTAGAGCTGACCTGGGCAGACGCCCCAAGATCCTGTCCACGAATAGTCCACAGACCCCGTCCTTCCTGCGTGGTCGTGCAGCGGTTGTACCGTCTCGGGCAGCGCTCGCTTGGCACCCCGTCCGGCGTGCCAAGCCACGTTCCGACGGCCGCTCCGCATTGCAGGAAACGGTCACCGAGGTTCTCGCGGAGGTGGAGCCTGGGATGCCTGCGGTGCCAGGCATCAGACCGTCGTGGGCCGTCACTTCGGCCGCTCATGTCCCGTGTGATCCGCAGGCGCTTCGGGCTCTTGCGAGCCGGGGTCGGCAGCGCCGGCCCCGCGAGACCGCCAGTCGTCGCTTGCCCGACCGCCTACCGGTTCGACCGGACGACGAGTTGGACTGAGTACCGCGAACCGGTGTCCGGCTGTCGAGGTGATGCCGGAGGCCGTGCGATAGCGTTCCCCGATCCTGAGCCGGGTGGTCATCACAAGATGATCGCTTCGGTCCTTGCTGCCTTTAAGGGGGTAGTCCATGACGTCATTGCAGAAAGGTCGCGGTTCCACCGGCGGTGATGGCCGACGGAAGTGCGTCTTGAAGTGGGTGAGTCGGTGCCTGCTGGCGCTTGTGCCGCTGGGCAGTGTCGGTCTGCTGTGTCCGGTGCCGTCGGCTGTTGTCGCCGCGCGGCGGCGGAGGCGGGCGGACTGGGTCGCCTTCGCCGGCTTCATGGTCCTGTGGTTGCTGTGGATAGCGGACCTGGCCGAGTCGCCGGACGGCGGGACGGGTTTGGCGTTCGCGGGAAGTTTCGTGCTGTTGGTGGTGAGCACGGTGGGTGCGGCACTGCACTCTCTGCTCGCCTGGTCGGACCGGCCGCAAGGGGAGTTGTGATGCTGGAGATGCGGGGTCGTGCCCGGTGGATCACTGGTTCGGCGGCTGTCCTGGTTGTTGCCTCTGTCGCTGTGGCGTTCTGGCTCGAGGGAGGAGGTTCGGACGCGCCGCAGGTGAGGGCGCGCCAGTACACCTCGTCGGAGGCGTGCCTGTTGACGGACGATCGAGGGATCGCCGGGAGGCAGGCGGCGTTGGTGTGGGCGGGCATGGAGGATGCTTCGCTGGCCACGCACGGGAAGGTGTCGTACCTCCAGGTGGCCGGCCCGGCGACGGTGCCGAACGCGATCCCGTATGCCAACTCCCTTCTACAGCGGCACTGCGACATGGTGCTTGGGGTCGGGACCGCGCAGGCCGGGGCCGTCGCACAGGTGGCGCAGAAGGCATCGAGGGCGCGGTTCGTCGTGGTGGGCAGCGGCGGTGGGCCTGCGCGGCGGAATGTGACAGCGGTGAGCCTGTCCGCTGACACCCGCAAGGAAGTCGCACACGTGGTGGAAGCTGCACTGCGTCGGTAGCCGAGGGAAATCACCCCACAGCCCGTCAAATCCCATGAGTGGAGGGATCCTTGGCTGGCTCGCCCCTTATCTAAAGTTTACTCAGATGATCTAGCTGCTTGGTGATCATTCCTGCCAGGGTTGGCTCGTTTCTGCGCCTATCTTGTGCGGAGTTGGTGACCATGCGTCGTCGTTCCTTGTACCGCTCGCGTCGGCGGTTTGTCTTGCCCCGACGCTTGCGGCGCGCTGTGGCAGTTGTGACGCTGGTCGGCTTCGCACTGATGCTGACGACGCAGGATGCGATGGCGATGGGAGCGAGTCTCCCGTCGCTGTCGATGCCCACCCTGAGTGGATTCGTCGACTGGCTGACGGCGGGTCCGTCAGGTTGGGGCAATGTGCCGCGGCAGGCCTCGGGCACGGCGGCGGGCCACGGTCACTACGCCTCCGCTTCGGCCACCGAGGCCCACCGTGGGGCGGGGCACCGGCCGGGCAAGGGCAAGGGGGAACTGCCCGCCTATGCGCCCTACGCCCGCCACCCGGGTCGAGGCCTGAGTCACACGGTGACCGGGTTCTCGGCCAAGACGAGCCGCCGTATCGCCGCCAAGTCCTCGGCAACATCGGACTACTTCGCGAACGCCGACGGTTCGGTCACCCGGAAGATCACCCAGCGACCGATCAACTACCGGGATGCATCAGGTGCTTGGCAGGCCATCGACACCGGTGTGCAGAAGGAGGCATCGGACGGGCGCTGGCATGAAAAGGCCAACTCCCTGTCGGTCGACTTCGCTTCGTCGGCGAACGACAAGGTTCTGACCTCCTTCGCGGTGGACGGCAGCCACTCGCTGTCCTACAGCCTGCAGGGTGCGGCCAAGGTTGCCGGAACGGCTTCGCACGCGAAGGTCACCTATCCGGGCGTGCTGCCGGAGACCGACCTGTCGCTGGCTCCGCTGGCGACCGGGGTGAAGGAGTGGATCGTTCTCCACTCCGCGCAGGCGGCCGGCACCTGGACCTTCCCGCTCGCGCTCAAGGGCCTGACGCCGGTCCAGAAGAAGGACGGCTCCATCGCGCTGGCCGACGCCTCCGGCAAGACGGTGGCGGAGATCCCGCATGCCTACGCCTACGACTCCAAGGTCGACCCCCGCTCCGGGGATCCGGCCACCACGCACGCCGTGACCTACCGACTGGTGCACACCGGCGGGCGGTGGGCGCTGAAGGTGACCTTGGACGCCGCGTGGCTGCACAACCCGGCCCGTGTCTTCCCGGTCACCGTGGACCCCGAGGTTCAAGACGGCTGGACGACGACGTATGCAGAGTCGGGTTCGGGCAACGGCGGGGACCACTCCTATGAGGAGTTCCTGAAGATCGGCTCGTACGACTCGGGGACGACCAAGGCCAACAGCTTCGTCAACCACTGGTACACCAGCTGGGACGGCTCCGGCGTCACGGTGACGGCCGCTTCGCTGAACCTGTTCGACACGTGGGCGTCGACCTGTACCGTGGAGCGTTTCGATGTCGCGCAGATCACGCAGTCGTGGACGCCGAGTTCGGTGACGGCCTACCCCGGTCCTTCCTACGGGGCGTCGATCGGTAATGCCACCCCGACGGTTTCCCACGCCTGTGCGAACACCTCGTCGGACCCGACTGTCGGTGACTGGGTGAACGTGCCGCTGTCCACCTCCGCGATCCAGGGCTGGATGAACGGCACGACGGCCGACTACGGCCTGGCGGTGTACGCGTCCACCGCGGACAACCTGCACTGGAAGAAGTTCGGCTCCTTCATGGACCCGAGAAACGGCCCGTGGCTGGACGTGACCTACACCGGCAACTCCGGTCCGCAGCTGTACCAGCAGTACCCGAACAACAACGCGGTCGCCTACACCACCACCCCGGAGCTGACCGCCTGGGCGGCCGGGGCGAACTCGACGGGCAGCAGCAGCACCCTCAAGTACGACTTCACGGTCTACGACAACACCAACACCAAGCTCGCCGACTCGGGCCTGATATCCACCGGGGACTGGACCGTCCCTGCGGGCACGCTGACCTGGGGGCAGACCTACTACTGGCGGGTGCAGGCCTACGACGCCTCGATCTGGTCGCCCGCGCTGCCGCTGTCGGCGCTGAACATCCAGGTTCCGCAGCCGTTGATCACTTCCGGGCTGTCGCAGAACAGCAGTGAGCACGGCTTCGATCCGGCGATCGGGAACTACACCACCTCCGACATCGATGCGAGCGTGTCCAACTCGGGCCCCGCCCTGGATGTGGACCGCGACTACAACTCACGTGACCCTCGATGGACGGGCGCGTTCGGCGCGGGCTGGTCGAGCGTGTTCGACGCTCAGGCGAGCGAGCAGTACAACGCCGCCGGCTCCGTTACCGGGGTCACGGTCACCTATCCGGATGGCTCCCAGGTCGGCTTCGGCAAGAACGGCGACGGCTCGTTCTCGCCGCCGTCAGGCCGCTGGGCCACGTTCAAGTCCATCACGGGCGGCTATACGCTGACCGACAAGAACGACACCGTCTACACGTTCACCCAGCCGCTGGGTTCCGGGGCCTATGGGATCTATTCGATCACCGACGCAAACGGCCGGGCCCTGACCTTCACCTGGTCCGGCGGCCACGTCAGCCAGATGGCCTCCGCGGTCTCCGGCCGGTCCCTGCATCTGACGTGGTCCACCCCTACGGGTGCGAACGCGGCGCATGTGGCCAGCGTGTACACCGACCCGGTCTCCGGCACGGACCAGAACACCGACCTGACCTGGACCTACGGCTACTCCGGCGACCAACTGACGTCGGTGTGCGCGCCGACCGACGGCACGAAGTGCACGACCTACGCCTACGGCTCCGGCTCGCAGTACCAGAACGCCTCCTTGGACCTGGCCCCGTACACCCTGTGGCCGATGTCCGAGGCTTCGGGCACCACTGCCAAGGACGCGGTGCTGGCCAACGAGGGCACGACGAATGCCACCTACAACAACGTCACGCTGGGCCAGCCGGGCCCGTTGACCGGGGGGTCCGCGACGGCGGCGGGCTTCAACGGCACTTCCTCGGACATGGTGCTGCCGAACAACCTGGGCAACAACACCAGTTCCGGTGCGCTGTCGTTGTGGTTCAAGACCTCGGCCGGTCCTGGGGTGCTCTACTCCTACGCTTCGACGCCCGTCTCCGCGGGCAGTGCCACCGGGTATTACACCCCTTCTATATATGTGGGCTCGGACGGCAAGCTGAATGCCGAGTTCTGGTACAGCGGTGGCGCCGCGCCCATCGTCAGCTCGTCGGCGGTGACGGACGGCAAGTGGCATCACGTGGTGCTGTCGGCGGCGGGCAACTCCCAGTCGCTGTTCCTGGACAACACCAAGGTCGGCACCCTGTCCGGCACGGTCTCCATTCAGAGTGGGGTGGCGTTCGGCGCCAATCAGCCGTTCAACTACATAGGCGTCGGCTTCCTCGGCGGCGGCTGGCCGGACGAGCCGAACTACAGCACCACCAGCAAGACCGGCTACGCCACTTACTTCAACGGTTCCATCGCTGATGTCGCCTGGTACAACCGGCCGCTGGTCGCCGCCGACGTCAACGCCCTGTACCGGTACGGCACGCACGCGGCAAGCCTGCTGACCACGATCACCCGGCCCTCCGGCAACAAGTTCGCGCAGGTGGCCTACGACCCGGCCACCACCACTGTCACTCAGCTCACGGATGAGAACGGCGGGGTGTGGAAGCTCGCCGCCCCGTCCGTGACCGGCTCCTCGCAGACCTACCGCGGCGCGGTCCTCGGCGGGGCCCCGGCCGGGTACTGGCGGCTCGGGGACGCCGCCGGATCCAGCGCCGCAGCGGACGAGGTCCGCGGCGGCACCGCCACCTACAACGCGGTCACCCTCGGCGCGGCCGGCCCGTTCAGCGACCAGAGTGCCGCCTCGTTCAACGGCACCTCCTCCTACCTGCAGCTGCCTGCTTCCACCGCCACGGTGACCACGGGGCCGAACTCGGTGGAGATGTGGTTCAAGATGCCGTCCGGCAACACCGCCGGCGGTGTGCTCTTCGACGAAGAGCAGTGTGCGATCACCAACAACCCTGTCGGATGCGGTGGTTACAACCCGGCGCTGTATGTCGGGACCGACGGCAAGCTGTACGGCAAGTTCTGGGACAGCCACGGAACCAGCAACCAGATCGTCACCTCCGCCAAGGTGAACGACGGACAGTGGCACCACGTCATCCTCGCCGCGTCCACCAATGCCCAGGTCCTGTACCTCGACGGCAACCAGGCCGGAACCACATCCGGCACCCTGTCGGCGACCGGCCAGGGATACACCTACATCGGCGCGGGCGCCGCGGGCGGCAACTGGACCAACCACCCGACCAACACTCTGGGCTACTTCCCCGGCTCCATCGCCGAGGCGGCCTTCTACCGGTCGCAGTTGACGGCGCAGGACGCCCAGGCGCACTTCGCCGCCGGAAAGAACTCCACCGGTCTCCTCCCGGTCTCCACGGTCACCGTCACCGACCCGGGCAACGCGACCCTCACGTACCGCTACGACGTCACCAACGGCTACCGGAAGCTGTCCGAGACCGACGGGCTGGGCAACACCACCAGCTACGGGTACGACACCTCCGGTTTCGAGCACACCGTCACCAACCCGAACGGAGCGACCACCACCACCGGGCACGACGTGCGTGGCAACACGGTGTCGACGACCACCTGCCAGAACCAGGCCGCCAACACCTGCTCCACGGAGTACTTCAGCTACTACCCCGATGACACCACGGCGCAGCTGACGACTGCCGATCCGCGTAACGACCTGCTGCTGACGCGGCGGGACGGCCGTTCCAGCTCGGCCACCGACAACACCTACCTGACCAGTTACGGCTACGACTCCAAGGGCAACCAGACCACGGAGACCACGCCCGCGGTGGCGGGCTTCCCCTCCGGGCGGACCACGACCACCACCTACAGCGACGGCACCTCCACCTACCCGGCAGCAGACTCCGGCAACGTCCCGGCCGGCCTGCCCGTGAAGACGGTGAGCCCGGGCGGCGCGGTCAACACCATCGCCTACCTCCACAACGGCGACGTCGCCTCCACCACGGATGCCGACGGCCTGGTCACCCAGTACACCTACGACGGCATCGGCCGGGTGCTGACCAAGACCGTCGTCTCGGACACCTATCCGTCGGGCCTGAAGACCTCCTACGTCTACGACGGTGCGGGCAAGGTCACGCAGGAGACCGAGCCGACCCTGACCGACCGTGTCACCGGTGCCCAGCACACCCCGGTCACCAGCACGACCTACGACGCGGACGGCAACGTCACCTCCCAGACGGTGTCGGACGCCACGGGCGGAGACGCCTCGCGCACCATCTCCTCCACCTACAACCAGTACGACCAGGTCGCCACCGAGAAGGACGCCAACGCCAACGCCAACGCGACCAACGGCGCGACGACCACCTACTCCTACGACGCCTACGGCAACAGGACCCAGGAGACCCATCAGGACGGCACCACCACCGCCTACTCCTACGACGCCGAGGGGCACCTGCTCACCCAGACCCTGAAGGGGTACACCGGCGACCCGGTCAACCCCGCAACGGCAAAGGACCTGGTGGAGTCCTCCCGTGCGTATGACCCGGCGGGGCGTCTGGCGTCGATCACCGACGCGATGGGCAACACCACCTCGTACACCTACCTGGACGACGGGTTGGTCGCGACCATCACCAAGAAGGACTCGTCCGGACAGAACCCGTTCGTGGTGGTGTCGAACCAGTACGACGCGGCCGGGAACCTCACCCAACGCACCACCAACAACGGCGCGACGGTCACCCAGTACCAGGTGGATGCGGCATCCCGCACCACCTCGACCACGCTGGACCCGAGCGGTGTGAACCGGGTCACCCAGGTCTCCTACACTCCCGACGACCTGGCAGCCACCACCAACGAGCACGACTCCTCGGGGGCCGAACGCGTCACGACCGCCACCTACGACCCGATGGGCCATGTCACCTCGCGGACGGTCTACGGTGACGCCTCCGGGCACCCTTCCGGCTGGTGGAAGCTCGACCAGACCTCGGGCACCACGGTGGCCGACGCCTCCGGCACCGGCAACACCGCCTCGGCCACGGGCGTGACCTGGGGCAACAGCGCGGCGACCTTCAGCGGCAGCACGGGGCAGCAGATCGCGACCAACGGTCCGGTGGTCAGCACCACCGGGTCCTACACGGTGTCCGCGTGGGTGAACATGTCGTCGCTGCCCACTCACAACGCCGCCATCGTGGCCCAGACGGGCACGCAGAACAGCGCGTTCATGCTCCAGTACAACTACGCGCACACCAATGCGCCGCTGTGGGGCCTGGTCGACACCAGCACCGACACCGCCAACCCGGCTGGCTTCCCGGCCGCCTACTCGACCTCCGCACCGACCACCGGTAGTTGGACGCACCTGGTAGGCGTGTACAACGTCAGCACCGGCGCGATGCAGCTCTACGTCAACGGCGCGCTCGCCGGGACGGGCACCAACACCAGCCCGTGGAACGCCGGCGGTCCGCTCACGATCGGCGCCGACAAGTACAACGGCGCCGCGGCGGACCTGTTGCCCGGATCCGTCTCAAACGTGCAGGTGTACCCGCGGGCCCTGTCCGCGTCCGAGGTCGGCACGCTGTACGGCAACGGCCGCAGCGGCGGCACCGTCGGCTCGTCCAACCAGCAGACCACCACGTGGACGTACGACAAGCGCGGTCTGCCGACCTCGATGACCGACCCGAACACCAACACCACCAACTACTCCTACGACGAGGCCGGAAACCTCGCCGTGACCACGGCGCCCGCGATCTCGGTGGAAACCGGCGGCGGCACCCCGGTCACCGAGCACCCGATCACCACCAGCGGCTTCAACACCTTCGGTGAGGCCGTCGAAGAGACCGACCCGAACAAGAAGGAGACCGTCACCGCCTACGACGCCAACGGCAACAAGGTCTCCGAAACCCAACCCGACTACACGCCGCCCGGCTCTCAGACACCGATCACGGCGACCAGTACCTGGGCGTACGACAGCGACGGAAACGTCACCTCCGAAACCCAGCCGGACGGCGAGTCGGTCCAGTACCTGTACGACCAGTTGGGTGACGTCGCCCAGGTCACCGACCCGAACGGCGCCAAGACCCACACCACGTACGACACCAACGGCGATCCGCTGTCGGTGACGGACGGCACCGGCGCGCAGACCCAGGCCACCTACGACTGGCTTGGCCGCAAGATCACCGAGACCACACTGGAGCGCTTCCCGTCCTCGCAGACGCTGACCTCCACGCTGTCGTACGCGGCCGGCAGCACCAACCCGGGCGGCGCGTTCCTGGCCAGCCGGACCTCGCCGGAAGGCCGGGTCACCTCTTACGGCTACGACAACATCGGCGAGCCGACCGCGCTCACCGACGGCGCCGGAAACACCACCCGGTTCAGCTACGACTTCGCGGGCCGCAAGCAGAAGACGACCCTGCCGGACGGCACGTACAGCACCACCGACTACAACGCCTCCGACCTGCCCACGGCTGCCAAGCAGTACGACGCCTCGGGCACGCTGCTGGCGCAGACCTCGCAGGGTTACGACGGCAACGGCAACGTCACCTCGGCCACGGACGCCAACGGCCACACATCGACGTTCACCTATGACGCCACGGGGATGGTGACGCAGGAGGTCCAGCCGGTCGACGCCAGCACCTCCATCACCACTTCGTTCGGCTACGACGCCGCAGGCCACCGCACCCGCTTCACCGACGGACGCGGCAACAACTGGATCACCAACTACAACTCCTACGGCCTGCCGGAGAGCGTGGTCGCCCCGACGACCGCCACCTACACCTCGGCGGCCGACTCCACCACCACGTACAGCTACAACGGCGACGGCCAGTTGGTGCACGTGGTCCAGCCCGGCAACGTGTCGTACGACATCGGCTACGACAAACTCGGCAACGTCACCCAGCAGTCCGGTGCAGGGGCGGAAGCGGCCACCGCCACCCGCAACTTCACCTACGACGCCGACAGCCGGGTCCTGACCGCCGCCACCGCGGCGGCAGGTACCTCCGGGCAGCCCGGCTACCAGGCGGCCACCAGCGAATCCTTCAGCTACAACGACCGCGGAGAACTACTCACCGCGTCCGGTACCGCAGGCTCCAGCTCGTTCGCCTACGGCAACGACGGCCTGATGTCCTCCCGCACCGACGCCGCGGGAACGACCTCCTACACCTACGACAACGCCGGCCGGCTGGCCACCCTGAACGACCCGGCCACCGGCACCAACCTCGCCTACACCTACAACTCCCTGTCACAGCCGGCCACCGTCCAGTACGGCAGCAGCGGTCAGCTCCGGACGTTCACCTACAACAGCGCCCATGAACTGACCGGCGACTCCCTCAAGCAGGGCACCACCACGCTGGCCTCCATCAGCTACGGGTACGACCTCAACGGCAACCTCACGTCGAAGAACACCACCGGGGTGGCGGGAGCGTCCAACAACACCTACACCTACGACTGGGCCGACCGCCTGACCTCGTGGAACAACGGCACGTCGACGACCACGTACGCGTATGACGCTTCAGGCAACCGCACCCGGGTCGGCTCGAACGTCTACACCTATGACGCCCGCGACCAGCTGACCTCCGACGGCACCAACTCCTACAGCTACACCGCGCGCGGCACGCTGAGTCAGCAGACCGGTCCGTCGGGAACGCAGTCCTTCACCTCGGACGCCTACGGCCAGCAGATCACGGCCGACACCCAGACCTATGGTCTGGACGCGTTCGGCCGTGTCATGACCGACACCACGGCGGGCGGCGGGCCGGCCCGCAGCCTGCAGTACTCCGGTGCTGACAACAAGGTCGCGAGCGACGGCTCCTACGCCTACACCTACGACCCGACCGGCGGCCTGATCGGCATCAACTACGCCGGTGCCGCCGACACCTCCACCGGCCGGCTGGCCATGACCGACCAGCACGACGACGTGGTGGCCACCTTCGCCGCCGGAGCGAGCGCACTGGCCGGTTCGACGACGTACGACCCGCTGGGCAACACCACCGCCAGCAGCAACACCTTCGGCCAGCTCGGTTACCAGTCCGGCTGGACCGACTCGAACACGGGCAAGGTCAACATGGCCGCCCGCTGGTACAACCCGGCGACCGGGCAGTTCATGAACAAGGACACCATGTCCTTGAACCCGCTCCCCAACTCAGCCGCCGCCAACCCGTTCGCCTATGTCGACGGCAACCCGCTGACCCGCACGGACCCGAGCGGACACGGCTGGTTCGACGACTTGACCAGCTCCGTCTCCGACGCCTGGGACTCCGCCTCCAGTTGGGCGTCCAGCAGTTGGGACTCCGCGTCCAGCTGGGCCTCCAGCAGCTGGGACACGGCCTCGTCGTGGGCCAGCGACGCCTGGGACTACACCTACCACGCAGCCGCCACGGTCGTTCACAGGGTGGTCCACACCGTCCGCCGCGCCGCCCGATACGTCTACCACCACGTACGCGACGCCTACCGCTGGACCGTACACCGGGCACGGCGCATCTACCGGTGGGCCGCACGTCACGTCAGGCACTACTACCGAGCAGCCGTCCACTACGCGCGAACCGCCTACCATGCGGTCGCCCGTGTGGCCAGAAGAGCCATCCACGTCGCGGCCCATGCGGCGAGATGGGCCTACCACGCCACCGTGCACGCGGTGAAGACCGCAGCGAAGTTCGTCAAACACCACGCCGCCGCCATCACCTCGTTCGTCGCCTCCACCGCGGTCTTCATGGGCTGTGAAGCGGTGACGGCGGGCATCGGCACCATCGGCTGCGCCGCACTGTCGGGAGCGGTGGGCGGCCTGGTCGAACAAGGCTTCAAGTGCGCCCAAGGCGGTGGGTCCGCCTGCAGCCTCGGCGCGTTCGGCGGAGCCGCCCTGGCCGGCGGTATCGGCGGCGCCCTGGGCGGAGCCCTCGGTGCGGTGGGCGGCAAGGTCATGGCGAAGGTCATGCCCAAGGCGCTGGACGCGGTGGGGGGACTGTTCGGCAGAGGAGCGTCCGAAGCGGCCGACGCGGCGGCGGGGGATGCCACGGATGCCGCGGCAAGCCGCGCGGCATCCGACTCGGCCGGCTCCAGCACGGAGGAGGCCGGCGCCGGGCGCCCGAGCGCGGGCGAGGAGGAGCCCACGGGGTGCCCGGTCCAGCACAGCTTCACCGGAGCCACTCGAGTGCTGATGGCCGGCGGCACGACCAAGGCGATCGACCAGGTCAAGGTCGGCGACGTGATCGCCAACTCGGTACCGGGCGCGAAGGGAGTGGAGGCCCACAAGGTCACCGCGGTGATCGTCACCCGCACCGACCACGACTTCGTGGACCTGACCATCAAGAAGACGACCACAGCGGGCGCGGGGAGCGCGGCGAAGGCCGGGGTGAAGGCCGCGGCGAAGTCCCTGGCCAAGAAGGCGGTCCGCAAGGCGGCCTTCGGCCTGGCGGCCTCGGCGGCGGTACTGGGCGCACTGGGGGCGGGCCACGGTCACGGCCAACAGCCGGCGACGGCACCGGTGGCGGCGGTCAGCGCGGCGGGTTCGGGCCTGCACGGCGGGACCGGCGCGGCGGAAGCGGGTGACCTGGGCGCACGTCTGACGACGACGTTCCATCACCCCTTCTACGACGAGACCCGCTCGGCGTTCGTCGACGCCCAGCACCTGACGGCCGGGGACCTGCTCCAGACCCCGACCGGCACGGCCAAGGTCACCAGTGTCCGCCTCTACCACGCGAACACCACGACCTACGACCTCACCATCGGCACCCTCCACACGTACTATGTGGAGGCCGGGACCACGCCCGTCCTCGTACACAACTGCACGTCGGTAGGAGACATCGCCGACGGCCTCCCGGTTCGGGGCCCGAAGGACAAAACGGTTGGACAGGTTATAAAGTTTGGTGACGATGGAGTTTCGAAGGTTGGGGCACCCTTCCAGAGTGGGCATACGTCGGCCTCCGAAGATATCGACGAGTTCCTGAGCAACTCGCCTCATATCGAGAACCCGCCGAGTGGAATGCATCCATCTGTGAGTCACGTCGAGACGAAGCTGGCATGGAACATGCGAAATGCCGGCATTAAATCAGCGGACGTTGTCATAAACCATGCCGATGGTCCGTGTAGCGGCACACTAGCGTGTGAATCGGCCGTCAAGGCCATCCTCCCTAGAGGTTCGACTTTGAATGTGTGGTTCAGGGATACGGCTGGGGTCATGCAAAAAGTTCCGCTGGGCGGCCTCGCAGACCCTCTGGAGTGAGTGGTAGCAGTGATACTGAGTGCCTTCTTCAATGGCAATTGGGTCTATGGTGAGACCCGGGAAGAGATGGCCTGCATAATTTCGAGCGTCATGGAGAACCTTCGTGGAGAGGGGGGAGAGGGGCGGAGTTATACCCCGGGAAGTGATGCATGGTTTTCCATGGCGAGCGAGCGGCACAGCAATGAACATCGAGCGGCAGATAACCATCTGCGCGTGGCAGTCAACAGGCGGACGGGATATGGAGGTCTCATCTGGTTTGTCGACGGCGACAGTTGCAAGGTGGGTGAGGTATATGAATCCGTTTGGATTTCCGATAATCCCCGCCCGCCCTCTGTTGACCCGCGCGTTGTGGCAGACCCGGGCTACCCGCTTTTCCATGATCCAGCCAGCGCGATTCCACTTGATCGAGTGCGCGCCGCGCTCGAAGAGTTCTGCTTTTCGGGCAGTGGAGACCGCCCTAGCTGCATTGACTGGGTGCCGGGGGAAGCGAATGGTCAGCGGCTTGATAGGGATCCTGTAGTGGACTTCGTAGAAGACCCGGTGATTGACTGGGGTAGCCTTGCGTAGTCAAGTGACTGCCTCGAACGCGGATTCAGTCGTTGCATTCCCGGACCGGTGACGGGGAACGGCTAGCGGAAATTTCGTAGCCATTGAAACGAGGCCCTCCCGAATTTCTCGGGAGGGCCTCATGCCGTTTGACGGCAACGCTGACGGCAACGCTGACGGCAACGCGAGCGGACGCCTGGAGACCCACCCGCGTTTCGTGGTGGGGACTCCGGCGTCTCTGCGTGGTGAGGTCAGTTGGGTGGGACGGTGGCCATAGGCGGTTCTTCGGGGTCGTCGCCGTCTCGGAGGACGTCGGTGAGTTGGTTGATGGTGACGAGTTGGACGCCCTGTTCCAGGAGCAGTGTGGCGCAGGTGTGAGGGAGGTCGTGGAAGCGGACTCGTCGGATGGCTGCCTGTTCGAGTAGTCCGGTGAACCGCCGGGCGATGTCGCTGGGGTCGAGGGGTGTGCCGACACAGGTGGCGAAGATCAGGCCGTTTTTCCGCCATCCGGCCCCTGCGGTGGTGCGTTGACGCTCCTGCTCCTGGCGGTGTTGTTCGAGGGCGGCCAGGCAGGTGGCGGGCAGGGCGATGCGTCGTTCGGCGGCGCGGGTTTTGGTGGGGAAGAGGGTGAGTCCTCCGGCGGGGTTGTGCTGGAGGCTGCGGCGGATGTTGAGGGTGCCGGCGGCCGGGTCGAGGTCGGCCCAGGTGAGTCCGAGCAGTTCGCCGCGTCGCAGTCCGGCTCTCAGGGCCAGTTCCCACAGAGCCCGGAGTTTGTCCTGCCGGGCCGCTTTGAGGAAGCGGCGTGCTTCGTCGGCGGTGAGCGGTTCGAAGCGTCGGTGGCGGGGCGGGTTGAGTTTGACGTTGCGGGCGACGTTGCGGGGCAGTTCTTCCTCCCGGACGGCGTGTTCAAGGCGCCGCGCATCCGCGCGGCGCGGCGCCCGCCCGGCCTGCGCGCCGCCGCTCCTGCCTCCGTCCCGCTCCGGCCTGCAGCCCGCGTGGGCGCCGCAGCCAGCAACGCACGCCAACCCGAGAAAAGCAGTGGGGCTCTGCCCCACACCCCGGCCCTCTCTCGGAGGGGGAGGAGGCCGGCGGTCGTGTGCGGGTGAGTCGCAGCGCGGGAATGAATGGCTGCCGCGGGCGCGGCTCCCTCCCCGGCCGGGCCCCGGAGGCGTACCAGGAACCCCCAGGGGCCGCCAAGGCCGAGCGCAAGCGTCACGACGTGAGCCTTGGCGGCCCCTGGCGAACCCTGGTCCGGCGAAGCTGCCCGACCGAGGAGGGACCCACCCGCTCCGGCCGGTCGTGTGCCGGTAGACCGGCTCGGCAACCCGCACAACAGGCACGGCCGTTGACGGCAACGGTGACGGCAACCGGGACGCACTCCAGCGCACATCTGCGGACGCCGACGGACCGTTGATTCCTCCCTCCCTGCGAAAACGCAGGCAGGAACGGCCTGCCTTCCACACGTACTATGTGGAGGCTGGCGACACACCGGTTCTGGTCCACAACTGCGATGTCTACGAGCATGGCAATGCTGTCCGCTATCACGCCTTGGACGATGACGGCAGAGCCACTGGGGTCTCTGCGACAATCACGAAATCCATGCTGCATAAGGGGACGCCGGCGAACAAGGCAATCGACCCTTCGGGTTGGAGCGGCAACGGGAGCCTCTACAACGAGGCGCGGGGTCACTTGCTCGCAGACAAGCTGGGCGGTAGCGGAGATCTGGAGGAAAACCTCGTCACTCTCACTCAGGACCCCATCAATACTCCCATCATGAGGGATGAGGTGGAAAAGCAAGTGGCCGATGCAGTCGGCGCTGGTGAGACGATCCAATACAACGTCAGGGCGATCTATGACCGAGCCGGTGACGTTGCCCCTATCAGGTTGGAAATCAGAGCTTACTGAAACGTGGGTTCAAACTTGAAAGAGATCTCCCCAAGCGGGCTGGAATGTTCCACATAGATGAATGACGGTAGGAAGTCATGTTCGATACGCAGAGGTTTCGGGAAGTAGTGGAACCGGCCGCGCGGTCCGCGGTCGAGATTCCGTGGAACCAGGTCGAGGCCGATCTTGGTCACGAGCTTCCATCCGACTACAAGTGGCTTGTGGAGAATTATGGTCCCGGTACCATCGATGGGTTCCTTGAAGTTCTGCAACCCGTCACCAAATTCGCGCCCATTCGACTGCAATCCCGAGTTGCTCGATCGCGGGAGATCTTGCAAACCTATGTTGACCACGGGGAAGTGATCCCGGCAGATCCGAGCGAGTTGGTTGCGGTTGCGGTGACGGATAACGGCGACACCGTGTACTGGGTGGCCAGACCACAACATGCCCCTGACAGATGGACGATCGCACTGAATGCTGCAAGGAATGACGTGTGGGAATTCTTCGATGGTGGTATTGTTCCATTCCTGACGGCGACATTGACGCGAGAAGTTACTTTTTCGTCATTCCCGAGGAACTTCCCGGAGCGCATCCCGGCCACTTTTACCGCGCATGCCTGAGTTCGCCTGAAAGATCTTCGGTTTGTGCCACTGACAAAGATCGATTACGCCTGAGTCGTGGTCTTCTGCTTGAGGCGTTCGTAGGGGGTCTGGCCGCCGAGGCCGCCGTGGGGGCGATGGTAGTTGTAGTAGTCCTCCCACTCGCGCAGCTTGTCGTTGAAGACCGCGGCGTCGTCGATGACGACGCCGTCCAGGAGCCGGTAGAACTCCTCGGCGTCGATGCGGTGGGAGCGTTCGACCTTGCCGTTCAGCCGCGGTGTGCGGGGCTTGATGTAGGTGTGGGCGATGCCTTTGTCGAGCGCGTGCCAGTGGAAGGCGGACTGGAACTCGGCGCCGTTGTCGGTCTGGATGACCTCGACCTGGAACGGCAGGCGCTGCAGCACGTAGTCGAGGAACTGGATGGCGGTGTTCTGGTTCAGCTGCGGGTAGATCCGCAGGACGCGCAGGCGGGTGCAGTCGTCGATCGCGGTGAACTGGAAGTACTTGTTGCGGCCGCCGCGTCGCCCTTGTGGCATCGAGGCGAGCGGCTCGATGAACTTCACGTCGATCTGGACGCGGTGGCCGGGCAG
This sequence comes from Streptomyces sp. NPDC001796, assembly GCF_042892355.1. NCBI lineage: Bacteria > Bacillati > Actinomycetota > Actinomycetes > Kitasatosporales > Streptomycetaceae > Streptomyces > Streptomyces sp. NPDC001796. Next base: position 102,821 of record NZ_JBIAUC010000004.1, on the reverse strand, counting down.
CTGCTTCTCGTACCGCTTCCATCTGCGGTCGTGGCGCTTGTAGCGTTGCGAGGCCGGCAGGCGGCCCATGTCCAGGCGGTTCAGGATGCGCCAGACACCCGACTTGCTGATGGTGACGTCGTGGTACCGCTTGAGGTACATGGCGATCTTCTCGGGGCCGAAGTGGTAGTTCTGCCGAAGGTAGATGATCTTCCCGACCACCTCAACGTGGGTCGCGTTCGGAGAGGTCTTCGGCGCCTTGGACCGGGTGCGCAGGCCCTCGACGCCCTCGGCCTGGTAACGGCGGTACCAGGTGTAGTACGCCTGCCGGCTGATCCCGAAGTACCGGCAGGACATCGCGACGTTCCCGGTGACCTCTTCGACGTGGCGTATGACGGCCAGGCGCCGCTTGGCCTCACGGTCAAGCGGCGGGGTGGCGGGAGTGGACTTCGGCATGTGGATCTCCGTAGTGATCGGAGACCCAGGTGTCAACGATGATCGTCAGTTTTAGACGGCTGTCGCGGTCTCGCCGCTCGCGAGTAGGCCGTACGACCTTCGGCACTCGGCGCTGTCGACGTGGCTCAACGCCGGAGTCGATCCCACCGAAGTGGCTGAACGCGCTGGCAACAGCGTCGAGGTCTTGCTGACCCGGTATGCGAAGTGCCTCGGCGGTCGGCAGGACGTCGCCAACCGTCGCATCGAGGACCTGCTTCGCGAGTACGAGTAAGAGCCTGGACCAGGATCGGGGCCCCAGGTACGCGGCCTGGGGTCCTCCTCGCGCTTCGCGCCCTATCGCCTCTGTACGCCGCATCTGTGGCGGAGGCGAGCGGCAATGTGAAGGAGCTTCAGGCCAGCGGACGTTGGTTACCGTGGTGCTGGCCAGTGTCGGGACCTAAGTTGGGTCGGAACTGTTGGCCGCGAGGCGCCGCTTTAGCCGCAGACAGTGCTCGTTAGTCGATTCTCTATGCAGACCTTCGGTAACCCAACGATCAGCAGACGCTGTGTCCTGGTCGTCGTACATGCACAGCCAGGCGAGGCGAGATAGATCTGTCGCGTCACCTTCGGTATGCCGCGCTTCGAGGAGTTCGCGCAGCCTCCGTACGATGTGACGCCGCTCGTCGGCGTCGAGGACAAGCTCCTTTCGGTGTAGCAGTCCGATGAGTCGGGAGGCGGCGGAACTTAGGTCGTGAAACGGCGGCTCGGTGAGTTCTGCGAGCCGCAGGCGGGCATTCATCTCCGCCAAAGGCTCCTCTGTGGCCCGGTATAGCGTGATGAGCAGCCCCCACCCGTACTGGTCCTCAGGGTAGTTCTCTAGATAGCGATTAACGGCTCGGATCGCTGCAGCATTGTCAGACATCTGATTGCGCTGAAATTCCGCCAAAGTCAACCAAGCGCGAGGGTAGCCCGTAGCCATGTATTCAATGACGGACAGTTCCTGACTGATGTCTTTCCCAAGCTCCATCTGCCTTGCGGCGAATCTGGCTAGTCTTTCGATGCGCGAAGCAAGGCCATGAGCTGCATCAGTTGTGGGTCCGAATTCCTGAATGAGTTTGAGGTCTGAGTTGACAACTATCCGCATGGGACTAGTTACAAGTTTCTTCTTACCGAACAGTGAAGCTGCCAGCGGAACGGAGAGAAACTCTTCCCCAGTCGCCCCCTGGGAGGACATCACTTCGACCAGAGAACGCTGTTCCAGCTCAGCTATCGCTCCGTCTACATTGAGGCGATCGTTCTCAGGACGCAGCAGTACAGCCTCAAGACCGAGACGGGGAACCAGCGAACGCCAGCCACAGAGCGTAAGAAACACTCTCTGGGCCGCGGAAGAAAGCGAAGCAAAGGACCGCTCGAAGAGCGCGTCGAGCATAGCATCCTTGGCTGCGACGACTCTCTTCACTGTGACCTTGCGGCCCGCCTCAGCGATCTCGCCTAGTAGCACCTTGGTGATATAGGGGTGACCGTCCGACTCGCGGAACAATGACTCCTCGTACTCTGGGTCGAGAAGAGAAGCGATGCCCAATTTGCCAGCGACGGTTCGTACGAGTTCTGAGTACTCTCCACGACGCATACCCCCAACTTCGATTGGATAGTCTGCTTTGAACTCGCGCGTCCGTGTCGTAATTAGCACCTTGTTGGGAAGCCGCACCGCATTGCTGACAAACTGATAAAGTTCGGCCTGCTCTCGCACGGTCTCGAAATTGTCGAAGACGAAAATGAAGGGACCCTCATCGGCGCTACCGGAAAGGCAGTCGGCGAGATATTTGCGAGATTCCTTCGATTTACGAGCCGAGGGATGGGCCATGAGTTGTGAGAAGTCCAGCGCGATGTCGTCCGTTGACAGTACATCAGGTCGTACGACCTTGGGCCCTTCGGGGAGGAGATCGATATCCCTAGCGCTGAACCACACAATTCCGAAGAATTCGTCCATTCTGGCTACTTTGTGTAGCACTTCCAGGGCGAGCGACGTCTTTCCCACGCCGCCCCGTCCCTGGAGCGTAATGACCGGATACCGGTCGTCACATAGACGGTCTGTCAGCTGCTGCTCAAGTTCGGCACGCTGCACGTAGTGCTCGGGGAGGGGAGGCATGTTGCTGAAAAGGTTGCCGACATATGCCATGTCCGGCTGTGCCGCGGTCTCGCTGCGTGGTTGCGCCTCGACGGGTAGAAGATATGGAGTCCCGTCTCCGGAACGCCGCTCGTCGCTGATGTAGGAGAGCGTCTCGTACTTACCGTTCCGGAAGTTCCCGTTGGGCAAGAAGAAGTCCGTGAGGTCTGGATCTGTAAAAAGCAGCTCACAGGCCCGTGGGCCTCCTAGATCCACGTAGGTGCCGTCGGGCAGAGAGTGCTCGCTCTCGCGCGCGAGGTAGGCGAAGCCTTGGTGACCGTTACCGAAGGGACTGACGCGATACTTTCCTGACAGGTTGCGCTTCAGATGGACCCAGGAGCGACTGAAGGCCGGCGCGTTGTTGATTACCTCGCTGAGCGACTCTGCCAGTTGAGGGCAGATGACGGAGAGCGCTGCGCCGCGGGGGGCGCCATGACCACGAGTTCGGTTCCTCAGCCAACTGAAGTCATGCGCCCATCTGCGGAAGCTCACCTTCTTGCCGGACATGTCCTCGTAGTTTGAGTCCAAGCAGGTGCAGACTCTGTTAAGTGCGTCGACTGCCTTACGCTGCCAACTATCGCTGTCTGGGCCAAAAGCGATGGTGATTGCCCGCTGCGAATCCCGGCCGGCGGGAACAAAGTGCTGGCTGGCTGGGCCGGAGGCGAGCTGGTCGAGTAGCTCGGCCCATCTACCGATGCTGTCAGCTCTGACTAGCTCTGAGATGGCTGCGTATCGGTGCTGCTCTCGGTCCGCCTGAAGTGCAGCAAGGAGTTCCACGGCCTGCACCTTGATGAGCATCTCGCCGAGGTAGAGGAGATCGAAAAAGTAGGCCGTGTCTGATTCCTCCCGAGCGAGACCGGCTCGCTCGAGCATACGATTAACGGGAAGAAATGTACTTTTCGTCATAGATCCCCCTGTTTCCCTCGCGCCCTTAGCCTGGCAGGACGTTGACACCCCTGCCGTGCCCTCACACCCTGCTGCACCCGCATCGTAGGCGCCTATTCGGTACGGGCCTGCCAGGATTGCGGTGCGGCGTCACGTCTCTCTGCTCACGGGATGAGCTCCGAACACTGCCTGGCTGGACGCCCGCTGTGGCTGCGAGTCGTCTCACTGGCTGGCTTCTTGCCGAGGAGTCGCAAGCTCCCCTCAAGAAGTGTCTTGCTCCGGCGATTGTGCCGGACCGTCTTGGTCAAGTCACTCTGTCCGTTCCCAAGTTGCCCTGGTTGCCAAGCGCGCTGACAGCGGCGTTGAGGCCCCGCTGACCCGGTACGCGAAGTGCATCGTCGGACGGCAGGATGCCGCCAACCGCCGCATCGAGGACCCGGCACCCGCTCTTCACGCGCCGACCTCAGTCCGGGCCGGACCTCGTCCTCGTGCCCAACCGAGCCGGCGAGCATGAGCGGCGCCTGGTCCCAGAGGGGCTGCGGCTGTACGACCTGGACTATAGGTTCGTTGCCACCTGGTGGCCGCACAGTCGTGGCGCTTGCGCAGCTATCCCTTGCAGTGTTGGCAGGCCGTGAGCCCCTGCTTCTTGGCCTCGTCCTCGGGCATCGACTCCCTACCCGCGTACGTGTCCTGCTTTCCGTTCAGCGACGGACAGTCAAGGTCAGTGTGGTATGCAGAGCGGTAAACCCCGATACGTACATAGACATCGCTCATACGGCTTCCTCAGTTGCTAGTGCAGGGTCGGTAGACGCGGCTCTTTACTCAGGCAGAGGCTCCGCTTTGTCCGCCGAACGGTGATGAGATGCGTGCAATCCGTGTGGGGCCGTCGGCTGCATCGTTGCAGTTCCCGGATTTCGAGGCGTCTGCCGCATATCCGTACGCGGTTGCCACGGCCGCGTTCTCTTGGTCGATATCACGGTTTGCCTCATTCACGTCTTCGGAGGCTGCCGACGCGGCCCCGGAACCAGCGCGCTGGACATCACTTGGTGACGGGTTGCTTCCATCGCCTGCATAACTCGGTTCGATCTTCAGTAGCGCCTGAAGATCACTGGCGAGTGTGGTGGCATCGTCGTGCAGTGTGGACAGGTCGGTGGTGATGCCCTGCAGGCTTCCTGAGAAGCTGGAGGCATCGCCAGAGATACCAGAGGCGTCTCCGCTGACGCCTGAAGCATCGCCGCACACGCTGCTGTTGTCCGTGCCGTTGCTTGCCTCTGTAAGCACGTTCTGCTCATCGGTGTGCTCGCTGGTGAGGTCGTTTTCCGTGCTGGTGACGTCATCACCCAAGTTAGTCAAGTCGCGGCGCAGACTGGACTCATCGGCGCTGATGGCCTGATAGTCCTTGGTCACCTGCTGCACCGCGCCGGTCTGGCTCTCGGAGAGGTTTTCCTGAGCATTTGCTTGGCTGACCGATTGCCTCAGCCTGGCGAGAGTTGCGTTGTACTCGCCGTCGGAGGCTCGGTGATAGGTGTACGGCCGGATGCTGCCATCACGGGTGACGACGTTTATGGTCAGTGTGTCAGTCGACAAGACGCCGCGGGCGGTGTTTCCCATATCTGACAGCGTGACCGTGGAGCCGTTGAGCTGCCCGTCGAAGTTGCTTCTACTGATGGACACTTGCTCGTTCGGCACGCTGCCCGTGACGGTGGCATCCAGCCCAGTGCCTTGAAGTGTGCCAGTCGCGTCCGACTGCCACTGGAGGTAGTCGACTTCGCCACCGTCTGCATAGAGGTAGCCGACTGTGCCGGGTACGGTCGCGGGCGTTGACGCGATGCCCCCGGCGGCAACGTTCACGGGGTTGCTGCCCCTATGCGAGCCGCTGCCGCAACCGGCGAGCGTGCAGGCAAGGAGAACGTGCAGCGAAGCTATCGCTGCACGCCGTGCAGGTTTCATGGGCGAAGCGTGCCGGACATGTGACGGTCTGTAAAGATGCTTCAGGGGTCAACTTACGCCCTCCGAGGTGATTGCCGGGGCTGCGGTGAGTGCAGTGGGGACTGGTGCACAGCACTGGCGGTTGGCGGACTGCCGTACTGCGCCGCCTACAGCAGCTCAGGGCCTGAACAGCCAGCGTTCGATCTCGTCGATTCCGATGCGGCGCCCGAGTCGCCAGCTCTCCTCGTGAGCCCAGCGGTTCAGGAGCGCGCAGTACCGGACGTAGGTGGTGGTGGGCCATCCCTCCTCACCGAGTGAGTCCCACTTGCAGGTGTTCCTGAGCGTGGCGGCAACTTGGGAGTCGAGGATCGCGCACGGGTGGTCGAGAGCGCCGCCGCCGGCGAAATACAGGACCTTGGTCAAGAACGCCGGGCCCAGGTACGCGATGGCGTTGCCACCTTTTGGACGCAGAGCTTCGTACGCCTGCTCCGGATCCTCGCGGGCCGCCCGCAGACCCCTGCGTAGAGCCGCCATGGCTGAGGGCCGGTTATCCGCCACAGCTCGGATGCGCTCGCGGTTTAGGCGGAGTCTCTTGCCGCTGCCCCAGGCGAGGACTCGCCACAGAAAGCGCAGCAGCTCCTCCTCGGAGCCCGCCTTAAGTCTGGCCGCGTCCGTGAACAAGTCTCCGCGACTGAGCTGCGTGACGTGTGGTCCAGTCACGGGCGCACCAGGCAGGCGTGCGGTGGCTATCTCGGTGTTCCACCAGTCGGTGGTGATGGAGATGGTGTGACCGTCGATCCGCTCCGACCGCGGCTCGGCAAGAGCGTCACGGCACGCGAGTGGCAACTGCAGGCGAGACAAGTCGGTGGGTGCCATGACCCCATCCTGCACCGCGGGAAGACTGGGGGATGGCGACTCCGGTGCTCACGCTTGCCGATACTGACGCCCGGGCCAGGCGGCGGCACAGTACGCGCCAGGCTTGGAACCAGGCCTGAGCCGGCGCATCCCGATGGAGTGCCGGCCGTTCCCACTGGAGCCATGGGTGGCCCCGCAGGACTTAGTGTCCGTCTCCGGCATATTGTTCCGTCGCCTTCTTCCCTTACCCCCTCCGCAGAGGAGCGCCGGTGCGCAGGGTTGGTTGCATCGCCCTCGGTTTGGTCTTGATAGCCGAGGCCATCTGGCTGTTTGTTCTGCTCGCCGGCATCACTGTTATCGCTGTGACCTTCCCTCGCGAACCTGGCCGCCCCGGCCCTACATGGACGACCTATGTCTCCTTCGCCCTCGCTCTGTTCTGGGTCGGCGCATGCCTTTGGGGCGCTTTCCGGGCCTTCGCCCTCCACCGGCCGACCGCCACCTGGTCCCGGGGCTTCCTTTTCCTCACCCTCGGCCACCTCGCCGTCACTGTCCTGACCGCAACCGACGGCTTTCCGCTCGTGGCCCTCGGCGAACTCGCGTGCGTGCCTCTTGTGCTCCTGGCTGCCCGGCCCTCCCGCTTCTGCGCCTCGACGCCTACCAGCATCCAGTAGTTCGAGAACACCAGGGCGCTATGCACCGACCGTCCAGCGACGTCGTGGCTTTCTGGGGATCACCTGCGGTAACGCCGCAAGATCCCGTCCACGCCTCGTCCACAGACCCCGACATACGGCCGCTTCAGGCGGCATACGCCTGCACATACACGAAGACCCCGACCGCAACGTTTCCGCTGGTGACGGGGTCTCTGGGCACCTCATACAGGGTGCCCCCGGCAGGATTCGAACCTGCGCACACGGCTCCGGAGGCCGTTGCTCTATCCCCTGAGCTACGGGGGCGTGTCCTGCGCTGTTGCGCTGACGGGTAGAACCCTACCAGCTCCTTCGCGGTGGTCATGAACGGTTTCCCGGGGGCTCCGTCGCCGCGGCTCGCCCGGACGGGGTGGAAGTGGGGAAAACCCGGACGCGGCCCCCTGGGGCGACCTACTCTCGAGTTGTGCCAGGCGCGTCCGGCCGGGTGCTTGTTGTGGACGACAACAAGGTCATCCGGCAGCTGATCAGGGTCAACCTCGAGCTGGAGGGTCTTGAGGTCGTGACCGCCGCCGACGGTGCCGAGTGTCTGGACGTCGTGCATCAGGTGCGGCCCGATGTCGTCACCCTGGACGTCGTCATGCCCCGGCTCGACGGGTTGCGAACGGCTGCGCGGCTTCGTGCCGATCCCCGGACCCGGAAGCTGCCCCTCGCCATCATCAGCGCCTGTTCGCAGTCGGAGGTCGAGAGCGGCCTCGATGTCGGCGTCGACGCCTTTCTCGCCAAGCCCTTCGAGCCGTCCGAACTCGTCCGGCTCGTGAAGGACTTGATCGAGCGCGGTCCTCAGGTCGGCCGAGAGAACCAGGAGTACCAGAAGTACCAGCAGCAGCAGCCTCACCAGCACCAGATCGGTCGACAGCAGCCGATCAGTGGGATCCAGGAGATCGGCGGAGTTCAGCAGGCCGGGGCGTATGTCGAAGACGGTGGGGAGCTGCTCGATGGCGCTCCCGAATCAAGTGCGGCCGGGGCCGCCGATCGCGTCGAGCCCGCCGGCCACGCACCCCACGCCGGGCAGCCGGGCGGTTGAGGCAACCCCTCCCGCACGTCGCACCGGGCAACCAGGCGGTCCGGGGGTGGCGGCAACCCAACGCTCCGCCTGCGAGGCCGCCTCACGGGCGGCGGCCGGCAGGCGTTCCCGCTCCAGCCCGACTGACCCCCCGCCCCACCAGCCCCGTCCACATCCCGGACCCCACCCGAAACCAACTCGCCTACCCACCCCCCTCCTCCCCTACCCTTGTCCCCGTGACCCCCGTCGAGCTGTCCCGCACCGTGCTGCACGCGGTGCGTCGTGCCATTGACGTGGGGGAACTCAGTGTGCCGCTGCCCGCGCGTGCGGTGGTCACTCCGCCCGGGCCCGGTGGTCGTGGGGACTACGCCACCAACATCGCCCTGCAGTTGGCCCGGCCCGCCGGACGTCCGGCCCTTCAGGTCGCCGAGATTCTCCGGCCCCACCTCCGTGACACCGTCGGCGTCGCCGATGTCGAGATCACCGGGCCCGGATTCCTCAACATCCACCTCGATCAGGGCACCGCCACCGCCGCGCTCGTCCGCGAGATCCTCGACCACGGTGACCCTCCCGAGAACGACTACGGGCACGGTCAGGCCCTCGACGGTCACCTCGTCCCCCTCCGCATCCCCTACGACATCCGCGCCGAAGTCGTGGCCGACACCCTCGTGCGGATCATCGCCACCCAGGGCGGACGCGCCGAGATCGATCACGCGCGTCCCGGTGAACCCGTCGATCTCCGGCCCGTCCCCGCGCCCGAGGACCCCACCCCGCTCGGCCCCGACGCCGCCCGCTGGGCCCTCCTCCACCCCGCCGCCCACGACCGGCCCCGGATCACGGCCGACCATCTCCTCCAGCGCGAGAGCAACCCGCTGTTCCGCGTTCGCTACGCCCACTCCCGCGCCCGCGCCCTGGCCCGCAACGCCGCGAGGCTCGGATTCGAGGCCGCCCCCGGCGACGTGCCCGACGCGACCGCCGCCCCCCTCACCCGCGCCCTCGCCGAGTACCCCGCCGCGCTCGCCCAGGCGGCCGCCCACCGCGCGCCCGATCGGCTCGCCCGGCAGCTCGTCGCCGTCGCCGACGGACTGCTCGCCTTTCAGCACACCGTTCTCCCGCTCGGCGAGGAGAAACCCTCGGCCGCCCACCGCGCCCGGCTCGCTCTCGCCGAAGCCGCCGGGACGGTGCTGGCCGGCGGCCTGTCCCTGCTCGGCATCAGTGCACCCGATTACCTGTGAGAGAGCCAGACCAGTCATGAGTCGTTCCGCGCACCCCGCCGGGCCCCGCCACGCCGACGTCCTGCCCGAGGGCCACTACTCCGCCCCGCCCGCCGACCTCAACGCCCTCGACCCCAAGGTGTGGGCGCAGACCGTCACCCGTGACGCGCACGGTGTCGTCACTGTCGGCGGCATCGACGTCAAGACGCTCGCCGAGCGGTTCGGCACCCCCGCCTACTTCATGGACGAGGCCGACTTCCGGACCCGCGCCCTCGCGTGGCGTACCGCCTTCGGGCCGGACGCCGACGTGTTCTACGCCGGGAAGGCGTTCCTGTCCCGCGCCGTCGTGCGCTGGCTGCATGAAGAAGGGCTCAACCTCGACGTCTGTTCCGGTGGTGAGCTCGCCACCGCTCTCGCCGGCGGTATGCCCGCCGACCGCATCGCCTTCCACGGCAACAACAAGTCCGTCGAGGAGATCACCAAGGCCGTCGAAGCCGGTGTCGGGCGGATAGTCCTCGACTCCTTCCAGGAGATCGTGCGGGTCGCGCACATCGCCTCGTCCATGGGCAAGCGGCAGCGCGTCCAGATCCGCGTGACCGTCGGTGTCGAGGCGCACACCCACGAGTTCATCGCCACCGCCCACGAGGACCAGAAGTTCGGCATCCCGCTCGCCGACGGGCAGGCCGCCGAGGCCGTGCGCCGCGCCCTTCAGCTCGACGGGCTCGAACTCGTCGGGATTCACTCCCACATCGGGTCGCAGATCTTCGACATGTCCGGGTTCGAGGTCGCCGCCCACCGGGTTGTGGGTCTTCTCAAGGACATCCGGGACGAGCACGGTGTCGAGCTGCCCGAGATCGACCTCGGCGGTGGCCTCGGCATCGCCTACACCAGCGACGACGACCCCCGCGAGCCCCACGAGATCGCCAAGGCCCTGACCGAGATCGTTTCGCGTGAGTGTGAGGGCGCCCGCCTCCGCACGCCCCGTATCTCCGTCGAGCCGGGCCGTGCCATCGTCGGGCCGACCGCCTTCACCCTCTACGAGGTCGGCACCATCAAGCCGCTTCCGGGGCTGCGTACGTACGTCTCCGTCGACGGCGGCATGTCCGACAACATCCGCACCGCGCTCTACGACGCCGAGTACAGCGTCTGCCTCGCCTCGCGCACCTCGGACGCGGAGCCGATGCTGGTCCGCATCGTCGGCAAGCACTGCGAGAGCGGGGACATCGTGGTGCGGGACGCCTTCCTGCCCGCCGATCTCGCGCCCGGTGATCTGATCGCCGTACCCGCCACCGGCGCCTACTGCCGCTCCATGGCCAGCAACTACAACCACGCGCTCCGCCCGCCCGTCGTCACCGTGGCCGACGGAGACGCCCGGGTCATCGTCCGCCGTGAGACGGAGGACGACCTGCTGCGTCTCGACGTCGGGTGAGCCACCGACAGGCAGAGGGCGGCGGACCGGAAGATCTTCCGGTCTGCCGCCGCCGACAAAATGAAATAAACGTCTCACGATCCGGACCAAGGGCAGAAACTCCCGTCCGGTGAGTGAGACTGGTCAAACCGTAGACCGCATGAGGAAACGAGGTCGGATGATGCGTACGCGTCCGCTGAAGGTGGCGCTGCTGGGCTGTGGGGTTGTCGGCTCAGAGGTGGCGCGCATCATGACGACGCACGCCGACGACCTCGCCGCCCGGATCGGCGCGCCCGTGGAGCTCGCGGGCGTGGCCGTGCGGCGGCCCTCCAAGGTCCGGGAGGGCATCGACCCCGCCCTCGTCACCACCGACGCCACCGCCCTCGTCAAACGCGGGGACATCGACGTGGTGGTGGAGGTCATCGGCGGGATCGAGCCCGCCCGCAGCCTCATCACCACCGCCTTCGAGCACGGGGCGTCCGTCGTGTCCGCCAACAAGGCCCTCCTCGCCCAGGACGGGGCCGCCCTCCACGCGGCTGCCGAGGAGCACGGCAAGGACCTCTACTACGAGGCCGCCGTCGCCGGTGCGATCCCGTTGATCCGGCCGCTGCGCGAGTCCCTGGCCGGCGACAAGGTCAACCGGGTGCTCGGCATCGTCAACGGGACGACCAACTTCATCCTCGACAAGATGGACTCGACCGGCGCCGGGTACCAGGAGGCCCTCGACGAGGCCACCGCTCTGGGGTACGCGGAGGCCGACCCCACCGCCGACGTCGAGGGGTTCGACGCGGCCGCCAAGGCCGCCATCCTCGCCGGGATCGCCTTCCACACGCGCGTGCGTCTCGACGACGTCTACCGCGAGGGCATGACCGAGGTCACCGCCGCCGACTTCCGCTCGGCGAAGGAGATGGGCTGCACGATCAAGCTGCTCGCCATCTGTGAGCGGGCCGCCGACGGGGGCTCGGTCACCGCGCGCGTGCACCCCGCCATGATTCCGCTGACCCACCCGCTCGCCTCCGTGCGCGGCGCGTACAACGCCGTGTTCGTGGAGTCCGACGCCGCCGGTCAGCTGATGTTCTACGGGCCCGGTGCGGGTGGTGCGCCGACCGCCTCCGCTGTCCTCGGTGACCTCGTCGCCGTCTGCCGCAACCGGCTCAGCGGGGCCACCGGGCCAGGGGAGTCCGCTTACGCCGCCCTGCCCGTGTCGCCCATGGGCGACGTCGTCACGCGCTACCACATCAGCCTCGACGTCGCCGACAAACCGGGCGTTCTCGCCCAGGTCGCCACCGTCTTCGCCGAGCACGACGTCTCGATCGATACGGTTCGTCAACAGGGGAAGGACGGCGAGGCGTCCCTCGTCGTCGTCACCCACCGAGCGTCCGACGCCTCGCTCAGCGGGACCGTCGAGGCGCTGCGCAAGCTCGACACCGTGCGGGGTGTCGCCAGCATCATGCGGGTTGAAGGAGAGTAACCAGCAATGACCCACCAGTGGCGCGGAATCATCGAGGAGTACCGGGACCGGCTGCCGGTGTCCGACAGCACGCCGGTCGTCACGCTCCGCGAGGGCGGTACGCCGCTCGTGCCCGCGCAGGTGCTCTCCGAGCGCACCGGGTGCGACGTCCATCTCAAGGTGGAGGGCGCCAACCCCACCGGGTCCTTCAAGGACCGCGGTATGACCATGGCCATCTCCAAGGCCAAGGAGGAGGGGGCGAAGGCCGTCATCTGCGCCTCCACCGGCAACACCTCCGCCTCCGCCGCCGCCTACGCCGTGCGCGCCGGCATGGTGTCGGCCGTGCTCGTGCCGCAGGGCAAGATCGCGCTCGGCAAGATGGGCCAGGCCCTGGTGCACGGAGCGAAGATCCTCCAGGTCGACGGCAACTTCGACGACTGCCTCACCCTCGCCCGGGCGCTCAGCGACAACTACCCCGTGGCGCTGGTCAATTCGGTCAACCCGGTACGCATCGAGGGGCAGAAGACGGCGTCCTTCGAGATCGTGGACATGCTCGGCGACGCCCCGGACATCCACGTCCTGCCGGTCGGCAACGCGGGCAACATCACGGCCTACTGGAAGGGCTACAAGGAGTACGCCGCCGACGGCGTCGCCAAGCGCACCCCGCGCATGTGGGGCTTCCAGGCGTCCGGCTCCGCCCCGATCGTGCGCGGCGAGGTCGTCAAGGACCCCTCGACCATCGCCACCGCCATCCGCATCGGCAACCCGGCGTCCTGGAAGTACGCCCTCGAGGCCCGCGACGAATCGGGTGGGTCCATCGACGAGGTGACGGACCGTGAAATCCTGCGTGCCTACCGGCTGTTGGCCGCGCAGGAGGGTGTCTTCGTGGAGCCCGCGTCCGCCGCGTCCGTCGCCGGGCTGCTGAAGGCCGCCGAGCAGGGCAAGGTCGACCCCGGGCAGCGGATCGTGTGCACCGTCACCGGCAACGGCCTCAAGGACCCCGACTGGGCCGTCGCGGGCGCCCCGCAGCCGGTCACCGTCCCGGTCGACGCGGCGACCGCCGCCGAGCGCCTCGGCCTCGCGTAACCAGGCCCTTCGCGGGGGATAACCCCTACGGGCACCCGACAGAGGGGGCACAGGGGCAGCACGACACGCATCGTGCGCCTCCTGTGCGCCCTATGTCGCCACAGAACCTTCCTTCGATAGGCTGTACTGAACCCGCCCGCCGCATATGCCGCAGCCGCATGTGCCGCGGTGCCGCGCCGCCTTCGCGGCCTTCGGGTCCTTGGTACGTCATCGAATGTCATTCGACGATCACGCAGCTCAAGGAGAGTCAACGAGCGATGGCCGGTCCAGCGTTCCGCGCCGCCGCCGTCCGGGTGCGCGTCCCCGCCACCAGCGCCAACCTCGGTCCGGGCTTCGACGCCTTCGGGCTCGCGCTGGGGCTCTACGACGACGTGGTCGTCCGGGTGGCCGACTCCGGGCTGCACATCGACATCGCGGGCGAGGGCAGCGAGACCCTCCCCCGGGACGAGAACCATCTCCTCGTACGGTCCCTGCGGGCCGCCTTCGACGCGCTCGGCGGACAGCCGCGCGGCCTGGAGATCGTCTGCGCCAACCGCATCCCGCACGGCCGCGGCCTCGGCTCCTCCTCCGCCGCCATCTGCGCCGGCATCGTCGCCGCCCGCGCCGTGACCATAGGCGGCGACACCCGGCTCGACGACACGGCGCTGCTGGAGCTCGCCACCGAGATCGAGGGGCACCCCGACAACGTCGCGGCCTGCCTCCTCGGCGGTTTCACCCTCTCCTGGATGGAGCGCGGCGCCGCCCGTGCGATCCGCATGGACCCCGCCGATTCCATCGTTCCGGTGGTTTTCGTCCCCGGGAAGCCGGTCCTGACCGCGACCGCGCGCGGACTGCTCCCGCGTACCGTGCCGCACGTCGACGCCGCCGCCAACGCGGGCCGCGCCGCTCTGCTCGTCGAGGCCCTGACACGGCGCCCCGAGCTGCTGCTGCCCGCCACCGAGGACCGCCTCCACCAGGAGTACCGCGCCCCGGCCATGCCGGAGAGCGCCACGCTGGTGGAGCGGCTGCGGGCGGACGGCGTCCCCGCGGTGATCTCCGGCGCCGGCCCCACGGTCCTGGCGCTCGCCGACGACGCGAGCGCCGACAAGGTGGCCGACCTGGCGGGCGAGGGCTGGGCCGCCAACCGGCTGGAGCTGGACAGCCAGGGAGCGAGCGTGCTGCCGCTTGCGCCCTGACACACGGTTGCCGGATTTCGAGAGGGGGAATGTTTGTTGGATCCGGTAGTGTTAACCTCAAGTCTGCACCCGACCCCGCCATGGCGAGGTGCTTCGTGTCCCCGTCCGGGACCAACATTCTTCCGGGAGCTTCCCAAGCTGCTCTGTGTTCCGTATCACGTACCTGAGCCATACGTCGTACGCGGACACTGAGCGGATTGCAGAGCACGCTCCGGAATCGGCGTGACCGAGCCGTGTGACACAAAACCGGGTGTCACGGCTTTGGGAAGCGCCAATCACCAGAAATTTCTTCCGCCGCTTTGGCGGACCACCGCACCGGCACGGTCCACACAAACCGGACCGAAGCCGGACAGCACAACCGGTCGCCGAGCCAGACAGGCCGACGTCCGCTCCAGGGAAGGACCCTTCGTGAGCGACACCACCGATCTGATGGGCGCACGTGTCGAGGACACCGCTGCCGCGCCCGCCACGGACGCCTCCGCGCCTGCCACCGGTGCCGGGTCCCGGCGGCGCCGCGGTACCGGCCTCGAGGGCATGGTGCTGGCCGAGCTGCAGCAGGTCGCATCCGGCCTCGGCATCAGGGGCACGGCGCGCATGCGCAAGAGCCAGCTGATCGAGGTCATCAAGGAGGCGCAGGCGGGGGGCGGTGCCCCGGCCGCCAAGGCCGACGCCGCCGCCGAGACCAAGCCCAAGCGCCGGGCCACCTCCAGGACCCGCACCGGCGACGAGGCCGCCGCGGCCGAGCCCAAGGCCGGCAAGGCCGCCGAGCAGGCCGTGGCCCCGCAGCAGATCGAGATCCCCGGCCAGGGAGCCGGTGACGACGCCCCGGCCGAGCGCCGCCGGCGCCGCGCCACCGCCGAGGCCGGCAGCCCCGAGACGGTCGCCGCCGAGGCGCAGAGCGAGCCGAAGGCCGAGACCCCGGCCCAGCCCCAGCAGACCCAGCCGCAGGGCGACGGCGCCAAGGCCGACGCCGGCGACGGCGACGGCCGCCGCCGCGACCGCCGCGAGCGCGGCCGTGACCGCGACCGCCGCGGCAAGGGCGACGACCAGCAGCAGGGCCAGGGCGGCGGCCGTCAGGACCGTCAGCAGCAGGGCCAGCAGCAGGGCGGCGGCCGCCAGGACCGCCAGGAGCGCCAGCAGGACGACGACGACTTCGACGGAGGCCGCAGGGGCCGTCGAGGCCGCTACCGCGACCGCCGTGGCCGCCGTGGCCGCGACGACATCGCCGCCGAGCCGCAGCTCGCCGAGGACGACGTCCTGATCCCCGTCGCGGGCATCCTGGACATCCTCGACAACTACGCGTTCATCCGGACCTCCGGCTACCTGCCCGGCCCGAACGACGTGTACGTCTCCCTCGCCCAGGTCCGCAAGAACGGCCTGCGCAAGGGCGACCACATCACCGGTGCGGTCCGTCAGCCCAAGGAGGGCGAGCGCCGCGAGAAGTTCAACGCGCTGGTCCGCCTCGACTCCGTCAACGGCATGGCGCCCGAACACGGCCGCGGCCGCCCGGAGTTCAACAAGCTGACCCCGCTCTACCCGCAGGACCGCCTCCGCCTGGAGACGGACCCCGGTGTCCTCACCACCCGCATCATCGACCTGGTCTCGCCGATCGGTAAGGGCCAGCGCGGTCTGATCGTGGCCCCGCCGAAGACCGGCAAGACCATGATCATGCAGGCGATCGCCAACGCGATCACCCACAACAACCCCGAGTGCCACCTGATGGTCGTCCTCGTCGACGAGCGTCCGGAAGAGGTCACCGACATGCAGCGGTCGGTCAAGGGCGAGGTCATCTCCTCGACCTTCGACCGCCCGGCCGAGGACCACACCACGGTCGCGGAGCTGGCCATCGAGCGCGCCAAGCGCCTGGTGGAGCTGGGCCACGACGTCGTCGTGCTGCTCGACTCGATCACGCGTCTGGGCCGTGCGTACAACCTCGCCGCCCCGGCCTCCGGCCGCATCCTGTCCGGTGGTGTCGACTCGACCGCCCTGTACCCGCCGAAGCGCTTCTTCGGTGCGGCCCGCAACATCGAGGACGGCGGCTCGCTGACCATCCTCGCCACCGCTCTGGTGGACACCGGGTCCCGCATGGACGAGGTGATCTTCGAGGAGTTCAAGGGCACCGGCAACATGGAGCTCAAGCTCGACCGGAAGCTCGCGGACAAGCGCATCTTCCCCGCGGTGGACGTGGACGCGTCCGGTACCCGCAAGGAGGAGATCCTGCTCGGCGCCGAGGAGCTCAACATCGTCTGGAAGCTGCGCCGGGTGCTGCACGCGCTCGACCAGCAGCAGGCGATCGAGCTGCTCCTCGACAAGATGAAGCAGACCAAGTCGAACATCGAGTTCCTGATGCAGATCCAGAAGACGACCCCGGCGCCCGGCAACGGGGACTGATCGGATCGTTACAGCACAGGGCCGCCCCGTCGTACCCGACGGGGCGGCCCTGTGCGTTGGCGAGATTTATGCCACAAGTAACTGGTTGCGGGCTGAACGGCCACTACGCCCCTGTTCGTGCGAAGCCGCAGGTGAACGCGGTGCCGTCGACTTCGTAGTGACCGTGCGTGTTTGCCGGGCCACGTCCTGGACACTCAGCGTTGTGCAACTCTTTCCCCGGTTTCTCCGTCTGACCGAACGGAGCGACCATGGAGCAATGAGAGGCCGCCAGGACTGAGGAGCACATGCCTTCCGAGAGCACGCCGGAGGCCGGCATAGCCGGCGAGGCCACGACGCGGAGCCCGCGCCGCGGCGGCGGGGGCCGCCGCCGCAAGCCCCGCAGCGCCGGACGCAAGGCGCTCCTGGCCACCGCATGGAGTGCGGCGGGCATCCTGCTGCTCGGCGGCACCGGCGCCGGCTACCTGTACTTCAAGCTCAACGGCAACATCAAGAGCGTCGACATCAACCAGGCGCTCGGCGGCGACCGGCCCCAGAAGGTCGACAACGGCTCCGAGAACATCCTGGTCCTCGGCTCGGACACCCGTTCCGGCGCCAACAAGAAGCTGGGCGGCGGCACCGACGACGGCACCGGGCGTTCGGACACGGCGATGATCGTGCACCTGTACAAGGGCCACAAGCAGGCCAGCGTGGTCTCCATCCCGCGCGACACCCTCGTCGACCGCCCCGCGTGCACCGACCCCAAGGGCGTCACGCACGCGGAGGCCCACGGCTCCATGTTCAACGAGGCCTACTCCGTCGGCGGCGCCACCTGCGCCGTGAAGACCGTCGAGTCGATCACCGGCATCCGTATGGACCACTACATCGAGGTCGACTTCGCCGGCTTCGAGAAACTGATCGACACTCTCGGCGGCGTCCAGGTGACCACCACCAAGAACATCCACGACGCCGGCAGCCACCTCGACCTGAAGGCCGGCACGCACACCCTGAACGGGCAGCAGGCGCTCGGCCTGGTCCGCACCCGGCACGGCGTGGGCGACGGCTCCGACCTCGGGCGCATCCAGCTCCAGCAGGCGTTCATCAAGGCCCTGGTGAGCCAGGTGGAGCACATCGGCGTGCTGACCAGCCCACAGAAGCTGTACGACCTCGCCGACACCGCGACGAAGTCCGTCACCACCGACTCCGACCTGGCCTCCGTCAAGGACCTGGCGTCGTTCGCCGAGGGGCTGAAGGGCATCAGCTCCTCCCACATGAACATGGTGACGATGCCGGTCCAGTACGACCCGGCGAACCCGAACCGGGTCCTGCTGGACGAGTCCAAGGCCCGGCTGATGTGGACCGCGCTGAAGAACGACCAGCCGATCCCGGCGGCGGCGACGAAGGGTACCGCCACGGGTGAGGCCAAGGGTGTGGTCAGCGCCCCGTGAGGGGCGCGGGGCCGTACCCGTACGCGGCTCCGCCGCGGTGGGCGCGAGGAACCCCCCATCGAGCCCGCACCGGCCCACGGCGACGAGGTGGCCCCCCGGTGGGCGAACCCACCCCTCCACCCTTGGGGAATACACGAGCCCATCCCCCGGTTTTGGGGGATGGCGCCAGTCCTGGCAGACTGGTACGTCGGCTCCGGTTCACGCACCCGCATCCCGCGGCTGCGACCCGGCGCCCTCCCGGAAACTAGGAGACACCTTGAAGCGCGACATCCACCCCGCGTACGTCGAGACGCAGGTCAGCTGCACCTGCGGCGCGTCGTTCACCACCCGTAGCACCATCGAGTCCGGCACCATCCGGGCCGAGGTCTGCTCCGAGTGCCACCCGTTCTACACGGGCAAGCAGAAGATCCTCGACACCGGTGGCCGTGTGGCCCGCTTCGAGGCCCGCTTCGGCAAGGCTGCCGCTGCCAAGAAGTAGCGAGCCCACAGCGCCGGTCTCCGGTGCCCCCTTCGCCGGGGGCACCGGGGCCGGCGCTTTGCGGTGCAGCCATTGTTCGTCGTACACACGTCCCCATGCCCCGGCCGGGCAGGGGGCATTTCAGGGAGCCGGAGATGTTCGAGGCGGTCGAGGAACTGGTCGGTGAGCACGCCGACCTGGAGAAGAAACTCGCGGATCCGTCGATCCACGCGGACCAGGCGGGCGCGCGCAGGCTGAACAAGCGCTACGCCGAGCTGGGCCCGATCGTCGCCACGTACCGTTCCTGGAAGCAGACCGGCGACGACATCGAGACCGCGCGGGAACTCGCCGCCGACGACCCGGACTTCGCCGCCGAGGTCAAGGAGCTGGAGAAGCAGCGCGAGGAGCTGACCGAGAAGCTGCGCCTGCTGCTCGTCCCGCGCGACCCCAGCGACGACAAGGACGTCATCCTCGAGATCAAGGCGGGCGCGGGCGGCGACGAGTCCGCTCTGTTCGCCGGCGACCTGCTGCGCATGTACCTGCGTTACGCCGAGCGCGTCGGCTGGAAGACCGAGATCATCGACTCCACCGAGTCCGAGCTCGGCGGCTACAAGGACGTCCAGGTCGCGGTGAAGGCCCGCGGTCAGATCGAGCCCGGCCAGGGCGTGTGGGCCCGGCTGAAGTACGAGGGCGGGGTGCACCGCGTGCAGCGCGTGCCCGCGACCGAGTCCCAGGGCCGCATCCACACCTCCGCGGCCGGTGTCCTCGTCACCCCCGAGGCCGAGGAGGTCGACGTGGAGATCAACCCCAACGACCTCAGGATCGACGTCTACCGGTCCTCGGGCCCCGGCGGCCAGTCCGTCAACACCACCGACTCCGCGGTGCGCATCACGCACATCCCGACCGGCGTCGTCGCCTCCTGCCAGAACGAGAAGAGCCAGCTGCAGAACAAGCAGCAGGCCATGCGTATCCTGCGCTCCAGGCTGCTCGCCATGGCGCAGGAGGAGGCGGAGAAGGAGGCCGCCGACGCCCGCCGCAGCCAGGTCCGCACCGTCGACCGCTCCGAGAAGATCCGCACCTACAACTTCCCGGAGAACCGCATCTCGGACCACCGCGTCGGCTTCAAGGCGTACAACCTGGACCAGGTCCTGGACGGCGACCTCGACGCGGTCATCCAGGCCTGCGTCGACGCGGACTCGGCCGCCAAGCTCGCCGCCGCCGCGTAAGGCTCCGTACCAGCCGCACCAGGCCCGTACACAGCACCGGAGGACCAGCGTGAACCTGCTGCTCGCGGAGGTGGCCCAGGCCACCCAGCGGCTGGCCGACGCCGGCGTGCCCTCGCCGCGCAACGATGCGGAGGAGCTCGCCGCCTTCGTGCACGGCGTCAAGCGGGGCGAGCTGCACTCCGTGAAGGACTCGGACTTCGACGCCCGCTACTGGGAGGTCATCGCGCGCCGGGAGCAGCGCGAGCCGCTCCAGCACATCACCGGGCGCGCCTACTTCCGGTACCTGGAACTCCAGGTCGGGCCCGGGGTGTTCGTGCCGCGCCCGGAGACCGAGTCGGTCGTCGGCTGGGCCATAGACGCCGTACGGGCCATGGACGTCGTCGAGCCGTGCATCGTGGACCTGTGCACCGGCTCCGGCGCCATCGCGCTCGCCCTCGCGCAGGAGGTGCCGCGCTCGCGCGTGCACGCCGTGGAGTTGTCCGAGGACGCCCTGCAGTGGACCCGCAAGAACATGGCGGGCTCCAGGGTCGACCTGCGTCAGGGAGACGCCCGGGACGCGTTTCCGGACCTCAACGGACAGGTCGACCTGGTGATCTCCAACCCGCCGTACATCCCGCTGACCGAGTGGGAGTACGTGGCCCCGGAGGCCCGGGACTACGACCCGGAACTGGCCCTGTTCTCCGGCGAGGACGGCCTGGACCTCATCCGGGGCATCGAGCGCACCGCGCACCGGCTGCTGCGCCCCGGCGGTGTCGTCGTCATCGAGCACGCCGACACCCAGGGCGGCCAGGTGCCGTGGATCTTCACCGAGGAGCGGGGCTGGGCGGACGCGGCGGACCACCCCGACCTGAACAACCGCCCGCGCTTCGCGACCGCCCGCAAGGCGCTGCCGTGAGCATCCCTGAGACTCTTTTCCCCCAGCAGTACGTGTACGAGGAGGCCAGCTGACAATGGCACGGCGATACGACACCAACGACGCGACCGACCGCGCGACGGGTCTGCGCGAGGCCGCGTCAGCCGTCCGCCGTGGCGAACTCGTGGTGCTGCCGACCGACACGGTGTACGGCATCGGCGCCGACGCGTTCTCCTCGGAGGCCGTGGCCGACCTGCTCCAGGCCAAGGGCCGGGGCCGCAACATGCCCACACCCGTCCTCATCGGCTCCCCGAACACGCTGCACGGCCTCGTCACGGACTTCTCCGAGATGGCGTGGGAACTGGTGGACGCGTTCTGGCCGGGGGCCCTCACGCTGGTCACCAGGCACCAGCCGTCGCTGCAGTGGGACCTGGGGGACACCCGGGGCACCGTCGCCGTGCGGATGCCGCTGCACCCGGTCGCGATCGAGCTGCTGACGGAGGTCGGGCCGATGGCGGTCTCCTCCGCGAACCTCACCGGTCATCCGGCGCCGGAGACGTGCGACGCCGCGCAGGAGATGCTCGGCGACTCCGTCTCCGTCTACCTGGACGGCGGCCCCACCCCCGGCAACGTGCCGTCGTCGATCGTCGACGTCACCGGCAAGGTGCCCGTGCTGCTGCGCGAGGGCGCCCTGTCGCCGGAGGAGCTGCGCAAGGTCGTACCCGACCTCGAGGTGGCGAATTGACGGCCCCTGGCTCCCCCAAGCTCTCGGCTTCGCTCGAGCAGGGGGCACCCCCATGCGTGGCATAGGCAACGGGGACGAGAGGGGGGACCTGGCCGAGCCGGGTCCGCCCCGCGACACCTTCCGCATCCTCCACGTCAGCACCGGCAACGTGTGCCGCTCGCCGATCACCGAGCGGCTGACCCGGCACGCCCTGGCGGACCGGCTCGGCGACCCGCTGTGGGGCGGGGTCATCGTCGAGAGCGCGGGCACCTGGGGCCATGAGGGCGCGCCCATGGAGGCGAACGCGGAGGCGGTCCTCGCGGACTTCGGGGCGGATGCCTCCGGGTTCGTGGGGCGGGAACTGCTGGACGAGCATGTGATCAGGGCCGACCTGGTGCTGACCGCCACGCGGGACCACCGGCAGCAGGTCATCTCCATGGGGCACTCGGCGGGGCTGCGCACGTTCACCCTGAAGGAGTTCACACGGCTGGTGCGCGCGATAGACCCGGCCACCTTGCCGCCCCTGGAGGAGGGTGTGGTCGCGCGTGCGCGTGCGCTGGTGCGGGCTGCGGCGGCTCTACGCGGGTGGCTGCTGGCGCCGACGGCGGAGGCGGACGAGGTGTACGACCCGTACGGGGCGCCTCTGCCGTTCTTCCGGGCGATCGGGGACGAGATCCATCAGGCGCTGGAGCCGGTGGTGACGGCGCTGACGGGGGTCCCTGCGCGGACCTAGGGTGCCGTGGCTCCCGGGCGCCCGGAGGTGTGCGGTGCCGGGGTGTGGCTGCCGAGGGGAGGCACGCCTGCCTGCGGCGACCGCGGTGGCGGCACGACTGTTCCCAGCGGCGTGACGCCGGGCGGGGCCGGTTCCCCGGGCCTACATTGGTGCTACGTCCCCGTCGTCGCCCGGGAGCTCACCATGGCGGTCATCCCCACCCTCGAGGCCGACGTCCTGCGGCGGCAGGACCCCGAGATGGCCGAGCTCCTGCTCGGGGAACTGGCACGGCAGTCGACGACCCTGCAACTGATCGCCGCCGAGAACTTCAGCTCGCCGGCGGTGCTCGCCGCCCTCGGGTCCCCGCTCGCCAACAAGTACGCCGAGGGATACCCCGGCGCCCGGCACCACGGCGGGTGCGAGATCGTCGACGTCGCCGAGCGCCTCGCCGTGGAGCGGGCCAAGGCACTCTTCGGTGCCGAGCACGCGAATGTGCAGTGCCACTCGGGATCGTCGGCGATGCTCGCCGCGTACGCCGCCCTGCTCCGCCCCGGCGACACCGTGCTCGCCCTCGGGCTGCCGCACGGCGGACATCTCACGCACGGCTCGCCCGCCAACTTCTCCGGCCGCTGGTTCGACTTCGTCGGCTACGGCGTCGAGGCGGAGTCCGGGCTCATGGACCATGTGCAGGTGCGCGCCCTGGCCCGTGCGCACCGCCCGAAGGCCATCGTGTGCGGGTCGATCGCCTATCCGCGCCACATCGACTACGGCTTCTTCCGGGAGGTCGCCGACGAGGTGGGGGCGTATCTCATCGCCGACGCCGCGCACCCGATCGGGCTCGTCGCCGGGGGAGCGGCGCCCAGTCCCGTGCCGTACGCCGACATCGTCTGCGCCACCACCCACAAGGTGCTGCGCGGCCCGCGCGGCGGCATGATCCTGTGCGGAAGCGAACTGGCCGAGCGCGTGGACCGGGCCGTCTTCCCGTTCACCCAGGGCGGCGCGCAGATGCACACCATCGCGGCCAAGGCCGTCGCGTTCGGGGAGGCGGCGACGGACGCCTTCGCCGCGTACGTCCACCGGGTGGTCGCCAATGCCCGGGCGCTCGCGGCGGGACTGGCGGCCGAGGGGCTGCACATCACGACCGACGGCACCGACACGCACCTGATCGTCGCCGATCCGGCGCCACTGGGCGTCGACGGCCGCGGCGCGCGCGGGCTGCTCGCCGCCGCCGGGATGGTCCTGGACTGCTGTGCGCTGCCGCACGGCGACGCCCGCGGCCTGCGCATGGGCACCGCGGCGCTGACGACACAGGGCATGGGCGAGAGGGAAATGGCGTATGTGGCGGCCCTGTTCGCGTCCGTGCTGCGCCAGGAGACGGAGGCCAGGACGGCACGCGAGAAAGTGCGGGATCTCACCGAGGGATTTCCGCCGTATCCCGGGCGATGAGGGGTAGGCGCGCGTTATACACAGCCACACGTGCAACCATTTTCGCTACCCGTGAGTCCTCAACCATATGCACGCGAAGCTAGGGTGTGGGGCTGAGGACGCCCAGCGAGACCTGTGGGGAAGCCCGTGCGTGAATACCTGCTGACGCTCTGCATCACGGCCGCGGTGACGTATCTGCTGACAGGGCCGGTACGCAAATTCGCGATCGTGGCAGGAGCGATGCCGGAGATCCGGGCCCGGGACGTGCACCGGGAACCGACGCCCCGGCTCGGCGGGATCGCCATGTTCTTCGGCCTGTGCGCGGGCCTGCTGGTCGCCGACCACCTCAAGAACCTCAACGAGGTCTTCGCCAAGTCCAACGAGCCCCGGGCGCTGCTCTCCGGAGCGGCCCTCATCTGGCTGATCGGTGTGCTGGACGACAAGTTCGAGATCGACGCCCTGATCAAGCTGGGCGGCCAGATGATCGCCGCGGGTGTGATGGTCATGCAGGGTCTGACCATTCTGTGGCTGCCGGTCCCGGGCGTCGGCACGGTCTCGCTCACCCCCTGGCAGGGCACCCTGCTGACCGTGGCGCTGGTCGTCATCACGATCAACGCGGTCAACTTCGTCGACGGTCTCGACGGTCTCGCCGCCGGCATGGTGTGCATCGCGTCGGCGGCGTTCTTCATGTACGCGTACCGGATCTGGTACGGCTACGGGCTCGAGGCCGCCGCCCCCGCCACCCTCTTCGCGGCCGTCCTGATGGGCATGTGCCTGGGCTTCCTGCCGCACAACATGCACCCGGCGCGGATCTTCATGGGTGACTCGGGATCGATGCTGATCGGGCTCGTGCTCGCCGCCGGCGCCATCTCGATCACGGGGCAGGTCGACCCGGACGCGATGAACCTCTTCTCCGGTTCGGAGCGCGCGACGGTCCACCAGACCGTCCCCGTCTACATCCCGCTGCTGCTCCCGCTGACGATCATCGCCGTCCCGGCCGCGGACCTGGTCCTCGCGATCGTGCGCCGTACCTGGCGCGGCCAGTCCCCGTTCGCCGCCGACCGCGGTCATCTGCACCACCGGCTGCTGGAGATCGGGCACTCGCACAGCCGCGCCGTGCTGATCATGTACTTCTGGTCGGCACTCATCGCCTTCGGCGCCCTCGGCTACTCCGTGAACTCCGCGTCCCTGTGGATCGTGCTCGGCATCGTGGTGCTCAGCGCGGTCGGTCTGGTGCTGCTCCTGCTGCCGCGGTTCACGCCGCGCGCCCCGCGGTGGGCCGAGTCCTTCGTGCCTCCGCGCTACCGCCGCCGGCGCGGTACCGCAGCGAAGGCGCTGCCGGCCGCCGCGTTCACCGAGTACGCCGAGAGCGGGCAGGCACGGCCGGGGGAGCGCCGCACCCCTGTGGTCGCAGGCGTCTCGGGCGTCAACGGAGCCACTGCCATCGGCGCCCGTGCGCGGATGGACCGCAGCCGGGCGGAGTCGTCACGCTGACGTGCAAGGTAAGAATCTGACGAGCGCGTTGCCATTTCGTGGGGGCGCAAAGCGTTGCAATACCAGACAAGGCGCCCCCGTGTCCGCGCAGACGGGCAGATTCACTCTCATGTGTGACAGCTGGCACACCACCTAGGTAAAGACCGCATCAAATAGTTTGTGATACGGTTCACGAGAACCCCGGGATAGAGCCGGAGGGTCCGGATGTGACGGCCCCTTGGCGTGCGGACTTCGCTCGGCCCGGGACTACGCTCGTCCATGACGACACCCTGCCCCCTGTGAAAGCGGAGTTGCCGCCATGCCGTCCAATGACGCCCGGAACCTTCTGCAGATCGCTGTGCCCGTAGCAGCGGTCGGCGTCGTCGCTGTCGCTGTCAGCGGGGGCGTCGCGGGCGGCAAGGGGGCGATCGGGGCGGCCGTCGGCGTGGTGCTCGCCATCCTCTTCATGGGGATCGGTCTGTATGTGCTGCAGTGGACGGCGAGGACGCTTCCGCAGCTCTTCCAGGCGATGGGCCTCATGCTCTACGTCGCCCAGCTCCTCCTGCTCATGATCTTCCTGGCTCTCTTCAAGGGCACCTCGCTCTTCAACGGCAGGGCATTCGCGTTCTCACTCATCGCCGCGACGGTCGGGTGGATGATCGCGCAGGCCCGGGCGCACATGAAGGCCAAAATCTTCTACGTCGAACCCGACTCCCAGAAGGGCGGGAGCCCCCAGAAGACGGGGCATCCGTCGTGAGGGGTAGGGCCGGGATAAAGACGTGTGAGATCTCCTGCTATCGTCCGGTGCCAACTGCGGCATCGCGGGCGCGGGCATCTGAGCTGACGCCTGCTCACACGCGAGGCTCGATGCCCCCCAGCCGCCCCCACATCCGTAACACCAGTCCGGTGCCGATCCGCGGCTGCGCGCCGCGCCGACACAACGAGGTTGCCGTATCCATGCGTCACGCCGAAGGAGCCCGCGGTGAGTGCTGACCAGACCACGCTCGCCTTTGACTGGAGTTGCCGCGTCTTCGCCGAGAACGGCTGCGGCTTTCCCTCGCCGGGTCTGAACTCCTTCATCTTCAAGCCGATGTTCACGGTCGGCGGCATCGACTTCGACAAGCCGATGCTGCTCGCTCTGGTGACCACCGTCGTCGTCGTCGGCTTCTTCTGGGCCGCCTTCAGCAAGGCCAAGGTGGTGCCGGGCAAGCTCCAGATGGTCGGCGAGGCCGGTTACGACTTCGTGCGCCGCGGCATCGTCTACGAGACGCTCGGCAAGACCGAGGGCGAGAAGTACGTCCCGCTCATGGTCTCCATCTTCTTCTTCGTCTGGATCATGAATCTGTGGTCGATCATCCCGGTCGCCCAGTTCCCGGTGACGTCGATCATTGCCTACCCGGCCGCCCTCGCCGCGATCGTGTACCTGACGTGGATGATCCTGACCTTCCGCAAGCACGGCTTCGTCGGGGGCATGAAGAACCTCACCGGCTACGACAAGTCGCTGGGCGCGGTGCTGCCCCTCGTCGTAACCATCGAGTTCTTCTCCAACGTGCTGGTCCGGCCGTTCACCCACGCGGTGCGACTGTTCGCCAACATGTTCGCCGGTCACCTACTGCTCGTGATGTTCACCGTCGCCAGCTGGTACCTGATGAACAGCTGGCTGGCCGCGGCCGGTGCCGTCTCGTTCGTCATGGCCATGGTCATGATCATGTTCGAGCTCTTCGTCCAGGCCGTCCAGGCGTACGTCTTCGTCCTTCTGGCCTGCTCCTACGTTCAGGGCGCTCTCGCCGAGCACCACTGAGCCCCCCGTCCGAACGCTCCTCACCAGACGTCCGGTGGCCAACCCCCACCGGTCCTTGAAAGAGAAGGAAGAATCAGCATGGCTGCCACTGAGACCCTTGCCGCCGTCACCGGCTCCATCGCCTCCGTCGGCTACGGCCTCGCCGCCATCGGTCCCGGCATCGGCATCGGCATCATCTTCGGCAACGGCACCCAGGCCCTCGCCCGTCAGCCCGAGGCCGCCGGCCTGATCCGCGCCAACCAGATCCTGGGCTTCGCCTTCTGTGAGGCGCTCGCCCTGATCGGTATCGTCATGCCGTTCGTTTACACCTACAAGTAAACCGCGGCCGGCGACCCACCCCCCTTAAGGGAAAGGCACTGATGACATGCAGCTGACTCAGCAGCTGATGCTGGCCGCGGAGGAGCAGCAGAACCCGCTCATCCCGCCCGGCCCCGAGCTGGTCATCGGCCTCGTCACCTTCGCCATCGTCTTCTTCTTCCTCAGCAAGAAGCTGCTTCCGAACATCAACAAGGTTCTGGAGGAGCGTCGCGCGGCGATCGAAGGCGGCATCGAAGAGGCCGACGCCATGAAGGTCGAGGCCCAGAGCGTGCTCGAGCAGTACAAGGCTCAGCTCGCCGAAGCCCGGCACGAGGCCGCGCGGCTGCGCCAGGAGGCGCAGGAGCAGGGCGCCGCCCTCATCGCCGAGATGCGCGCGGAAGGCCAGCGGCAGCGTGAGGAGATCATCGCCGCCGGTCACGCGCAGATCGAGGCCGACCGCAAGGCCGCCTCGCAGACCCTGCGGCAGGACGTCGGCAGGCTCGCCACCGAGCTGGCCGGCAAGCTCGTCGGCGAGTCCCTCGAGGACCACGCCCGGCAGAGCCGCGTGATCGACCGCTTCCTCGACGAGCTCGAGGAGAAGGCCGAGGCCGCGCGATGAACGGAGCGAGCCGCGAGGCCCTGGCAGCCGCACGCGAGCGTCTCGACGCGCTGACGGACTCCACGTCCGTGGACGCGGCGCAGCTCGCCGACGAGCTGGCCGCCGTCACCGCGCTGCTCGACCGCGAGGCGTCGCTGCGCCGGGTCCTCACCGACCCGGCGCGGGCCGGCGAGGCCAAGGCAGGACTGGCCCAGAGCCTGCTCGGCGGCCAGGTCGGCGGGCCGGTCGTGGACCTGCTGTCCGGCATGGTGCGCTCGCGCTGGTCGCAGTCGCGCGACCTGGTCGACGCGCTGGAGGAGCTGGCGAACCTCGCCGACCTCACCGCCGCCGAGAAGGCGGGCACGCTGGACGACGTCGAGGACGAGCTGTTCCGGTTCGCCCGGATCGTCTCCTCGAACACCGAGCTGCGCGCCGCGCTCACGGACCGTGCCGCCGGCACCCCGGCCAAGATCGAGCTGCTGCACCGGCTGCTCGGCGGTCGCGCCGACGTCGCGACCGAGCGTCTGGTCACGCGCCTTGTGACCGCGCCGCGGGGACGTAGCCTGGAATCGGGAATCGAGTCCCTGTCCAAGCTGGCCGCCGCCCGCCGTGACCGCCTGGTCGCCGTCGTCACCTCGGCGGTCCCGCTGAGCGACACCCAGAAGCGGCGCCTCGGTGCCGCACTGGCCAAGCTCTACGGCCGCCAGATGCACCTCAACCTGGACGTCGACCCCGAGGTCGTCGGAGGGATCCGGGTGCAGGTCGGTGACGAGGTCATCAACGGTGCGATCGCGGACCGACTCGAGGACGCCGGCCGCCGCATGGCGAGCTAGCACAACTCCACAAGCAGTACTACGGCCCGGGTTGGGCCGTGCAGAGGATGCAGAGTTTCTGGGGGGCGCCCCCAGAACCCCCACAGAAACTTCGGGCCCAACAAGGAGAGCAGGGAACCCAGATGGCGGAGCTCACGATCCGGCCGGAGGAGATCCGGGACGCGCTGGAGAACTTTGTCCAGTCGTACAAGCCGGACGCGGCCTCGCGCGAGGAGGTCGGCACGGTCACCTTTGCCGGTGACGGCATTGCGAAGGTCGAGGGCCTGCCCTCGACCATGGCCAACGAGCTGCTGAAGTTCGAGGACGGCACCCTCGGCCTCGCCCTCAACCTCGAGGAGCGCGAGATCGGTGCCATCGTCCTCGGCGAGTTCAGCGGCGTCGAGGAGGGGCAGCCGGTGCAGCGCACCGGTGAGGTGCTCTCCGTGGCAGTCGGCGAGGGCTACCTCGGCCGCGTCGTCGACCCGCTCGGCAACCCGATCGACGGCCTCGGCGAGATCGAGACCGAGGGCCGCCGCGCCCTCGAGCTGCAGGCCCCCACGGTCATGCAGCGCAAGTCGGTGCACGAGCCGATGGAGACGGGCTACAAGGCCGTCGACGCGATGACCCCGATCGGCCGTGGTCAGCGTCAGCTGATCATCGGTGACCGCCAGACCGGCAAGACCGCCCTGGCGATCGACACGATCATCAACCAGCGCGACAACTGGCGCACCGGCGACCCGAAGAAGCAGGTCCGCTGCATCTACGTCGCCATCGGCCAGAAGGGCTCCACCATCGCCGGCGTCCGCCGCGCGCTGGAGGAGAACGGCGCGCTGGAGTACACCACGATCGTCGCCGCCCCGGCGTCCGACCCGGCCGGCTTCAAGTACCTGGCGCCCTACACCGGTTCCGCCATCGGCCAGCACTGGATGTACCAGGGCAAGCACGTCCTGATCATCTTCGACGACCTGTCGAAGCAGGCCGACGCCTACCGCGCCGTGTCGCTGCTGCTGCGCCGTCCGCCGGGCCGCGAGGCCTACCCGGGCGACGTCTTCTACCTGCACTCCCGCCTGCTGGAGCGCTGCGCCAAGCTCTCCGACGACATGGGCGCCGGTTCGATGACCGGTCTGCCGATCGTCGAGACCAAGGCCAACGACGTCTCGGCGTTCATCCCGACCAACGTCATCTCCATCACCGACGGCCAGTGCTTCCTGGAGTCCGACCTGTTCAACGCCGGTCAGCGTCCGGCCCTGAACGTCGGTATCTCGGTCTCCCGCGTCGGTGGCTCCGCCCAGCACAAGGCGATGCGCCAGGTCTCCGGCCGTCTGCGCGTCGACCTCGCCCAGTTCCGTGAGCTGGAGGCGTTCGCCGCCTTCGGTTCCGACCTGGACGCCGCGTCGAAGTCCCAGCTGGAGCGCGGTTCGCGCATGGTCGAGCTGCTGAAGCAGAACCAGTACGAGCCGATGGCCACCGAGGACCAGGTCGTCTCCATCTGGGCCGGCACCAACGGCCGTATGGACGACGTTCCGGTCGCCGACATCCGCCGCTTCGAGAAGGAGCTCCTCGACTACCTGCACCGCAAGGAGCAGGGTCTGATGACCTCCATCAAGGAGGGCGCCAAGATGTCGGACGACACCATCCAGGCGATCGACGACGCCGTCGCGGAGTTCAAGAAGCAGTTCGAGACCTCTGACGGCAAGCTGCTCGGCGAGGACACCCCGGCCGCAGCCGCCAAGTGACGTAAGGAAGGGACCTGACTCATGGGAGCCCAGCTCCGGGTCTACAAGCGTCGCATCCGATCCGTCAGCGCGACCAAGAAGATCACGAAGGCGATGGAGATGATCGCCGCCTCGCGCGTCGTCAAGGCGCAGCGCAAGGTGGCGGCCTCCACGCCGTACGCGACCGAGCTGACGCGCGCGGTATCGGCGGTCGCCACGGGGTCGAACACCAAGCACCCGCTGACGACGGAGTCGCAGACCCCGACCCGTGCCGCGGTCCTGCTCCTCACGAGCGACCGCGGCCTGGCCGGCGCCTTCAACTCCAACGCCATCAAGACGGCGGAGCAGCTGACCGAGCGGCTCGAGCGGGAGGGCAAGCAGGTCGACACGTACATCGTCGGCCGGCGCGGCGTGGCCCACTACAACTTCCGTGAGCGCAAGATCGCGGAGTCGTTCACGGGCTTCACCGACGACCCCTCGTACGCGGACGCCAAGAAGGTCGCGGCCCCCCTGATCGAGGCCATCGAGAAGGACACGGCGGACGGCGGCGTGGACGAGCTGCACATCGTCTACACGGAGTTCGTGTCGATGATGACGCAGACGGCACTCGACGCCCGTCTGCTGCCGCTCAGCCTCGACGAGGTGGCGCAGGAGGCGAAGCCGAAGGGCGACGAGATCCTGCCGCTGTACGACTTCGAGCCCTCGGCGGAGGACGTCCTCGACGCCCTGCTGCCGCGCTACGTGGAGAGCCGTATCTACAACGCGCTGCTCCAGTCGGCCGCCTCCAAGCACGCCGCCACGCGGCGCGCGATGAAGTCGGCCACCGACAACGCCGGTGACCTCATCGAGAGCCTCACCAGGCTTGCCAACGCGGCCCGCCAGGCCGACATCACCCAGGAAATCAGCGAGATCGTCGGTGGCGCGAGCGCCCTGGCCGACGCGACCGCGGGGAGTGACTACTAATGACCACCACAGTTGAGACGGCCACGGCGACGGGCCGCGTCGCGCGGGTCATCGGCCCGGTCGTCGACGTGGAGTTCCCCGTCGACGCGATCCCGGACATGTACAACGCCCTCCACGTCGAGGTCTCCGACCCGGCGAACCCCGGCGAGAAGAAGACGCTGACCCTGGAGGTCGCCCAGCACCTGGGTGACGGCCTGGTCCGCGCGATCTCGATGCAGCCCACCGACGGTCTGGTCCGCCAGTCCCCGGTGACCGACACCGGTGCCTCCATCTCCGTCCCGGTCGGCGACTTCACCAAGGGCAAGGTGTTCAACACCATCGGTGAGGTCCTGAACGTCGACGAGAAGTACGACGGCGAGCGCTGGACCATCCACCGCAAGGCCCCGAACTTCGACCAGCTCGAGTCGAAGACCGAGATGTTCGAGACCGGCATCAAGGTCATCGACCTGCTGACCCCGTACGTCAAGGGCGGCAAGATCGGTCTGTTCGGCGGCGCCGGCGTCGGCAAGACGGTGCTCATCCAGGAGATGATCTACCGCGTCGCCAACAACCACGACGGTGTCTCCGTGTTCGCCGGTGTCGGTGAGCGCACCCGTGAGGGCAACGACCTCATCCAGGAGATGTCCGAGTCCGGCGTCATCGACAAGACCGCGCTGGTCTTCGGTCAGATGGACGAGCCGCCGGGCACCCGTCTGCGTGTGGCCCTCGCGGGTCTGACGATGGCGGAGTACTTCCGCGACGTCCAGAAGCAGGACGTGCTGTTCTTCATCGACAACATCTTCCGCTTCACCCAGGCCGGTTCCGAGGTCTCCACGCTGCTCGGCCGTATGCCGTCCGCGGTGGGTTACCAGCCGAACCTGGCCGACGAGATGGGCATCCTGCAGGAGCGCATCACCTCGACCCGCGGTCACTCGATCACCTCGATGCAGGCGATCTACGTCCCCGCCGACGACCTGACCGACCCGGCCCCGGCCACCACGTTCGCCCACCTCGACGCGACGACGGTTCTGTCCCGTCCGATCTCCGAGAAGGGCATCTACCCGGCCGTGGACCCGCTGGACTCCACGTCCCGCATCCTGGACCCGCGCTACATCTCGCAGGACCACTACAACGCGGCCATGCGCGTCAAGACGGTCCTGCAGAAGTACAAGGACCTCCAGGACATCATCGCGATCCTCGGTATCGACGAGCTCGGCGAGGAGGACAAGCTCGTCGTCCACCGGGCCCGCCGTGTGGAGCGCTTCCTGTCCCAGAACACCCACGTCGCCAAGCAGTTCACCGGCGTCGACGGGTCGGACGTGCCGCTGGACGAGTCGATCACGGCGTTCAACGCGATCATCGACGGCGAGTACGACCACTTCCCGGAGCAGGCGTTCTTCATGTGCGGTGGTCTCGAGGACCTGAAGAAGAACGCGAAGGAGCTGGGCGTCTCCTGACGGTCGCCTGCGGCGGGCTCGAACCGGGCCCGCCACGGGTACCGCCTCTTGGTGAGAGGGGTGGAGAAGCGTCTCGCGGCTTGCACCGCGGGGTGCGGTCCGCCCCTCTCCGTACGCCTACTAGAATTCAGACCAACACCCGGCGACCGCCGGGTGGTGACCCGAGGAGCCACCCTTGGCTGCTGAGCTGCATGTCGAGCTGGTCGCTGCCGACCGCCAGGTCTGGTCCGGCGAGGCCACCCTGGTCGTCGCGCGCACCACGTCCGGCGACATCGGCGTCATGCCCGGTCACCAGCCGCTGCTCGGTGTGCTGGAGTCGGGCCCGGTGACCATCCGTACGAGTGAAGGTGGAACGGTCGTCGCCGCGGTGCACGGCGGTTTCATCTCGTTCGCGGACAACAAGCTGTCCCTGCTGGCCGAGGTCGCCGAGCTGTCGGACGAGATCGACGTCCAGCGTGTCGAGCGGGAGCTCGAGCGCGCGAAGGCGGAGGACGACGCCGTCGCCGAGCGGCGCGCGGATGTCCGCCTGCGGGCGGCGCAGGCGGCGCGCTGACTGGGGGTACCTCCCAGGCCGTCTAGGCTCTGGGGGAGCGCTTGCTGTGACGTGACTCAGCCGCGGTCGGCCCGGAGTGATCCGGTGCCGGCCGCGGCTGAGGCAAATCCGGGTGTTTTTTCCGTTCCGTTACCTAGGAGACGAGGAGGTCGGTGTCGATGGTCCTCGCTCTGGGCGTGTGCGGAGTGGTCGTGGCACTCGTACTGGTGGGGCTGTTCGTCTTCGGTCTCAGGCGCCGCCTCATCCAGCGCTCCGGCGGCACCTTCGACTGCAGCCTGAGGTGGAACGTCCCGGAGGAGCCCGACACCAGCGGCAAGGGCTGGGGATACGGCGTCGCCCGTTACAACGGCGACCGCATCGAATGGTTCCGCGTCTTCTCCTACGCCCCGCGCCCGCGCCGTGTCCTGGAGCGCTCGGCGATCGAGGTGGCCGGCCGGCGCGACCCCGAGGGCGAGGAGGAACTGGCGCTGCTCTCCGACGCGGTGGTCCTCGCCTGTCGCCACCGGGGCACCCGTCTGGAACTTGCGATGAGCGAGGACGCGCTGACCGGTTTCCTGGCGTGGCTGGAAGCCGCGCCTCCCGGACAACGAGTGAATGTGGCGTAACGCCATTCACCCTCCCTCGAACGAAGTCCGGGGGAGGGTGAATGCCGTCCGACACCCTTCGATCAGGCTTACGACAGCCCGTTGCTGAGGGCGCTCACCAGCTCACCGTTGCCGGTGTCGCCGCTGAACTCCCAGAAGAAGGCGCCGCCGAGACCCTGGTTCTTGGCCCATGCCATCTTCGTCCCGATGGTGGCCGGAGTGTCGTACGACCACCAGTTGCTGCCGCAGTGCGCGTATGCCGTCCCCGCGACGGTGCCGGTGGCCGGGCAGGACGTCTTGAGCACCTTGTAGTCCTCGATGCCCTGCTCGTACGTGCCGGACGCCGGGCCCGTGGCCGTGCCGCCCGGTGCGTCCTGGGTGACGCCGGTCCAGCCGCGGCCGTAGAAGCCGATGCCGATGAGCAGCTTCTTCGCGGGCACCCCGATCGCCTTGTACTTGGCGATCGCGTCGGCCGTGGTGAAACCGGCCTTCGGGATGCCGCTGTAGGAGGTGAGCGGGGAGTGCGGGGCCGTGGGGCCCTGCGCGTCCCAGGCGCCGAAGAAGTCGTACGTCATCACGTTGTACCAGTTGACGTAACTCGCGGCGCCCGCGTAGTCGGCGGCCTCGATCTTGCCGCCGGAGGAGCCGTCGGCGGTGACGGCCGCGGTGACCAGGGCGGAGGAGCCGAACTTGGCGCGCAGCGCGGCCATCACGTTCTTGAAGGCCGCAGCGCCGCTGGTGTCGCAGGACAGGCCGCAGGCGTTCGGGTACTCCCAGTCGATGTCGATGCCGTCGAACACGTCGGCCCAACGCGGGTCGTGCACCAGGTCGTAGCAGGACTGGGCGAAGCCCGCCGGGTCCTTGGCCGCGTCCGCGAAGCCGCCGGACCAGGTCCAGCCGCCGAAGGACCACAGCACCTTCAGGTTCGGGTACTTGGCCTTGAGCTCCCGCAGCTGGTTGAAGTTGCCGCGCAGTGGCTGGTCCCAGGTGTCGGCGACGCCGCTGACGGACTGGTCGGCGGTGAACGCCTTGTCGTAGTCGGCGTAGGAGTCGCCGATCGCGCACTTGCCGCCGGTGACGTTGCCGAAGGCGTAGTTGATGTGCGTGATCCTGGACGCGGACCCGGACGTCACCAGGTTCTTGACGTTGTAGTTCCGGCCGTAGATGCCCCACTCGGTGAAGTAGCCGAGCTTGACCTTGTCGCCGGTGGTCGGGGGAGTGGTGGTGCCGCCGGTGGTGTGCACGGCGACGGCGCCGCTGACCGGGCCGGTCTGGTCGGCGGTGTCACGGGCCTGGAGGGTGTAGGAGTAGTCGGAGCCGGCGGTCAGGCCGGTGTCCGTGTACGAGGTGGCCGTCACGGTGGCGACGGTCCTGCCGTCGCGCAGGACGTCGTAGTTCTTGACGCCCTTGTCGTCGGTGGCCGCGCTCCAGCTGAGCTTCACCGAGGTGTCGGTGATGCTCGAGGCGGTGGGGGTGCCGGGTGCGGAGGGCGGGTTGTCGCCGGGGACGGTCGTGCCGCCGTCGCAGCTGCCGCCGTTGAGTTTGCAGTTGGACGGTGAGCCGGAGCCGCTGCCGTTGAAGCCGAAGGAGACGGAGGCACCGGGGGCCAGCGTGCCGTTGTACGACTTGTTCCTGGCCGTCCAGTGGGTGCCGGAGCTGGTGACGTCCGCGTCCCACGCCGAGGTGACGGACGTGCCGGAGGGGAAGTCCCACTCGACGGTCCAGGAGGTGATGGTCGTGGAACCGGTGTTCTGCACCGTCCACTTGCCTTCGAAGCCGGTGCCCCAGTCCTGCGTCTTGGCATAGGTGGCGGTGGCGGTCGAGGCGGCCTGGGCGGGGCCTGCGGCGAGTCCGACGAGCCCGGCCAGCGGGAGCAACAGGGTCGCGAACCCTGCCGCGGCTCTGTGTCTGAAGCGCATGCTGCGCCTCCCTGTCTTGGGGATGGGGAGTTGGGGGGCATGACTGAGCCTTCACGCCCACGGTGCCGCGAGAATAGAAAGGTCTGGACCAGAGGTCAATAGGTCTGGACCACTGCGCGGGTTGGTGTGCTAGATCCCCAATTCCTGTGCCAGGACGGCCGCTTGGACCCGGCTGCGCAGCTCCAGCTTGCCGAGGACACGACTGACGTGGGTCTTCACGGTGGCCTCGGCCATGTTCAGGCGCCCCGCGATCTCGGCGTTGGACAGTCCCTCACCGAGGCACGACAGGACGTCGCGCTCGCGCCGGGTGAGGGCGTCCAGGACGGCCGGATCGGCCTTGGGCTCCCGCGCCGACCCCGCGGCGAACTCCGCGATCAGCCGCCGTGTCACCGCCGGGGCGATCAGCCCCTCGCCGCGCGCCACCGTCCGTACGGCTTCGATGAGGTCCCTCGCCTCCGTGTTCTTCAGCAGGAACCCGGACGCGCCCGCCCGCAGAGCGCCGAAGACGTACTCGTCCAGGTCGAAGGTGGTCAGGACGAGGACGTCGGCGAGTTGCTCCTGGACGACCTGCCGGGTCGCCGACACCCCGTCGAGCTTCGGCATCTGGACGTCCATCAGGACCACATCCGGCCGTAGTTCCCGGGCGAGCGCCACCGCCTGCTCGCCGTCCGCGGCCTCCCCGGCCACCTCGATGCCGGGCGCGCTGCGCAGGATGAGCACCAGTCCGGCGCGTACGGCGGACTGGTCCTCGGCGACCAGGACGCGGATCATGCGGGATCTCCTTCGGTGACGGGCAGGACGGCGCGTACGGTCCACCAGGGACCGTCGGGTCCGGCCGCGAACGTGCCGCCCAGCAGCGCGACGCGCTCCCGCATCCCGGTGAGCCCGGCACCGGAGCCGGGGGCGCGCGGACCGTCCCCATGGCCGTAGGGGCTGGTCACGCGTATGTCGAGCATGCCGTCGCGCCGGGTCAGACACACGGTGACCCGGCCCGGGCGCGCGTGCTTGAGGGCGTTGGTCAGTGACTCCTGGACGATCCGGTAGGCGGCCAGTTCCACCGGCGCGGGCACCTTCTCGCGGCCGGCGTCGAGCGTGACGTCCAGTCCGTTCGCCCGGGCGGTGCCCACCAGGGCGGAGAGCCCGTCGAGGGTGGGGGTGGCGGCGGGTGCGCTGTCGGCGTCGCCGTCGCGCAGGATGCCGATCAGCCGCCGCATCTCCTCCAGCCCTGCCACGCTGTTCTCACGGATGACGGCGAGGGCCTCGCGGGAGGTCGCCGGGTCGTCGAGGGAGAGCGCGGCCGTGGAGTGAATGGCGATCGCGGACAGGTGGTTGGCCACCACGTCGTGCAACTCCCGTGCCACCCGCGCACGTTCGGCGGTGACGGCCTGGGCACGGTCCATCTCGGCGAGCAGGGCCGTCTGTTCGGCACGCAGACGGGCCGCCTCGGCGGCGTCGCGGTGGTCGCGGACGACCCACCCGGTGGCGGCGGGCGCGAGGGCGACCACGCCGACACCGACGCCGATCAGCAGGGTCTGGGGGACGCGCCAGACGGCGAGGGGGACGAGAGCACTGGTGACGGTGAGGAGCCCCGTGACCCACGGCAGGCGGCGGGCGGATGCAGGGGTGCCGTAGAGGACGGCCGCGTACATCAGGTCCGTGAACATCACGACGGTGACCAGGTTGCCCCGGGTCACCGTGTCGGCGACCAGTGCGGCGGTGCCGATCAGCAGGGCAGCCTTGGGCCGGGTACGGCGCAGCAGCTCGCAGCCGGCGGTGACGACGAGAGGCACGAGCGGCGCCCAGCGGGCCGGCCAGAGCACGACTGCTTCCTGCGGCCCCCGGGGGCTGAGCCCGATGCCCCACAGCAGCAGGCCACCGAGCAGCCCGCCGACCGCGATGCGCATGTCGTCACGGTGCGGGCGGGGGAGTCGTACGGGCATGGGTCCATCCAACAGGGGCCGGCGGCCGCCCGCGTGGTTCCCCGGAAGGGTCCCGGACTGCATCTTTCGGTGTACGGCGACCTCGTCACGTCGACTCTGAAGCCGGCAGCGCCCGGACACCGCTGCCATCGGTCCGACGCCGCGCCGTACGCTGACCCGGCGACAGGCGGTCCAGGGAGGGCGTATGAGCGACGCGGTCGGGGCGGTACTGGTCGTGGACGACGACGCGGCCATCCGGCGCTCGCTCGAGCGCGGCCTCAGGCTGAGCGGTTTCCGGGTGCGGACCGCCGAGGGCGGGGCCGAGGCGCTCGCCGTCATCCGGGACGCACCGCCCGACGTGCTCGTCCTCGATGTGTCGATGCCCGGTATGAGCGGCATCGAGGTGTGCACCCGGCTCCGCGACGACGGCCAGGACCTGCCCGTCCTCATGCTCTCCGCACTCGACGAGACCGCGGACCGCATAGCCGGCCTCCAGGCGGGCGGCGACGACTACCTCGTCAAACCCTTCGCCCTGCAGGAACTCGTCCTCAGGCTGCGCGCACTGCTGCGCCGCCGCCCGCCCGCCGACCGGGACGTGCTGTGCGTGGCCGGCCTGGTGATCGACCCGGCGGCCCGCACCGCCCACCGCGACGGCCGGCCCCTGGAGCTGACCCGGCGCGAGTTCGAACTCCTCGAGGTGCTCGCCCGCAACGCCGGCCTCGTCCTCACCCGCGACCAGCTCCTGGAACGCGTATGGGGCTACGACTTCGACGTCCGCACCGACGCCGTCGACACCTTCGTCAGCTATCTGCGGCGCAAGCTGGAGGCGGAGGGGCGGCCACGGCTGATCCACACCGTGCGCGGGGTGGGCTTCGTGCTGAGGGAACAGCCGTGAGACTGTCCACCCGCATCGGACTCGCCGTGGGACTCACCGTCCCGCTCCTCGTGCTGGCCTCCGGCTGGCTGCTGCTGCGCCTGGTCGCACGCGACCTGCACCAGGAGGAGGACCGCCATCTGCGCACCCGGGCCGCCGCCGTCGCCCCGGACGCGCGTTCCCTGCTGCGCGCGGCCGCCACCGGCCGGCCCAAGGCCGCCGACACCCGGGAACGCCGGCTCTACACCGCCGCCCTCGACGTCGGAGTACGCGTCGTCGGACCGGACGCCACCTTCAGCGGCGGGCCCCAGCCCGGCACCTCCGTCGCCCTGCCGGCCGAGGCCACCGAGCCGGTCACCGTCCGGGACGCCGGGCGCAGTTGGCGCGCCCTGTCCAAGCCGATCGTGGGCCCCCAGGTCTCCGGCACCCTGTGGGTCTTCCAGCCCGACACCGCCGACCGCACCCAACTCCGCCTCGTCCGGCACCGCGTCGCCATGACCGCCCTGCTCGCCGCGCCCCTGTCCGGCCTGCTCGCCTGGGGCCTCGCCACCGGCGCCACCGGCCCGCTGCGCCGCCTCGGCCGCCGCACCGCGGGCCTCGACCCGCGCACCAGCACCGCCCGGCTGCGCCACGAGCCGACCGGCGTGAAGGAGGTCGACGAACTCGCGGCCACCCTGCGCACGGTCCTCGCCCGCTACGACGAACAGGCCGCCCGAACCGCCGAGGCGCTGGACACCGCCCGCTCCTTCTCCGCCGCCGCCTCGCACGAACTGCGCACCCCGCTGATGAGCATGGGCACCAACCTCGACATCCTCGCCGACCACCCCGACCTGCCCGAGCCGGACCGCACCGAGGTCCTCACCGACCTGCGCCGTGAGCACGCAAGGCTCCTCGGGCTGCTGGTGATGCTGCGCGAGCTGGGGCGGGGGGACCTGGTGGAGGCGGAGGCGTTCCGCACGGTCGACGTGACGGAGGCCGCGGACGCGGCGGTCGCCGAGGCGCAACGCCGCGCCCCGGACGCCCGCATCACGTCGAGCACGCAGCCGGGGCTCACCGTGCACGGCTGGGAACCCGGACTGCGGCTGCTGCTCGACAACCTGCTCGCCAACGCGCTGGCCCACGGACGGAACGGACAGGGCAGGGCGATCGTGACGGTCGGCGTGCGCGAAGACGGTCGGGAGGTGGTGATCACGGTGGACGACCAGGGGCCCGGAGTCCCGCCCGAGTCCCGCGCCCGGATCTTCGAGCGGTTCCGGCGGGGGCCGGACAGTGCCGGCTCCGGGCTCGGCCTGACTCTGGTCGCGCAGCAGGCGGCGCTGCACCGGGGGAGCGTCACGGTGACGGACGGCCCGGACGGCGCGGGGGCTCGCTTCGAGGTACGGCTGCCCAGGGCGGGCGGGGCGCTGCCCGAACGGCGGGACTGGCTGATCGGTACAGCAGGGACAAACCGGTCACAGAGTTCCCACAAAGACGGCTTCTAGCCTCCGCGGCGTCGGACGGACGACGGTGCCGTCCGGGAACGGAGGAGGACATGGACGTACGACGACGCCGGCGCACCCTGCTCGCGGGTCTGGCCACGGCCGTGCTGCTGGTGAGCGGTACGGGGGCGGCCGTGGCGGAGACGTCACCCACGCCCGCGCCCACCGCCACGGCCAAGGCGGCGCCCAAGGGTGACGGGGCGAAGGCGCTGTGCAAGCGGGTGCCGAAGATCGACCGGCGCATCGACCGGGCGCTGAAGCGGCTGGAGGGCGGAGCGGGGGTCAAGGGCTCCATCGCCCGGCTGCAGCAGCGCGTGGACAACGCGAAGAAAGCGGGCCACGAGGAGATCGCGACCTATCTCCAGGACCGGCTCACCTTCCGCAAGTCTCTGGTGACCACGCTGCAGCAGCGGCAGAAGGACCTGGCCGCGGTCAAGACGTGGTGCGCGGACAACGACAACGGCAAGGCGGCGAGCTGATGCGTCGCGCGCTTCGGGCGGCCGTCCCCGCGGTGGTCCTGCTCGCGGGTCTCACCGCGGGCTGCGCACGGGACCACGGCACGGCGGCCACGCCGGCGTCGGCCGGTGGCCCGTCAGCGACACCGTCCGCCGCCCTGTCCGGGTTCGCGGACATGCAGAAGAAGGTGGACGCCGCCGAGTCCGCCGCCTCGGCGGCCGACCGGGACGCGGCCCAGGACGGCACCGGCCGCTGACCGGGCCGGGGAGCGCGCCCCGTGGCTCAGCGCTGGCAACGCGCCCCGTGGCTCAGCGCTCCCCGCCCGGCACCCACAGCACGTCCCCGGTCTCCTTGTTCGCGTACCGGGCGAGAATGAACAGCAGGTCCGAGAGCCGGTTGAGATACGTGGCCGTCAGGGGGTTCATCACCTCGCCGTGGACCTCCAGCGCCGCCCACGTGGAGCGCTCGGCGCGCCGTACGACCGTGCACGCCTGGTGCAGCAGGGCCGCGCCGGGGGTCCCGCCGGGCAGGATGAACGAGCGCAGCTTCTCCAGGTCGGCCAGGAAACGGTCGCAGTCCGCCTCCAGCCGGTCGACGTAGAACTGCTCCACCCTCAGCGGCGCGAACTCCGGGTTCTCGGCCACCGGCGTCGACAGGTCCGCGCCCACGTCGAACAGGTCGTTCTGCACGCGGGTGAGGACCTTGACGACCTCCTCGTCGAGATCGCCCAGCGCGATCGCGGTGCCGATCACCGCGTTCGCCTCGTTGGCGTCCGCGTACGCGGCGATCCGCAGGTCGGTCTTCGGCACCCGGCTCATGTCGCCGAGGTGCGTGGTGCCCTTGTCGCCGGTCCGCGTGTAGATGCGCGTGAGATTGACCATGCGACCAGCGTAGTTACGCTCCGGCCGTCCGGAACACCCGTGTGCCCACCGTCACGGCGAGCGCCGTGAGGCCGACTGCGACCAAGGCGCCGTAGAGCATGTGCGCCGTCGCCCAGGAGCCGGCGTACGCGTCCCGCACCGCGTCCACCAGACGGCGGAACGGCATGAAGTGGGAGAGCACGTCCAGCCGGCCGGGGCCAGGGGCATCGGTGCGAGACCGTGAGCAGCGCGGCGGACGCGAAGCCGACCAGGACGCCGGGCAGCGGGGCCCTGAGGCCGATCGCCACCGCCGCGAGGACCGGCACTTCCCCGCGAAGGGGGAGTCGGCCGCCGCTCCCGTCCTGCGCGAACTGCGTGACGAGTTCACGGCGGTGTCGTCGCGATTGGGGCTGATGGAGGGATACGACTGCTTCATGAGGGTCATTCACGGCGTCCGGGCTCTCCGGTCGTGCCTGTGGGCCATCGGTCAGGAGGTCCTCGACAACCGGGAGATGACTACCGGGCGCAACCCGGACGAAGTGTCACACGGGGTGCGCCTGCTTCTCGACGAGATGGAGGAGCTGTTGAGCGAGAAGGTGCTCAAGTACGCCGTCCATGCCCCGGAATGACCCGTGCCGGTGTGACGTCCGTCATTTGAGACGTGACGCGCGTTACTAACCGGTCACACCGGCCCTCACGGGCGCTAGTGTCCGGCCGAGAGGCATAAAAGGCGCGTCAGGGGAGTCGCACAGTGGCACGGAAGCTTGCCGTCATCGGGGCCGGACTGATGGGTTCCGGTATTGCCCAGGTATCGGCCCAGGCCGGCTGGGACGTCGTCCTCAGGGACGTCACGGACGAGGCGCTGAACCGTGGCACGGACGCCATCAAGGCGTCGTACGACAAGTTCGTGAGCAAGGGCAGGCTGGAGGCGCACGACGCCGACGCGGCGCTCGCCCGCATCACGGCGACCACCGATCTCGACGCCGCCGCCGACGCGGACGTCGTCATCGAGGCCGTCTTCGAGAAGCTCGAGGTCAAGCACGAGATCTTCCGGACGCTCGACAAGCTCGTACGCGAGGACACCGTGCTCGCGTCCAACACCTCCGCCATCCCGATCACCAAGATCGCGGCGGCCACCGAGCACCCGGAGCGCGTCGTCGGCGTGCACTTCTTCTCGCCGGTTCCGATGATGCAGCTCGTCGAACTCGTCCGCGGCTACAAGACGAGCGACCAAACCCTGGCCACCGCCCGCGAGTTCGCGGAGTCCGTCGGCAAGACCTGTATCGTCGTCAACCGCGACGTCGCCGGTTTCGTGACGACCCGTCTCATCTCGGCACTCGTCGTCGAGGCCACCAAGCTGTACGA
The DNA here is from genome assembly GCF_042892355.1 of Streptomyces sp. NPDC001796. Lineage (NCBI taxonomy): Bacteria > Bacillati > Actinomycetota > Actinomycetes > Kitasatosporales > Streptomycetaceae > Streptomyces > Streptomyces sp. NPDC001796. The sequence goes on along the minus strand of NZ_JBIAUC010000004.1, from coordinate 60,213 downwards.
ATCGGGCGTGGCCACCGCCGAGGACATCGACCTCGCCTGCAAGCTGGGCTTCGGCCACGCCATGGGACCCCTGGCCACCGCCGACCTCACCGGCGTCGACATCCTGCTGCACGCCACCAGCAACATCTACACCGAGACCCAGGACGAGAAGTTCGCTCCGCCCGAGCTGATGCGCCGGATGGTTGACGCGGGTGACATCGGCCGCAAGAGCGGGCAGGGCTTTTACACGTACTGACACCGGGGGCCCACTCCGGGCTCACCCTCCCGGGTGAATTCGGTATCGGTTCGCCAACGATCGGCAACCTGGCCGCTCTCCAGGCAGTCAGACGTTGCACAACCACAACGCGGAGTACACAGCGACGCACTCTCGGGGAGCGCATATGCACATCAGGGGCGACCACGCCGAGCTGGTCGTCGGGGGCCGCCTCGACGTCCACAGCGCGGCGGACGCCCGTACGGTCCTGCACTCGGCCGTCGACGACGGCGTCGGCGACCTGGTGCTCGACCTGTCCGAACTGGACTCCTGGGACGCCACCGGGCTCGGGGTGATCATGGGTGCCCACCGGCGGGCCGGGCGGTGCGGCCGACGGCTGGTGCTGCGCGGTGTACCGCTGCAGATGCAGCGCCTGCTGGTGGCCACCCGGCTGCACCGGATCCTGGCCATCGAGGGCGGCATCGGGGTGGAGTCACTGCCCCGGGTCTGACCGGGCGGTGACCCGACTGCACGGGTTTCGCCCGGGCGACACGGGTGACCCGGAGACCGGCCCCCAGGGGTGAACGCCGACGAAACGTGCGTCGCGCGCAATCCTCACGAGACTGTGACGTCTCGGACGGCCCGGTACCCCGGCCTGTCGGAGATACTGACCGAAGGTTTAGGGTTCGGCTGCCCGCCGCCCTCAGGCCCTCGAGCGGGCACCGGACCAGAAGCGACAGGCAGTGTGCGGCAAGGCCGGGAGGGGCTCAGGCACACGACGCTTTTGGGGGGCTTGGAGCTATGGACCCGAACAACCCGGGACCCGAGCAGTACGGCCGGGACGGCGCTGGTGACGCGCCGGGCCGACGACCGCCGCGGGACCCCATGACACCCGACTTCGGGCAGCCGGCACCGGCACTCGCCCGTACTGTCCGGCTCGTGACGGGCGACTTCCTGCTCACCGTCAACCCTGTCGACGGCAGCGAGATCGAGGTCTGCCCGCCCGGGGAGCGTCCCGCGCGCCCGGCCAGGTACACCGCCGACGAGCGCAGCGGCCGCGAGCGCGCCACCAGGCCGCCCGTACCGGCCGGGCCCTCGTCGGCACGGCTGCCGCTGCTCGAGCGCCAGGAGGAGCGCGAGCGGCTGGTGCGGCTGCTCGCCCGCGGCCGCTCGGTCCGGCTCACCGGACCCTCCGGTTCCGGCCGCACCACGCTTCTCGACGTGGTCGCCGAGGACTGCTCGGATCTCGCGCCGGACGGCGTCGTACGCCTGACCGGCTACCGGCGCAGTGCCGGAGATCTGCTGTACGACCTCTTCGCCGCCGTCCACAAGGCGCCTCGGCACCGGCCCGACCGGGAGGAGCTGCTCGGGTACGTCCGCGAGATCGGCGCCGTCGTCGTCCTGGACGACCTGGAGTTCGGTGGCAGCGCGCTCGACGAGCTGCTGGACGCCACACCCGAGTGCGCGTTCCTGCTCGCCGCCACCCCCGACGTGCCCGCGCCCTCCGCCGACTCGCACGTGGAGGAGGTGTTCCTCGGCGGACTCGCCCGCGCCGGGGGCCTGGAACTCCTCGAACACGCCGTCGGTCGCGACCTCACCGAGGAGGAGGCGAACTGGGCGGGCGACCTGTGGTTCGAGTCCGAGGGGCTGCCGCTGCGCTTCGTGCAGGCGGGGGCGCTGCTCAGGCAGCGCGACCGGCAGCGGGCCGACGAGGACGCCGTCGACGAGTTCGGCGTCTTCCAGGACGTCGACGTCCCCGTCGACGCGCCCTTCGACGCCGAGGACGGCGGTGACGTCCCGCTGCCGTCGCTCGCCGAGGCCGCCGCGCCCGCCCCGCTGCTCGCCTCCCGGCTCAGCGCCTCGGCGCGCGAGACGCTGAAGTTCGCGGTCGCGCTCGGCGGGGAGGTGCCGCACCAGACGCATCTGCCGGCCCTCGTCGACGACACCCACGCGGACGCGGCGCTCGCCGAACTCGTCGGCTGCGCCCTCGTCTCCCCGGTCGGCTCCCGCTACCGGCTCGCGGCCGGAGTGCTGACCCAGCTGGAGGCCGCCGGATACGCGACCGGCGCGGAGGAATACGCGCTCAAGGCCGCCCAGCACTACTCCTGGTGGGCCGGGCACCCCTCGGTCACACCCGAGAGGGTCTCCGCGGAGGCCGACGCCGTACTGGCCGCGCTGAGCGCCCTCGTGCCCGTCACCTCCCCGCCCGCCGAGGGCGAGCACAGCGCAGCGGTCCTCCTGGCCCGGCAGGCGGCGCCCGCGTTGGCCGCGGGGCTGCACTGGAGCGCCTGGGAGCGGGCACTGCGCTCCGGGGCGGAGGCGTCCCGGCTGGCCGGTGAGGTCGGGGAGCAGGCCTACTTCCACCACGAGCTGGGCATCCTCGCGCTCTGCGGCGGACAGCTCGACCGGGCCCGGGCGGAACTGGAGGCGTCCATCGGGCTGCGCGGTGCCCTCGCCGACAAGCGCGGCACGGTCGCGGGGCGGCGCGCCCTTGCTCTGGTCGCCGACCGGTCCGGTGAGACGCCGCCCGGTGTGGAGCCGCCCGCGGAACCTACGCCGCCGACCGGCTTCCTGGTGCCCACGCCCTCCGACGACATGGGGACCCTGCTCACCCGGCAGGCTCCGGCCCGCCCGTCCGGCGGCCTGCGAGGCGTGACCAAGGGCACCCGGCGCAACCTGGTGGCCGCGGGCGCGGGCGCGGCGCTGGTCGCGGTGCTCGGCACGGTCGTGACGCTCGGCATGACGTCGAACAACGACGACAAGGCCCCAGCGGACCAGGTCCGCGTGGGCCCTTCGGCAAGCCAGGGCACGGACGGCGGAGGCTTGGGCGCGGACAAGGCGGGCGACAGCGGCTCGGGCGGCAAGGACGGTTCGGGCTCGGTGGGCGCGGCGACGGCGAAGGCTCCCACCGGGACCGGTGCCCCCGGTACTACGGGCAGCCCGACGCCGGGCAGCTCCGGTGACGTGCCGTCGGGCAACCCCACGGGTACGCACGGGTCGACTCCTTCGAAGTCGCCGTCGAAGCCGCCGTCCGCGCCGCCCACTAGGCCGTCGACGCCGCCTACGAAGCCGTCGAGCACCCCTCCGACCTCCCCAACACCCACGGAAACCGGGCCGACCACGTCCCCGTCGCCCACCGCGAGCACGCCGAGTACCTCCAACTCGGCCAGCGGCCCTTCGTCCAGCGCCCCCGCCACGACAAGCAGCTCGACAAGCGCGCCCACCACCACCGGCTCCGGCTCCCCCGGCAGCACCGGCACGGTGATGTAGGGCCCCTGGTCACAAAGAGGGCCGGGTCCGACTCACGGACCCGGCCCTTGGCCGTCGTACCGCCCGTCAGAACAAGCGCAGCTTGTCGTCCTCGATGCCCCTCAGGGCGTCGTAGTCCAGCACCGCACAGCTGATCCCGCGGTCCGTGGCAAGCACGCGGGCCTGCGGCTTGATCTCCTGGGCCGCGAAGATGCCGCGCACCGGCGCGAGGTGCGGGTCGCGGTTCAGGAGCTCCAGGTAGCGCGTGAGCTGTTCCACGCCGTCGATCTCGCCGCGCCGTTTGATCTCCACCGCCACGGTCTGCCCCTCGGCGTCCCGGCACAGGATGTCCACCGGCCCGATCGCCGTCATGTACTCGCGGCGGATCAGCGTGTAGCCCTCACCGAGGGTCTCGATGCGGTCGGCGAGCAGTTCCTGAAGGTGCGCTTCCACGCCGTCCTTGATCAGCCCCGGATCGACGCCGAGTTCGTGCGAGGAGTCGTGGAGGATCTCCTCCATCGTGATGATCAGTTTCTCGCCCGTCTTGTTGATCACGGTCCACACGCCTTCCTCGTCGCCCGAACCCTCCTTCAGCGTGCAGGGCGGCGACATCCAGTTGAGGGGCTTGTAGGCACGGTCGTCCGCGTGGATCGAGACGCTTCCGTCCGCCTTCACCAGGATCAGGCGGGGAGCGGAGGGGAGGTGGGCGGTGAGACGGCCCGCGTAGTCGACGGCGCACCGGGCAATGACGAGACGCATGGTCGCCAACGCTACTCGACGCCCCCGTCCGCACGCGATTCGACCTTGAGCGAGCCGGTCCCAGGGGCTCCTCCGTTTTTCCCGAGATGCCCCCGTTCGGCATTGGCTGGTTGTGTGCCCAGTGGGATTTCGCTGTGTTCGCATTTTCCTGGTGCCGCCATCGGCGGTTGCCTACCGTAGTGAACGGGAGGTCGCGGGGTGTGTACTCAGCGTGTTCGATATCGCGAACTCCCTTACCTGTCCATCAACCCCTGTTGTCTCGGGGTGCGAGAGGAGAACCCATGTCGCTCGACGTCTCACCGGCCCTACTCGAACAGGCCGAGCGAGGCGAGGTCGACGAAGCGGACTTCGTCGACTGCGTCCGGACCTCCCTGCCCTACGCGTGGGAGATGATCAGCTCCCTGGTGGCCCAGCTGAAGGTGGACGGCGGTGACTTCGCCGACAACCAGACGCCCCCGCCGGACGAGCAGGCACGTGGACAGCTGCTGCGCGCGCTCGCGAGCGACGCGATACGCGGCGCGTTGCAGCGGCACTTCGGAGTGCGCCTGGCGTTCCAGAACTGCCACCGAGTGGCGGTGTTCCCGCTGGACTCCTCGGTGGACGACACGCTGGCCCGCTTCACCTCGGTCCGCAGTCAGCTCCTCAACCAGTCACCGGAGCTGCGCGACTGCTGAGACCCGCAGAGTCGTACGGCTTGCCGCTCCGTACGCGGGAAGTGCGTCGGGTTCGGAGCGGCAAGCTCCCGCGTGTGTGGCAAAGCGGCAAGCTCCCGCATCCTTGACCCGCCCGGTGGGTTCAGCGGAGGTGGGGGAGTACCTCGGCGCCCAGCCTGCGGACGTTCTCCACCGTCGCCGCAAGGTCGCCGGAGCCCTCGACGAGCAGCGCGAAGCGTGTGATGCCGGTCCGCTCGGAGGTCGCCGCGAGCCGGTCGGCGCACAGTCGCGGGGTGCCCACCGGGTGCAGCCCGCAGAGCAGTTCGGTGTACGCGAGCGGGTCCCGCATTGCGCGGGCCCGCCCGTCCACCGTCACATGCGCGTCGAGCCCCTGTTTCAGCCAGCCTGGCATCGCCTTCGTCAACGCCTCGACGGCGTCGGTTCGCCGGTCGGCGATCTGGCAGACACCGGCCGAGACATGGGCGGCGCCGGCGATCGCGTCGCCGTCGACTCCGGCCGCCTGCGCGTGACTTCGCCACAGGGCGACCATGTCCGCCTTCTCCTCGTCCCCCACGTGCATGCCGAGCAGCATCGGCAGACCCCGCTCGGCCGCCAGCCGTACGCTCGCCGGCGAGGTGCAGGCGACGACGACCTCCGGGCCCTCGGTGTCCGTGAGCGACTCCGACGGGCGCGGGACGACCGGGACCTCACGGAAGGTGAATCGTTCCCCCGCGGCGGCGACGGACGGTTCGCGCAGCCAGCGCACCAGCAGATCGAGTGATTCCGGGAACCCCGTCTCGTACGCCTTCAGCCCCGCGCCGAACACCTCCAGGTCCACCCACGGTCCGCCGCGCCCCACGCCGAGCGAGAACCGCCCGCCGGAGGTGATGTGCAGCAGTGCGGCCTGCTCGCCGAGTGCGACCGGGTGCGCGGTGGGCAGGACGCTGACCGCCGTGCCGACCCGGATCCGGCGGGTGCGGCCCAGCAGGAGGGCCGCGAGCGTGATCGCCGACGGGCAGGTCCCGTACGGCACGAAGTGGTGCTCGGCCAGCCACACCGCGTCCAGGCCCGCCTCCTCGGCGGCCTCGGCCGACCGCACCGCGCGGTGCAGCGCCTCCCCCTGGCCCTGTCCCGGAAACTGGGCCGCCAGTACAAAACTTCCAACGCGCATCGCACTTCCTGCTTTCCTGGCTCCGACGCGGAGCTCCCCCACGGGGCATAACTGCCTGACATGTGCCCAAGTCACGGGTTGGTGGAGAGATTTGCGGATTGTCTGCCGAATGGGCCGATGGGAGGGGGGACCCGTGCAGTCGATGAGGGACGCGTACCCCTGTCGGCGCCGCGTACGCTGGACAGGACCCGTGCTTCCTGTATAGCCCTGTGAGGTGTCCCGTGTCCCCGCGTCGCAACCGACCCAAGGGCCCAGGCTCGTCCGGCCGGAGCGCGGACGAGGACAGGGAGCGTTACGGCGGCTGGCAGTCCACCGAGAGCTGGCAGGGCGAGGAGTGGAACGTGCGCCATGTGGCGGGCGCGAGCGCCGAGGGCAAGACCTACCGGTGCCCCGGCTGCGACCAGGTGATCTCCTCCGGCGTCCCGCACGTGGTCGCCTGGCCCGAGTTCGCGGGGGTGGACGATCGCCGGCACTGGCACAAGTCCTGCTGGAACGCGAAGGACCGCCGCACCACGCGGGTGCAGCGGTCCCGTAACGCGCCGAAGTACTGAGGCCCGAGGCCCGGGGTCTACACGTCCCGCCGCTCCAGCAGCAGCCAGGCGCCGGCGAAGGCGACGGCCGCGAGGCCGAGGACGATCCACACCGGCTCCCAGCCCGTGGGGCCGGAGCCGCCCAGGGAGTCCCCGTACAGGGCGCTGAGCTGGCTCGGGATCGAGTACTCCAGCAGGAACCTCTGCAGGTCCCGCATCGACTCCGAGAACAGGAACATCGCGATGACCAGCGGGGCGAGCACCAGGCCGATCATGATGGTGATGGCACCCGCCGAGTGCCGGATGACGGAGCCCACGAACAGCGAGAGCAGGCCGAGCAGCGCCACGTACAGGCCGATGCCGACCGTTCCCTTCAGCCATTCCATGCCGGTGGGCTGCGCCAGGCCGTAGCTCTTCAGCATGGCGGTCTGGAGGATGCCGACGAGCAGTGCGGACACCGTCGTGATCACGAACGCCACGGCGAAGAAGACGATCGCCTTCGCCAGCAGCACCCTGGTCCGGCTCGGGCACGCGGTCATGGTCGTCCGGATCATCCCGGTGCCGTACTCGGAGGCGGTGGTCAGCACGCCGAGCGTGATGATGCAGATGCTGCCGGTCAGGACTCCGCCGATCCCGAGGCCCAGCGGTGAGTTGCCCTCGAGGCGGGCATCCGACGCGGCGGCGATGGCGGCGAACAGCGTCCCGATGCCGATCATGAGGACCAGGAAGACGCCCAGCGTCCACATCGTGGAGCGCACCGACCTGATCTTCGTCCACTCCGAGGCGATGGCGTGTCCGAGGTGGGTGCGCACGACCGGGATCGGCGAGGTGTAGGAGGGGTACGCGGATCCGGGCGCCGCCTGCCAGGTGGGCGCGGCCTGCGGCATGGAGGGCTGGGGCGTGCTCATCGGGCGTCCTCGGACTTGGTCGGGTCGGCAGCGGCGGTGGCGTCGGCGGCGGGCGCCTGTGCGGGCGGGGTGGCGGGGGCCGGTGCCTGGTCCTGGGGCGCCGGCTGCGCATAGGGGTTCGGCTGCTGCCCGGCAGGCGGTGCGGCCGGGGCGGTGTACGGCCCCGTGGGCGGCTGCCCGGGCTGTCCCGGCAGGGAGAACGGCTGCCCGCCCTGCTGCGGCGGCGGGGCGTACCAGCCCGGCTGGCCCTGGCCCGGCACCGGGACCGGCGGCTGGACGCCGGGCGGCAGCGGCTGCATCAGGCCCGCCTTCTGGTCGATGCTCGAGCGGTAGTCGACGGCTCCCTGCGTCATCCGCATGTACGCCTCCTCCAGCGAGGCCTGGTGCGGCGACAGTTCCCACAGGCGTACGTCGGTGTCGTGCGCGATGTCGCTGATGCGGGGCAGCGGCAGCCCGGTGACCCGCAGCGCGCCGTCCTGCTCGGGCAGCACGTGCCCGCCCGCCTCGGTGAGCGCGGCCGTGAGCTTCTCTCGCTGCTGCGGCTCGGTGTCGGGGGTGCGGACGCGGGCGAAGTCGGCGGAGTTGGCGGAGATGAAGTCCTTGACGCTCATGTCGGCGAGCAGCTGACCGCGCCCGATCACGATCAGGTGGTCGGCGGTGAGTGCCATCTCGCTCATCAGGTGCGAGGAGACGAAGACCGTACGGCCCTCGGCCGCGAGGGACTTCATCAGGTTGCGGACCCACAGGATGCCCTCGGGGTCGAGGCCGTTGACCGGTTCGTCGAACAGCAGCACCTGAGGGTCGCCGAGAAGCGCGGCGGCGATGCCGAGCCGCTGGCCCATGCCGAGCGAGAAGCCCTTGGACCGCTTCCCGGCCACCTCCTGCAGGCCCACGACGGCCAGTACCTCGTCCACGCGGCGGGCCGGGATGCCGGAGAGCTGGGCGAGGGACAGCAGGTGGTTGCGGGCGGCCCGGCCGCCGTGCACGGCCTTGGCGTCGAGCAGGGCGCCGACATGGCGGGGCGCGTTCGGCAGTTTGCGGTACGGGTGGCCGCCGATCGTCACCGTCCCCGAGGTCGGGTTGTCCAGGCCGAGGATCATCCGCATCGTCGTCGACTTGCCCGAGCCGTTCGGCCCGAGGAAGCCGGTGACGGCTCCCGGCCGCACCTGGAAGGAGAGGTTGTACACAGCGGTCTTGTCGCCGTAGCGCTTGGTCAGGCCGACTGCCTCGATCATGCTCCGCACCCATCGCAAGGTTCAGCACAGCGGGGCGCACGCCCCCCGTAAGGGTTAGGAGGATATCGGGGCGCTGACGGTTCCGCCCAAGGGCGGGTAAAACCACCCGCGGTCAGGCGTCGCGCCGTTTCAGCAGGACGTAGCCGCCGGCGAGGGCCGCGATCACCCACAGTGCCATGATCCCGAGACCGCCCCAGGGCCCGTACGGGGTGTCGTCGCCGGCTGTGGGTACGACCTGCAGGATTCTGCTGCCGGCCTGGTCCGGCAGGAAGCGGCCGATCTTCTTCGTCGCGGAGACATGGCCCAGGATGTTCGAGATCAGGAAGAAGAACGGCATCAGGATCCCGAGGGACAGCATCGGTGAGCGCAGCATCGTGGCGACGCCCATCGAGAACACCGCGATGAGCGTCATGTACAGCCCCGCGCCGATGACCGCGCGCAGCACCCCGGGGTCGCCGATCGACGCCCGGTGCGGGCCGAGCATCGCCTGGCCGAGGAAGAAGGCGGCGAAACCGGTGACCAGGCCGACGGCGAGGGCGAGCGCGGTCGCCACCGCGATCTTTCCGGACAGGAAGGTGCCACGCTGGGGGACCGCCGCCAGCGAGGTGCGGATCATGCCGGTGCTGTACTCGTTGGACACGACCAGCACCCCGAACACGATCATCGCGAGCTGACCGAGGCTCATCCCGGCGAAGCTGATGAACGTCGGGTCGAAGGCGAGCCGCTCCCGCGGGCTCATGCTGTCGAACTCGTTGCGCGTCAGCGCCGAGATCAGCATCCCGAGGGCGACGGTGACGACCAGCGCGACGGACAGCGTCCACAGCGTGGACGCCACCGACCGGATCTTGGTCCACTCGGACCTGAGGACCTGTACGCGGACCTGGACCTCGGTGGCCGCCATGGTCAGGCTCCCTTCTTCCAGCCGGCGCCCCACTCCCCGGCGGGCGCGTCCGCGCGGGCGTGGTACTCCACCGACGCGGCCGTCAGTTGCATGAACGCCTCCTCCAACGACGCCTGCTGGATGCTCAGCTCGTGCAGCACGATGTGGTGCCGAGCCGCCAGTTCGCCGATCAGCTCCGCCTTGCCGCCGTCCACCTCAAGCGCCCCGCTGCCCGTCTCGACCACCGTGACGCCCGCCTCGTGCAGGACGTCGAGCAGCCGCTCGCGCTGCGGGGAACGAATGCGCACATAAGTGCGCGAGTTGCGCCGGATGAAGTCGGCCATGGAGGTGTCGGCGAGCAGCCGGCCCTGGCCGATGACCACCAGATGGTCGGCGGTCAGCGCCATCTCGCTCATCAGGTGACTGGAGACGAACACCGTCCGTCCCTGCGCCGCCAGCGATTTCATCAGGGTCCGGATCCAGTGGATGCCCTCGGGGTCGAGACCGTTGACCGGCTCGTCGAACATCAGGATCCGCGGATCGCCGAGCAGCGCCGCCGCGATGCCGAGCCGCTGGGCCATGCCGAGCGAGAAGCCCTTGGCCTTCTTGCGGGCCACCGACGTCAGCCCCACGGTGTCCAGGACCTCGTGCACCCGGGAGGTGGGGATGCCGTTGCTCTGCGCCAGGCACAGCAGATGGTTCCAGGCGCTGCGCCCGCCGTGCACGGCCTTCGCGTCGAGCAGGGCGCCGATGGCCCGCAGGGGGTTCTTGAGCTGGTCGTAGTGCCTGCCGTCGATACGGACGTCCCCGGCGGTGGGGTGGTCGAGCCCGAGCACCATCCGCATGGTGGTGGACTTTCCGGCGCCGTTCGGACCGAGGAAGCCCGTGACGACACCCGGTCTGACGGTGAACGTGAGGCCGTCGACCGCCACTTTGTCGCCGTACCGCTTGGTCAGCCCCTCGAGCTCGATCATGCGGCCCACGCTAAAACGGCGCAAAGCCCCCCGCCACTTGAGTGGCGGAGGGCTTTGCGGATGTTCAGACGCCGTACGTCCCGGTGTTACCGGGACTGCTGCGCCGGGACCCCGCGCGAGATCGGCTCGTCCTCGGCCGGCGTGCCGGTCGCGGCGACCGCGGCGCCCGTGAGCGTCGCCAGCATCTCGCGGACGTTGGTGAGCTGGGCGTTGATGGAGTCGCGACGGTTCGTCAGCGCCGCGAGCTCGCGCTCGGATTCGGAGCGGATGCGGTCGGCCTTGGCGTTCGCGTCCGCGACGATGTCCTCGGCCTGGCGCTGGGCCGTCTCCACCGTCTGGCGGGCGCGGCGATCGGCGTCCGTGCGGAGCTTCTCCGCCTCCAGGCGAAGCTGCTCGGCGCGGTGCTCGATCTCCGCGAGGCGCTTCTCCGCCTTGGCCTGACGGGAGGCCAGGTCGCGCTCGGACTGCTCACGCCGCTTGGCGAGGTTCGTCTCGAAGTCGGCGGCGGCCTGAGCGGCCTTGGCGCGGGTCTCCTCGAAGAGGGCGTCCGCCTCCTCGCGCTTGGACTGGGCGTCCTTCTGCGCCTCGGCGCGCAGCTGGGCCGCGTCGCTCTTGGCCTTCTCGACGATCCGGAGGCCCTCGTCCTCCGCCTTCGCCTTGCGGTCCGCGGCGAACGACTCCGCGTCGTTGCGCACCTGCTGGGCGGCCGACTCGGCGAGTTCGCGGTGCTGCTCGGCGGCGCGACGGGCCTCCTCGCGCAGGTCCTTGGCCTCTTCCTCGGCGAGGCGGAGGATCTTCTCGACGCGCGCGCCGAGACCCGCGTAGGACGGCTCCGCGTCGCTGACGGCGGCCTGGGCGTTCTGCGTCTCGAGGTGGAGCTCCTCGATGCGCTTCTCCAGGGCGGTGATGCGGGCGAGAGCGCTGTCACGGTCGGAGACGAGCTTGGAGATTCGTTCGTCCACCTGAGCGCGGTCGTACCCACGCCGCACAAGCTCGAAGCCGTAGGGGGAAGTGTCGCTCATGGGGTTCCTGTCGAATGAGACCGGTGAGGTGATAGGGGAATCCTAGGGCGCAAAGCGGCGTGTCATCGAGCGGATGCGTGTTTGATCTGGAGAATGACACTCCTTTTGGGTGGCTGAGCTGCCGGGGGGCTTGCCAGGACCTGTACGAAGCGCCCCGGCAAGCATAGAACGGGGTTTCTGGCTAGCCTTCTGACGCCTTGCCACCCGAACGAGGTGCACCCACGGTGGCACCCGCCTTGACACCCGAGTCCTTGCCGGCGGACGGCGCCTCGAAGGACTCGAGCGCCTCCAGGACGTCCTGGACACGGGAGATCTCCGCGTTGATGTCCTCCCGCCGGCGCACCAGGATCTCCAGCTCCCGCTTGCCCTCCTCGACGGCCTTGCGGGCCTCGCGGATCGCCTCGGCCTTGATCTGCTCGGCCTCGGCGACCAGCGTGGCCTTCTTCTGCTCGGCCTCCTTCAGCAGCCCCTCGGCCTTCTTGACGGCGGCGATACGGACCTTGCCCGCCTCCGAGTTGGCCTCCGACAGCAGCTCCTTCGCCTGCGCCTTGGCCTTCTCCAGCTGCTCCTCGGCGGCCTTGACCAGGGCGTCGCACCGCTCGCCCGCCGATTTCATCGCCTCGGCCGACTCGCGCCGCGCCCGCTCGTGCAGCTCCTCGATCTCGGCGGTGATGCGCTCGCGCAGCTCCTCCGCGCGCTCCCGGATCTGGGTGGCGTCCCGGCGTGCGCCGACGAGGAGTTCGTCCGCGTCCGCCCGGGCCCGCTCCACCAGCGTGTTGCCCTCGACCGTCGCCTCGGCGACCAGACGGTCGGCCTCCGTGCGGGCGGCACCCACCATCGTGTCGGCCTGCGCCTCGGCGTCCGCCGTCGTCTTGCGGGCCGTCTGCTGGGCCTCCGTGAGGAGCTTGTCGGCTTCGGCGGCGGTCTCCGTGATGAGCTTGTCCACCTGCTCGGCCGCCTCGGAACGCCGCTTGTTGGCGTCCTTGCGGGCCTCGTCCAGGGTGCGCTCGGCCTCCTCGCGCGCCGCCGTCGTGATCCGCTCGGCCTCCGCCTCCGCGTCGGCCTTGACCCGCTCCGACTCGGTGCGGATCCGCTCGGCGTGCGCCTGCGCGGAGCCGACCGTCTCGGCGGCCTCGGCGCGCAGCCGCTCCGCCTCGTCGGTGGCGTCCGCGAGCAGTTTGTCCGCCTTGGCCACGGACTCCGCGCGCACCCGCTCGGCCTCGGCGGCGGTCTCCGTGGTGAGCCGCTCGGCCTCCGCGCGTGCCTCGGTGATGAGGGTGTCCGCCTGTGTGGCCGCGTCCGACCGGATCCGGTTGGCGTCCTCGCGCGCCTCCGCACGGGTGCGCGCCGCCGCCTGGTCGGCCTCGGCGAGCGTGTCCGACGCCTCGGTCCGCACGCGCTGTGCGTGCTCGGCGGCGTCCGTACGGAGCCGCTCCGCCTCGGCGATCGCGTCCGAGACCGTCCGCTCCGCCAGCGACTTGGCGGCCTCCGACTCCTCGGCGGCCTCCCGCCGGATGCGGTTCGCGTCCTCGGTGGCACGCTCGCGCTCCGCGTAGGCGTCGGAGCGGACCCGGTCGGCCTCCTCCTGCGCCTCGGTGCGCGTACGCTCCGCCGCGTGCTCGGCGGCCGAGCGCAGGCCGGTGATCTCCTCCTGCGCCTGCTCGTGCAGCCCGGCCACGGAGTCCCGCACCTGCTGGGCGTGCTGTTCGGCCGCCGACACCATCTCGGTGGCGCGCCGGTCGGCCTCCTCCACCAGCCGTACGGCCTCGGTCTGGGCCTCCTCGACCCGGGCGCGCGCGACTGCCAGCAGCTCCTCGCTCTGCTGCCGGGCGCGCTCGCGCTCCTGGTCGGCCTCCTGGCGGGCGGAGCCAAGGAGTTCCTCGGCCTCCCGGCGGCGCCGGACGGCCTCCTCCTGGGCGGCGGCCAGCGTCTCGGAGGCCTCCGTGCTCAGCCGCTCGGCCGCGGCCTGCGCCTCCGCGCGGACCCGGTCGGCGGTGTCCTGCGCCTCCGACTTCAGCCGCTCGGCCTCGGCCGCCGCCTCCGAGCGCAGGCGGACGGCGATGGCCTCGCCCTCCGCGCGCGAGGCCGACGCGTCCGAGGCGGCCTCGGTGCGCAGCCGCTCGGCCTCGGCCTCGGCCTGCGCCTGGAGCGTACGAATGCGCTCGGAGGCCTCCGTGCGCAGCCGGTCAGTCTCCTCCGCTGCCTCCCGGCGGATCCGCTCCGCCTCCGCACGGGCGTCGGAGAGGGCCTGCTCGGCCGAGGCGAGCCGCTGCTCGGCCTCCGACTGCAGGCGGGCCAGTTCCTCGGCGGCCTCCGCGCGGCGGGCCTCCACGGCCCGCTCGCTCTCCTCGCGCAGGGTGCGCGCGACCTTCTCGGCCTCCTCCTTGATCGCGTCCGCCAGCTCGACGGCCTCGGCGCGCTGGGTCTCGGCCTCCTTGCGGGTGCGCTCCAGGGCCTCCTCGGCCTGGCGGCGCAGCATCGAGGCGCGTTCGATCGCCTCGGTGCGGACCTTCTCGCTGTCGGCGGTGGCGGTGGTGCGCAGCTCGTCCGCGTCGGCCTTCGCCTTGGCGAGCAGCTCCTCGGCGGTCCTGGCCGCCTCCTCGATCTGCTGGACGGCCTCGCGGCGCGCCTCGGCGCGGATCTTCTCGCCCTCGGCCACCGCCTCGGCGCGCAGCTGCTCGGCCTCGCCGCGCAGCCGGCGGGCCTCCTCCTGCAGCTCGACCGTCTTGGCGCGGTACTCCTTGGTGTCGTCCTTGGCGGCGCCCTTGAGCTGCTCGGCGATGTCGTGCGCCTCGGCGCGCAGCCGGTCCGCCTCGGCCTCGGCCTCCTTGCGGATCCGGTCGGCCTCCTCGGCGGCGGCCTTGGTGGTCGCCGCGGCGTCCTGGGACGCCTTGTTGAGGACCTCCTCGGCCGTACGGGCCGCCTTGCCGAGCTGGGAGGCGGTCTCCTCGGCCGTGATCGTGCGGGCCTTCTCGGCGGCCTCCGCGACGATCTTCTCGGCCTCGGCGCGCGCGTCCGCGACGACCTGCTCGGCCTCGGCCTTGGTGGCCTCGGCCTCCTTGGTGGCCTCGCTGACCAGCCGGGCGACCTGCTCCTTGGCGGTACGGGTGCGCTGCTCGCCCTCCGTCTCGGCGCTCGAAAGGGCCTTGGCGGCGGCCTCCTTGGCCTCCGCGACGACCTTGTCGGCCTGGGCGCGGGCCTCGCGCAGCGCGGCCTCCGCCTCGGCCATCCGCTGCTCGGCGGCCCGGCTCAGCTCGGACGCCTGCCGGCGGGCGGCCTCCGACTCGGTGGCGGAGCTGGAGCGCAGCTGCTCGGCGTGGTCGGTGGCCTCCTGGGCCTGGGTGGAGGCGGCGTTCAGCAGCCGCTCGGCGTCCGCGCGGGCGCGGCGCAGGATCTGGTCCGCCTCCGCACGGGCGGACTCGGCGTCGTTCTGCAGCCGCTGCCGGGCCTCGGCGACCAGCCGCTCGGCCTCGACGCGGGCGGCGGCGAGGGCCTGCTCGGCCTCGGCGCGGGACTCCTCGACCAGGCGGCGGGCCTGGGCCTCGGAGCGGGCGCGCAGCTGCTCCGCCCAGGCCACGTTCTCGTTGACGTGCGACTCGACGGTCGCCCGGCGCTCGGCCAGCTCCTGGTCGAGCTGCTGGCGGCGGGCGACCGCCTCCGCGTGCAGCTCCGCCTGGAGGCGGGCGGCCTGCTCGGCGTGCTCCTGGAGGATGCGCTGGGTCTGTGCGCGGGCCTGGCTCAGCTCGCGCTCGGCCTCAGCCCGCAGCTGGTCCGCCTGCATCTGGGCGGTGCGCAGCATCTGCTCGGCCTGGTAGCCGATGTCGGCCCCGTCGTACGCGGGACGGGACATGAGGGTGCGGCGCGCCTCGTGCAGCTTGGCGCGCAGCACCTCGACCTGGTAGCCGAGGTCCTCGGCGTGCTGGATCGCCTTTTCCCGCTCGGTCTTCAGCCGCTCCATCTCGGCCTCGAACCGAGAGAGGTGGTCGACGTCAGCCGCCGGCTCTCGCTCCTGGCGTTCGTAGCCCCGCACTGCGCGGTCCCATCCGTCCCCTGGTCGCAAGTCTCTCCAAACGAGCTCCGTCCATCCGCCGAACGGGGCCCCCGGGGAATGGTGTCAGATCAACGGCGGAGCATGGGCTGCTGCCCCGGCGCTCGTCCCCCGAAACCCGGACCCCGGCACGTCCCGCCGGTGTCACGGCGGGACCCGGTCGCCCTGGTGGAGCGGCGACCGCCCCCAACCCTACCGGCCCCTATGTACGGGAGTCAGTGCTCAGGTGTCTCAACGGCCGCCGATGTGACCAGTTCTGTGAGAACGCCGTGGCAGTCCTTGGGGTGCAGGAAGGTGATCCGCGAGCCCATGGAGCCGCGCCGCGGCTCGTCGTACAGCACCCGCACGCCCTTGTCCTTGATCTCGGCGGAGTCACCGTCCACGTCCGCCGTGCCGAAGGCGATGTGGTGCACGCCCTCGCCGTTCTTCGCGAGCCACTTGGCGACGGTGGAGTCCTCGCGGATGGGTTCCAGCAACTGCAGGTAGGAGGCCCCGCCGTCGTCCGTGTTGTTGATCTTGAGCATGGCCTCGCGGACACCCTGTTCCTCGTTGACCTCGGTGTGGAACACGGAGAATCCGTACGTCGAGGTGTAGAACTCGACGGTCTTCTCGAGGTCGAAACAGGCGATTCCGATGTGGTCGATTCGCGTCAGCATGGAATCAGTGCAGCGCTCCCGCGGTGGTTACGCAACGTGCGCGCGATCACACTGACAGCCCGGTGACGGTTTGCCCTACCGCTCAGTACATTCGAAGTAAACCCTCGTTCACTCCTCGGCTGTGCAGGCCGGAAGGGGATCGCAGCTCATGTCTGGAACGAACAGCACGACCAGCGTCATCGTCGCGGGTGCGCGCACCCCGATGGGGCGGCTGCTCGGCTCGCTGAAGTCCTTCTCCGGAGCCGACCTCGGCGGCTTCGCGATCAAGGCCGCCCTCGACCGTGCGGGGATCGGTGGCGACCAGGTGCAGTACGTCATCATGGGCCAGGTGCTCCAGGCCGGGGCCGGGCAGATCCCGGCACGTCAGGCCGCGGTCAAGGCGGGCATCCCGATGAGCGTCCCGGCCCTGACGATCAACAAGGTGTGTCTGTCGGGCCTCGACGCGATCGCGCTCGCGGACCAGCTGATCCGTGCGGGTGAGTTCGACGTGATCGTCGCGGGCGGCCAGGAGTCCATGACCAACGCCCCCCACCTGCTGCCGAAGTCCCGGGAGGGCTTCAAGTACGGCGCGGTCCAGATGCTGGACGCGATGGCGTACGACGGGCTGACCGACTCCTTCGAGGGCATCGCCATGGGCGAGTCCACCGAGAAGCACAACACCCGCCTCGGCATCGGCCGCCAGGAGCAGGACGAGATCGCCGCCCTGTCCCACCAGCGGGCCGCCGCCGCCCAGAAGAACGGCGTCTTCGAGGCGGAGATCACTCCGGTGGAGATCCCGCAGCGCAAGGGCGAGCCGGTCGTCTTCGCCAAGGACGAGGGCATCCGCGGCGACACGACGGTGGAGTCGCTCGGCAAGCTGCGGCCGGCGTTCAGCAGGGACGGCACGATCACGGCCGGTTCCTCCTCGCAGATCTCGGACGGTGCGGCGGCCGTGGTCGTGATGAGCAAGGCCAAGGCGCAGGAGCTGGGCCTGGACTGGATCGCGGAGATCGGGGCCCACGGCAATGTGGCGGGACCGGACAACTCCCTGCAGTCGCAGCCGTCGAACGCGATCCTGCACGCCCTGAAGAAGGAGGGCCTGGAGGTCGCCGACCTCGACCTGATCGAGATCAACGAGGCCTTCGCGGCGGTCGCCGTGCAGTCAATGAAGGACCTTGGCGTTTCCACCGAAAAGGTGAATGTCAATGGCGGTGCCATTGCCCTGGGTCACCCGATCGGGATGTCCGGCGCCCGGCTCGTCCTGCACCTCGCCCTGGAGCTGAAGCGGCGCGGTGGCGGCGTGGGCGCGGCGGCGCTGTGCGGGGGCGGCGGCCAGGGTGACGCGCTGATCGTGCGGGTACCCAAGGCCTGAGCACCCTCGAACCGACCTCTTTGCGTGAACACGTGAACGGAGCTGTGATGCAGGACGTCTCCTCGCTGGTGGCCCAGGCCAGGGAAGGCCGGCCGCGGGCCGTGGCCCGGCTGATCTCCCTGGTGGAGGGGGCGTCCCCGCAGCTCAGGGAGGTCATGGCGGCGCTGGCCCCGCTGACGGGCAACGCATACGTGGTGGGCCTCACGGGCTCGCCGGGCGTCGGCAAGTCCACCTCCACGTCGGCGCTCGTGACCGCGTACCGCAAGCAGGGCAAGCGGGTCGGCGTGCTCGCCGTCGACCCGTCCTCGCCCTTCTCCGGCGGCGCGCTGCTCGGCGACCGGGTGCGGATGTCGGAGCACGCGTCCGACCCCGGCGTCTACATCCGCTCGATGGCCACGCGCGGTCACCTGGGCGGCCTGGCCTGGGCGGCTCCGCAGGCGATCCGGGTCCTGGACGCGGCGGGCTGCGACGTGATCCTGGTGGAGACGGTCGGCGTCGGCCAGTCGGAGGTCGAGATCGCCTCCCAGGCGGACACCTCGGTCGTTCTGCTGGCTCCCGGCATGGGCGACGGCATCCAGGCGGCGAAGGCGGGCATCCTCGAGATCGGTGACGTGTACGTCGTCAACAAGGCCGACCGGGACGGCGCGGACGCCACCGCGCGTGAGCTGAACCACATGCTGGGCCTGGGCGAGTCGCGGGCTCCCGGCGACTGGCGTCCGCCGATCGTGAAGACGGTCGCGGCCCGTGCCGAGGGCGTCGACGAGGTCGTGGAGGCGCTGGAGAAGCACCGGGCGTGGATGGAGGAGCGGGGCGTCCTGGCGGAGCGCCGGCTCTCCCGCGCGGCCCACGAGGTCGAGACGATCGCCGTGACGGCCCTGAGGGAACGCATCGGCGACCTCCACGGCGACCGCCGCCTGAGCGCCCTGGCGGAACGGATCGTGGCGGGGGAGCTGGACCCCTATCGGGCGGCGGACGAACTGGTGGCCGGTCTGACGCAGGGCTGACGAAGAGCGGACGGTCGGGCGCGGGCCTGACGGAAAAGTGCGTGGTCGACGCCCCGGTGCGTTGGTAGCGTGATCCACATGTTCCTCCTCTTGGCCTAGGGCTCGCCCAGGACCGCGATCGACGAGCAGCAGTGGCTGTGGTCGTCGCGGCACTCCGGCGTCCGCCCCATCGCCTCCAGCCGAGGAACCTCCGCGTGTCCGCGCCTTCTTCCGTTTCTTGCGTGCGGCCCTCCTATGCCGCCGTCCTCCGTGTCCCGCACGTCCGCCGTACCTTCGCCGCCGCCCTGGTCGCGCGACTGTCGTACGGGACGGTCTCCCTCTCCCTGATGCTCGCCGTGACCCG
The DNA here is from genome assembly GCF_042892355.1 of Streptomyces sp. NPDC001796. Classification (NCBI taxonomy): domain Bacteria; kingdom Bacillati; phylum Actinomycetota; class Actinomycetes; order Kitasatosporales; family Streptomycetaceae; genus Streptomyces; species Streptomyces sp. NPDC001796. The sequence goes on along the minus strand of NZ_JBIAUC010000004.1, from coordinate 41,237 downwards.
GGCGACCGGGTCGTACGCCGTGGCAGGCATGGTCATGGCGCTGTTCGGGGCCACGACCGTCCTGCTGTCGCCGCTGCGGGCGGCGTTCGTCGACCGGTACGGGCCACGGCGGGCGCTCGTGCCGATGGCCCTGCTGCACGCGGCGTTCCTGTGCCTGCTGGCCGCGACGACCTGGCGGCCCGGTGTGCCGGCGCTGCTGCCGGCCGCCCTGGCCACCGCCGCCGGGGCGTTTCCACCACCGCTCGGGCCCACCGTACGGGCCGTGTGGGGTGGCCTCTTCGACGACCGGCGGCTGGTGCAGCGGGCGTACGGGTTGGACTCCGTGGTCGAGGAGCTGGCGTTCGTATCGGGCCCGCTGTTGGTCGGTGCGGTGGTCCGGTACGCGCCACCGGCGGCCGGGGTGGCCCTGAGCGCGCTGCTGCTGACGGCCGGGACGATCGCCTTCGTCACCTCCCCGGCGGTGACCGGAGTACGGCCGCCCGCGGGGAAGCCGCCGCGCCCGTCAGGGCGGCTGCGGGGTGCCCGCGCTCTGGTGCAGCCGGTGCTCGTGGCCGGAGGCGTGGGACTGGCCGTGGGCGCGCTGGACCTCCTGGTCATGGCCTTCGCCGAGCAGCGCCGGTACGGCGACGACGTGGTGGCCTGGGTGCTCGCGGCGCTGTCCGCGGGCAGCGCGGTCGGAGGGCTGCTGTACGGGGCGATCGAGTGGCGGGGGAGCGCACGGGTGCGTCTGCCGCTGCCGGCGGCGGGTCTGGGCCTGGCCATGGCGGCGGCCGGGCTCGCTCCGGGCATCGGCGTCCTGACCGTGACCGTGGTCTGCGCGGGCCTGTGCATCGCCCCGGCCCTGACGACGTCGTACCTGGTCGCTGACGAGTCGGCCATGCCGGGCTTCCGCACTCAGGCGGGTGCCTGGGTGAACATGGCCGTGAACGGCGGCATCTCGGCCGGCTCGGCAGCGGTAGGCGGGTTGTTGGGGCACCTGCCGCTGGGGTGGTGCTTCGCGGTGCCGGGGGCGGTCGCAGTGGCTGCTGCGGGCTTGGCCGGATGCCTGGGGCCCACGGACGGAAAACGTCACGGTGGCCGTGCCCGCGCCCGAAGGGGCGCGGGAGGTGGCATCACGCGGCTCCGCCGCAGGGGCGCGACCAGCCGCAGCGGGCCCGCAGACGAGCACTGACCCGTGCCCCCTGCGGCTCGGCCCCCGGCGTCCGCTACGGCTTGCCCCGCTGTCCGCGCAGATGTTCCGCGATGGGTCGCAGGGACTTGTGGAGGTGTTCCAGGTCGTCCGGGGGCAGCAGGTCGATGAAGTGCCGCCGCACGGACGCCACATGGTGTGGCGCGACCTTCTTCATCGTCTCCATGCCGTGGTCCGTCAGGACCGCGTACAGACCCCGGCGGTCGGACTCGCAGTTCTCCCGGCGGACCAGGTCCGCGTTCTCCATACGGGTGATCTGGTGCGAGAGGCGGCTCTTGGACTGGAGGGTGGCGGCCGCGAGGTCGCTCATCCGCATTCGCATGCCCTCCGACTCCGAGAGGTTCACCAGGATCTCGTAGTCGTTCATCGTCAGGCCGAACGGCTGCAGATCCCTTTCCAGCTGGTAGGTCAGCAGCTTGTTGACCTCCAGGTGGGTGCGCCAGGCGCACTGTTCCGCATCCGTCAGCCAGCGCGTGGCCGTCTCGATCTCCATGAATGAAGTCTACCTAAAAAGTTGAAAGGCGAACTAGTGAGGGTGGTGTGACTGTGCGCACGCGTTCGACGTCACACTCCGCAGACTACCGCTCACAGCCCGAAGCGACGCTGGAGGTCCCCCAGCTGTCCGGGAAGACGCGGTGTCCCCGGCTGCCCCTGGTGGCCGGGTACCCCACCGCCGCCGGGTACGCCGGGCTCCTGCGGGACCACCCCCGTGTCCTGCTCGGCCATCAACGTCTCCGAGGACTGCAGCAGCACCGTGCCCGCTCCGACGAACTCGAACTGGTGCTCCTCCCCGGAGGCCCCGCCGATCCCCGTCATCGCACGTAGACCGCCCCATAGGCCCCTCAGATACCCATGGTCGTAGTGGTGGCACGGCGACGGGCAGTCGGCCCAGCCGACCAGGGCCTGCGGGTCCACCCGGATCGGGGGTTCCATGAACACCACCGGACCGTTGGACGCGGCCACGAACTTCCCGGTTCCGATGAGTGTGAGGAAGCCGGGAATGATCGACTGCTTCAGCGACAGACTTGGCTGAAAAGCGAGCAGGTTGCCCGAGCGAATGGTCAGATTGCCGTCCTCGAGGTCGTAGGAGTTCACGTCGAAGGCCCGGTCGGCGAGCAGCATCTTGCCCGAGCCCTCCGCCACCACCCAGTCGCTCGCGTGCAGTGGCGAATGGAACGACGTACGGACGAGACGGTCCAGACGGCCGTGCCCGACGCCGTTGAACTCCATCGAGCCGTAGTAGGCGATCATCTTGCCCTTCTGCAGGAACCACTGGCTCCCCTTGAGCTCCACGCAGAAGGTGTACTTGTTGACGTTGTCGTCGGCCGGCAGCGTCATCGGGTCGTACACGACGGGCCCCGCGCCCGGGTAGGTGGTCACAGCTTCTCCTCCGACGCCTGCACGTACACCACACCACTGCCGCTCAGCTCCAGCTGGAACGCCTCGCCGGAGCCGCGGCCCACCATGTCGCGCCAGCCGAGCGCCGTGGACAGCTTGTTGCGCACGTCGCCGTGGTGGGCGACATACGCCTGGGGGTCGACGTGGACCGGGCGCTGCGGGGTGATCGGCACCTCGAAGACGCCGCCGTGCGCCATGACGGCGACCGCGCCGTGCCCCGTCAGGGTCGTCGTGAACAGGCCCTGGCCGGTGACCTGGCCCCGGACCAGTCCCATGACGCCGCCCTGGGAGCCCATGAACATCGTGCCCTGCTGGAGGGTGCCCTCGAAGGCGAGCAGCCGGTCCGCCTCGACGTACAGCGTGTCGCCGGTCAGGTCGATCACCTGGATGTGGTGGCCGCCGTGCCCGAACAGCACCGTGCCGCTGCCCTCGACCGTCATCAGCGGCGTCGCCTCGCCTGCGACGCGGCGGCCGATCATCGACATGACCCCGCCCTGGCCGCCCTGGATGTTGGGGGTGAAGGAGACGTCGCCCTTGTAGGCGAGCATCGCGCCCCGCTGGCTGAACAGCCGCTGCCCGGGGACCACCGTCGCTTCGATCATCTTGGAGTTCACTTCGCGGAAGGCCATGTCAGAGGTCCCCCGCGATCGTGTTGCGCTCGCTGGGCTGCACGTACACCAGTCCGTCCCCCTCGAAGCGGATCTGGAAGGCCTCGCCGCCGCCCTCGCCGAGGAGTGTGCGGAACGTCACGCCCGACTGGAACGACTGCCGCAGGTTCCCCTGGTGCGCCACGTACGCGCCCGGGTCGACGGTCAGCGGGTACTGCGCGCTGACCCGCAGCACCACCGCCGGGCCGTCCGACATGATCGCCGCCTGGCCGTGCCCCTCGACCGTCGTCGTGAACAGGCCGTTGCCCTGCGAGGCGCCGCGCAGGCCGGTGAACGTCGTGCCCGTGCGCAGGCCGGCGTCCGTCGCGAGGAGGTTGCTCGACTCGACGAACAGCTTGTCGCCCTGGAGGCTGACGAGGTTGATCTCGGAGGCCCGGTCCGCGAACCAGCACGTCCCGTGCCCCTTCACCTCCATCACGGTCATCTGCTCGCCGGTGAGCCGCCGGGTCACCATCCCCCGGATGCCCTCACCGCCGCCGGTGAGCTTCTTGAAGGTCATCTGGCCGTCGTACGCGACCATGGAGCCGTTCTTCGCCTTCACGCCGTCCCCGGTCATGTCGACGGCCAGCACCTTGCTGTCTTGGAGTCGGAACATCGCCACGGAGCGAAGGTAACGGCCGGGTGGGTGGAGCGGACAGAGCCCGAAGGTGGATCCGCACCCTGAGCCCACCCCTAGGGGCTTCCAGCGGTCGGGTAACGGGCTTCCAGCGGTCGGGTAAGGGATGAGTCGGCGTGTCGCCGACACCCCGTACCCCCGTGCCCGGCCCGCCGCGTCCCGGATGTCACAATGGGCGGGCGCTTGTGCGTGCGTTCACAAAGCGCTCGCCCCTTCCGGACGAACCTCCCACCGAAGGTGACCCGTGGACATAAAGACCGCCACCGCCCTCCGCCGGCTCCGCCTGGTCTCGGCCCCCGAGGCCGTCTCCTTCCTGCTGCTGCTCGTCTGCTCGGTACTGAAGCGCACCACCGACTTCAACGCCGTGCCCGTGATGGGCTCGATCCACGGCGTCCTGTTCATCCTGTACGTGATCTTCTGGGCGGACGCCTGGAACCGCGCCAAGTGGCCGCTGAGGACCGCCGCCGTCTACTTCGTCCTCTCGGTGCTGCCCACCGGCGGCTTCTTCGCCGAGCGCAAGCTGCGCCGGGAGGCCGAGGACGCCGTCATCGCGGCCCGCGCCCGCAAGGAAGGGATCGTGAACGCGTGATCGTCGCTTTCTCCGTGACGCCGCTGGGCGTCGGCGAGGACGTGGGGGAGTACGTCGCCGACGCCGTCCGGGTCGTACGGGAATCCGGTCTGCCGAACCGCACCGACGCCATGTTCACCTCGATCGAGGGGGAGTGGGACGAGGTGATGGACGTGGTGAAGCGTGCCGTCGCGGTGGTCGAGGAGCGGGCGCCGCGCGTCTCCCTGGTCCTCAAGGCGGACATCCGTCCGGGCGTGAAGGACGGCCTCACCTCCAAGGTGGAGACGGTGGAGCGGCATCTGGCCGGCGGGTGAGGCAGCCCGTTCTGCTCCGCGACGGACGACCCCGGCCCCAGGGCCGGGGTTTTCTCCGCTCCGGCCTTTGAGCGATCGCTCAAATCTCCTGTAGTCTCACGGCAACCCGCTTGAGCGACTGCTCAAAAAGGGGCGCCTACCAGGGGATCAGGGGGATCCATCATGGGGCTCTACGTTGAGGCACACATACGGGCCGACCTCGACGAGCTGTGGGAACGCACTCAGGACCCCGCGCAGCACAGGCGCTGGGACCTCCGTTTCACCGAGATCGACCACCTGCCGCACGCGGAGGGCGAACCCCAGCGCTTCCGGTACGCGACGCGCGTCCTGCCCTTCCTGACGGTGTCCGGCACCGGCGTGTCGGCGGGGGAGAAGACGCGACCGGACGGCACCCGCATCTCCGCGCTGCGGTTCTCCTCACCCCACCCGCTGTCCCTGATCGCCGAGGGCAGCGGCTACTGGCGCTACCTCCCCGACGACGACGGCGTCCGCTTCCTGACCGGGTACGACTACCGGCCGCGCTGGGGTGCCTTCGGCTCCCTCGCCGACCGCCTGGTCTTCCGGCCCCTGATGGGCTGGGCGACGGCCTGGTCCTTCGACCGCCTGCGCCTGTGGTTGGAGCGAGGGGTCGCACCGCAGCGCGCGCTCGTGACCTGGCTGGCGGAGCTGGCCGCCCGTGCCCTGATCATCACCGCCGGCTGCACGGGCCTCGCCCTGGACCCCGTTCCCCGCCTCTTCGGCCCCTTCGCGGCGGTGATGGCCTACCCGTGCCCGCTGCTGCTGGTGGTCGCCGTCTCGCTGGCCCTGTTCAAGGCACCCCTGCCCAGCACCCCGGCCGCCCGCCGCTGTCTGCGCACCCCGCCCACGCGCGTCGGCGCACCCCGTCTCCTCACCACCCTGGAGCGGCCGTCATGACCTCCATCTTCCGGACGGCGATGGGTGCGGACTTCGAGCGGCTGCACCCCGAGCTGCGGCGCCGCTTCTCCGTGGGGCTGGCGGGCGGCGAGGCGTGCACGGGGCGCGGTGTGATGGACCGCGTCTGGCACGGCCGGGGGCTGGTGAAGCCGTTCCTCGTCCTGGGCGGCACCCGGAACATCCTCCTCCCGCGCCAGGGACGGAACGTCCCCTTCGTCATCGAGAACGTCCCGTACGCCGACACCTTCGGCCGTGAGACGGTGACGTTCGTGCGTACCTTCGACCTCTCCGGCCGGGTCCGCCGCTTCGATGCGCAGATGGTGCTGAGCCCGAAGGGCGACCGCATTCTGGACTACCTCGGCACCCACCAGCACCTGGCGAGCGAGCTGCGGTTCTCGGCGGAGCCGGACGGGTCGCTGCTGATCCGCTCCGGTGAGCACCGCTTCCGCGAGGGACCGGTCGACGTGCGCGTGCCGGAGGCCATCGGCGGGCAGGCGGAGGTCCGGGAGTCGTTCGACGAGTCGACGGGACGGTTCCGGATCCGGGTGCGGGTGGTGAACCGGTACGTCGGCCCGTTGTTCGGCTATGAAGGGTCGTTCACGGTGTCGTACTCGGATGCCGGTGTGCGCGGGGTCCGCCCCGGGCTGCGGCCGGTGCGGGAGGAGGCGCGGGCGTGAGCGAGGCGACGAAGATCAAGCTGCTTCGGGGGGCGCTGAGCGCGCTCACCGAGCAGGGGATCGCCAAGACGTCCGCGCGGACGATCGCGGCGGCCGCCGGGGTCAACCAGGCGCTCGTCTTCTATCACTTCGGCTCGGTGGACGAACTGCTGGCGGCCGCGTGCCGGTACGGGACACAGCAGCGGGTGGCGCACTACCGGGAACGGCTCGACACGATCGGCTCGCTCGGTGAGCTCCTCGTGTTCGCCCGGGAGATGCACGAGGAGGAGAAGGCGGCCGGGCATGTGGCGGTGCTGGGCCAGCTGCTGGCGGGCGCGCAGACGCATCCCCGCCTCGCGCCGGCGACGGCCGCGGGACTCGACCTGTGGATCGTGGAGATCGAGCGGGTCCTGGAACGGGTGCTCGCGGCGACGCCGCTCGGGGAGTTCGCCGACGCCGGGGGGCTCGCGCGCGCCGTGTCGGCGTCTTTCGTGGGGATCGAGCTGTACGAGGGCGTGGACCCGGAGGGAGCGGGCGCGGCGCTCGGCGCCCTGGACCAGCTGGCCCTTGTCGTGGCGGCGCTGGACGATCTGGGCCCGGTGGCTCAGCGGGCGGTCCGCCACACGCTGCGCCGGGCGTCGCGCGCCCGGGGGTCCCGCCCCGAGGGGCCCTCGCTCAGCTCCCCTGCTCCACGTACTCCTTGAAATGCTCCAGATCGCTGCGCACCAGCCTTTCGATGGCGCTCGCCTGGGCGAAGCCCCTCGGGCCGCCGAACGTCTCCCTGACCGCACCCGGGTCGTATGCGAGCCGCGCCTGCACCCGGGTGTGGTCCCTGTCGATCGACTGCAGTGAGAAGGAGCACTTCAGCTCGGGCTCGCCCGTGGTACGCCACTCCATCACACGTTCCCCGCCGCGGTCGGAGACCTCCGCCTCGATCTCCCGGGCCCGGCCGCCCGCCTCGACGTCCAGATGCGCCCGGCCGCCCGCCTCCGTGCGTGCGTCCCGCAGCCCGTCCACGAACCGCGGATAGTTCTCCACCCGGTGCAGGCTCTCCCAGGCCGTGTCGATCGGGACTCCGACATCCACGTGTTCCTCGAGGGTGCTCATGGCTGACCTCCGCGTTGGGTCGTCCCCCCTTCTGCCTTCTGCTTCCAGTGTGCGCCCGGCGACAGCCCGTGGACCGAAAAGCGAGACGGGGCTGACCAGCATGTGACCGGCCGGTAAGGTCGATGGCGTGCCGAAGCCCCTCAGCCTGTCCTTCGATCCCATCGCCCGCGCCGACGAGCACTGGAAGCAGCGGTGGGGAAACGTGCCGTCCATGGCGGCGATCACCTCGATCATGCGGGCGCAGCAGATCCTGCTCGCGGAGGTCGACGCGGTGGTGAAACCGTACGGACTGACCTTCGCACGGTACGAGGCGCTGGTACTGCTCACCTTCTCCAAGGCGGGCGAGCTGCCCATGTCCAAGATCGGCGAGCGGCTCATGGTGCACCCCACGTCGGTCACCAACACCGTGGACCGCCTGGTCAGGTCCGGCCTGGTCGCCAAGCGGCCCAACCCCAACGACGGCCGCGGCACCCTCGCCTCCATCACCGACAAGGGCCGCGAGGTCTGCGACGCGGCCACCCGGGACCTGATGGCGATGGACTTCGGGCTCGGCTGCTACGACGCGGAGGAGTGCGCCGAGATCTTCGCGATGCTGCGTCCGCTGCGCATCTCCGCGGGGGACTTCAAGGAGGGCTGACCGGTGCTCGCGCGGCGCCGGGGGTGCCGGAAGATCGACGCAAACCGGCCGTTACGCTCGTAGCCATGAAAAAGAGCGTGCTGACCCGCTACCGCGTGATGGCCTACGTCACCGGTGTGCTGCTGGTCCTGCTGACCCTCGGTGTCATCGCCAAGTACATCCTCGACGTGAACGGCGCCGCCGACTTCACCCGTGTCATCGGCATCGCCCACGGCTGGCTGTACGTCATCTACCTGGTCTTCGCCTTCGACCTGGGTTCGAAGGCGAAGTGGCCGGTGGGCAAGCAGCTGTGGGTCCTGCTCGCGGGGACGATCCCGACGGCCGCCTTCTTCGTGGAGCGCAAGGTCACCCACGAGCTCGAGTCGAAGATCGCGGAGGACGCTCCCGCGGTCGCGAAGGCGTAGCGGACACCGCCGTACGAAGCCGTACGGCGGTCTGCCGTCGACATTTACTTGGACGTCCTAGTAAATTCGGGGGTATGGACGCTGACGCCATCGAGGAGGGCCGCCGACGCTGGCAGGCCCGGTACGACGCCTCACGCAAGCGCGAGGCCGATTTCACGACGCTCTCCGGCGATCCCGTGGAGCCCGTGTACGGGCCCCGGTCCGGAGACACCTATGAGGGTTTCGAGCGGATCGGCTGGCCCGGTGAGTACCCCTTCACCCGCGGCCTGTACCCGACCGGCTACCGGGGGCGGACGTGGACCATCCGCCAGTTCGCCGGGTTCGGCAACGCCGAACAGACGAACGAGCGCTACAAGATGATCCTGGACGCCGGTGGCGGAGGCCTGAGCGTCGCCTTCGACATGCCGACCCTCATGGGCCGCGACTCCGACGACCCGCGTTCGCTCGGCGAGGTCGGGCACTGCGGCGTCGCGATCGACTCGGCCGCGGACATGGAGGTCCTGTTCAAGGACATCCCCCTCGGCGACGTCACCACCTCGATGACGATCAGCGGGCCGGCGGTCCCCGTCTTCTGCATGTACCTGGTCGCCGCCGAGCGACAGGGCGTGGACCCCTCCGTGCTCAACGGCACCCTCCAGACCGACATCTTCAAGGAGTACATCGCCCAGAAGGAGTGGCTCTTCCAGCCCGAGCCGCATCTGCGCCTCATCGGCGACCTGATGGAGCACTGCGCGTCCCGCATCCCCGCCTACAAGCCGCTGTCCGTCTCCGGCTACCACATCCGGGAGGCGGGCGCCACGGCCGCGCAGGAGCTGGCGTACACGCTCGCCGACGGGTTCGGGTACGTGGAGCTGGGGCTCAGCCGCGGGCTCGATGTGAACGTGTTCGCGCCGGGCCTGTCCTTCTTCTTCGACGCGCACGTCGATTTCTTCGAGGAGATCGCCAAGTTCCGCGCGGCGCGGCGCATCTGGGCGCGCTGGATGCGGGACGTGTACGGGGCGACGAGCGAGAAGGCGCAGTGGCTGCGCTTCCACACGCAGACGGCCGGGGTCTCCCTGACCGCGCAGCAGCCGTACAACAACGTGGTGCGCACGGCGGTGGAGGCGCTGGCGGCGGTGCTCGGCGGCACCAACTCGCTGCACACCAACGCCCTGGACGAGACGCTCGCGCTGCCGTCCGAGCAGGCGGCGGAGATCGCGCTGCGGACCCAGCAGGTGCTGATGGAGGAGACCGGGGTCGCCAACGTGGCCGATCCGCTGGGCGGTTCGTGGTACGTGGAGCAGCTGACGGACCGGATCGAGGCGGACGCGGAGAAGATCTTCGAGCAGATCAAGGAGCGGGGGCTGCGGGCGCACCCCGACGGGCAGCACCCGATCGGGCCGATGACGTCCGGGATCCTGCGGGGCATCGAGGACGGGTGGTTCACCGGGGAGATCGCGGAGTCCGCGTTCCGGTACCAGAAGGCGCTGGAGAAGGGCGACAAGAAGGTGGTGGGCGTGAACGTCCACACCGGGTCGGTCACCGGGGACCTGGAGATCCTGCGGGTCAGCCATGAGGTGGAGCGGGAGCAGGTGCGGGTGCTGGGCGCCCGGCGGGCGGCGCGGGACGAGGCGGCGGTTCGCTCCGCTCTGGACGGGATGCTGGCTGCGGCGCGCGACGGCTCCAACATGATCGAGCCGATGCTGAACGCCGTACGCGCGGAGGCGACGCTCGGCGAGATCTGCGGGGCGCTGCGGGAGGAGTGGGGGGTGTACACGGAGCCGGCCGGGTTCTAGGCGCGGCTGGGCGGGGGGTGGCGTCTGCCTGGTTTCGCCCGCCGCCCTACCCTTCCCGTCCCCGGGGGCTCCGCCCCGGGGCTCCCGTATCGGCCTGGACGGCCTCGTCCTCGCACTCCCCCGGGCTCTTCGCGCCGGGGGGACCCCCGGACGGGCTGTTGGCGGTAAGCCCCAGCAACAGGACTCGGGTGAAGCTGTGCACCCACTCCTCGTCCGCCGGGCGGGCGCTCACCAGGGTGCGGTGGACCACCGCGCCCGCCACCATGTCGAAGATCAGGTCGGCCGTGCGGGCCGTCTCCTCCGGGTCGGTCTCGGGGGGCAGCTCGCCGCGGGCCGTCGCGCGGGCGCGGCCCGCCAGGACCAGGCGTTTCTGGCGGTCGACGATGGAGGCGCGGATCCGTTCGCGCAGGGCGTCGTCCCGGGTGGACTCCGCCACCACCGCCATCAGGCCGCTCTTGGCCTCCGGGCGGTCCAGGATCGCCGCGAACTGCAGCACCACGCCCTCGATGTCCGCGGCCAGGCTGCCCCGGTCCGGCAGCTCGAGCTCGTCGAAGAGTTCGGCCACCGCGTCGACCACGAGTTCGTTCTTGCCCGCCCAGCGGCGGTAGAGGGTCGTCTTCGCGACCCCCGCACGTGTCGCCACATCCCCCAGCGTGAGCTTCGACCAGCCGAGTTCGACCAGCGCCTCGCGCGTCGCCTCCAGGATCGCGGCGTCCGCGGCGGCGCTGCGCGGGCGCCCCGGACGGGCGGCGGACGGGCTGCTCTGCATGTCAATGACGATATCCGGCCCCCTCGGTGGCGATATCCGAGCGTCGTGTGAAGTGGTGAGGGAGATCACCGGCGGACTGGTCACAGACACCCCCGGGGACAGTTACGCTACGACTCGTAGCGAAAGCGTGCGCGCGTCCCGCGCGTGCCGTGTTCGCGAGCGACGACCACTGGCGCCGGGTGGGGACCCGGCCACGGAGCACGACCCGCCGGGCACGGTAACGGGCACGGCTTTCACCACGCTTTTCACAGCGGCGCAGGGAAGGGGGAGGATGTACTCATGCAGCCACGGAACATGTCCATGAGCGGAGTCGTCGACCTCGCCGCGGTGAAGGCAGCCCAGGAGGCGAAGGCGAAGGCGGAGCAGGCGCGCGCCGAAGCGGCCCGGCAGGGCGGGGGAGGGGCGGTCTCCCCGGCCGACCTCGTCATCGACGTCGACGAGGCCGGGTTCGAGCGCGACGTCCTGCAGCGGTCCACCGAGGTGCCCGTCGTCATCGACTTCTGGGCCGAGTGGTGCCAGCCCTGCAAGCAGCTGAGCCCGGTCCTGGAGCGGCTGGCCGTCGAGTACAACGGCCGGTTCGTGCTCGCCAAGATCGACGTCGACGCCAACCAGATGCTGATGCAGCAGTTCGGCATCCAGGGGATCCCGGCCGTCTTCGCGGTCGTCGCCGGGCAGGCGCTGCCCCTCTTCCAGGGCGCCGCCCCCGAACAGCAGATCCGCGCGACCCTCGACCAGCTCGTCCAGGTCGCCGAGCAGCGCTTCGGCCTGACCGGTCTGACCGTCGACTCCGACGCCGAGCCGGACGGCGCGCAGCAGGCCCCTCAGGCCCCGATGGGCCCTTACGACGCCGCGCTCGAAGCGGCCGTGGAGGCGCTGGACGCGGGCGACTTGGGCGGCGCGATCCAGGCGTACAAGAACGTGCTGAGCGACGACCCGGGCAACACGGAGGCCAAACTGGGCCTCGCCCAGGCCGAGTTGCTGCAGCGGGTGCAGGGGGCCGACCCGCAGCAGGTGCGCAAGGAGGCCGCGGAGAAGCCCGGTGACGTGGCGGCGCAGATCGCCGCGGCCGACCTGGATCTGGTGGGCGGACACGTGGAGGACGCATTCGGGCGGCTGATCGAGACGGTGCGGCGCACGGCGGGTGACGACCGGGACGCCGCACGGCTGCGGCTGCTGGAACTCTTCGAGGTGGTGGGCGCCGACGACCCGCGGGTGGCGGCGGCGCGGAGGGCGCTCGCGAGGGCCTTGTTCTGACCAGTCGCTAAACGCCCGGGGTTGTGATGCCCGGGTGAAAGATTTGCCGACAGAGGTTGACGGCGGTCGCGCTTTACCAAATCTTGGTAATCGCGGCCGCTGTTACTGCGAGTAAGGCGAGCCCGTTGTTCTGTCGGGTTCTGTCCGCTCTTCAATCGTTTCGCCATCTCCCTTTGCGCCACGAAGAGTTGCCGGGCGATGCCGGGCGGTCGTCGGGCGGTTATCCGGCCGTTACTAGTGAGTAACGAACCCCCTTGCGGGGGCGGCGAGAATGCACCACGATCGGCCACGCTCGGTCCATCGCCGTACCCGACACCCAGCCGGGGCAACGGATTTTCGTGGGTCCCCACCGAGCAGGAGCCGGCGGCAGTGGCGTCGGCTCCTGGACAGGGGGGTCTCCGCCGCGGCGGAGCCTGTCCGGAGGTTGTGCGTGATGCGTGTCAGGCGCGACCAGTGGTTGTCGCTCGGGGGTGATCGCCGGTGATTGGGGCGCATATCGCGCCTCCGAGCGCGGGCGCTCTCCTTCCCGAGGACGTAGCACTTCTCCCATCCCTGCCCGGCCGAGCCGCCGACCGGCAGCTGGCCCGGATCAGGAGATGTACGTCCGAGAAGGAGGAAATATGGAGTCCCAGGTGCGTGGCGGGACCAGATGGAAGCGGTTCGCTGTGGTCATGGTGCCCAGCGTCGCCGCGACAGCAGCAATAGGTGTCGCCCTCGCGCAGGGCGCTCTCGCCGCGTCGTTCAGCGTGTCGGGGCAGGATTTCAAGGTGACCGCGGGCCAGTTGGTCGGCACCGGCTTCACCCAGTACGGCGCGATGGACACCGGCAAGGGCCTCGACGGCAAGGACCAGGCGCACCCGGTGGCGGTCTCGGCGTTCAACCACGCCACCATCACCAAGATGTGCCAGTCCGTGGTCACCCCGATCCCGTTCCTGAACAAGAACGTCACCTTCAAGCTGACCGCGGGTGACAAGGGCAAGGACGTCGAGGCGGAGCAGCTCTTCATCGACGTCGCCGACCTCGACTCGACCCAGGCCGAGTTCAGCAACATCGACATCGGCGTCGCGGCCGGGAGCGTCACCAAGGGCCCGAAGCCCAAGGCCGACGAAATCCAGCAGCAGAAGACGAGCCCCTACGGGTTCGCCCAGCAGGCCGACAAGGCCGTGCTGACCGATGTGAAGCAGACGGCGTGGGCGACCACCGCCGGCACCTTCAAGCTCGCCAACCTGCACATGGGACTGCAGTGGGGCAGCGGCGAGGGAATCGAGTGCTACTAGGCACTCGGTGACGGGCGAGGGAGCCACCGGTCTCCCCGCCCGTCCTCTCTCTGCCTTCATCGGCCGACCCACCCCCCCCACCGCAGCACCCCCCTCACCACAGCAACACCGCTCCAGGGAGCTATTCGATGAACGCCGAGTCGCCCGCGCAGAACGAGCACTATCTCCGCGTCTTCCGGCAGCGCTTCCGCGACTGGCGGGGCGCCCGTCCGTTCTGGGCCGGACTCTTCGTCCTGTTCGGCGGCTTCCCGATCATGTACTTCCCGTACGCGCACATAAAGATCGGTGCGCTCACGGTGGCGATGGCGACCACCGCGGGAGCCGGGTCCCTGATCATCGGCGTGCTCCTCGTCGTCCTGGGCTTGACCCTGTGGTTCCAGCAGCACGTACGGGTCTTCGCGGGTGTCGCGGCGATCCTGCTGGCGCTGGTGTCCATCCCGGTGTCCAACTTCGGCGGCTTCGTCGTCGGCTTCCTGTTCGCCCTCATCGGCGGGGCGATGGCCGTGGCGTGGGCGCCGGGCCTGCCGCCCGCGCCGCAGGCGGCGCAGGAGGCAGGCAAGGGGGAGGGGGGCGCCCCCGGGGCCGTGGACGGTGCGGGTCTGCCGAACGATCTGTCAGGAACGAGCCCGGCCAACGGGGCGAACGGGAGGCACAGTGCCGGCTGACGAGGTTACTCACGGGGCTGACGCGGACGCGTCCCGTGTGAGAACCGGGCCGCGTCACGCGGCCCCCAGGAAGCCGCTGTTCACCAGGTTCCACATGCCGGCCGGAAAGGCGATAGCCCTGGCGGCGATGCCGACGGCGGTCCTCATGGGGATGGGGCTCACGCCGACGCTCGCCCGTGCCGCCGACCACACGCCGTCGTCCAAGAACCTGACGGTCGACGAGTACCAGAAGTGCGTGGAGGCCCTGGACGGCTCCAAGGACGCCTCGTCCTCGCCGTCGCCGTCGTCATCCGCGTCGGCGAGCCCCTCGAAGTCCGCCGACACGCCGGAGCCGACGTCCTCGGCGTCCCCTGCGCGCAGTTCGGGGAAGGCGTCGGACACCACGTCGGGCAAGACCTCTTCGTCGGATTCAGGTTCCGACGACAAGGCCGGGCCCACGCCGTCGAAGAGCACGGCGGGTACCTCCTCGGGCAGCGGTGCGTCCACGCCGAGCCCGTCGGCCTCCGCGAGCGGCGGGAACCTGCTGGAGACGATCGGCGACGCCATCACGGGCGTCCTCACCGGCGGCTCCGGATCCGGTTCCGGCACGTCCGCGAGCCCCTCCGCCACTCCGTCCCCCTCGGCCTCGGCGTCCGCCACGAAGGGCACCGACGCGCCGAAGGACCTGTCGGGCACCGTCAAGGACACGACCGGGAAGGTCACCGGCACGGTCGAGGGCACCGTGAAGGGCGCGACGGACACGGCGTCGAAGGCGGCCTCCGAGGCGGCCAAGGCGGCGGGCGACACCGTCAAGGCGGCCGAGTCCGCGGCCGCGAGCCCGTCCCCGAGCTCCAGCACGTCCGCCGTGGACTGCCCGGCGGCGACCGGCGAAGAGGGCGGCGTCGAGAAGATCCTGTCCCTGCCCGACAAGCCGTGGCACCTGCAAGCCAGCTCGCTGCTGCTCAAGGGCGCCGACTACCAGGGCGTCGTCAAGGTGCGCACCGCGAACGGCACCGTCAAGAGGGTCCTGAAGTACGTCATCTCCGACGGCACCGACATCGGCGACCTGCACCAGCTGGTCGACGGGCCCAACGGAGTGACGTACCACGTCCAGGCCGCCAAGGGCTCGACGTCGACCATCCGGGACGGCAAGACGGTGATGTACACGGAGAGCATCTCCGGCAACCTGCTCGGCCTGATCCCGGTCACGTTCAGCCCGGACAACCCGCCGCCGCTGAACATCCCGCTGATCTACTTCACCAACGTGAAGGTGACCCAGGCCGGCCAGTTCGGTGGAACGCTGACCGTCCCGGGTATGCGTCAGTACGTCACCGGCGCGAACTGAGCGCGCCTCAGGACCAGTTCGGGAGCCGCACACAGAGGGCGCCCCCCGCCGTGCGGCAGGGGGCGCCCTCGGCGTGTGTCAGTTGCGTCCGCCCTCGCCCAGGTGGTGGACTCGGACCATGTTGGTGGTGCCGGGGACGCCGGGCGGGGAGCCGGCGGTGATGACCACGATGTCGCCCTCGTTGAACCGGTTGAGCTTGACCATCTCCTGGTCGACCAGCTCCACCATCGCGTCGGTGCTGTTCACGAACGGCACGACGTGCGACTCCACGCCCCAGCTGAGCGACAGCTGGTTGCGGGTGGACTCGTCCGTGGTGAACGCCAGGATCGGCTGGGCCGCGCGGTAGCGGGACAGCCGGCGGGCGGTGTCACCGGACTGGGTGAAGGCCACCAGGCCCTTGCCGCCGAGGAAGTCCGCGATCTCGGCCGCCGCGCGCGCCACCGAACCGCCCTGCGTGCGCGGCTTCTTGCCCGGGACGAGCGGCTGAAGGCCCTTGGAGAGCAGCTCCTCCTCGGCCGCCTGGACGATCTTCGACATCGTCTTGACCGTCTCGATCGGGTACGCGCCCACGCTGGACTCGGCGGAGAGCATGACCGCGTCGGCGCCGTCCAGGATGGCGTTGGCGACGTCGGAGGCCTCGGCGCGGGTCGGGCGGGAGTTGGTGATCATCGACTCCATCATCTGGGTCGCCACGATCACCGGCTTGGCGTTGCGGCGGCACAGCTCGATGAGCCGCTTCTGCACCATCGGGACCTTCTCGAGCGGGTACTCGACGGCCAGGTCGCCGCGGGCGACCATCACGCCGTCGAAGGCCATCACGACGTCCTCCATGTTCGCCACCGCCTGCGGCTTCTCCACCTTGGCGATGACCGGGACGCGGCGGCCCTCCTCGTCCATGACGCGGTGGACGTCCTTGACGTCGTTGGCGTCCCGCACGAAGGACAGCGCGACCATGTCGCAGCCCATGCGCAGCGCGAACCGCAGGTCCTCGATGTCCTTCTCGGACAGCGCCGGCACGTTCACCGCGGCACCGGGCAGGTTGATGCCCTTGTGGTCGGAGATGACGCCGCCCTCGATGACGATCGTCCTGACCCGGGGGCCCTCGACGTCCAGGACCTTCAGCTCGACGTTGCCGTCGTTGATCAGGATCTGGTCGCCCTTGGAGACGTCCCCCGGCAGGCCCTTGTACGTCGTGCCGCAGATCGACTTGTCGCCCGGCACGTCCTCGGTGGTGATGGTGAACTCGTCACCGCGCACCAGCTCGACCGGACCCTCGGCGAAGGTCTCCAGGCGGATCTTCGGGCCCTGCAGGTCGGCGAGGACACCGATGGCCTTGCCGGTCTCGGCGGACGCGGCACGGACCCGGACGTACCGGCCCTCGTGCTCTTCGTGCGTGCCGTGGCTGAAGTTGAAGCGGGCCACGTTCATGCCGGCTTCGATCAGCGAGACGAGCATCTCGTGGGAGTCGACCGCGGGGCCGAGAGTACAGACGATTTTCGAACGGCGCATGGGGGCGATCCTATCGGTTTGTTTCGCTACGGAATATTCCGTCTGGCGGAAAATACAAATGGGCGGGTTCGCGCTCAGGCGAGAGCCGTCGAATTTCTTCAGTTGCCCTTTCCGGTGCCCTTGCCGACCAGTGCGTAGGTCTGCGTGGCGATCTCCAGTTCCTCGTCGGTCGGCACCACCGCGACCGCCACCCGCGCCGACGCGGGCGAGATCAGCCGCGGCTGGTCGCCGCGCACGGCGTTCAGCTCGCCGTCCACCGCCAGGCCCAGCCCCTCCAGGCCCGCGACGGCGGCCTCGCGCACAGCTGCTGCGTTCTCGCCCACACCCGCCGTGAAGGCGATCGCGTCCACCCGGCCGAGTACCGCGTAATAGGCGCCGATGTACTTCCTCAGCCGATGGATGTAGATGTCGAAGGCGAGCCGCGCCTCCTCGTCGCCCTCGTCGATCCGCCGGCCGATCTCCCGCATGTCGTTGTCGCCGCACAGACCGAACAGACCGCTCCTCTTGTTGAGAAGAGTGTCGATCTCGTCCATGGACATTCCGCCAACACGCTGCAAATGGAAGATGACGGCCGGGTCCAGGTCACCGGAGCGCGTCCCCATCACCAGACCCTCGAGAGGGGTGAGCCCCATCGAGGTGTCCACGCACTTCCCGGCCCTGACCGCCGAGGCGGACGCCCCGTTGCCCAGGTGCAGCACGATGACGTTGACGTCCTCCGGTGCCTTGCCCAGCAGCTTCGCGGTCGCCCGGGACACATACGCGTGCGAGGTCCCGTGGAACCCGTACCGCCGGATCCGGTACCGGTCCGCGATCTTGGGGTCGATCGCGTAGCGCGCGGCGGACTCCGGCATCGTCGTGTGGAACGCCGTGTCGAAGACGGCGACCTGCGGCAGGTCGGGGCGCAGCGCCATGGCCGTGCGGATGCCGGTGAGGTTGGCCGGGTTGTGCAGCGGCGCGACCGGGATCAGGCGCTCGATCTCGGTGAGCACGGCGTCGTCGATGACGGTGGGCTCGGTGAAGAACATGCCGCCGTGCACCACCCGGTGGCCGATGGCGGCCAGGTCGGGCGAGTCGACGCCCAGCCCGTCCCTGCCCAGCTCCTCGGCGACCGCCTTCAGGGCTGCTTCGTGGTCGGCGATCGGCCCGTTCTGCTCCCGGGTGCCGCCCGTGGTGAGCGCCGTGTGCTTGATCCGCGAGGTCTGCTCGCCGATGCGCTCGACGAGGCCCACGGCCAGCCGGCTGCCGTCGCGCATGTCCAGCAACTGGTACTTCAGCGAGGAGGAGCCGGAGTTCAGGACGAGGACTCGAGTCGGGGGGGCCGAGCGAAGCTCGTCGGACCGGGCGGTGGTGGGAGACGGGCGGGCGGGGCTCACTGGGCGGTTGCCTTCTGCTCGGGGGTCTGGGCCTGGATCGCCGTGATGGCGACGGTGTTGACGATGTCGGAGACGAGGGCGCCCCGGGACAGGTCGTTGACGGGCTTGCGCAGGCCCTGCAGGACCGGGCCGACGGCGATCGCGCCGGCCGAGCGCTGCACGGCCTTGTACGTGTTGTTGCCGGTGTTCAGGTCCGGGAAGATCAGCACCGACGCCTGCCCGGCGACCTCCGAGCCCGGCAGCTTGGTGGCCGCGACGCTCGGCTCGACGGCGGCGTCGTACTGGATCGGCCCCTCGATCTTCAGATCGCCGCGGCGCTGCCGCACCAGCTCGGTGGCCTCGCGCACCTTGTCGACGTCGGCGCCGAAGCCGGAGCTGCCCGTGGAGTACGACAGCATCGCGATGCGCGGCTCCACGCCGAACTGCTCGGCGGTGGCGGCCGACTGGATGGCGATGTCGGCGAGCTGCTCGGCGTTCGGGTCCGGGTTCACGGCGCAGTCGCCGTAGACGAGGACCTTGTCGGCCAGGCACATGAAGAAGACCGAGCTGACGATCTTCGCGTCCGGCTTGGTCTTGATGATCTCGAAGGCGGGCCGGATGGTGGCCGCCGTGGAGTGCACGGACCCGGACACCATGCCGTCGGCGAGCCCCTCCTGGACCATCAGGGTGCCGAAGTAGTTCACGTCGGAGACGACGTCGTACGCCAGCTCCACCGTGACCCCCTTGTGGGCGCGCAGCGCCGCGTACTTCTCGGCGAAGGCGTCGCGCAGCTCCGAGGTGGCCGGGTCGATCAACTGGGAGTCGCCGAGGTCGACGCCGAGGTCGGCGGCCTTCTTGCGGATCTGGTCGACGGGCCCGAGCAGCGTGAGGTCGCACACCCCGCGGCGCAGGAGCACCTCGGCGGCGTGCAGCACCCGCTCCTCGGTTCCCTCCGGGAGCACCACCCGGCGCTTGTCGGTGCGCGCCTGCTCCAGCAGCTTGTGCTCGAACATCATCGGGGTGAGCCGGTCGCTGCTCGGCGCGGACACCCGCTTGTTCAGATCCACGGTGTCGACGTACCGCTCGAAGAGCCCGAGCGCCCGCTCCGCCTTGCGCGGGGTGGCCGCGTTGAGCTTCCCCTCCATGGAGAAGAGCTGCTCGGCGGTGGGGAAGCTGGTGCCGGACACCGACAGCACGGGAGTGCCCGGGGCGAGGCGCCCGGCGAGCGCGAGGATCTCCTCGCGCGGCACCTCGTTCAGCGTCAGCAGCACGCCCGCGATCGACGGGGTCCCGGCGCTGTGCGCGGCCAGCGACCCCACGACGAGGTCGGCGCGGTCGCCCGGGGTGACCACCAGGCAGCCCGGGGTCAGGGCGGCGAGGAAGTTCGGCAGCATGGCGCCGCCGAAGACGAAGTCGAGGGCGTCGCGCGCGAGGCCCGAGTCGTCGCCGAGCAGCACCTTGGCGTCGAGGGCGTGGGCGATCTGGGCGACGGTCGGCGCCGAGAGGGCGGGCTCGTCGGGGAGCACGTAACAGGGGACCGGGAGCCGGGAGTCGAGCCCTTCGGCGATCTCGTCGCGGTCCTCGCGGGCCACCCGGTTGACGACCATGGCGAGAACGTCGCAGCCCAGCCCCTCGTAGGCGCGGTAGGCGTTGGCCGTCTCGGCGCGCACCGACTCCGCGGTCTGCCGGCGCCCGCCCACGACCGGGATCACCGACGCCCCGAACTCGTTGGCGAGCCGGGCGTTCAGGGACAACTCGTCCGGGACCTGGGTGTCGGCGAAGTCGGTGCCGAGGACGAGGACGACCTCGTACTCGCGGGCCACCGCGTGGAACCGGTCGACCAGCGTGGACACCAGCTCGTCCGTGCCGCGCTCGGCCTGGAGCGCGGACGCCTCCTGGTAGCCCATTCCGTACACGGTCGCCGGGTCCTGGGCCAGCCGGTACCGGGCGCGCAGCAGCTCGAAGAGGCGGTCGGGGCCGTCGTGGACGAGCGGACGGAAGACGCCGACCCGGTCGACCTGCCGGGTCAGGAGCTCCATGACTCCCAGCTCGACGACCTGACGGCCGTCGCCGCGGTCGATCCCGGTCACGTACACGCAGCGCGTCACGCGTGCTCTCCGTTTCGTCTCTCGAGGGAGGATGGTCCTGACCGTTTACGAATGCTTTTGTGGGGTTCTGCGGGGGCTGAAAATCCTCCACGCGGGTGAGCAGAACCCCCTTGACAATACCCCCGGGCGCGGATAAGGCGCCCATCAGGTACCAGGGATCAGGGGCCGACATGCGCGATCGGCACCGGCCTGTGAGCCGTGAAACAATCGGACTGGCTCACCGGTATCGACAGCGAGCAGGAGACACAGCACGATGCGCATCGGAGTACTCACCGCAGGCGGCGACTGCCCGGGCCTGAACGCAGTGATCCGGTCGGTCGTGCACCGAGCGGTAGCACAGTACGGCGACGAGGTCATCGGCTTCGAGGACGGCTACCGGGGCCTGCTGGACGGTCACTACCGCACCCTCGACCTCGACGCCGTGAGCGGCATCCTCGCCCGGGGCGGCACCATTCTCGGCTCCTCCCGGCTGGAGCGCGACCGGCTGCGCGAGGCCTGCGAGAACGCCTCGGACATGATCCGCGACTTCGGCATCGACGCCCTGATCCCGATCGGCGGCGAGGGCACCCTGACGGCGGCGCGCATGCTCTCGGACGCGGGCCTGCCGGTCGTCGGCGTGCCCAAGACGATCGACAACGACATCTCCTCCACGGACCGCACCTTCGGCTTCGACACCGCGGTCACCGTGGCCACCGAGGCCATGGACCGCCTGAAGACGACGGCCGAGTCCCACCAGCGGGTGATGATCGTGGAGGTCATGGGCCGCCACGCAGGCTGGATCGCCCTGGAGTCGGGCATGGCGGCCGGCGCGCACGGCATCTGCCTGCCGGAGCGCCCCTTCGATCCGGCCGACCTGGTCAAGATGGTCGAGGAGCGCTTCGCCCGCGGCAAGAAGTTCGCGGTGATCTGCGTCGCCGAGGGCGCCCACCCGGGCGAGGGCACCATGGACTACGGCAAGGGCGAGATCGACCAGTACGGCCACGAACGCTTCCAGGGCATCGGCACGGCCCTCGCGTACGAACTGGAGCGGCGGCTCGGCAAGGAGGCCAAGCCGGTCATCCTCGGCCACGTCCAGCGCGGTGGCGTACCGACCGCCTACGACCGGGTGCTCGCCACCCGCTTCGGCTGGCACGCGGTCGAGGCGGCGCACCGCGGCGAGTTCGGCAGGATGACGGCGCTGCGCGGCACCGACGTGGTGATGGTGCCGCTGGCGGAGGCGGTGACCGAGCTGAAGACGGTGCCGAAGGACCGGATGGACGAGGCGGAGTCGGTGTTCTAGAACACCGGGTTCGCTGCTAGGAGTTCCTCTCGACCGTCTCCCAGAAGATCTCCACCACGTGGTCGAGGTAGTCGCGGCCGGCCTCGCCGGTGTCGGCCGCGGCGGACCCCGCACCCCAGTTCGATGTGGCGGTCGTCCGTCCCTGGTAGTCGGCGTGCATCTCCTCGAGGACGTCCTCGACGAGCGGCCGCTCCAGGGGCAGCAGTTTGCCGACCTGGCGGACGTACGCCTGCCAGCGGGCGGTGACCGCGCCGCGCAGCAGCTGGGCGAGCCGGCCCTCGCGCCCGGTCACGATGACGAAGTCGGGCAGGGACAGCCGCAGCACCTCGGCGAGGGTGGCGGACTGCCGGTCGCTGCCTCGCCAGGCGTCCGCCTCCTCCATCCGCACGTAGGCGAGGAGTTCGAGGCCGACGGCGTGCGCCACGTCCTCCTGCGCGAGCCCGCGTGCGAGGCGGTGCTCGCGCAGGGTGCGGGGCGCGCCGACGAGTTCGCCGGGAGCACACCACAGCACGCCCGCGAGAGCGGTCAGTTCGTGCGGCCTCGGAGTGGCGGCCCCGGCCTCCCAGGCGATCACGAGGCCGGGCGTGGCGTGGGGGAGCCCGTACGAGGAACGCAGGGTGTGGGCGACGTGCTCGGGTTCCATGCCGAGGGCCACCCGGAGGCGGCGGGCGGCGGCGGCGTCGAAGGGCGGAGTGGGCGTGGGCGGTTGCTGGGCCTGCGGTGGGTGCACGGGCACAAGGTAGGGCGCCGGGGCTCGTATGACTACGGACTGTTCAGCCATACTCACGCATCGTAGGAACGTACGGTCCCTCCGCTGCCCGGCGGAGAAGCTACCGCCCCCGCTCCACCGACGACACCCACCGGTACACCAACTCGGGCCGCCCCACCTGCCCGTACAACGGACTCCGCCCCGCCCGCCCCGCGTCCACCAGGTGCTCCAGATACCGTCGGGCCGTGATCCGCGAGATCCCCACGGCTTCGGCGACCCCCGCCGCCGTGAGCCCCTCCTCCGCGTCCCGCAGCACCCCCGTCACCCGCTCCAGTGTCGGCGCGCTGAGCCCCTTGGGCAGCGCCGCCGGGCCCGGCGCCCGCAGGGTGGCCAGGGCGCGGTCCACCTCGTCCTGGCCGCTCGCCTCGCCCACCGCCTTCCGGAACTCCGCGTACCGCACCAGCCGGTCGCGGAGTGTCGCGAATGTGAACGGCTTCAGTACGTACTGCACGACCCCCAGGGAGACGCCCTCCCGCACCACCGCCAGGTCCCGCGCCGAGGTCACCGCGATGACGTCCGCGTGGTACCCGGCCGCCCGCAGGGAGCGCGCCAGTTGCAGGCCGTGCACGTCGGGCAGGTGCAGGTCCAGCAGGAGGAGGTCCACCTGCGTGCGCTCCAGGGCGCGGCGCGCCTCCGCGCCCGTGGCCGCCTTGCCGACCGCCGTGAAGCCCGGCACCCGGCCCACGTACATCACGTGCGCGTCGGCGGCGACCGGGTCGTCCTCCACGACCAGGACGCGGATGGGCTCGGTCATGCGTCACCTCCTGACGCGGGCGCGGTGCGGGCGCGTCTCATGCGTCACCTCCGGGCAGCGCGGCCTCGGCGCCCGATGACGTCCGCGGAGCCGCAATGGCGGCCCCCACGGTAGGCAACGGCACCCGGGCCTCGAACTCCGCCCCGCCTCCAGGCGCCTCCGACACCGTGAGGGTGCCGTCGTGGCGGCGTACCGTCTGGCGGACCAGGGCGAGGCCCAGGCCGCGTCCGCCGGGGGCGGTGGCGGGCTTCGTCGACCAACCGCGTTCGAACACCGCCTCCGTGTGCGCGGGATCCACCCCGTCCCCGGTGTCCGACACCCGCAGGACCAGGTCCGGGCCCTCCGTGTACGCGGTCACCGTCACCCGGGCGCCCACCGAGCCCTGGGCCGCGTCCACCGCGTTGTCGATCAGGTTGCCCAGGATCGTCACCAGGTCCCGGGAGGGGAGGGAGGGCGGCAGCAGACCGTCGTCGATGCTGCTGTCGTCGGACACCACCAGCTCCACGCCCCGCTCGTTCGCCTGTGCCGCCTTGCCGAGGAGCAGTGCCGCCAGCACCGGCTCGTCGACCGCGGCGACCACCTGGTCCGTGAGGGCCTGCGCCAGTTCCAGCTCGGCCGTGGCGAAGTCGGCCGCCTCCTGCGCGCGGCCCAGCTCGATCAGCGAGACCACCGTGTGCAGCCGGTTCGCCGCCTCGTGCGCCTGTGAGCGCAGCGCCTGGGTGAAGCCGCGCTCCGAGTTCAGCTCGCCCGTCAGCGCCTGCAGCTCGGTCACGTCGCGCAGGGTGACGACGGTGCCCCGGCGTTCGCCGCCGGAGACCGGGGAGGTGTTCACCACCAGGACCCGGGCCGCCGTCAGGTGCACCTCGTCGACCCGGGGCTCGGAGGACAGCAGTGTGCCCGTCAGCGAGGCCGGCAGTCCGAGGTCCGCCACCGAGCGGCCCACCACCTCGCCGCTCACCCCGAGCAGCTCCCGGCCGCCGTCGTTGATCAGCGCCACCCGGAACTGGCCGTCCAGCATCAGCAGGCCCTCGCGCACGGCGTGCAGGGCGGCCTGGTGGTAGTCGTGCATACGGCTCAGCTCGGTGGCGTTCATGCCGTGGGTGGAGCGGCGCAGCCGGGCGTTGATCACGTAGGTGCCGATGCCGCCCAGGACCAGTGCGCCGACCGCGACGCCGGCCATGGCGGTCACCTGGTCCTGGACCCGGGCCGTGACCGTCTCGATCTTGATCCCCGCGCTCACCAGGCCGACGATGCGGCCGCCGTCCCAGATGGGGGTGACCGCGCGCTCGGACGGGCCGAGCGTGCCGGTGTACCTCTCGGTGAAGGTCTCGCCCTTCAGCGCGCGCTCGATGTGGCCGCGGAAGTGCTCACCGATGCGCTCGGGATGGGGGTGGGTCCAGCGGATGCCCTGCGGGTTCATGATCGTGACGAAGTCCACGCCCGTGTGCCGCTGTACCTGGAGCGCGTAGGGCTGGAGCGACACAGTCGGGTCGGGGGTGCGGATCGCCGCCCGGACCGAGGGGGAGTCCGCGACCGAGCGCGCCACCGCCGTTGCCTGCCGGTCGGCCGCCTGGCGGGCCTGGCTGTGGTCGCTGACGTAGGTGAAGAGCGCGTACCCGGCGACGAGCACCGCGATCAGCACGGCCTGCATGGCGAAGAGCTGACCTGCGAGGCTGCGGGGTCTCGGTATGTGGGGCACGCGCATGGGTTCAGTCTGCCTCGCCGTTCCGGCTCTCCGTATAAGCGCGAACTAAATGAACGGAAGGGTGACCGCCCTCACACGGGCGGGAGATAGTCACCGCATCCCCCGGGAGCGTTCGCCGCCTCCCGGACCCCGGGAGTACGCCTCCCGGACCCCGGGAGTACGCCTCCCGCCATCCCCCGGACGTGAGCCGCACGCCGGATCAACCGACGACGTCGTCGAGGAGGGCAGCCGTGGCCACCACAGCCCGAACGGCACCTGCCGCGCCCGCAGCCAAGCGGGACCGCACCCACTATCTGTACATCGCCGTGATCGTCGCGGTGGCGCTCGGCATCGCCGTGGGCCTGGCCGCCCCCGATGCCGCGGTCCAGCTCAAGCCCCTCGGCACGGGCTTCGTGAACCTGATCAAGATGATGATCTCGCCGATCATCTTCTGCACGATCGTGCTGGGCATCGGTTCGGTACGGAAGGCCGCCAAGGTCGGGGCCGTGGGCGGCATAGCCCTCGGATACTTCCTGGTGATGTCCCTGGTGGCGCTCACCATCGGCCTGGTGGTGGGGAACGTCCTGCACCCGGGCGAGGGCCTGCACCTGACGAACGCGATCAAGCAGGCGGGCCACGCGCAGGTGTCGTCCGACGCGCTGCCGCCGGTCGACTTCGCGCTCTCGATCATCCCGACGACCTTCGTCTCCGCCTTCACCGAGGGCCAGGTCCTGCAGACCCTGCTCGTCGCGCTCCTCGCCGGGTTCGCGCTGCAGGCGATGGGCCCGGTCGGCACGCCGGTGCTGCGCGGCATCGAGCACGTCCAGCGGCTCGTCTTCCGCATCCTCGCCATGGTGATGTGGGCCGCGCCGATCGGTGCCTTCGGCGCGATCGCGGCCGTCGTCGGCTCCGCCGGCCTGGACGCGCTCAAGAGCCTCGCCGTGCTGATGCTCGGCTTCTACGTGACCTGCGTCCTGTTCGTCTTCGTCGTGCTCGGGGCAGTGCTGCGGATCGTCTCGGGCCTGAACATCTTCTCGCTGCTGAAGTACCTGGGCCGTGAGTTCCTGCTGATCCTGTCCACGTCCTCCTCCGAGTCCGCCTTTCCGCGGCTCATCGCGAAGATGGAGCACCTCGGCGTCAGCAAGCCGGTGGTCGGCATCACCGTCCCGACCGGCTACTCCTTCAACCTCGACGGCACCATGATCTACATGACCATGGCGTCGCTCTACATCGCCGACGCGCTGGGCACGCCGATGTCCGTCGGCGAGCAGATCCCGCTGCTGCTGTTCCTTCTCGTCGCCTCCAAGGGCGCGGCGGGTGTCAGCGGCGCCGGCCTCGCCACGCTGGCCGGCGGTCTGCAGTCGCACAAGCCCGCGCTGGTCGACGGCGTCGGCCTGATCGTCGGCATCGACCGGTTCATGAGCGAGGCCCGTGCCCTGACGAACTTCGCGGGCAACGCCGTGGCCACCGTCCTGATCGGCACCTGGACGAAGGAGATCGACAAGGAGCGGGTCCGGCAGGTGCTCGCCGGACAGCTGCCCTTCGACGAGACCACGCTGCTGGACGAGGGCCGCTCGGGGGTCCCGGGCGACGACGCCGAGGTGGCAGGTCAGGGCGGCGACAAGGAGCTGGCCAAGGCGTAAGCGCTCCGCTGGTGAGGCGGTCCAGCATCTGCGGGCCGTCCCTGGCCGGTCGCGCGGTTCCCCGCGCCCCTTACGGGGCGCCACTCACCCCGAGCGGTCGAGCCTCCCCCCGTGGGCTCGGCCGCTCGGCCCTTTTCGGTTTCCGGGGCGGTCTTCAGCCGCTCAGCTTCGCCACCAACTCGCCGGCCCGCGCTGCGGGCACCCCCGCCGCGCTCAGCAGCGTGACCGCGGCCACGCCACCTGCCTCCCGCGCTGCCAGCAGGCCGTCGTTCACCGCCTCCATCAGTGCGAACAGCATCTGCTCGTGCACATACGCCAGTGCCTGCGGCGGCAGCGGCGATGCGAAAACGCCCTGCTCCAGACCGCGCGCCAGGATCTCCGCACACGCCTTGCGGACCGGCGCCAGCCGGTCGCGGATGCCCTGCACGGTGACGCTGCGCTGGGCCAGCGCCACCAGGATCCGGTAGCGGTCGGCGACCTCCCACACCGCGAGCGCCGACCGGGCCAGGGCCTCGGCCGGGTCCGCGACGCCCTCGCGGCCCGCCGCGTGCGCCGCCGCCACCGCCTCCACCGCGCCGTCGACCAGGGTGCTGATCAGCGCCTCACGGCTCGGGAAGTGCCCGTACACCGTGCGCCGTACGACGCCCGCGGCCCGGGCGATCTGGTCCATGGACGCATCCGGGTCGCGCAGCAGCTCGGCCAGCGCGACATCCAGGATGCGGCGGCGGTTCACATCGGCCCGGCTGGCGTTACCCGTGGTCATGGCTGCCATTGTGCACGGCCCTGCGGGGCGCCCGTACGCCTCCACTGGGCCTCCACCTCCTCTATTTGCACAGCGCTGTGCAATGCCGTACCTTGCACAGTGTTGTGCAGTTGCACGGTGATGTGCAAGTCGCTGTGCACGTCATGGGCGATGGAGAAGGAAGGCCCGCACTCATGCGTCTCGTCATGAACGAACCGGTCGAGAGGACGGACCGGCCCTACCCCCGGCGCTGGTGGGCGCTGCTCGTGCTCTGCCTGAGCCTGCTGATCATCGTGATGGCGAACACCGCCCTCACCGTCGCCGCCCCCGACATGACCCGCGACCTCGGCCTCTCCAGCGCCGACCTGCAGTGGGTCATCGACGGCTACACCGTCCCGTACGCGGCGCTGATGCTGCTGCTCGGCGCGATCGGCGACAAGTACAGCCGACGCGGGGCGCTGGCCCTCGGGCTCGTGGTCTTCGGCGGCGGCGCCGTCTTCGGCTACCTCGCAGACAGCGCCGCCACCGTGATCGCGGCGCGCGCCGTGATGGGCGTCGGCGCGGCGCTGATCATGCCCGCCACGCTCTCCCTGCTCGCCGCGACCTTCCCGCGCGCCGAACGCGCCAAGGCGATCACCCTGTGGACCGCCACCGCGGGGCTCGCCATCGCGGCCGGGCCGGTCGTCGCCGGAGCGCTGCTCAAGGACCACGGCTGGTCCTCGACCTTCCTGATCAACGTGCCGATCGCCGCCGTCGCCCTGGTCGCCGCCTTCGTCCTGGTCCCGCCGTCCAAGGCCGCCCACCACGACCGGATCGACGTCGTCGGCGGACTGCTGTCGGTGGTCTGGATCGGCTCGCTCGTCTACATGATCATCGAGGGGCCGCACTTCGGCTGGGGCACCAAGGCCGTCACGGCCGCCGTGGTCGCGGGCGTCGGACTCGTGCTGTTCGTCGCCTGGGAGCTGCGCCACCTGCGCCCGGTCCTGGACGTCCGCCGCTTCGCCCACCGCCGCTTCGCCGGCTCCAACCTCGCCGTCGCGCTGTTCTTCCTGGCCGTCTTCGGCGCCTTCTACTACCTCACCCAGCACCTGCAGTTCGTCCTCGGCTACGACGCCCTGCAGACCGGTGTGCGCATGCTGCCGCTCGCCGGAGCCGTGTTCGTGGGCTCGGCGCTGACCGGGTTCCTCACCCCGCGCGTCGGCATGAGGATCACCGTCACCGCGGGCATGGTCGGCGGCACGGCGGCGCTCGCGCTGCTCACCCGCGTCGACGCCGGATCGACCTACGGCGACTTCGTGCTGCCCCTGGTGATCCTGGGCCTGGCGATCGGCCTGGCGCTCTCCCCCTGCACCGACGCGATCATGGGGTCGTTCCCGGAGGCCGAGCTGGGCGTCGGGGGCGCGGTGAACGACACCTCCATCGAACTCGGCGGCTCGCTCGGCATCGCCCTCCTCGGCTCGGTGCTCGCCAACTCCTACTCCTCGCACCTGGCCGACGCCACCGCGGGCAGCCGGCTCCCGGCGAACACGCTGGACACCGCGCAGGACTCCGTCGGCGCCGGATACGCGGTGGCCCAGGGCATCGGCGACAAGGCCCGGCAGCTCGCCGAGCAGGCCGCGCACGCGGGCAGCCCCCAGCAGGCCGCACAGCTCAAGGCACAGGCAGGCCAGCTCGCGGACGGCGCCCGGCAGATGGCCGACGCGGTCGGATCGTCCTTCGCGGACGCGGTCGCCCACACCAGCCTGGTCGGCGCGGTGGTCCTCGGGGTCGGCACCGTCCTGGTCGCCGCGCTGCTGCCGCGCAAGGGCCGCCCCGGGCAGCCTGCCGAGGAGCAGGCCGAGGGGCAGGCCGAGGAGCGGGACCTCGTCACTGCCGAACGCCACTGACCTCGACGGGAACCCCGCGCCCTGCCCCTACGTCTCGTAGGACATGCACTACCGTGCCGTGCCGGAACGACCGGCACGGCACCGTCATGTGGGAGGCACGGGGGCATGAAGATCGACTGGGACCGGCGCACCTGCGCGCGCCGCGGGCATGTGACCTACGCGCCGGACGACCCCCGGCTGCGGATCCGGCTGCACGCCCAGACCGCGCTCGGGGACGTGTGGCGCTGCCTGCGGTGCGGCGACTTCGTACTCGGCGAGCCGCACGGCTCGGGGCCGGCCGGCGACGCCCCGCTCGTGCCGCGCGGCAAGGTGCTGCGCGACCTGTTCATCCTGCGCTTCCTGGCCGTCGAGCGGGCCGTTCGCGGGGTGTTCATCGTGCTGGTCGCGGTGGCGGTGTGGAGGTTCAGCAACAGCCAGGACGCGGTGCGGCGGCTGTTCAACGAATACCTGGAGGTCTTCCGGCCGGTCTTCCGGCACTTCCACTACGACCTCGACCACTCGCCCGTGGTCGGCACCATCCAGAAGTCCTTCGGCTACCGGCACTCCACGCTGATCCTGGTGGCCGGGCTGCTGCTGGCCTACGCGCTGATCGAGCTGGTCGAGGCGGTCGGCCTGTGGTACGCCAAGCGCTGGGCGGAGTACCTGACGGTCGTCGCCACCGCGGCCTTCCTGCCGCTGGAGGTGTACGAACTCACCGAGCACATCAGCGGCCTGAAGATCGCCACCCTGATCCTCAACATCCTCGCGGTCCTCTACATCGCGTTCGCCAAGCGCCTGTTCGGGCTGCGCGGCGGCCGCAAGGCGTTCGAGGAGGAGCGGCGGAGCGCCTCCCTGCTGGAGGTGGAGGAGTCGGCGGGGATCCTGCTCACGCCCTGAACCGTCGCGGTCGCTCCGGGCGTCCCGCCGCCCTCGGCCCTGCCCCGGCACCTCATGACGTCCCGGCCGCGTACCGCCAGAAGTCGCGCATCAGGGCGGGCGGGGTCGGGCTCTCCATCGTGCGCTGGGTGAGCAGGATCGCGACCGTCCCGGTGGCCGGGACGAGGTGGGCGCTGGTGCCGGTGCCGCCGATCCAGCCGTAGCGGCCGGGGACGGTCCATGGATCGGAGGCCGCGATGTCCACCGAGCCGCCGTAGCCCCACCCCTGTCCCTCGAGGAACAGGGCGGCCGTCGCGCGCTGCGCCGGGGTGAGATGGTCGGTGGTCATCCGGCGCACCGACTCCGCGGCGAGGACACGGCGGCCGTCGGGCGTGGTCCCGCCGGCCAGCAGCATGCGGGCGAAGGCCAGCCAGTCGGCGGCCGTACCGACGAGTCCGCCCCCGCCGGACGGGAACGCGGGCAGGGTGCTCCAGGCGCCGTCCGGGGTGTCGATGACCTTCAGGCCGCCCGTGCCGTCGGGGCGGTAGGCGGTGGTGAGGCGGTCGCGCTTGCTGGCCGGCACCTCGAAGGCGGTGTCGGTCATGCCCAGCGGCTCGAGGATCCGCTCGGCCAGCACCTCGGGCAGTGGACGGCCGGTCGCCCGGGCGATCAGCACGCCCTGGAGGTCGGAGCAGGTGTGGTACAGCCAGGCCTCGCCCGGCTGGTACAGCAGCGGCAGGCGGGCCAGCTCCGCGACCCAGGTGTCCGGGTCGGGGAGCGCGCGCGGATCCGCGCCGGGCTTCTGCACCTCGAACAGGGCTTTGACCTGGGGCAGGGAGAAGTCCGACGGGAAGCCGTACCCCGCGCGGAAGGTCAGCAGGTCCTGGACGGTGATCTGCCGGGAGGCGGGCACCACGTCGTCGATCGGACCGGCGGGGGTGCGCACCACGGTGGGGTGGGCCAGCTCCGGGATCCAGACGGCGACCGGGGCGTCGAGGGCGAGGGTGCCGTCCTCCACGAGGGTCATCACGGCGGCGGCCACGAGGGGCTTGGTGATCGAGGCGAGACGGAAGATCGCATCGGGCGCCATCGGCTGCGCGCCGGTGGCGTCGAGGGAGCCGACCGCCGCGGTCTCCGTACGGCCGTGCCGCTCCACCAGGGCCACGGCGCCCGGCGCCCAGTCCTTGTCGATGTACGTCTTCAGGAGGTGGTGCAGGGTGGTCATGGGTCCGTCCGTCCGCCGTCGCCGGTCCTGTCACAGATGAGACTGCCGGGCCGGGCCGGACTCATCGGTGCGCGCCGGGGGAGTGGCGGGATTTTTTCCCGGGATCCGCGTGACCGCCGGCGGCGTTGCCCTGCCCGCGGCCTTGCCCTGACGTCGGCGTCAAGGATTACCGTCGCGGACATGCGAATCGGCGAGCTGGCGGCGCGGGCCGGGACCACCACGCGGACCCTGCGGTACTACGAGTCGCGGGGGCTGCTGCCCGCGCGGCGCAGCGGCAACGGATACCGCACCTACGACGAGCGCGACCTGCGGCTGCTCCAGCAGATCCGCACCCTGCAGGACTTCGGGTTCGACCTGGAGGAGACACGGCCCTTCGTGGAGTGTCTGCGGGCCGGGCACCCGGAGGGCGACTCGTGCCCGGCGTCGCTCGCGGTCTACCGGCGCAAGCTGGACGAACTGGACGCGTTGATCGGGGAGCTGCGGTCGGTGCGGGAGAAGGTCGCCGGACAGCTGGCGCGCGCCGAGCAGGCCCGCGACGGACTGGCCGCCGAGGCGCTGGTTCCGGGAGGTCCGGAACCGCTGTGCGAGCTGGGAGGGCAGGAGCGGTGATCAAGGCGAATGGTGTGGCCGAGGTGACGGACGCGGATTTCGGGGCGGAGGTGCTCGCATCCGATCTGCCGGTGCTGGTGGAGTTCACCGCCGACTGGTGCCCGCCGTGCCGGCAGATGGGGCCGGTGCTCAGCTCCCTGGCTTTCGAGGAGGGCGACCGGCTCAAGGTGGTCCAACTGGATGTGGACACCAATCCGGAGACGACGAACGCCTACAAGGTGCTGTCGATGCCGACCTTCATGGTCTTCCGGAACGGTGAGCCCGTGAAGGCGATGGTGGGGGCGCGGCCCAAGCGGCGCCTGCTGGAGGAGCTGTCCGACGTGCTGTGACGTTGTGCCCGCATAGCCGAAATCCCCCGAGTAATTGCGCTCGGGGGATTTCTGTGCGTATATTCAGGGGTTCGCGACTTCCAATGAACAGGGTCGCGGAGAAGTTCAGTGAGCACAGTATATCCGGGCGGGAGCTGAATTGTCAAACACCGAATTTCCGGACGATGAATTGCGGCACGAGCAGGAATTCATCGACGGGTTGTACGCACGCGTGGACGTGCTGCGCGGCGACACCGAGGTCTCCGTCGGGGACGCCCTCGCCCAGGGCGACAAGCCCATGCAGGCCCGCCTGGAACGGGACATCCTCGTCGCCGAACGCTCGGGCCTGCTGGCCGCGCTGAACGCCGTGGACGGCTCGCTGTGCTTCGGCCGTATCGACCTCACCTCCGGGACGAGCCACCACATCGGCCGTATCGGGCTGCGCGCCGACGACGCCGAGCGCACGCCGATCCTGATCGACTGGCGGGCCGAGGTCGCCCGCCCCTTCTACCTGGCCACCGGGCACACCCCGATGGGCCTGCGCCGACGCCGTCACATCTCCACCGAGGGCCGCCGGGTCACGGCCCTGCACGACGAGCACCTCGACGTCGCCGACCGCGAGCGCACCGGGCACGAGGACCCCGCCGGGGACGACGTGCTGCTCGCCGCGCTCAACGCGGCCCGCACCGGCCGGATGAGCGACATCGTCCGGACCATCCAGGCCGACCAGGACCGCATCATCCGCGCACCCCACCGGGGCGTGCTGGTGGTGGAGGGCGGCCCGGGCACCGGCAAGACGGCCGTCGCGCTGCACCGCGCGGCCTACCTCCTCTACGAGCACCGGGAACTGCTCGCCCGCCGCGCCGTCCTCATCGTCGGCCCGAACCCGGCGTTCCTCGGCTACATCGGCGAGGTGCTGCCCTCCCTCGGCGAGACCGGCGTACTGCTCGCCACGGTGGGCGAGCTGTTCCCCGGCGTGAAGGCCACCGCCACCGACAGGCCCGAGGCGGCCGCCGTGAAGGGCCGCGCCGAGATGGCCGACGTGCTCGCACGGGTCGTCGCGGACCGGCAGGCGCTGCCCGACCCGGTCATCGCCATCGAGCACGACCGGGACGTCCTGCTGCTCGACGACGGGCTCGTGAACGTGGCCCGCGAACGCACCCGCGTCGCGAAGCTGCCGCACAACGCGGCGCGCGAGCACTTCGAGGGCCACATCCTCAACACGCTGACGGACATGGTCGCCGAACGGATCGGCACCGACCCGTACGACGGCTCGAACCTCCTCGACGCGAGCGACATCACCCAGATCCGCGACGAACTGGCCGAGAACCCGGAGGTCTGGTCCGCGATCGACCAGTTGTGGCCGCGCCTGACCCCGCAGCGACTGGTCGCCGACTTCCTCGCCGACCCGGAGGGCCACGTGTCCGACGAGGACGCGGCCGTCATCCGCCGCCCGGTCACCCGCGCCTGGACGACGGCCGACATCCCGCTGCTCGACGAGGCGGCCGAACTCCTCGGCGAGGACGACCGGTCGGCCCGCGCCCGCGCCGAACGCGAGCGCGAGGCGCAGGTGTCGTACGCGCAGGGCGTGCTGGACGTGTCGTACGCCTCCCGGACGTACGAGTTCGAGGACAAGGAGGACAGTGACCCGGAAGCGTCGGAAGTCCTGTCCGCGCACGACATCATCGACGCCGAACGGTTCGCCGAGCGGCAGGAGGAGGCCGACCACCGCAGCGCCGCCGAGCGCGCCGCGGCCGACCGCACCTGGGCTTTCGGGCACATCATCGTCGACGAGGCGCAGGAACTGTCGCCGATGGCCTGGCGGCTGCTGATGCGGCGCTGCCCGACCCGCTCGATGACCCTGGTCGGGGACCCGGCGCAGACGTCCGAGGCCGGCGGGGTCGGCTCCTGGTCCAAGATCCTCGCGCCCTACGTCGAGGACCGCTGGGAGCACACCCGGCTCGGCGTCAACTACCGCACGCCCGCCGAGATCATGGAAGTCGCGGCGGCCGTGGTCCGGGCGGAGCACCCCGGCTTCGAACCGCCGAGCTCGGTCCGTTCCACGGGCGTACGGCCGTGGGCGCGCCGCGCGGAGGACGACCTGCCCGGCACGGTGGCGAAGGCGGTCGCCGAACTCACCCCCGCCGAGGGCCGGCTTGCGGTGATCGCCCCGCGCGAGCTGCACCGGGCGCTGGCCGCGCGGTTCGACGGGGTGACCGCGGGCGGCGAACCGGACCTGACCCGGACCGTGGTCCTGCTCGACCCGCGCCAGGCCAAGGGCCTGGAGTTCGACTCCGTCCTGGTGGTGGAGCCGGGGCGTTACGGCACGAGCGACCTCTATGTGGCGCTCACGCGGGCGACGCAGCGGCTGGGCGTGGTGCACAGCGGTGAGCTGCCGAAGCCACTGGCGGCGGCACTGCAGGACGCGGACGACGCGCGACCGAACGCAACGGAAACGGAGATCACCGGGGCGTAACAGTTCATGTTGTGATCACCGACTGTGCACGTCCGGTGCGGTATGCGTGTCGGTATGGACGCCCAACCGTACGCGACCGCGCCGGCCGACAGCCCGTCGCTCGCCTCGCTGCCGGTACCACCGCTGCTCACCTCGGAGTTCGACGCCGACCCCGAGGGCGTGTACGAGCGGTTGCGGCGCACCTACGGCCCGGTCGCGCCGGTCGGGCTGATGGGGGTGCCCGTGTGGCTGGTGCTCGGCTACCGCGAGGTCCTTCAGGTGCTGCGGGACGAGAGCGTGTGGCGGCGGGACGTACGGTACTGGCGGGCCCGGGCGCAGGGGTGGCTCCCGGCGGACTGGCCGCTGCTCGCGGGCTACGAGGTGCGGCAGACGATGTTCATGGACGACGACGAACACGGGGCGGCCCGCCGCACCCACCACTCGGCGCTGCGCCCCTTCCAGGACGGGCAC
Source organism: Streptomyces sp. NPDC001796 (assembly GCF_042892355.1). NCBI lineage: Bacteria > Bacillati > Actinomycetota > Actinomycetes > Kitasatosporales > Streptomycetaceae > Streptomyces > Streptomyces sp. NPDC001796. The sequence continues at coordinate 6,052 of NZ_JBIAUC010000004.1, read as the reverse complement.
ACGCCGCAGGGCTGGGAGCTGCGGGCCGCCGTCGCCCGCTACGCCGACGAACTGATCGGCCTGCTGGCCGCCGAGTCGGGGCCGACGGGGTTCGCGGACCTCGGGGCGCAGTACACACGGCCGTTGCTGCTGATGGTGACGACGCGGCTGTTCGGCTGCCCGGTGGAGCTGGGCGACGAACTGGTCATGGACCTGTGGCGGATGCTGGACGGAGGGCCGGCCGCGGGGGCGGCGACGGGCAGGGCGCTCACGGCCATGACCCGACTGGCGGCGCAGCGCCGGGCGCGGCCCGGCGACGACCTGACCTCGTACATGCTGCTGGCCGATCCCGACCTGTCGGACGAACAGCTGGGCCGGGAGCTGTTCATGAACGCGGTCTACCTCAACGACGTCACCGGGAACATGGTGCTGAACACGCTCCTGGAGGTGCTGCGGGGCAACGCCACCGTGCGGCACGGTCTGTCGGCCGGGCATCTGGGGGAGACGGTGAACCGGGCGGCGCTGGTCAATCCGCCGGTGGCCAACATGTGCTTCCGCTTCGCGGCGAGGGACGTGCGGCTGGGCAACTTCTGGATCCGCGCGGGCGACGCGGTGTCGCCGTCGGCGGCGGCCGCGCACCGGGACCTGCTGGCGCTCGACTCGTCCTCGTCGGTGGACTCGACGATCAGTACGCGGGCGCATCTGGGGTGGGGGGCGGGGCAGCACCAGTGCCCCAGTGCGGCACGGGAGCTGGGCGGGATGATCGTGACTACGGCGGTGGGGCGGGTCTTCGAGCACTTCGCCCAGGCGGAGCTGACGTTGCCGCCCGATCAGTTGCCGTGGCGGTCGGGTCCGGTCGTGCGGGGGCTGCGGCTGCTGCCGATCCGCTACGAGTTGCACGGGGAGGTGCCGCTGCCGGGTGCGCGTGGCTCTTCCGGAGGCCCCTCGGAACCCCCGGAGAAGCCGCGCGCTGTGGAGCGGGAGGCGAGGGGGTTGCTGGCGGGGCTGCGGAGGTTGATGTCCGGCAGCCGCTGAGCCGACGGGGAGGGTGTCTCAGCCCCCGCCGCCCCTGCCCTTCCCGTCCCTGGGGGCTGCGCCCCCAGACCCCCGCTGTCGGCCTACGGCCTCGTCCTCACACGACGGGCGGGCTGGAATTCAGCCTCTGGCGGGTGAGGAGCGGGGTCCAGGGGGGGGCGGCCCCGGACAGGGTCTCGGGCTCCGCCCCAGCGGAGTGCGGGGACGGAGCACCGCGAAGGGGTGCACGGGACGTGGTCCCCGCCGGGGCCGCGGGCGGAGCCCCGGTGAGGTGAAGGGGGAGCCCCCGGAGGCGGGACGGGTAAGGGCGGCGGGGGCGAGAACCTAGGCCGGGCGGAGCCAGAGCGTTGCCAGGGGCGGCAGCGTCAGGCGCAGGCTGGCCGCACGGCCGTGCCACGGCGTGGGTTCCGGCTTCACGGGGCCCGGGTTGCGTACGTCGCTGCCGCCGTACGCCGCCGCGTCCGTGTTCAGCACCTCGTGCCAGGCCGGGACGTCGTCGGGCACGCCCAGGCGGTAGTCGTGGCGGACCACGGGGGAGAAGTTGGAAACCGCCAGCAGCGGGCTCCCCTCCGCGTCGTGGCGCAGGAAGGCCACCACGTTGTCGTCCGCCGCATCGCCCACCACCCAGCTGAAGCCGGACGGTTCGGTGTCCCGCTCCCACAGCGCCGGCGTGCCGCGGTACACGGTGTTGAGGTCGCGGACCAGGTCCCGCACGCCCCGGTGGTCCGCCTCCGCCCCGTACTCCGGGTCCAGCAGCCACCAGTCCGGTCCGTGCGCCTCCGACCACTCCGCTCCCTGCGCGAACTCCTGTCCCATGAAGAGGAGTTGCTTGCCGGGGTGGGCCCACATGAAGCCCAGATACGCACGGAGGTTCGCCCGCTGCTGCCACCAGTCCCCCGGCATCTTCGACACCAGTGACCGCTTCCCGTGCACCACCTCGTCGTGGGAGATCGGCAGGACGTAGTTCTCGCTGTAGGCGTACACCATCGAGAACGTCATCTCGTTGTGGTGGTACGTGCGGTGGATCGGGTCGTGGGCCATGTACTCCAGCGAGTCGTGCATCCAGCCCATGTTCCACTTCAGCCCGAAGCCGAGTCCGCCGAAGCCGCTGGGCCCCCGGTGGTGTGTCGCCCGGGTCACGCCGTCCCAGGCGGTGGACTCCTCGGCGATCGTGACCACGCCGGGGCAGCGGCGGTAGACGGTCGCGTTCATCTCCTGCAGGAACGCGACCGCGTCGAGGTTCTCCCGGCCGCCGTGCTCGTTCGGGGTCCACTGGCCGGGCTCGCGGGAGTAGTCGAGGTAGAGCATGGAGGCGACCGCGTCCACGCGCAGGCCGTCGATGTGGAACTCCTCGCACCAGTACACGGCGTTGGCGACCAGGAAGTTGCGCACCTCGCGCCGCCCGTAGTCGAACTCCAGGGTCCCCCAGTCGGGGTGGGCCGCGCGCAGCGGGTCCTGGTGCTCGTACAGCGGGCGTCCGTCGAACTCGGCCAGCGCCCAGTCGTCGCGAGGGAAGTGGGCCGGTACCCAGTCCATCAGGACGCCGATGCCGGCCTGGTGGAGGGCGTCGACGAGGTACTTGAAGTCGTCGGGGGTGCCCAGGCGGGCGGTGGGCGCGTAGAAGCCGGTGACCTGGTAGCCCCAGGACCCGCCGAAGGGGTGCTCGGCGATCGGCATCAGCTCGACGTGGGTGAAGCCCAGCTCCTTGACGTACCCCGGCAAGTGCTCGGCCAGTTGCCGGTACGTAAGCCCCGGCCGCCAGGACGGCAGGTGCACCTCGTACACCGAGAACGGCGCCTCGTGCACCGGCCGCTCACCCCGCCCGGCCATCCACTGCGAGTCCCCCCACGTGTGGTGCGAGGCGCACACGACCGAGGACGTGTTCGGCGGGGCCTCCGTGCGGCGGGCCAGCGGGTCGGCGCGCAGCGTCCTGGATCCGTCGGGGCGGGTGATCTCGAACTTGTACAGCTCGCCCTCGCCGATACCGGGCACGAACAGCTCCCACACCCCGGTCGAGCCGAGCGAGCGCATCGGGAAGCCGGTGCCGTCGAAGAAGTTGAAGCTGCCGGCCACGCGCACGCCCCGTGCGTTCGGCGCCCACACCGTGAAGCGGGTGCCGGTCACGCCCTGGTGGGTCATGGGGTGGGCCCCGAGGGCCTTCCACAGTTCCTCGTGGCGTCCCTCGCCGATCAGGTGCAGGTCGAGGTCGCCCAGCGTGGGCAGGAAACGGTACGCGTCCTCGGTGTCCTGGACCGTTCCCTCGTACTCGACCAGCAGCCGGTACTCGGGCACGTCCGGCAGCGGCAGAAGTCCGGAGAAGAAGCCGTCCCCGTCGTCGTGCAGCTCGGTCCGCACATCCCCGGCGACGACCGTCACGGACAGCGCGTACGGCCGGAAGGCACGCAAGGCGACACCGCCCGGCACGAGGTGCGCGCCGAGGACGGAGTGCGGGTCGTGGTGGGTGCCGGCGAGCAGCCGCTCACGGTCCCCGGCCGCGAGTGCGGGAGACCCGGCCACGGCGGCCAAGGGGTCCGCCGCAGCGACCTTCTGCGCGGTCACGTTCTCCGCGGCGACTTCCTTCACGGCCGTCTTCCCGGCTGCCGTCTTCTTGGTCGCCGTCTTCCTGGCGGGTGCCTTCGCCACCGTCGCCTTGGCCGCCTTGGTCGCCGTCTTCTTGGCCGGCGCCTTCTTCGCCGGCGCTGTGCCGGCCGGTGCCTTCTCAGCCACCGCCTTGTCGGCGACCAGCTCGGCCGCCGTCGTCTTCTCGGCCACCTTCTTCGCGGCGACCTTCTTCGCCACAGTCTTCCCGGCTGCCGTCTTCTTCGTCGCCGTCTTCCTGGCGGGTGCCTTCTTCGCCGGCGCTGTGCCGGCCGGTGCCTTCTTCGCCGCCGTGCTCCCGCTGTCGGCGGCGGTCTCCTTCAGCTCCGCGACCGGTGTCTTCGCGACGGCCTTCTTCGCGACCGCCTTCTTCGCCGTGGCCTTCTTCGCCCCGGTCGCCGCCTTCTTCGCCACCGCCTTCTTCTTCCCGGCCGTCGGCGGCTCTGAGGCAGCCGCTGTCGCCTTCTGCGCAGCGGCCGTCGGCCGGCCCTCGGCGCTCTTCTTCGTGCTGTCGTCGGACGGAGGACGGGGGGTCACGGACGGGGCCTCCTCGGCAGGCGATGGTGGGTCATGGTGTGGGGTCGGCGGACAGGCGGCGTATCGCCGCCATCGGGACCGGAAGCCAGTCGGGCCGGTGGCGGGCCTCGTACACGACTTCGTAGACGGCCTTGTCCGTCTCGAACGCGCGCAGCAGTACCGGTTCGGTGCGCGGATCGCGCCCGGCGACCTCCGCGTAACCGGAGCAGTAGGCGGCCCGGCACTCCGTGGCCCACTCCGGGTCCGCCGGGACGGCCGAGTATGCCGCGTAGTCGAAGGAGCGCAGCATTCCGGCGATGTCCCGCGCCACCGGCTGCGGCATCCGGCGCTCGGCGAGCGGCTTCGAGGGCTCTCCCTCGAAGTCGATCAGTGACCAGTCCCCGGACGGCGAGCGCAGGCACTGCCCCAGGTGCAGGTCGCCGTGCACGCGCTGGGCGGTCCACACCCGCCCCTCGGCCGCGAGGTCGCCCAGTGCCTCGAACGCGGAGCGCAGCCGGGGCGTGTACGGCCGCAGCGCGGGCACCGCCTGGGCCGCCGCCTCCAGCCGCTCGGTCATGCCGTCGACCAGCAGCCCTGTCTGGGTGTGGCCGAGGGTGACCGTGGGCAGGGCGCGGGCCAGCGCCGTGTGCACCTCGGCGGTCGCCCGCCCGAGCGCCCGCGCCTCGGCGGTGAAGTCCTCCCCCTTGGCCAGCTCGCGCAGCGCCAGCTCCCAGCCGTCCGTCGCGCCCCGCACATACGGCTGCAGCACGGCCAGGACGTACGGGTCCTCGAGGTCGTCCAGGTCGGCGAGCAGCCAGCCGGCCGGGGCGGGCACCCGGGGGCAGCCCTCGCGCGCTAGGGCCAGCGGGAGTTCTAGGTCGGGGTTGACGCCCGGCAGAACGCGACGCAGGAGCTTGAGGATGAACGTATCTCCGTAGACGATCGAGGAGTTCGACTGCTCGGAGGTGACCAGCCGCGGGGCGAGCCCCTCCCGTATCTCCTGGCGGGTGTCCCCCTCGAAGCGCAGCGGGCCGACGTGGGCGCGGCTGCGGATCGCCTCCAGGAGCACGGTGGCGGCCCGCGGGTCGTACAGCGCCTCGTAGACGGTCCGTCCTGCCAGCGGGCCGTCCTCCAGATGCCCGACGAGCGCGGGTGCGAGGTGCGGGGGCAGCGCCTCACGGACGCCTATCAGCAGCTGGTAGCAGTCCCCGGGGCGGGGCAGGGCGCCGGGCGCCGGGGTGTCCGGCTGGTGCGCCCGCACGAGCAGGTGGACCAGGCCCAGCGGGCCGCCGGGGGGCAGCAGGTCGGTGGCCGCCACCAGGGAGAACCCGGTGACCGGCCGTCCCTTGCCCGCGAACCAGCGCTGCCGCGGCAACCACTCCCGCAGCAGCGGATCGAGGGAGGCGAGCAGGCCGGGGTGGGTCGCGGTGGGACGGATGACGGCTTCCGGCATGGCGTGCGTCCTTTCCCCGGGGACGGTCGGGGGGTTACTTGCCTGCGTGCCCCGGTCGGGGCGGTGGAAACCGCCCCGACCGGACGACTAGGCGACGTCCTTGCGGAGGCGGAACCAGTAGAAGCCGTGGCCTGCGAGGGTGAGCAGGTAGGGCAGTTCTCCGATGGCGGGGAAGCGGACCCCGCCGATCAGTTCCACCGGGTGCCGGGCTTCGAACTGGCGCAGGTCCAGTTCGGTGGGCTGCGCGAACCGGGAGAAGTTGTGCACGCACATCACCAGGTCGTCCTTGTACTCCCGCAGGAAGGCGAGCACGGCCGGGTTCGAGGACGACAACTCGGTGTAGGAGCCCAGGCCGAAGGCCGGGTTCTGCTTGCGAATCTCGATCATGCGCCGGGTCCAGTGCAGCAGCGAGGACGGCGACGACATCGACGCCTCCACGTTGGTGACCTGGTAGCCGTAGACCGGGTCCAT